>PDQZ01000015.1 GCA_002747955.1 Candidatus Campbelliibacteriota bacterium | reverse complement strand
TGAGTTTTTTGTTTGTATTTAGATTTCCAGGATGAAAATCCTGTCTATTTATTCAGTTCGTTACCTCACAAGCGGAGTTCGATTCTCCGTGGGATCACCACAAAAGAAAAAAAATGATAAGCAAAGCTTATCATTTTTTTTCTTTTGTGGTGATCCCACAGCAAGCAAATTTCTTTGCTTGCGTGGAGAATCGAAAGGCGGAAGCATGTTTCGAATGAAATGAGAAACGGCTGAGCCCAGGGAGAAAGTTCTTGGCGAACGCAGTGAGCTTAGAAACTTGACCCCGATTCTCCGTTTTTAAATCTTAACAAGAACAAGTGTTTGCGAAGTTTGAGTTTGGAAACATCTTTCAATTCTTTTTAGTAAAATAAAACCACGTGTGAGGATTTTGTTGATTTGGTTGAGATTACAAAATTAAAATATGTTATAATGAATAATATTTTATGACACAAGAAAACACAAAAGAAAATCAAAATGGATTTGATATTGCTCCTTTTTTGGAAAATCAAAAAACTAAATTTTTGGCAGAGGAGTATCAAAAAACTTATGACAAACTAGAAGAGGTCGATGTTATGGCAGAAGATCCAGACTTTGCTGAACTTGCAGAAGCTGAAAAAGAAGAAATAAGATCTTTGCAAAAAAATCTTCAAGAACAAATGGAAGAAATTGTAAAAAAAGAAATCGAAGAAGAAAAATTTCCAAATGAGCTTGTTTTGGAAGTCAGAGCAGGAGCAGGTGGAGATGAGGCTTCGCTTTTTGCATCAGAGCTTGCTTTGATGTATCAATCTTATGCTGAAAAAAAAGGTTGGTCTTTTAATCCAGTTTCAACTTCTATCAATGAAGCGGGTGGTTATAAGGAAGCGGCTTTTGAAATTAAAGGACTTGATTGTTACCGAATTTTAAGATTTGAAACAGGAGTTCACCGAGTTCAGAGAATTCCGGCTACTGAAAAACAAGGCCGAATCCACACTTCAACAGCAACTGTTGCTATTATGCCGATTAAAAAGAAGTTTACAGTTAAAATCAATCCTGAAGATATTGAAAGGGAAACTTCTCGTTCAGGTGGAGCAGGAGGGCAAAATGTAAACAAAGTTGAAACAGCTGTAAGACTGATTCACAAACCAACTGGAATTGATGTTCGGTCAACTTCTGAAAGAACACAGCTTAAAAACCACGAAAAAGCTATGTCGCTTTTAATGTCGCAGTTACAACAATTACATGACGAGGAGGAAGAAAAGAAATATGCTCAAGATAGAAAAAAACAAGTGGGAACAGGGGACAGATCAGAAAAAATCAGAACTTATAATTTCCCGCAAGATAGATTAACAGATCACAGAATTAAAACAAACTGGTCAAACTTGGACTCGATTATGTCAGGAGGGATTGATGACGTTTTAAATGCCTTAAAAGAGGAAGAAGAAAAAATTCAAAATGAAAATTAAAATTATTGCTATTGGGAAACTAGATAGCGAGGTTCAAAAACTTTTTGATGAATATCAAAAAAGATTGGGTTCTTTTTGTAAAGTTGAAACTTTGTTTTTAAAGGAGGACAAAAACAGACAGAATAATGAACAAAAAGTTTTAGAAAAATCAAAATCGGCTTTTCTAATTATTTTTGATGAAAAAGGAAAAGAATTTACTTCACAAGAATTTGCGAATTTTTTGGAACAAAAAGAAAATCAATCGGTAGGTGAAATAGTATTTTTCATTGGTGGAACAGATGGGCATACAGATTTTATAAAGCAAAATGCTGATTTTAAGCTTTCTTTGTCAAAACTTACCTTGCCACATAAGTTAGCTTGTTTGTTTGCGGTTGAAAGTATTTATAGAGCATTTTCAATTATTAATCATCATCCATATCATAGAGAATAAAAAATACTAGAAATTTAGTATTAAATTAAAAAACTTTTTCTTTTTTTCTTGATAAAAAAAGAAACAAACCAGGGCACGCTTTCGAATACAAACCAAAATCAGCGTGCTCGGAAATGCTTTAAATCAAGACCTTGAAATTTTTTACCTAAAATTTAAAGTAAAAATCTAAAATTTTGTAACTCGCTTCGCTCAAACAGACAAAATTTCTTAACGATTTTTACTTTAAATTTCTTGCTTGTCGAGCACTCAATGTGCTTGAACGGTAAAAAATTAACGGTCGTTTCCACGCAAAAACACAGTCAGGAAATCACACAAAGCACAATTTCGCGAAGCGAAATTGTGCTTTATTTTATTTTTAAAAATGTTAGAATTTAGGAACTATGGAAGAAAATAGAGAAATAAAAAATAGTGGATTTGGATTGAGAGATTTTTATATTGGAATTTACAAATGGATGACAATGGGTGTTTTAGTATCAGGAATTTTTGCATATATTGCAACTCAAACAACTTATTTGTCATTTGTTTTTGCAAACCCAATTTATTTTTACGCAATTGTAGGTATTGAAATTGCATTGATGCTTGGAATACAATTTATGATTAAAAAGTTGTCTCCGCAGGTTGCGATTATGTTGTTTATGGTTTACGCAGCTTTGAATGGAATAACTTTGGCTGGATTCTTTGCGATGTATGATGTAAGTTCAATTTTGTCTGTATTTATTGGAGCTGTTATTTTGTTTGTAACACTTGCAGTTTTGGGATATACAACAAAAGTAAACTTATCAAGCTGGGGAACATATTTAGCTGTTTCAACTTGGGTAATTTTTATCACATCAATCTTGAATGCGTTTGTTTTCCAAAGCAACATGCTAGATATGATCGTTTCAGCAGTTGCATTGCTTGTTTTTGGAGCTTTAACAATTTATGATAACCAAGCTTATAAAAACATTTTTTATTCAGTTGAAGGAAATGATGAGGAAGAGCAAAGATATACAGCGCTTGGAGCGTTACATATGTATATAAACTTTATTATGATTTTTACAAACTTACTCAGATTTCTAGGAAACAACGATTAAAACTTGAAAAATGAGTGTCTAACTTTGTCAGCTACACAAAAAATCTCCTCACCGTAATAACACATACGGCTCGGAGATTTTTTGTTTGCTTCCTCGTTATACATCTCATTTTTCAAGTTTTAAGAAAAACTTGAAAAATTAGCAAATCGCTTTGTCGATTGCACAAAAAACACTCTCACTGTATATTAAATACACCTTGAGTGTTTTTTGTTTATCTCCGCGCGCTTTATCCAATTTTTCAAGTTTTAATAAAAATTCCATAAATTAGCATTCAACTTTGTTGGCTTTGTGTAAAAATATTTTCAACGTACTTCAAGTACGTCTCAAATATTTTTCACTCGCCGCCTCGTTGAATATCTAATTTCTGAAATTTTTAAAAATTTGAAATAAAAACGAAGCGCAAAATTTTGAAAGTTGTAACAGGCAAGACCTGTCACAACTTCCAAAAACTTTTCAAAATTTCGGGCTTTGTAAAAACTTGTAAAATCCTTGGGGGGGGTATAATAATATTGTAAAAGACTAAAAGAAAAGTTTTTTATGTATCGATATATAAGAAATTATATTAAGTATTATTAAGAAAATAATTAAATTATAAAAAGAATGAAAAAATTATTAAAAATTATAACACTTTTAGCACTTGTTTTTGGGCTTTCAATATCACAAGCAGCGGCTGAGAGTATTGAGAATTGGGCATCAGTAGGAAACTGATAATCTTTATGTAGCAAACTTTAACGATGATAATATTACAAAAATAACACCTGATGGAACAAGTAGTGACTTTGCAACAACAGGAGATGGTCCAGTAGGGATTGTAATAGATTCTGCTGATAATCTTTATGTAACAAATTTTGATGGTAATAGTGTCACAAAAATAGCACCTGATGGAACAAGTAGTGACTTTGCAACAACTGATAATCTTTATGTAGCAAACTTTAACGATGATAATATTACAAAAATAACACCTGATGGAACAAGTAGTGACTTTGCAACAACAGGAGATGGTCCAGCAGGGATTGTAATAGATTCTGCTGATAATCTTTATGTAACAAATTTTAACGATGATAGTGTTACAAAAATAACCCATGACGGAACAAGTAGTGGTTTTGCAACAACAGGATCTGCTCCAATGGGAATTGCGATAGACTCTGTAGGAAATATTTATACAGCAAATGCAAATGGTTATAGTATTACAAAAATAACACCTTCAGGAACAAGTAGTGTTTTTGGAACAACAGGAAATGGTCCAGTAGGGATTGTAACAGATTCTGATGATAATCTTTATGTAACAAATTCAAACGATGATACAGTTACAAAAATAACACCTTCAGGAACAAGTAGTATTTTTGGAACAACAGGGGATAAACCTTTTGGAATTGCAATAGATTCTGCTGGAAGCATCTACACAACAAATAGAACTGGTGACAATGTTTCAAAAATAACACCTGAACCTGAGGAAAGCTCATCAAGTTCTTCAAGTTCTTCAAAAAAACACAAATCTTCATCAATCAGATTTACTTGTAAAGACAAAAAAGCATCAAACTATGATCGTTTTGGAAGACACAAGCAATCAAAATGTAAATATGATCAAAAAGAAGTTACAAACACAGTTGTAAATCCAGTTGTAAATACAAATACACAAACAACAACAAAATGTAACTTTACATATACACAAATGTTACAAGAAAAATCACAAGGACAAGCTGTAAAAAAACTACAAAATACTTTAAACAAACTAGGTTACAAAGCAGGAAAAGCAGATGGAATATTTGGAAAAAGAACAAAACAAGCAGTTATGAACTTTCAAACAGTAAAAGGATTAAAAGCAGACGGAGTGGTTGGGTCAAAAACTGGAATGAAACTTTCTGTGGCTTGTAGAATGTAAACAAAGCCCGAAATTTTGAAAGAATTTTGGTAAGAAAAAAAACAAGCGATGCTTGTTTTTTTCTTACCAAAATTCTTTCAAAATTTCGGGCTTTGTTTTATCTTTAAAGAGCAAATATGTTATAATTAAAAAATGAGTAATAAAAATGAAGATCAGTTTATCTATATAAAAGGTGCTAAAACTCACAATCTAAAAAATATCAGTTTAAAAATTCCTAGAAACAAACTTACAGTTATTTCAGGGCTTTCTGGTTCAGGAAAGTCGTCTTTGGCCTTTGACACTATTTTTGCAGAAGGGCAAAGAAGATATGTTGAGTCACTTTCAGCTTATGCCAGACAGTTTTTAAACCAAATGCAAAAACCTGAAGTTGATGAAATCAAAGGTTTAACTCCTGCTATTTCAATTGACCAAAAATCCCGTTCAAACAACCCCAGATCAACTGTTGCAACTATCACAGAAATTTACGACTATTTAAGAGTAATGTATGCTACTGTTGGAAAACCTCACTGTTTAGAATGCGGACGAGAAATTTCCAAACTTTCGGTTGATGAAATTTATTTATTTATTCAAAAAAAGATCCAAGAAAAAATCAAAGAAATTAAAAAAGACAAAAAAGAAATCCCGGAAGGAATAAACTTGTCAGTTTATGCAGTTCTTGTCAAAGAAAGAAAAGGGCAGTATTACCAAATGCTTTATGATTTACTTTCAAAAGGTTTTTCTTATGTTCGAGTTGATGGAAAAATTTGTTCTTTAAGAGAAAAAATAGACTTAAAACCAAACTCAAAACATACTATTGAACTTTTGGTGGATCAGTTTTATTTAGAAGATTTTTTAGATAAAAATGCTTTTGACGAACAAAAACCACAGATAATTGAAAGTGTTGAAAAAACCTTGGAACTTTCAGAAGACAAAAATTTGCTTGGTGTTTTTCAAGATGATTTAAAACTTCTAAAAACTAAAACTAAAAAAGAAGAAAAGCAAAATGAGTTTTTGCTTTCAGCAAAATTTGCTTGTCCATATGATGGATATTCTTACGAACAGTTACATCCTCGAAACTTTTCTTTCAACTCTCCTGTGGGAGCTTGTGAAGCTTGTGGTGGTTTAGGTTTTGAAGCATTTTTTTCAGAAAATGTTTGTAAAATATGTTCTGGAAACAGATTAAAATCACAGCCTTTGTCTGTTTTTTTGGGAGATGAAAAAAGTCAAACTTCGCCAATCAAAGACAGTCCAAATTACAAAGGTGGTTTAAATATTGTAGATATTACAAACAAAACTATCAAAGATGCCATTTTGTTTTTTGACAATTTGAAACTTAAAGAAAAAGAAGAAGAAATTGTAAAACTTGTTTTAAAAGAAATCAAAGACAGGTTAAAATTTTTGTCAAACGTGGGGCTTGAATATATTACTTTATCAAGAAACGCTTACACACTTTCAGGAGGAGAAGCTCAAAGAATTCGTTTAGCATCTCAGCTTGGTTCGGGGCTTGTGGGAGCAACTTATGTTTTAGACGAGCCGACAATTGGGCTTCATTCAGTGGACAATGACAGGTTGATTAAAACTTTAATTGATATGAAAGATATGGGAAATACTGTGATTGTAGTTGAACACGATGAAGATGTTATTTTTTCAGCAGATTATCTAGTAGATATTGGGCCTTTTGCTGGAGAGTTTGGGGGAGAAGTGATTGTGGCTGATGATTTGGACAAATTAATTTCTGCAAAAACAAATGCTTCAAAATCAAGAACTTTAGCGTACTTAAGAGGTGAGACAAAAATTGAAGTTCCTCAAAAAAGGAAAACAGCCAAAAAGGGAAAGGTTGAAGTTATTGGTGCAAATGTAAACAATATTTCAAATGAAAATATTTCATTTCCTATTGGGAAAATTGTAGCTATTACAGGTGTTTCAGGTTCTGGGAAATCAACTTTTATGCATAAAGTTTTGTATAAAAATTTAGAGAAATTTCATCAAAAGAAAAACAAAAAAATGACCAAAAAAGATTTTCAAAATTGTGCTGAAATTAAAGGGCTTGAAAATTTTGCAAGAACAATCCTGATCAATCAGTCTCCAATCGGAAAAACTCCAAGGTCAAATCCAGCTACTTACACAGGAGCTTTTACTCACATTCGTGATTTGTTTGCTCAAACAACTGAGTCAAAAATTCGGGGTTACAAATCAGGACGATTTTCTTTCAATGTTGAAGGTGGACGATGTGAAGCGTGTTCTGGACACGGATATGTCAAAGTTGAGATGCACTTTATGGCAGATGTTTATGTAAAATGTGATGTGTGTTTAGGAAAAAGATTTTCAAAAGAAACTCTGGAAGTGAAATATAAAGACAAAAATATTTCAGAAGTTTTAGATATGTCAATTCAAAAAGCTTATGAATTTTTTAAAGATATTCCAGCTGTGGCCGACAGATTAAAAGCTTTAAACGATGTTGGACTTTCTTATTTAAAACTTGGACAATCTGCTACAACGCTTTCTGGTGGGGAAGCTCAAAGAGTTAAAATTGCATCGGAACTTTATAGACCTTTTACTCAAAAAACGATTTATCTTTTAGATGAGCCAACAGTGGGACTTCACTATGATGATGTAGCAAAGTTGAACAAGATTTTAAACATTCTAACCGAAAGAGGAAACACAGTTGTGGTTATTGAACACAATTTGGATTTGATTAAAATTTCAGATTATATTTTGGATTTTGGACCAAAAGGTGGTGAGGAAGGGGGAAAAGTTGTAGCGAAGGGAACTCCAGAGGAGGTGGCTGAGAATAAGAACTCTCAGACTGCGCCGTACCTAAAAAGAGTTCTAAAAAAATAAAAAACTCAAAAATCAAGCGGCTAACTTTGTCAGCTACACAAAAAAATCCCCTCACCGTATGTTCAATACGGCTCGGGGATTTTTTGTTTGCTTCCGCGTTATTCATCTTGTTTTTTGAGTTTTTTAAAAACTTGAAAAATTGGCGGATTGCTTCGTTGTCTCCATAAAAAAATCGCTCAACGTAATAACACATACGTCTCGCGATTTTTTTATTCGACGCCTCGCACTCCACTCAATTTTTTAAGTTTTTTAAAAAATAAAAAAGAACCGTCGTTTTTAAAAAACGACGGTTTTTTGTTAGATTGATTGGAGTATTTTACGTGCTTCAGCCCATGTTGAACATTCTTTAATATCATCGCCTACCATAATTCCTTCAATAGGTTTGTCATCAAGCAGTAACATATTTTGGTGATAATATTTTAAAGCCTTTTTTTTATTTCCTACCGTTATATAGTATTCATTAGGTTTTTCAAAAGTATCTGGTGGTGGTATCATAAAAGTTACTGGCAATCTTCTTTGCATATACTCTATGATTCTTTTTGGGTCTCCTGTTTCAAGCCCTTCTATCCAATCACCAGACTCCTCGTCGATGATCAATAGTTTAAAAGTAAGTTTTTCACTCATTTTTTTCTCCCATTTTTTGGTTTAAAGAATAGGTTTAAATTATAATAAATAAAATAAATTAAGTCAATCTTTAACGCGCAGCGTTATTTGGTTTTTTATTTTAATTCTAAATTATGTTAAAATAAACAGTATGAAAAATGAACAAAAAACAATGGATCAGATTATTAGATTTTTGAAGGAAAAAGGTTTTGTTTTTCCTTCAAGTGAAATTTACGGAGGTTATGCCGGGGTTTATGATTTTGGTCCGCTTGGAACAGAGCTTATGAAAAACATCAAAGATTTTTGGTGGAAAGAAAATATTTCAAAAAAAGAAAATTATTTTGGAATTGATTCTGGAATTTTCAAAGATCCAAAAGTTTGGATTGCGTCAGGACACGTTGACGGTTTTGCAGATCCCATGAGCGAATGTAAAAAATGTAACACCAGAGTTCGAGTAGACAAAGAACTTTTGAAACTTGATATTTTTGCAGATGACAAAATGGAAGAAGAAGAGCTTAAGAGACTGTGGGAAGAAAACAAAGCTAAAGTTAAATGTTTAAAATGTGGGTCTTCTGATTTCTCAGAAGCTAAAAAATTCAATCTGCTTGTAAAATCAAACTTGGGAAATTTTACAGAACAAAAAGATAACGATGTTTATTTGCCAGGGGAGGCTTGTCAGGGAATTTACTTAAACTACAAAAATGTTGTTGATACAATGTTTCCAAAACTTCCGTTTGGAATAGGTCAAATCGGGAAAGCTTTCAGAAATGAAATTTCACCTCGAAACTTTTTGTTCAGAACTCGTGAGTTTGAACAAGCAGATACCCAGTTTTTTGTTTATCCAAAAGAAAACCAAAAACATTATGAAAAAATAAAAGAAGAAAGAATGGCTTGGTATTTGAGTTTGGGACTTTCAGAGGAAAATTTAAAATTTACTCAACATAAACATTTGGTCTTTTATGCCGATGACGCTTGGGATATTGAATACAACTATCCAACTTATGGATTTGATGAAATGGAAGGACTTCACGACAGAACAGATTACGACTTGACCCAACACCAAAAATTTTCAAAAACAGATTTATCTTTTAATCATATAAACCAAGAAGGGAAATCAGAAAAAGTAATTCCATATATTATCGAAACGTCAGCTGGGCTTGGAAGAATTTTTTTGGCGGTAATTTCAGAAGCGTATCAAAAAGAAGTTTTAGAAAACGGGGAAGAAAGAGAGGTTTTGAAACTAAAACCATTTTTAGCCCCTGTAAAAATTGCTTTTTTACCACTTGTTAAAAAAGACGGACTTTCAGAAAAAGCACACGAACTTTTTGTAAAGTTTCAAGATAAATATGAATGTGCTTTTGCAAACACAGGAACTGTGGGAAAAAGATACAGAAAACAAGATCAAATCGGAACACCATTTTGTGTTACAGTAGATTATGATACAATGAAAGATGAGAGTGTGACGGTTAGAAATCGAGATAATTTAGAACAAGAAAGAGTAAAAATTGAAGATCTTGAAGAATATTTTGAAAAAAAGTTTTCAAATTAGTTCTCTTGAGCTTTTTTGAAAGAAAAAAGACTTTTTATTGTAATATATAATGAAGATTAACAATTAAATAAAAATAAATAAAATATGAAAAAATTAAACAAAATGTTGGCAGTTTCAACTGCTTTAGTTTTTGCTATTTCAACACAAGTTTTCGCAGAAGCTAGTTTGCAAGTAGAATTACCAAAAACACCAGAACTTCCAAATTTACCAGAATTACCAAATAAAAAAGAAGGACCAAAAATTACAGATCCAAAACTACATTTAAAAGATCAAATTATGTGCCCTGCAGTTTACAAACCTGTTTGTGCGAAAGTTGATACTAAAAAAAGATGTATTACAAAACCATGCCCTGTTTATGTAGAAAAGACATTTGGAAATTCTTGTGAAGCGGGTAGGGTAAAAGCTGAAATAATTCACGAAGGTGCCTGTGAGGGTGATGACATCACTTTAATTTCTGATGAAATTTCTGATGAAATTTTAAAAACTTCAAGAAAAGTAGATGATGCTTTGAACAAAGCAGGTAAAGTTATAGAAAAAGAATCTGTGTATTTTAGAAAACAACTTCTTGAAGCCTTGAAAAATGCTAAAAGTGAACAAGATAGAATGAGAATTTATGCTGAAGTTACAGGTAAAGATATTCAAAAAAAACTTGATGAAGCAAAAAAAGAGTTAGAAGGTAAAGAAAAAGAGTTAATGGAAAAACTTGATGAAGTAACAGAAAAAATTGATAAAAAAGCAGAAGAGTTAGAGGGGAAAGTAGAAGAAGTGGAAGAAAAAATTAAAGAAAAAGAAAAAACTCTTGGAGAAAAAGCAAAAGAATTGAAAGAAAAAGAAATTAAAGCTAAAGAGGCTTTGTTAAAAAAATCAGAATATATTTTTACAAATTTAGATGAAGTTGTTAATGATGTAAAAAAAGTTCAAGAGCATCTAACTGCAACAGTAAAAGATGAAAATCTAGAGGCTTCAAAAGAAATTAAAGATTTAATCTTAAAAGATTTGGAAAAAGTTGAAAAAAGTATTGCCGATGCTGAAAAGAAAAAAAATGAAGCTTGGATTGATATGTTTGAACTTTTAGAAAAAGAAAAGGAAGATTTGAAATCAGATTTAAAAATTGTTCAAAATAAGCTTAAAGAAACAAAAATTTATATTAAAGAAGCATTTTTAAACTTAAAAAGTGCGTCAGCAAATTTAAAAAGTTTATTGTCAAATAAATAAAATAAGTAAATTTTATAATAATTATAATAATATATGTTAAAAAATAATAAAATAAAAATAATATTTTTCTTAATTGTAGTGGCAGCCATTGCAATGGGGGTTTATTATTTTTATAATCAAGAAGAAAAAGCCAAAGAACCCGAGATTAAAATAGATAAAGACAATACTGAAATTATAGTTGATCAAAAGGAGCTTGATGAAATTGAAAATAGACTTGATGAACTTGATATAAATTTAGATGATATTGTTAAAGAACTTGATATAGAATAAAATCGCTTTTTGGCGGTTTTGTTTTTTTATTTTATTTACTTTTTCCAAATCAAATAAAGTATTAAGTAAAAAAGATAAACCGAAAGCATCATTAAAAATGAAAAGTCTTGATTTTTGTAAACGGCAAATGGGATTTGGGCAAAAAATTCTGCTGTAAATAAAATATAAAAAAGTAAATAATAAGAAATAAAAGCTAAAAGTAAGGCTAAAAAATTTGAAAGAAAGGAAAACAAAATGACTAAAAAACCTAAAAACATAGTTATGGGTACAATAATTAAGACCAAAATATTTACTAACGGAGAGATGATAGAAATTTCACCCATTTGATACATTAAAAATGGAAAAACAAAAATCTGAGTTGAAATTGTAGCTGAAAGTATTTCTCGGAAAGCCAAAAAGTTGTTTGGGATAAATTTTATTTTTTGAGAAATTTTTTCAGAAAGCAAAAGCAAACCAAAAGTTGCTAAAAAAGAAAGTTGGAAAGATGGATCAAATAAAAGCAAAGATGGATTGTATAGTAGCATTAAAAACCCAGCTGTAAACAAAGCTTTTAGAGCATCTGATTTTCTTCCTGTGTAGTTTGCAAAAATTACAATTAAAGCCATCAAAGATGCACGTACAACTGTTGCTGTGGCACCGGTTATAATGACAAATGCTAAAATGGAAATTGACCCGAAAAGTGAAGAAAGTCCAAGACCCAAAACAGCAAAGATTTTCATAAAAAACTCTGCAACCAAAGTTAAGTTAAAACCTGACAAAACTACAATGTGAATAATTCCTGTTTTTCTGAAGTTTTCTAAAACTTCTTTTGACATGTTTTCTTTAGCGCCGATTAAAAGTCCTGACATCAAGAAGCCTTTTTCCTCAGGAATTAAATTTTTAAGTCTTTCTAAAATATCGGCTCTTAAAGCAAAAAGTTTTTGCTTGATAAAATTTCCTTGTTCTTTTTCCAAAAGTTTAAATTCTAAAATTTTTAATTCGTAAAAAATTCCGTCTTTTTTCAAAAAGTTTTGATAATCAAATTCTTTTGAATTTTGAGATTTAAAGTTTTGGATTTCTTGTAAAATTCCTATAGCTTCAATTTTGTCTCCGTATTCTAAGTTTGCGTATTTGGAAGTCCAGAAAATAACTTTTGAGTCTGAGTTTAAAACTTTTCCAATATTTTTTGTTTTGTGTTTCTTTTCTTCGGGAATGTCGTCGACAATTAAAACAAAATTTTCTTTTTTGTTTAGAAACTGGCTTAAGTCACCCTTGTTTGTCTCTAGAAAGGTGAAGTTTCTAAGAAAACCTAAAAAGAAAAATAGAATTAAAAAAAATAAAAGCAGAGTATTTTTACTTTTTCTGTTTTTAATTTGAAATATAAATAAGGTTGAAAACAAAAGGAAGGTTAAAAAAACAAATTCAAAAATATAGTTTGAAAAGAATTGCCCTGCAACAATTCCAAAAACAAAAAACAAAATTGAAAAATAGAAAGAGTTTCGTTTCATAAATTTAATATAGCATATTTTTTATTTTTTGTTAAAATGTATGTATGAAAAAAATAATTTTAGTTTTATTGGCTTTGAGTCCGAGCTTTTTGTTTGGAAAAACTTTTGCAGATTTTACAAGTGGGATTGTGGATGATTTAGGAAATAAACTTCTTGTTTTAGCTGTTGGAGTTGCGGTTCTTATGTTTACTTGGAATATGGTTATGTTTATCAGAGATGACGGAGACAAGAAAAAATTGTTTTTAAGTAGGGTGGTTTTTTCTTTAGTTGTGCTTTTTGTGATTGTTTCTTTTTGGGGAATTTTAGCCTTACTGAAAGGAACATTTACAGATTTTAATAAAACAGAAGCTGATTTTAATTTTGAACAAGAGTATTTAAAATCTTAAAGTATTTTGAAGATGAAGTGTTTTTTAATAAAAAACTGTAAGCTGGCAGTTTTTTATTTTATTTTTTCTGATATAATTTAATTATGAAAAAATTTTATGTATCAATAGTTTTGTTTTTAGTTTCAAATAATTTATTATTAGCAGAAGGGGATGGGGGTGCTGCTTTTGAAGAAGGCGTAAAAACTTTTACACAAAAAATTACAGATGTATTTTTGACGCCTATTTTAACATTGCTTGTGGCGGCTTCTGTGATTTATTTTGTTTGGGGACTTGTTATGTTTTTAAAAAATGCAGGAGAAGATGGTGATAGGCAAAACGCAAAACGTCATATGTTGTGGGGAATGTTTGGGCTTTTTATTGTGTTTTCAGTTTGGGGGATTATGAAAATTATAATGGATACGGTCAATTTTTACGGATAATTTCAAAAGTTAATTTTGAAAATTAAAGAAATTTTGAACCGGAGTTTGATGTTTTGATAAAGCCCAAAAATTAAAAACGATAAATAGGTTTGTTTATCGTTTTTTAGTGTTAAGAAATCAAGGCCTTGCCTTAACAAGGCAAGGCCTTGTTAAGGCAAGGCCTTGATTTTTCTTTTTTAAATCCAAAAAATATGCTATTATTTATATTAAGATGAGTTGAGATAGGTTTAAATAACTTATTATTGACAAATTAAATTAAAATAGTATAATAAAATTATGAACCAAAAAACAATAAAAGAAATTTTAGATTTCCAAATACCTGAAGAGTACATTTCAGAGTATACAGAGAAAGACAAAGAAGAATTAAATATTAAAATAATAAATATTGTATTTAAAAATATAGAATCAAGACTTTTTCAAAATTTATCAGAGGAAAACCAAGAAAAATATAATAATTTAGAAAACAAAGAGCCACAAGAATACATACAGTTTTTAATAGAAAACTCAGAAGATCCAACTTACGCGCTGGAACAAATAGGAGAAGAAGTGTTTGAAATGAAAGAAAATTTAATTGATTTAATAAAATAATTATGAAAGAAGGACAACCAAAAAAAATATCAAATGCAGAAGTACCTGAAATGAAAGGTGGTTTTGAAATTGAAGAGATAAAAATGGATAAAGAAGATGTTGTTTTGAATGAAAATAAAGAAAGCAAGGAAAAGATTCAAGAAAATCAAGATGAAGAAAAAGAACAAAAGAAAGAAGCTGTAAAAGAAGGAATTGAAAAAACAAAAGAAATAAAAGCTGAAATTGCAGAAAAATCAAAACAAATTGATCAATTAAAAGATCAGTACAAAAATAAATCTTTTTGGCAACAAGCCAAAGGTCTTTTTGGTAGATCAGAAAAAAAAGAATCAACAGAACTTCAAGAACAAATCCGAGGTTTACAAAAAGAAAGAATGAACCTTGTTTTAGAAAGAGTTGATAAACAAAAAGAAAATGCAACAGATGAAGTAAAAGAAAACTTAGAAAAAAGAAAAGAAAGAACAGCTCGAGCAACAGCAGGTGTAATTGAAAAACAAGAAGAAAAAGACCAAGAAAGAAAGTTTGAAGGGAAAAACAAAGAATTAATTTCTAAAATTTCAGAAACAAAACTTGCAAGTTGGTATTTAAAACAACCAAGAGTAACAAAAATGGCAATTTCAGCAGGAGTTGTATCTGTATTTTTACCAGGTGCTTTTGTGGCAAACTTTGGTTCAAGAATTATGGGTGCTGTTGTTGGTACAGGTGCTGGTATGCTTGGTGGTAAGCTTGTTGAAAGAAGATACAACAAAAAGATTGAAAAAAAACAAAAAGCAGACAAGCTATATGAAAAAGAGATTTTTAAAGGTACAGCAGAAGAAAGACTTGATTTGATTTTAAACAAAAAAGAAGAATTAAAAAGTCTAGAAAAAAGAAAACTTTATGTAACAATGGGTGTAACAGCTATAGCTACAATTTTAACTTCAATGGAAGCTCGAGGACAAGTTGCTGAAAATGTTTTTGATCAAAATCCAACACATCAAGGTTCTTATGCTTTAGATTATATTAATAAATTAACAGGAATTGATCTTTCTGAAGTTGATTATGGAAAAGGATTAAGAAGTGTTTTGGGTATTGCAGAAGAAAATGAAGGGGAGAATGCTTTGCTTGCTGGAAAAGTGGGAGCTAAAATTTCTGAAAATCCATTGGAAAAAGAGTTTGAAATAAAAGGAGTAAATGACCCTGAAACATTGAAAAAAATAAATCCAAATTATGATGTTGAAGCTCCTTTAAAACCAGAAGTGGGTGTTCAACAAACTCAAGAATTGGAAAATATTTATACTGTTAAAAAAGATGATACATTGTGGGAAATTTTGGAAAATAACGATAAGTTTTGGGAACAAAATGGTTGGCAAGATTTAACAGATAGCCAAAAAGAAAGAGTAATTTACGATATTGTTCAAGATTTGGAAAAAAATAAAGGTCTGATGGATAAATTTGTGAATATTAATCCAGGTGATAAGTTGGATTTGCAAGAGCTTCAAGAATATGTTGACAATAGACCTGAAATGAAAATCGAAAGCATTATAACTGAAAGTGCAGGAGCAAGCGAAAGTTTAGATGGGGCGGTAAATAAATCTTCAGTTTCAGAAGTTCAGTTAAATTTAAGTGAGTATACAAGTTATAGTGAGGTTAAAAATAACTTTTATTCAGCTGTTGAAGAAAAATTTCCAAATGGACAGTATGAAATACAGTTAGGTGATACAACATGGGATATAGTTAAAGAAAGACTTCTGAAAGAAACTTTACACCTTGACGATACAATGTCAGAAGACAAGTTAAATAATTTAACAGCAAATATTTTAAGTCGATTAAGAGAGGAAATAAGGGCTAATGGTGGAAGTTTGAAAGAGCAATGGGGGTGTAATTTATCATTTATTCAAGCTGGAGATAAAATAAATGTTAAAGAATTTTTAAGAATTATTGAGAATAATAAAGTTCAGATAAATGGACAAAGATTAAATCTTTTTGATAGGGCTTTGGTTTACGAAAAACCTGAAAAATTAGCAGGAGGTTATATGAATTTTGACGATTGTGAAGGAAAGCCTTGTGGGGAGAGAATACCAAAACAACACTTTAAACCAGCAGTAAAACAGGCAATGAGAACAGTAGTTGTGAATGATGTTCCAAAATTTGCTCATAGTCAACCAGTTTCACACCAGAATTTTTCAAGAGCTGAAATGGAAGCAATGGGATATGATCAATCAATGACATATGAGGAAACGGGTGTGAGAATTGTTCCAGCAGAAGAAACAAGAGAAGTAAGTAACTCTAAAGGTGAATATGATCCTTGTGATCCAAGATTGCCGCTTTCTGTAAGAATTGCGAATGGTTGTCAAGGTAGTGAGGGGGGTGGAGGAGGTAGAGGTTCATCTGGAGGAAATGATAGAGGGCCGGCTGGAGGTGGGACTTCTGATGGAAACTCAAATGACAGAGGGCCGGCTGGTGGAGGACCATCTGATCAAAAGAGTTAATGTTTAATGTTCTTTTATATTGTAACTTTTGGTGTATAATATAACTATAAAATTAAAAATATGTATAAAAAATTAAAAAATATAATCGCAGTTTCATTTTTAATGTTATTTGCAATGTCTGCAAACGCAGCTTCGGTTAATGAAGATCCAGGATACTTCGGTACAAACACCCTAACAACAACAAACAAGGCACTTTCAAGCGCTACTTGGGCGACAAGTACAAGTGTTTCAAGTCAAGATGTTTTGGCTTTTAATTTACATTATTATTTAAAAAAGGGAAATTATGCTGAAAACGTAAAGTTTTTTTTAGATAATTTAAACAATAAAGTTTACAATCCAGGGCAAAATATTAATGTTTCTGGACGAGTGACTTCTTCTAATCTATCTTCTGCTTCTGGATCTACAAGAGTTACTTTTTCAGAAAAAGTTAAATTAAAGTATTATTCAACTTATCATTATATTTGGCCTTGTCAAAGTAAAAGTTGTGGTCGCAGTCTTTCTTCATCAATATTTTCAAATGGTGTAGGTATTGGAAATGTAAATGGGAATAATGATAATCATTATGCAGGAAATGTGGTTGTGACTTTTCAAGTTGAAAAAGTAAATGATTCAAATCCTAATCCAAATCCTACTCCAACCCCAACCCCAACACCAGTTCCAGTAACAGTTACAACAAACAATGCATCAGGTGTTAGTCAAAATTGTGCAACTTTGAACGGATATTTAAGTTTGGGTAGTACATCAAGTCAGTACGTTGGATTTAAATGGGGAACAAGTTCT
>PDQZ01000014.1 GCA_002747955.1 Candidatus Campbelliibacteriota bacterium | reverse complement strand
CGGTATTGTTGGACCGTTTACTAAAAAGGCCATTAATATGTCTTGTTAAAAGAAAATGAACCAAAATTTGCTGAAGGCAAATTTTGGTTTTTTCTTTTTTTCTTTCAATATGCTAAAATATTTTTATGAATTACAAAAAACTTGTTTCAAATTTACCCCAAAGTCCAGGAGTTTATTTTTTCAAAAATATTTCCAAAAAAACTATTTATGTTGGTAAAGCTACAAATTTAAAATCAAGAGTTTCATCATATTTTGCAAACGATATTTTAGAAAAACGAGGACCCATTATCCAAAAAATGGTTTCTGAAATTTGTCATATTGATTTTATAAAAACCGATACAGTTTTAGAAGCCTTGATCTTGGAGGCAAACGAAATTAAAAAACAAAAACCAAAATACAACACCAAAGAAAAATCCGACAAATCATTCTCTTATCTAATCATCACAGATGAAAAATACCCATCAGTTTTGATTAAAAGACAAAAAGATGTTCTGGAAAACAAAATCAAAGAAAAAGTAAAATATTCTTTTGGACCTTTTCAATCCAGAAGAGCCTTAGAGCAAATTTTAAAAATCGTCAGAAAGTTTTTCCCATTTTACACAAGTAAAAAGTCGTATAATCAAAAATCAAATCTGTACAGACAAATTGGACTTTTGCCAAATATTTCAATTACTCAAAAAGAGTATAAAGAAAATATTTTAAATATTAAATACTTTTTTGAAGGCAAGAAAAAAACTATTTTAAAAAATCTCAAAAAGAAAATGCAAGACTTTGCAAAAAAACAAGAGTTTGAAAAAGCCCAGGAAATTAAAAACAAAATTTTTCTTTTAGAGCATATCAAAGACATCAACATTATAGACGACAAACAAGACAATTATTTCTCACAAAATTTTAGAATAGAAGCTTACGACATTTCTCATTTTCAAGGAAAAAACCAAACAGGTGTAATGACAGTTTTGGAAAACAGTGAAGTTCTAAAAAGTGAATACAGAAAGTTCAATATTAAATCTTTTGAAGGAATTAATGACCCCAAAGCTTTATATGAAGTTTTTTCAAGAAGATTAAAACACACAGAATGGAAGCTTCCAGATTTGATAGTGGTAGACGGAAGTTTTGCTCAAAAAAGAGTTTTTCACAAAGCTTTAAAAGAAAACAAAATTTCAAAAGAAATCAAAGTTGTGGCTTGTGTTAAAAACAAAAAACACCAAGTACAAAAATTCATTGGAGACAAAAAAATAATTTCTAAATATCAAAAAGACATTTTACTTGCAAATGCAGAATCTCATAGATTTGCTTTAAGCGTTCACAAACAAAAAAGAAATAAAAATTTTCTGAAAAAATAAAGCTGAAATTTGGCGAAGCCAAATTTCAGCTTTTTGTTTTTTTAAAATAAAATGATAAAATAAAGCATATATAATAATCTATGAATTTAACAAATGATATAACCTATTTTGCCAAAACAAATACTCGTGGAAAGCAAGTTGAGTTTGGGATTAAAGATGAAGACAGACTTCGTCACGTTTATGTGATTGGTAAAACTGGTATGGGTAAATCTACTTTGTTTGAAAATATGGCCGTTCAAGATATTTTGAAAGGAAACGGTATGTGTTTTTTAGACCCACACGGTTCTGCCATTGAAACCTTTTTGGAACAAATTCCCAAAGAAAGAATTCAAGATGTTATTTATTTTGCTCCTTTTGACACTCAAAACCCTATTGCCTTTAATGTTTTAGACAGCACAAACTTAGATGCAAATAAAAGATTTCTAACAGCCCAAGGACTTTTGGCTGCTTTTAAGAAAATTTTTGGTGAAGAAACTTTTTCAGACAGAATGGTTCACATTCTAAACAACTCACTTTTGGCTCTTTTAGAGTATGATGGTGCAACTCTGCTTTCTGTTACAAGACTTTTAACAGACGCCGGATACAGAGACGATGTAATACAACAAATTACAGACCCAGCTGTTAAAGCTTTTTGGGTTAACGAATACAACGCCTGGGATGACAAATTCAGAAAAGAAGCATCAGCTGCTATTTTAAACAAGCTTGGACAGTTTACCTCAAACCCGTTGATTAGAAATATTGTAGGGCAAGAATACAACTCTATTGATTTCAGACAAATCATGGATGACAAAAAAATCCTTCTAATCAACCTTTCAAAAGGGCAAGTAGGAGAAGACAACGCAAACTTGTTGGGAGCTATGCTTACAACCAAAATTTATCTAGCAGCTATGGGACGAGCTGATATGGCAAAATCTGATTTAAAAAAGGCACCAAACTTCTATTTATACATCGATGAGTTTCAAAATGTTGTAAATGATTCTTTCGCATCTATTTTATCTGAAGCCAGAAAATATAAACTTTCACTTTTAATGGCTCACCAATATGTAGAACAAATGCCCGAAACAGTTCGTGCTGCTATTTTTGGAAACGTGGGAACAACAATTTCTTTTAGAGTTGGACCAGAAGATGCTGAAATTATTGAAAAACTTTTTTACCCAACTTTTGAAGCAACCGATATTGTAAACTTGGGTCGATTTGAAATTTATTTGTCACTGATGATCGACGGGATTGGTTCAGCGCCATTTTCAGCAACAACCCTGCCACCAATAGAACCTGACAAAACAACCTATCAGCAAGAAGCTATTGAATACTCAAGGAAAGTTTATGGAAGAAACAGACAAGAGGTTGAAGAGAAAATTTTTGCTTGGCTTGAAAAGAAATACAAAACCACATCAGAAAAGAAAAAAGACGAAAAATGGAAACAAAAGAAAATTGAAAAATACGGAGACAAAGCTATTTTGTCAAAAGACGATTATCAAAAAGCTCAAAGTCAAAATTCTAAATTAGAAAATCAAGAAAAACAAAATAACAAAAAACCAGAGAAAAATTTTGAAAATAAAGTAAAAAATCAAAGTAAATCAAAAAAGGATTTTTCACAAAAAAAAGAAAATCCAAATTTAGAAAAAATTATTCAAGAAGAAAAGGAACTTCAAAAAAAAGAAGAAATGTTAAAAAGAATTTTGGATTTGGAAGAGAAAATTGAAAAACAAAGACTTAAAAATCTAGAAATTGAAAAAACAAGAGAACAAAAACAAGAAAAAGAATTTCAAGAAGTTCTTGTTCAAAAAGCTCAAACGGAAAACAATCAGGAAAAATCAAATTATCAAGCAGAAGAAAACCAAGTTCAAAATCTAAAAACTCCTAAAAAACCAAAAGCAGGAAAGTATAACTCATTTTCAGATGCATTTTCACATTTGAAAAAATAACCAAAAATGTTAGAATTATAATATTATGAAAGAAGAAAAAGTTATAGTTTATTCAACTCCAGTTTGTATGTATTGTAATATGTTAAAAGACTGGTTTGATGAAAAAGGAGTAAAATACGAAAGTATCGATGTTTCACAAGATCCTGAAAAAGCAAGATTTATTGCAGAAAAAACAGGGCAACTTGGAGTTCCTGTAACACAAATCGGAGAAGGGGATTTTGTTTTAGGGTTTGATCAGGTTAAGCTTACAGAAATTTTAAAACTAGACTAAAAAACGTCAAAAATTAGCGCCAAGCTTCGTT
The DNA here is from genome assembly GCA_002747955.1 of Candidatus Campbelliibacteriota bacterium. Taxonomy (GTDB): domain Bacteria; phylum Patescibacteriota; class Minisyncoccia; order Phycocordibacterales. The sequence continues at coordinate 10,672 of PDQZ01000014.1, read as the reverse complement.
GGCTTCACATAAAAAACCGTTCAACGTAACAGTTTACGTCTCGCGGTTTTTTTGTTCGCCGCCTTGCTCGGCATCTAATTTTTGACGTTTTTTAATATTAAAAAGTTAGAAAAAATCGCGCCTTGCACTTTCAATTAAATTTAAAAGTAAGTGCAAGGCGCGATTTTTCTTTTATTTTATGTTAAAATAAAAGGTATGAAACAAACACAATTATTTACAAAAACACAAAAAAATATCCCAGCAGACGAAGTTTCAAAAAATGCTCAGCTTTTAATTCGTGCAGGTTTTATTCACAAAGAAATGGCGGGTGTTTATGATCTACTTCCTTTGGGAATGAGAGTTGTTGAAAATATCAAAAAAATTGTTCGTGAAGAAATGAACAAAGTTGGAGGAGTTGAATTTTTAATGTCTTCTTTACAAACAAAAAACAACTGGACTCAAACAAACAGATGGGACGATGAAGTTGTAGACGTTTGGTTTAAATCGAAACTAAAAGCTGGTGGTGAAGTTGGTTTTGGTTGGTCACACGAAGAACCAATTACAGAAATGATGAAAACTTTTATTCACTCTTACAAAGACTTACCAGTGTATGTTTACCAGTTTCAAAACAAAATGAGAAATGAAGTTAGAGCCAAAGCTGGAATTATGAGAGGGCGAGAGTTTATCATGAAAGACATGTATTCTTTTTCTACAGATGAAAAACAACATGAAGAGTTTTATCAAAACACAATCAAAGCATATCAAAGATGTTTTGAAAAACTTGGTTTAGGAGAGGACACTTTCATTACTTTTGCAGATGGTGGAGCTTTTACAGAATTCAGTCATGAATTTCAAACAATTTGCGATGCAGGTGAAGACGAAATTTACATTAACAGAGAAAAACATATTGCTATTAATCAAGAAGTTTACAATGACGAAACATTAAAATCTCTTGATGTTACAAAAGACGAACTAGAAAAAGTCAAAACAGCAGAAGTGGGAAATATTTTCAATTTTGGAACAGAAAAGTGTGAACAAATGAAATTATATTTCACAGACAAAAACGAAGAAAAAATCCCAGTATTTTTAGGTTCTTACGGTATTGGTATTACTCGTGTTATGGGTGTTATCGCAGAAAAATTTTCAGATCAAAATGGTTTAATCTGGCCTGAAAATATTGCTCCCTTTAAAGTCCACTTAATTAACATCGGACAAGACGAACTTTCAGAACAGTTTTACAACAAACTTCAAGAAAACGGTATTGAGGTTTTACATGACAACCGAGACAAAGGTCCAGGAGAAAAATTCAAAGATGCAGACCTAATCGGTATTCCTTACAGAATTGTTATTTCAGACAAAACAGTCCAAAACGGTGGATACGAAATAAAAAAAAGAGATCAAAAAGATTTTCAAATCTTAACAGAAGAAGAAATTTTAGAAAAATTAAAATAAAAAACCAGAATTTTTGAGAATTTTTGACGAAAAAAAAAAACAGGCTTCGCCTGTTTTTTTTCCGCCAAAAATTCTCCAAAATTCTGGGCTTTTACCAATTTATTTCTTTTTTATTGTGTTTTTTTAAATAAGTATTTGTTTGAGAAAAATGTCCAGATCCGAAAAAGCCACTGTTTGCCGAAAAAGGGGAAGGATGAGGAGATTTTAAAATCAAATGTTTTTTAGGGTCGATCAAGCCTTCTTTGCTTTTTGCATAATTTCCCCAAAGAATAAAAACACAATTTTCTTTTTGATCAGAAATGGTTTTTATCACAAAATCTGTAAATTCTTCCCAACCTTTTTTGTGGTGACTTGCAGGAAATTTTTTAACAACAGTTAAAATTGCATTTAAAAGTAAAACTCCTTGCTCGGCCCAAGATGTTAAATTGCCATTTGTAAAATCTTTTTTAATTTTCAAATCACTTTCAAGCTCTTTATAAATATTTTTTAAAGACGGCGGGGGAGTGATATTTTCTAAAACTGAAAAAGAAAGTCCGTGTGCTTGGTTTGGATTGTGATATGGATCTTGCCCTAAAATGATAACTTTAACATCATCGAATTTTGTTAACTCAAAAGATTTGAAAATATCTTTTGGTTTTGGGTAAATAGTTTTGCTCAAGTATTCATTTCTGATAAAATCAGTTAATTTTTTCCATTCTTCTTTTTTAAAATATTCGGACAAAACCTTTTTCCAGCTTTTTTCGATTTTTACATTCATAAAAATATTTTAACATATTTTTCATAAAAGTTGATTTTATTTTTTGAAAGTTCTTTTGAAATATGTTAAAATTGTTTCTAATTGGCCCTATCGTCTAATGGCTAGGACATATCCCTCTCACGGATAAAACCGGGGTTCGACTCCCCGTAGGGTCACGAGCACCAAAAAAGAACACATGAGTAATGTGTTCTTTTTTGGTGCTCGGGTGACCCTACAATAAGCAAACTGCTTTGCTTATGTGGGGGGGGGTCGAAAAACGGAAACATATTTACATAATTTAGGTGTTTTTTTGTAAACAGTTGATTTTAGGCTAGAAGTTCTTAATGAAAGAATTGAATTTAGAAACTTGGTGCCCGACTCCTTGTTAAAATCTGAGAGGTACAAGCCTTTCAACTTTTTTATCTCATTTTCAACTTTATCAAGCAAAAACCTGTTTAATAGGCCTTGCCTGTTAACATTATTTTCGCTTAAAAAACTTTAAAAATAAGGGTTTTTTTGGTATAATATAAGAATATATGGCAAAAAAAGATAATAATTATTCAGCTGATTCTATTTCAGTTTTGGAAGGTTTAGAGCCTGTTAGAAAACGACCAGGAATGTACATTGGTTCAACAGGTCCTGACGGACTTCACACAATGGTAAGAGAGATTTTTGATAACTCTCGTGATGAAGCAATGGGTGGATATGCCGACCGTGTTGAAGTCGCGATTTTACCAAATGAAGTTATAAGAGTAGTTGATAACGGTCGTGGTATCCCAGTTGATAAACATAAACAATCTGGAGTTTCAGCTTTAGAAACAATTATGACAACACTTCACGCAGGTGGAAAATTTGGTGGAGAAGAATCTGGATATAAAATTTCAGGTGGTCTTCACGGTGTTGGTGCTTCTGTTGTAAACGCACTTTCAGAATACACAAAAGCCGAAGTGCACAAAGACGGACATGTTTACGTACAAGAATACGCAAAAGGAATTAAAACTTCAGAGGTTAAAAAACAAAAAAGAAAAACCGAAAACCAAGGAACAATCATTTCTTTCAGATTTGATCCTGAAATTTTCAAAGAACAAAAAGAGTATTCTTACAAAAGACTTAAAACTCATCTAAGAGGACAAGCTTACTTGGTAAAAGGACTTAGAATTACAATTTTAGATTTGAGAGATTTTGAAGGAGAAATTCCAGAAGATGAATTTTATTTAGACGATTTATCGCTGCCAGTTCCAGCTGAAACTTTTTACTTTGACTCAGGACTTTTGGCTTTGGTAAGATTTTTAAATAAAAATCAAAAAGCTATTCACAAAAATATTTTTTATACAAGAAAAGAACTTGATACAAACGGAGAAGCTGTTGAAGTTGCTTTCCAATATGTAGATGATATTTCAAACAGAATTTTTGCCTACGCAAACAACATTCCAAACCCAGAAGGAGGATTTCACTTAACTGGTTTTAAAACTGCTTTGACTCGTGTAATAAACTCTTATGCTCGAAAAAACAATATTTTAAAAGAAAAAGATGACTCTTTAACAGGAGATGATTTACTTGAAGGAATCACAGCTGTTGTTTCTGTTCATTTGGCAGACCCACAGTTTGAAGGACAAACAAAAGGAAAACTTGGTTCAACAGAAGCCAAAGGGATGGTTGAAACAGCATTTTCAGAAGCTTTAAATGAGTTTTTAGAAGAAAAGCCAGATGATGGAAAACAAATTATCAGAAAAGCAGTTTTGGCACAAAATGCCAGAAAAGCAGCTAAGGCAGCCAAAGATTCTGTAATGAGAAAAGGAGCTTTAGAAGGACTTTCACTTCCTGGAAAACTTGCTGATTGTCAGTCTAAAAAAGCTGAAGACTCAGAGCTATTTATTGTGGAGGGAGATTCTGCTGGTGGTTCTGCTAAAATGGGACGAGATAGAAAAACTCAAGCAATTTTACCTTTAAAAGGAAAAATTTTAAATGTTGAAAGAGCAAGAATTGACAAGATTTTAGGTTCACAAGAAGTTAGAAATGTTGTAACAGCGCTTGGAACAGGTATTGGAGACATTTTTGATATTGAAAAATTAAGATATCATAAAATCATTATTGCAACCGATGCTGATGTTGATGGTGAGCATATTACAACACTTTTGATGACTTTGTTTTACAGATATTTCAGACCGCTTATTGAAAATGGAAACTTGTATTTAGCAAATCCACCACTTTATAAAATTCAAAAAGGAAAAGAGATTTTTTATGCTTTCAATGATGATGAAAAATTTGAAATTTTAAAAACACTTGGAGTTGAAGATGATCAGCAAGAAGATTCAGAAGCAGAAGAAAGTGATGATAAAAAGAAAAATACAAAAGTTAAAATTTCACGTTACAAAGGTTTGGGGGAAATGGATCCACCAGAACTTTATGAAACAACAATGGATAAAGACAAAAGAATTTTAAAGCAAATTACCATTGACGATGCAGCGGCTGCCGATGAGATTTTTGATATTTTGATGGGGTCAGAAGTTCCACCAAGAAAATCATTTATCGTGGCAAATGCTAAAATGGCTAACTTAGATATTTAATATTAATTTTATGGAAGAAAAAGATTTTAAAAAAATTTCAAATAAAATTTCCAAAATGGAAAAACAAATTGAACAAAACAACGATATTTTAAAAGGTATTCGATCTCACAATCGTTGGGCAATGTTTTTCAGATTTTTGTATTGGATTTTGCTTTTGGGAGCAGCTTACGGAATTTGGATATTTTTGCAACCAGTTTGGGAAACTTTCAAAGAAGGTTTAAATCAAGTTTCGGAAACTGGAAACAATTTAAAAAATTCAGTTGATTCTGTAAAAGATGCTTTGGGTTCTGTTTTGGGGAATTAAATAGGTTAAAAATAAAAGCAGAAAAATTGCGGAGCAATTTTTCTGCTTTTTTCTTTTGTTTTAAAAGTTGTAATATATTGAAACTTATGCTAAAATGTTTTTATGGTAAGAAAAATTAAAGCTTACAAAAATTATTTTCATAAATTTTATAAAAAATTAAATAAAATAGAAAAAGCAAAACTCAATACTGCTCTTGATTTATTGCAAATGAACCAAGAATTTAAATTAAGAAAATTAGTTTTGCCCGTTGTTGATATAAAAGGAGTTTACGAATTACGGACACAGTATGGAAATAATGAGTTAAGAGTTTATTTTGTTTACGAGGATAAAAATATTATTTTTCTTTTTAATGGAATAAGGAAAAAAGATCAAAAAATTAAGAAAAAAGATTTGGATAAAATTAAATTAATTAAAAAACATTATGACACAGAAAAAAAACACAAGAAAAAATAAAAAAAAAGATGAAATAGATTTTGAAAAATACAGAATTGATGAAAATTTTTATGATGTAAGTGCTTTTTTAGATGATCAACTTGGAAAAGAAGGAACAAAAAAAAGAGAAAGATTTAGAAGAAGAGCACTTTTGACATTTCAGTTAGAAGAGTTAATGAAGCAAAGAAAGGAAGCTGGTTTAAGTCAGCAAGAAGTAGCAGATAAAATGGATGTTACAAAATCTTATATTTCAAAAATTGAAAACGGAAAAATAAATCCATCAGTTTCAACTTTTTATAGATATGTCGAAGCAATTGGAAAAAGAGTAGAAATTGTTTAGTTTGTCTCAAAAATAAAAGCAGAAAAATTGCTCCGCAATTTTTCTACTTTTTTCTTTTTCAATTTTTTACCTTTCAATTTCTTTTTATTTCAAAACTTTCACCGCATCCAAAAGCATTGTGTAAGTGTCTTCTTTTTTTTCAATCTTTCCCTTAAAGGCATAAATATCATTTAAATGCAAAATATCTGAAATTTCTTTATATACTTTTGGAAAAACAACAACTTCAATTGAATCTGAAAAATCAGAAATTTTTAAAAATGCCATTCTATCTCCTTTTTTAGTTGTAATTTCTTTTATCTCTTCGACAACTCCTGCTAAAACTTTGTTGGAACAAGAACCAAGTTGTTTGGTTGATAAAATATTTTTTCCAGGTTGAGACATTTTTTCTCTGTACTTTTCAAGCGGGTGAGAAGTAATATAAATTCCCAAAAGTTCTTTTTCCCAAAAAAGTTTTTCTTTGTCATTCATGGGTAAAGTATATTCAATATCATTATTCATTCCAGTTTTCAAAACAATTTTTACACCTTCTGGGTTTTGAAGTTTTAAAGTTGTCATATCACCAGAACCTTCAAGAGATGCAAAAAGGGAAGTTTGAGAATCGTCTTTTGTTCGACTGTCTTTTATAAATTCAAGTAAATTATCAACATTTGCCAAAACTTCATTTCTGTCTGCAAGTGAATCAAGGGCTCCTGATAAAGCCAAAGCCTCTAAAGATTTTTTAGATAAATCTTTGTGTTTTGAGTTTCTCTGCAAAAAGTCTTCCAAAGATTTATACAATCCGTTTTTCTTTCTTTCTTCGACAATATTTTCAGAAATAGCATCACCAATATTTTTCACAGTGTTAAGTCCAAAACGAATTTGATCCTTGTCAGTTTGGTTAAGTTCTGTGTTTTTTTTCAAAGCACCAAAATCCTCAAAAGACAAATTTACATCAGGTTGCAAAACTGGAATTTTCATTTTCTTACACTCAGTTACAAAAGCATTGATTTTATCTGTATCACCTTGGTTTGTTGTCATTAAAGCTGACATATATTCAGCAGGGTAATTTGCTTTTAAGTATGCAGTTTGGTAAGCCACCCGACCATAAGAAGCCGCGTGAGCTTTGTTAAACCCGTATTGAGCAAACTCAACAATTTCGTCCCACAAGTGATTGATTGTTCTTGTATCCATCCCACCTTCTTTAGCTCCTTTTTTAAACTTTTCTTCTTGTTCGGCCATCAGCTCAGGGATTTTCTTTCCCATAGCTTTTCTAAACTTGTCAGCTTCAAGCCAAGTGTAACCGGCCAAAACAATAGCCATCATCATAACATCGTCCTGATACACCATCAAACCAAAAGAATCAACCAAGTGTTCTTCCATTCTAGGATCAATGTATTTTACAAGATTTGGATTTTCCTTACGACGAATATATTCAGGAATAAAAGACATAGCACCTGGACGATACAAAGCAACCATGGCGTTAATGTCGTGAATAGTGTGAGGCTTCAGTTCTTTTAACCATTTTGTCATACCTTCAGAAGACAGTTGAAAACAACCCGCTGTAAAACCTGCTGAAAGCATTTTAAAAGTTTTTTTGTCATCAATTGGTATTTCTTGAATATCAATATCTTCACCATGAATTTTTTTAATTCTTCGTAAGGTTTCAGCAATAGTTGTTAAAATATTGATTCCCAAAAAGTCAAACTTAATCAAACCAGCTCCGTCTTCTCCAACAGAGTGCATTTCGTATTGAGTAATAAGTTTTCCAGTTTTCTGGTCAACCTGTAAAGGAGTATAATAAGTAAGCTCATCAGGAGCAATGACCACTCCAGCTGCATGAACCGAAATGTGTCTTGCTGAACCTTCAATCTTCTGAGCCATTTGAATAATTTTTTTGACATTTTCATCGCTTTCGTAAAGCTCTTTAAGTTGTGGTTCAAGTTCAAGGGCATCTTTAATGTACATTGTTCGGCCTTGTTTTCCAACAGGAATTAGTTTTGCAATTTTGTCTCCAATTTGGTACTCGTAACCCATAGCACGAGTAGCATCTTTTACAGAACCACGAGCAGCCATGGTACCAAAAGTACCAATTTGGGCTACTTTGTTTTTTCCGTATTTTTCTCTCGCATAGTCAATCATTTCATCTCGACCGTCAGAAGCAAAGTCCATATCAATATCAGGAGCCGAAGGCCTTTGCGGGTTCAAAAACCTTTCAAAAGGAAGTTTGTATTCAAATGGGTTCAAGTGAGTAATTCCTGTTACATAAGTTACAAGTGACCCAGCAACAGAACCACGAATATTTGTTAAAATATTTTTGTCTTTAGCAGTTTTCAAAAAGTCAGCCACGATTAAAAAGTAAGCCGAAAATCCTTTTGTTTTAATTACATCAAGTTCATAATCAAGTCTTTTTTTAGCTTCTTTGTCTTGGTCCAAACCTTTGTTTTTCAAACCTTCGTAACACCAGTTTTTAAGTCTTTGGTCGTATGAAACACCTTCGTGCTCTTCAAGTTCTGGAAAATGCCAAACTCCAAGTTCAATCTCAACATTACATTTCTGTTCAATTTCTTTTGTGTTTGCAATAGCTTCTGGATAATCTTTAAAAATTTCCAACATTTCCTTTTCAGTTTTCATCGAAAAGTCTTCTTGCTCTCGGTGACTTTTTATTCCTGTGTTTGAAACATCAGATAGAACATCACGAGCTTTTTTATCTTCGGGTTCTAAATAATAAAAATCAGAAGTAGCCACAAACTTTTGTTTTTTTTCTCGACAATAGTTTACAATTTTTTCTTTCAATTCTTCTTGGCCTTCAATTTCAGGATGAGAGATAATTTCAAAATACAAATCATCTCCAAAAACTTTTTTGTAAAAGTCGTAAGCTTCATTGGCTTTGATTTTGTTGTTCAAAGTTAAGTGTCCTGAAGTTTCAGCAGAAAACTGAGGCAGAATTGCCACAAGGCCTTCTTTGTATTTTTCAATCAACTCTTTATCGATTCTTGGTTTATAGTAGTAACCATCAATAAAAGACAAAGAAACAAGTTTCATCAAGTTTCTATAACCTTGTTGATTTTTGGCAAGTAAAACCAGTCTGTATCTTTTGTTGTCAATTCTTGGTTGTTTGTCAAAACGAGTCCGAATAGCAACATAAAAATCAACTCCCATAATAGGTTTGATGTCATTTTTTTTACATTCTTCGTAGAAAAAAATGTTTCCATACATTGCTCCGTCGTCTGTAAGTGCAATGGCAGTTTGGTTGTCAGCTTTTGCTTTTTTAATAATTTCAGGAATTTTAGGTAAAGCATTTAAAAGTGAAAAATGAGAGTGACTGTGTAGGTGAGTGAACTTAGACATATTTTTTATTTTTTATATTATAACAAAAAATGAGTTATAAATAAAATAATTTGATTTGTTATTTAAAATAAAGCCCAAAAATTGCTCCGCAATTTTTGGGCTTTAATTTTTATTTTATAATTTTTTTTGTTATAATTAAAAATATGGATTTTAAAAATTTTAAAGAACAAATAGAAGAAACAAAAAACTGGTTACAAAAAGAGTACACAGGAATTAGAACGGGAGCCGCATCGCTTGCAATTTTAGACAATGTAAAAGTTGAAGCTTATGGTTCTGAAATGCCTTTAAACCAAGTTGCATCGCTTGGAGTTGAAGATGCTAAAACACTTTTTGTGGCACCTTTTGACACAAGTATTACAAAATCACTTGAAAAATCTTTAACAGATGCAAACTTAGGACTTGCGATGTCTGTAAATGAAAGTGGTATAAGACTTTCTTTCCCAGATTTAACACAAGAAAGAAGAACTATGCTTGCAAAACTTGCCAAAGATAAACTTGAAGATGCAAAAATTACTTTAAGAAAACACAGAGATGAACTTTGGAAAGAAATTCAAGAAAAAGAAAAAAACAAAGAAATCTCAGAAGATGATAAATTTTCTTTAAAAGAAAAAATGGAAGAGCTAGTTAAAGAGGCTGGAGATCAACTTGAAGAAATTTTCAAAACAAAAGAAAATGAAGTAAAAAACTAATAAATTTTATTAGTTTTTTCTTTTAAAAATATGCTTTTTTTGTTATAATATATCTAATAAAAATAATAATTAATTTTAAACATGTCTAACAAAATTTTAAAATATATTTTAAGCGTTTTTTTGGTATTTAGTTTTTCAAGTATTTATGCGGTTAGTAATTCAGAAATTTTCAATTTTGATTTAACAAATGTAAAATACGGAAACTACCAAAAATGTTATGAAGCTCAAGGTGGAACAAGTTTTATAGGTTGGAATAACAACAATTTAAATATAAAAAAAGAGCAAACACCAGTTAAAAAAAATAGTGACAAAAAAGTTTATATAAATAAAAAAGAAATAATAAATAAAAATTATTACACAAATAATGGTTCTATTAAATCCGTTGATTATCAAAACGGAGTTTTGCACCTTAAAGATGGAAATGGAAAAAACTTTTTTGTAAATTTAGAACAAGATCATGGCTCAAATGATCTTGATATTCAATGTCGAAGAGGACAAGTTTTAAAATGGGATGGTGACAGATGGGTTTGTGATGTTGATATAAGAGGTGGTACAGGAAGCCGAAATACAGACGAACAACAACTTTCTTTGTCTGGAAATATTTTAAGTTTAACAAACGGGGGAAGTGTGAATTTAACAACCGCAATTACAACAAATACAGATGAACAACAAATCTCTTTAACAGGTGATACACTGACTCTTGGAAACGGAACAGCAGCTGATACTACTGTTGATCTTTCAGCATATAAAGACAACACAGACACTTTACAAGATTTAAACTGTACAGCAGGGCAAATTGCAAAATGGAATGGAACAGCTTGGACATGTCAGGCTGATGTTGACACT
>PDQZ01000010.1 GCA_002747955.1 Candidatus Campbelliibacteriota bacterium | reverse complement strand
CAAGATTTAGTAATTTTTCAATTTCAGGAACAGCTTCAAGTAATGCTTCTTTAACAGATACAAACAACGATCCTGAAACTCCGGAGGATAGGTGGTGTTATTTAAATGATGATCACAATACGCTAATTGGTGGTTATGAAAAAAGATGTATGACAAAAGAGGAGTGTATAGATGAACAATCTTTTTTCAATACACAGACAGATACTAATGGACTTGTTCGTATAAGTGGTTGTTATTTAAGATTCGGAACAGATGCGAAGGAACAAATGAGACAAAATAACACAAACAGATATTGTATGTATGCTAAGGGGAGAGATGATTATGTTTTTGCAGATAGGAGTCAAAAAATATATTGTTATAACAGCATAGGTGAGTGTTTGGCTGAAAAATATGAAAGAGGTAGAGGTTGGCTTGATGTAACTACGGGATTTACTTGTAAAGATATGCTTAATTTAGAATTAAGAAGTGAGCAAGAAGTGGTGGTAGATGCTATTAGAGATAAAATAAATGCTTATCATGAACAAGGGGCACAAAGAATAGATGTGAAATTTGTGGAAGATGAAAATTGTGTTTTCGGTGCTTTAAGGAATTGTGAATATGATAGTACTCTTGAAGGGTGTAAAGAAGCTGTAAGAGAACATGGAGGGATTGAAGGTTCGTGTGTTCCTGTAAGTATGGAAAGAAGTAGAAGACTGGGGCAAGATATCTCGTGGGCGTTTTATAAAAGGTAATGTTTCTTAAAAAAGCACTTGCTTTTTTTTTTATATAATATATAATGTAGTTAGTCAATGATTTTTAAAACAATTATCCAAGGAGGTAAAAATGTTTTTCTTAAATAACACTTTATTAAAAATAAATTTTATGTTAAATGATGACGTATACTTTCATCAAACATACAATTATTTTAAAATTTTTTTAGTTTGTTTATATACAAGTTTTTAATAAAAACTTGTATATAAACTTTTTATTTTATTTTTGCTTGTAAAAGCAGGAGAGTTCAGATGAACATTAAAAGTATTGTGGTAACCCTTTTTCTTTCTATTTTGTTATTTGGATGTACATCGTCCAAGCTAACAGAAGAAAAAAAGCTGAAGGATCTTCCTTTCAGAGAGCATGCTTCCTATTGTGCTGATAAGGTTGGTGGTAAAAAATTTAAAGAAATTTTGAAGATGTATGGCATTTCTCAAGATTTTTTTGAAAAAAACTATGAACCAAAATCAGACGAGGAATTTTATGAAGATTATAAAAAAATAAATGAAAGTGGATGCATACTTCTTATAAGTATGATAAATACACCAGAATTTATTGAAAAAACATATTTTGAAGAAGATCTGGAAAATACAAGGAGAGTATTTTTGCAACAAAAACATTCTTTTGGAATTGTTTTCAGGGAGTTGAGCAAAGAACAAGGAATTGAAATTCCAAAAGAGGAAATAAAGCCGGTGAAAGGTGAACAAATGAATTTGCAAGAACAAAAGGAATATTGTTTAAGTAAAGTTAGAGGTAAAACTTATAACCAGCTACTTCAAGGATTGAAAGAAAAATATCGAAAATCAAACTTGCTTAAAAGTGAATACAGAAAAGCGATGTTTAATGAGGAAGATGTTCTATGTTATCGATTTGTGATGTATCAGTACAATGGAGACAGGGATCTTCCAATTTATAATTTTGACTGGATAGATTATGAGACGAGAGATCGTATAATGAATTACATAAGAGAAAGAAGAAGTGTCTTATAAACTCTATCCAGAACTCGTTTACATGGAGGTGAACGGGTTTTTTATTTTCAAATAAATATTATTTTGAAAACTTTTACAAAAAATAGTTTTTTATTTATTTTTTGATATAATATAGCTTATGAGTTTATTGACCAAAAAATTAGGAATTGATTTAGGGACAGCAAATGTTTTAGTGTATTTACCAAACAAAGGTGTGGTTATTAACGAACCGTCTGTTGTTGCTATTTCAGAAGACAAAAAAAAGATTTTAGCCATTGGGGCTGAAGCAAAAACCATGATTGGAAAGACTCCAGATGAAATTATTGCTTATAAGCCAATGAAAGACGGAGTGATTGCTGACTATCGTGTTACAGAAGCAATGCTTGCATATTTTATCAAAAAAGCCGTAGGGAAGTTTGCGCTTTTCAAACCGGAAGTGATGATCTCGGTTCCTGCTGGGATTAACTCAACAGAGCGACGTGCTGTGATTGAAGCAGCCATGAAAGCTGGAGCTAAAAAAGCATATATTGTAAAAGAACCTATTTTAGGAGCAATTGGATCTGGAATGAAAATCGAAGAGGCGACAGGAAGAATGATCGTTGACATAGGTGGTGGAACAACCGATGTTGCTGTTATTTCACTTGGAGGAATTGTGTGTGCAAACTCTGTTAAATCAGCTGGAAACAAAATCGACAAAGCTATTGTGGACTATGTTAAAAAAACTTATAACCTAGCTATTGGTGAAAAAACTGCTGAGAAAATTAAAATTGAAGTAGGTTCAGCTGTACCTTTTGAACCCAACGAAGAATTAAAAATCAAAGTTTCAGGACGAGATTATACAACAGAGCTTCCTAAAACTATTGAAGTTTCAACAAACGATGTGGTTAAAGCTATTTCTAAAAACTTAGGAGAAATGATTAAAGCCATTAAAGATGTTTTGGCTCAAACTCCGCCTGAACTTGCTTCAGACGTAATCGAATCTGGAATTACATTAACTGGGGGAACAAGTCAGTTAAGGAGACTGCCTCAGCTTGTAGAAGAACAAACAAAAGTTAAAGCTTTTATCGCAGATGATCCTTTAACTTGTGTGGCGCGTGGAACAGGAATTGCTTTGAACCATTTAGATGTTTACAAAAAAGCAATGATTTCAAAAACTTTTTAAAAAAAATAAATAAAATAAATATATGATAGAAATTACAAAGGAATTAAGTTCATTTATTCTTGTTGGAATATTTTTAGTTTCAATGGTGGGACTTGTAAAAGGTTCAGACTTTCTTCTAGAAGGAGCTGAAAGAATTGGTAGATATTTTAAACTGCCAGCTTTTGTGATCGGTGCTTTGATTGTTGGTGTTGGAACTTCACTTCCAGAACTTGCCTCATCGTTTGTAGCAGCTATGGATGGAAAAACAGGGATTGTTGCTGCCAATGTGGTTGGTTCAAATGTAGCAAATATTTTGCTTGTAGCAGGTTTTGCCGCCATTTTAGGAGGAGTTATTCAAACAACTAAAAATTTAACAAATATTGAAATTCCACTTCTGGTTATTTCAACTTCTTTGTTTTTGTTTGTTGCTTATGACGGAACAGTTAGTTTTGCGGAAGCCTTTATTATTTTTATAACTTTCATTGTTTATATTGCTTACTTGTTAAATAATAAAAAGTTTTTGACAGAAGATGACAAAATTAGAGAAGCAGCAGATGAAAAAAAACAAGCAAAAGAAAATAAAGAAGAAGTTGTAACAAAACTTGAAGTAAGAGATTTTGCACTTTTACTTGGCGGTGGTGTGTTGCTTGCTTTAGGGGCAAATTATTTGATTGATTCTGTTGTTGCCATGTCTGAAAAATTTGATGTTGCAGAAGATGTAATCTCAATGTCGGCTGTTGCTATTGGGACATCTTTACCTGAGATTTTAGTTTCAACCAAGGCTGTCTTTAGAGGAAAGACTGACTTGGCCTTTGGAAACGTTTTTGGTTCAAATGTTTTCAATATTTTGATGATTACAGGTATTGTAGGGCTTTATAAAAACATTAAACTTGATGAGATTACTTTACAAATTGGTCTTCCATTTTTAGCTATTACTACTTTGATTTTCTATATTTCAGCTCAAACAAAAAAAATTTATATTTGGGAAGGCTTAATGTTTTTAATTTTTTACACATTTTTTGCCCTAAAAATGTTTAAATTAATTTAAAAAAAAGTTAAAATATAATATATGAGTCTAAAAAAAGTAAAAGAAAATAAAATATATAAAGTCACAAGAAAAACTATTTTATTTTTTTTGCTTTTTTTGTTTTGTTTGATTTTGTTTTCAAATATTGCAGTTTTGCTTGTTTCAAAAAACAAAATTTATACGGATATTGTAGAATTGCCTAAAAATAAAACAGCCTTGATTTTAGGAACTTCAAAATATTTAGCAAATACCAAAGGGGCTAACAACTTGTTTTATAAAGAACGTATTAAAACAGCCAATGATTTGTTTGAAGCAGGGAAGGTTAACTTTTTGATTTTATCAGGTTCAAATCCTACAAAGTATTATAACGAGCCGGTTGATATGCAAAAAGATTTACTAAAACTTGGAGTTCCAGAAGATAAAATGTTTTTGGATTATGCAGGTTTTAGAACACTTGATTCTGTTGTCAGATCAAAGGAGGTTTTTGGACAAGAAAAAATAACTTTGGTTTCTCAAAAATTTCATTTGCAAAGGGCTTTGTTTTTGGCAAATTTTTATGGAATAGATGCTGTTGGTTTTGCAGCGGAAGACCCTAAAATTGGGAATTTCAAAGTGCATTTCAGAGAAGTTTTTGCTCGAGTTAAAATGCTTTATGATATTTTAGTTGGGGTTGAACCAAGATTTTATGGTCAGAAAATTGAGATTAGATAAAAATAAAAAAGCCCATTTTCGCTCTTTTAAAATTTAAAGCAGTGCGAAAATGGGCTTTTTTCTTTTTATGTTAATTATTTGTAATTTTAAGATTTTGTTTTTTAAAAAAATTTGTTATAATACTTTTACTTTATACTTTAAAAGGCATGGTGGCGAAGTGGTAACGCTTCGGTCTGCAAAACCGACATTGCGCGGGTTCGATTCCCGCCCATGCCTCTTAGTGTGTAAGGTTATGCCCAGGTGGTGAAATTGGTATACACGCAAGACTTAAAATCTTGTCACTTCGGTGGTATGGGTTCGACTCCCATCCTGGGCACAGATTAAAACTTACTCTTCTGTAAGTTTTAATTTATCCACCTATAGCTCAGTTGGTAGAGCATCCGGCTCTTAACCGGCAGGTCGAAGGTTCAAGTCCTTCTGGGTGGACAAAATAAATAAAAAATCTCGAGCAGTGCGCAGGGATTTTTTATTTTAATTTTGTCATATCCAGAAGGATTTGAAGAGAGCTTAACTTTTTTGTTCTATTTTAAGGGATTTTTTACTTTAATTTTATTTCACTTAAATTTGTTTTTTTAATTTTTGGTGTTATAATTATTTATTATAAATTGTATAAAATAAAATATGAAAAAGAAAAAATTAATTATTTTATTTGTGGTGTTTGTGGTAGCAGCTTCTGCTTTTGCTTATTTTTATAAACAAAATCAAGATTTTGCTAAAAACATAAGTATAGAAAAAACACTTGAAGAACAAATAAAAAATATAGAAATGCCTACAAAAGGTGAAATTGAAATGGAAATAGGAGTTAAAGGAGAGGTTGAAGGAGAAAAGATTGATTTTAAAATGAAATCTGCTGGTAAAACTCAACAAGATTTAAGAAACAAAAAATTAGACTTTGATTTGAAAAATAAAATCTCAGCTAATATTGATACAGAAGAATTTGGAAAAAAAGAAATCAAGGATTTAGAGGTTGATTTTGGAATGAAATTAGTTGATGACAGCATGTATTTTAAAGTATCAACAGATTTAGACAAATTGATGAAAATTTTTGAAGACGATAAACAAATTCAATCAGGAATTCAATTTTTTGGAATGATGATAAACAACAAAGATTTCTTCATTGATTTGAAAAAACTTGAAAGTTTAGATCCACAAGGTGTAAATAATATAGATCAAATTTATAGTCTTGATGAACAAAAACAAATGTTAGCTGCTGTTAAAAACTCATATCTAAAACACAAACCATTTAAACTAAATTTTTTAAATCAAACAGATAGTGTAAATGGGAGCAAAGCAGGAAAATTTGAAGTAGAGTTTGATACAGAAAAACTTATTGATTTTTATGTTGAGGTAGTTAAAGAAAATATCAAAAAAAATCCTGAATTGAATAGCGAGGATGTGATGAAAGAAATTGATAGAATGTCTTTAGTTTTGAAAGAAAATAAAGATATTTTAGAAAATAATATTAAAGGAAATATGTATCTTTGGATAACTCAAGATAATAAAATTGTAAAATCAAAAGTTAATCTTGAATTTGATTTTATTAAGCTAGGAAATGAATTAGATAAAAAAATGGGTGGCAACAAAACAGTTCAAGGAAATTTAGATATAAAACTAAATATTACAGCTACTGAAAATAAAGCAAATACTATTGAGATTGAGAAACCAGAGAAAGCTGTTGATGTGATGACTATGATGGGTGGATTTATGATGGGTGGAATGCAACCACAAGAGCCAGTGGCACAACCAGTACCAACACGGTTAATACCAGAAAAGGTAGAAAAAACAGCTCCTTCAGTTTCTCCAGCCTAAGTAAAAATTTAAAAAATCAGCAATTTTGCTGATTTTTTATTTTATAAATTTTTTTGTTTTAAAAAGAGTTACAGAAAACGATTGTGATAAAAACTGTTAAAATAAAAAGTTTTAATATTGACTTTTGGTGTATTTTTGGTAAAATTTGGGTTAATTATGTTAAAAATAAAATTACAAAGAGTAGGTAGAAAACACGATCCTTCTTTCAGAGTTGTTGTAACAGACAAGACAACAGGTGTTAAATCAAACAAACACGTAGCCATTGTTGGGCACTATGATTCAATCAGAAAAACAGTTGAATTGAAAAAAGATGAAATTTTAAAATACATTTCAAACGGTGCACAACCAACAGAAACTGTTCACAATATTTTGGTTAAAGAAGGAGTGATTAAAGGAGAAAAAATCAATGTTCTTCCTAAAAAATCACCAGTCATTGACGAAGAAAAATTAAAAGCAGAACAAGAAGCAAAAGAAGCCGAAGAAGCTGAGGAAAAAGCATCTGAAGAAACTGAAGCTCCAGCTGAAGAAGAAAAGAAAGAAGAGGTTACAGAAGAACCAAAAGAAGAAGAAAAATCAGAAAATGAGGAAGAAGAAGCCGAAGAGAAAAAAGAAGATTAAAATAAAACAACCGAAAGGTTGTTTTGTTTTTTCGTTTTTTAGATTAAGTAAGCCCGAAAATAGCTGCGCTGTTTTCGGGCTTTCTGAAACTATTGACAAAAGATAAATATAATATAAAATGTTATCTAATTTTCATTAACAAAAGGAGAAAAATATGTCATCTGATTACGCATCGGCAATTCAGGATATACTAAAACTTGAAGCCCAAATAAAACAGCTTCAAGAAGATAAAAAAGATTTAAAAATCCAGAGTAAAGCTCTCAGAAAAAGAATTGCTGATCTTGAAAAAGAAAAGCTGTTACTTTCAAGAGCAAATTCAAATTTGCTTTTAGGATCTACAAGCAAACCAGGTTGGGGGAAAAGATAATGAAAGAAATAAAAGTCTTTATTTTGACTTCAAATCCTGACAGTAAGTTTCTTTTAGAAACAGTTGAGAAATTTGAGTTTGTAAGTGAATTGCAGATCGTTCATAGAGACAAAATCTTTATGGGTGAGATTTCAAATGCAGATGGGGTTATGATAATTACATCTGAGCCCGAATGTTTTAAACAAGCAATTTTGGAAGTTGAAGAGTTTTGTAAAGACAATCAAACTATATTTAACTTCATTGACGCAAGTTTATCAAAAGATTGTTCTTCGGAAGGGGAATATGATATAGAAAAAGTTATTCACGAATTTTTATATCGGTTTATGATAAAAGTCTTATTGGGGAAATATTATTCTTAAAATTTCCCCCAGACAAAAACCGCGAAACTTGTTTCGCGGTTTTTTTAAAATTTATTTATTTTTGTGATATAATTGAAACAATAAAATAAAAAAATGTATAAAAATATAAGAGAAGAAGAGTTGAAAAATAAAGTAGGAGAAGATTGGTTTTCTTTATTTGATACAACAGAAATTATCGGAAATATTGATTTTTCAGTATTTTCAAAACAACAAACCCTGCAAGAAAGTCTCGGGGGGGGGGCAAGTCTATAAGACAACCTCTTTTGTGGGCCGAAGCTAAAACTGGAGACTATGATACTGTAACGATGTTTGTACAGTTAATTTTAACAATTGGAAAAGCAAAAACTTTTGATAAAACACTGCCACCTGAATTTTTAGGAGCATTTGATTTTCACAAAATTTCTTTTGTACCTTATATTTCTATTGAGGATATTTTTCATTTAAATGATTTTAATTGGAATGTTACTCCATCAAATCATGAAACAAAAGAATTTCAAATAATTAAAGAAAGAATAGAAAGTATTTTAACAAAAAATACATATACTTTTAACTATATAAAAGACAAAAAAGAACTTGAGAAATTTATTAAAACAAACATTGCGCTATCAAAACAAAGTAATAAAATAAAAATTAATAAAAATAATTTTATTCCAATATATTTAAGATGGCTTGAAGTTGTTAAACCCATAATTGCTGTAGATTGGGAGGAATTAAAAAAATCAAATATTTTAGATAGCGACTTTTATTTAGCCGATTTGTTTGTAGATGACAAAAACACACAAGACACATCAGACGATGTTAGTATAAAAGAAAATTTATTTGTAATTTACCAAAATGAAGGTTATAAAATTTCAAAAGAAAATTTAAAACAAATGTTTGATGCAACTATTAACATAAACAATAATGATATTTATCAATCTTTTTGGAAAAGTTACAAAAGACCACCACAGAAAAAATTTCAAGAATATATTATTCAAAGAAGAGACTTGATAGTGCCACAAGATATTCGCGAAAGAAAAGGAGCATTTTTTACACCAAGACAGTGGGTAGAACTTTCACAAAAGTATATTGCAGATGTTTTTGGAGAAGATTGGCAAGATGAGTATTATGTTTGGGATTGTGCAGCTGGAACTGGAAACCTGCTTGCAGGTTTAACAAATAAATATAATATTTATGCATCAACACTTGATCAAGTTGATGTAAATGTAATGCATGAAAATATTAAAGCTGGAAAACAAAATTTGTTAGAAAAACAAGTTTTTCAGTTTGATTTTTTGAATGACTCTTTTGATAAGTTACCACAAAGTTTACAAGATATAATAAATGATAAAGAGAAAAGAAAGAAGTTGATTTTGTATATTAATCCACCGTATGCGGAAGCTGGAAATAAAACAAAAATATCAGGTAAGGGAGAACACAAGGCTGGAACAACTACAGAAAATTTAATTTATAAAAAGTATGAGTCAGAATTATCAAAAGCACGAAATGAACTTTTTGCTCAATTTTTAATAAGAATTTATAAAGAAATTCCAAAGTCAAAAATTGCAAATTTTTCAAAGTTGAAAAATTTGCAAGGTTCTAATTTTAAAATTTTCAGACAAAACTTTAGACCAAAACTTGAAAAATTATTTTTAACTCCAGCTGACACCTTTGACAATGTAAAAGGAAAATTTCCTATTGGTTTTTTTATTTGGAATGGTGAAAAAATTGATGATTTCGACGAAATTAAGGCTGATATTTATAATAAAAATTGTGATTTTTTAGGCTTTAAGAATATTTCTTCTAATAAAAACAATAAATTTATCAGTCAGTGGATTCCAACTTTTTCAGAAAAAGAACCTGAAAATTTTATAGGTATTTTAAATACTACAGGGAGTGATTTTCAACAAAGAAGTTTGGTTTTTATTGCAAGTAAATTAAATGAAAAAAACCATAATACGAGAATAAAAATTACAATAAAAAATTTAATTCAAAGTTGTATATTTTTTACTGTCAGGTTATGTATTAAGGCAACTTGGTTAAATGATAGAGATCAATTTTTATATCCGAAAGATGGTTGGCAAAATGATTTTGAATTTCAATTGGATTGTTTAACTTTTACTTTGTTTCACACACAAAACAGAATAAGTTCAAAAGAAGGAGAAAATTTTTGGGTTCCTTTTTCAGAACAAGAAGTTGATGCAAAAGAAAGATTTTCAAATCATTTTATGATAGATTTTATTTCTGATTTTAAATCAGGAAAAATTGTTATTGAAAAAGAAAAAAATATTCAAAAAGAACTTTCAGAAAATACAACAATTGAAGTTGATAAAAAGTTTTTTGAAAAATATCAAAATCATTTTAAAGAAAATCAAGAGTTAGAATTTTCAAAAGAAGCAAAAGATGTTTTTGAAGCAGGAAAAGAACTTTGGAAGTATTACCATAAACAATATGGTGCAAATGTAAATGCAAGTTATTATGATATACGAGAATATTTTCAAGGAAGAAGTAAAGCAGGAAGAATGAATTCAAGAAGTGATGATGAAACTTATACAAAACTGAACTTGAATTTAAAAGAAAAAATGAAAATACTTGCACAAAAAATTAAACCGAAAGTTTATGAATATGAATTTTTGAAATAATGGGTTTTTTGGGAATGGGCCCGAAAATTGCGGAGCAATTTTCGGGCTTTTTGACATATTTTAAGTTAAAATATGTGTCTAAAAATGTCCAAAAAAGTGGAATTTTTAGGCTTTTTTTGGTATAATATAACACATATGATAATTACAAAACACGGAGAATCGTTTTTAAAATTTGTATATGCAGATAAAACAATTGCATTTAATCCAATTTCAAAAAATTCTAAACAAAAAACAACAAAATTTGGCTCAGATATTGCCATTTCTTGCTTGTATCACCCAGATTTTAACGGATATGATCAAGTAAGTTACAAAGACAAAGTTCCATTTACAATCAAAGGAGCAGGGGAATACGAGATTTCAGATGTGTTCATTAAAGGCTACGGTTTGAAACAAAAGTTTCAAAAAGCAGATGAAATGATCACTTCTTATTCAATTTTGTTTGACGAAATTAACTTAGTTGTAATTGGTCCGATTTCAAAAGCCGAAGATTTTTCAAACGAAGCTTATGAAGAATTTAACAAAGGAGATATTTTCATTGTACCAATTGGTGGGGAAGAAACTTTCACCCCAAAAGAAGCTGCAAAATTTGTAAAACAATTTTCACCAAAAGTTGTAATTCCTATTTTTTACTCATCAAAAGATCAGTTGAAAGAGTTTTCAGCCGAGCTTGGTTCAGAACTTAAAACTGAAGAAAAACTTACAATCAAAAAGAAAGATTTACCAGAAGAAGGAAAAAAAGAATTAATAGAATTAAAAACAATATAATATGTCAGAAGAAAAAAATAACAAAAATTTAGATAATGTTTTGGAACATAAGTCAATCATTGAAGCACCTATTGTTGATACAATGCGAAAGTCATATATTGACTATGCCATGTCGGTTATTACAGACCGTGCGCTTCCTGATGTGCGAGACGGAATGAAGCCTGTTCATAGAAGAATTATTTATTCTATGCACAAAAATAACCTTACAGCTTTTTCAAAGTTTATGAAATCTGCTCGTGTTGTGGGAGACGTTTTAGGTAAATACCACCCACACGGAGATGCTGCTGTTTACTTAACAATGGTTGGAATGGCACAAGATTTTACATATAGATACCCATTAATTTGGGGGCAAGGAAACTTTGGTTCGGTTGATGGTGATTCACCAGCTGCTCACAGATATACCGAAGCTAAAATGCAAAAAATCACTTCTGCGTACTTGTCTGATATTGAAAAAGAAACTGTTGAATATGCACCAAACTACGACGGCTCAATGCAAGAACCAAAAGTTTTGCCAACAAGAGTTCCAGGGCTTTTGTTAAACGGTACTTTGGGTATTGCTGTTGGAATGGCTACAAATATTCCACCACACAATTTAAAAGAACTAACCGATGCAACAGAACATATTTTAGATAATCCAACTTGTTCTGTAAAAGATTTGATGCAGTTTGTAAAAGGACCTGATTTTCCACTCGGAGGAATTGTCTTTAACAATGAAGATATTTTAGAAGCATACCAAACAGGTCGTGGAGGAGTTGTAGTAAGAGGACATGCAGAAGTTGAAGAGTCAGACGGTGGAGGAAGTAAAATTGTTGTTACTTCTTTGCCGTTTCGTGTGAACAAGGCTGTTTTTGTTGAAAAAATTGCCAACCTTTTCCGTGACAAAAAAATCACAGGTTTGAAAGATCTAAGAGATGAGTCTACCGCTGACATCCGAGTTGTAATCGAACTTAAAAGGGGAGCATTTGCACAGAAAATTTTAAACTATTTATATAAAAACACACAGCTTGAAGAAAAGTTTAACTTTAACATGGTTGCACTTGTTGAAGGAGTGCCAAAAACTTTGAATTTAAAAGATGTTTTAGAAGATTTTATTGCTCACAGAAAAGAAGTTATTTACAAAGCAACAGAGTTTGATTTGAAAAAAGCTGAAGCTCGAGCGCATATTTTAGAAGGATTGAAAAAAGCTCTTGATCATATTGATCAAGTGATTAAAATTATTAAAGCTTCAAAAGACACTGTTGAAGCTAAAAGCAACTTGATTAAAAAGTTTAAATTCACAGAAATTCAAGCTCAAGCTATTTTGGATATGAAACTTCAAAAGTTGGCTGGACTTGAAAGAAAGAAAATCGAAGATGAACTTAAAGAACTTTTGGCAAAGATTAAAGATTTGAAAGATATTTTGTCATCTCCTGCAAGAATTATAAAAATCATCAAAGAACAGTTAAATGAAGTTGCAGAACAATATGGAGATGAAAGAAGAACTGTGGTTGTACCACAAAAAGCTGGAAACTTTAAAGTAGAAGACTTAATTCCAAACGAACAATCAACTCTTGTTTTGACAGAAAAAGGGTATTTGAAACGAACAAATCCAAAAGAGTTTAAAGCTCAAAAAAGGGGAGGAAAGGGAGTTTCTGATATGTCAACAAAAGACGACGACGTGATTTCAGAATTTATCACTTCTTCAACTCATTCAGATATCTTGTTCTTTTCTTCAAAAGGAAAGGTTTACAGAACCAAAATGTATGAACTTCCAGAAGGAAAAAGAACAACTAAAGGGAAGTTTATTGCTAACTTTTTACCACTTGAAGAAGGGGAGAATATCACTTCTGTTTTGACAATGGACAAAGAGATTAAAGAAAGTGCAGAATCTTTGATTATGGTTACAAAAAACGGGACTGTCAAGAAAACTGCTGCTGATGCATTTTTTGAAGTCAGAGCAAACGGGCTTATTGCAATTTCTTTGAAAAACGATGACGAACTTATTGACGCAAGGTTTGTTAAAGAACAAGATGATGTTGTTTTAACTTCACAACAAGGAAAAACTATTCATTTTGAATCATCACAAATCAGAAACATGGGTAGAACAGCCGGTGGGGTGCGAGGAATTAAACTTGGAAAAGATGATATTGTGGTTTCACTTTCTATTTTAGAAAAAGGAAGAAAAGACGATGCTTATATTTTAGTGATTACTCAAAACGGATATGGAAAGCAAACAAAAGCCACAGAATACAAAACACAAGCTCGTGGTGGAAGTGGTATAAAAACAGCCAAAGTAACAGAAAAAACAGGTCTTATTGTTAAATCTTCTGTAGTTTATCCAGAACATGAAGAAGTAATCGCTATGTCTAAAAACTCTCAGGTTATTAGAATTTCAATTGATTCTGTGCCAAAACTAAACCGTGACACACAAGGAGTAAGAATAATGAGACTTAAAGAAGGTGATAGTGTAGTTTCATTTGTAAGATTTTAAGATAATTTTTTCAAAAAAACTTTATATTTTTAAATATGATGTTTTTTTGTTATAATATAAAAAGTTCAATTTTTAACAAGGAGGCAGAAAATGAAAAAAGGAGAAATTGGGAAGCCAAAAATTTTTAAACCTGAAAAAATTACAAAAATTAAAACAGTCAAATTCGGCTGTCCAACTTGTGACGAGTTTGGTATTTGTACCAACAGATGTCAGCAAGGTAAATAACAACAGTTTTTATGATTACAAACATCATAAAAACTGTTTTTTATTTAAAAAAAATAAAAGAAAAAGCCCTGCAGTATTTGGGCGTTCCGGGTCCAATTCCCGGGGCTGCAAATACAAATGCAGAGCTAATTCATACTTTAAGTATAATCCAAAATTTTAAAAAGTCAATTGTAAAGGAGGAAAGAAAGAAAAAACTAAAAACCTCTTTTATTTTAGTGAAATTTAATATTTTTAAGGTTGATATATAATGCAAGTTATTCACAATTTAAATGTTGATATATTTATCAACTGTGATAATATATAGGTATGAATAGGGAAATCAAAAAATATAAAAATTATTTTGATAAATTTATAAGTAAATTAGAATTTAACGAAGCAGTAAAAGTTTTGAAGGCCCTTGATATTTTAAAGTTTAGACAAGAATTTACTCTGAAACATTTTGTAAAAAAGATAAAGAGTGTAAAAGGAGTTTATGAGTTAAGAACGCAGTACGGAAATAACGAATTTAGAATTTTTTATATTTATGAAAACGACAAAATAATTGTTTTGTTTAATGGAATTAAAAAGAAAAATCAAAAGTTAAGTAAAAAAGAGTTAGAAAAAATTAAATTAATTAAAAAAGCCTATGACAAAGAAAAATAAAAAAGATATATTTTCAAGTAAAAATTTAAATAAAAATCCATCAGAGAAAAATACTTATAACATTGATCATGTTTTGGATTCTGTTTTTGGAAAAGAGGGTACAAAAAAAAGAGAGCTCAATAGAAAAAAAGCGATGGTTTTATTTCGAGCTGAGGATTTAATAAACGAAAGAAAAGAGTCAGGATTAACTCAACAAGAAATTGCAGACAAGTTGGGAAAAGATAAAACTTATATTTCAAAGATTGAAAATGGAAAAGTAACTCCGTCTGTAGATTTATTTTATAGATATGTTCAAGCCATTGGGAAAAGAGTTGAGATTGTTTAAATAAAAAACAAGCAAAAGTTGTTGCTTGTTTTTTAGCTCCTGTTTTTTTAAAAGAGAATAAAAGAAAGAGAGAAGTGATCTATTTGTTTATTAGAATTATTTTTATTTGTCGCACAATATATCTTTTACGACAAATATGTTCAGGGGTGTTAAGAAACGGCTTGAATACTTTAAATTACTATATATTTTAACATATATAATACTTTTAATATATTTGATATTGCACAATTATCTTTTTACTTTAATAACTATGCTGTTTCTGTCTACCGAAACTTTTTATCTAAATATTTTGTTAATTAATATGTTTGTATTAAAATTTTAGCCTTATGTTTATACCTTTATTTTTTGTTTTGAAGTAAAAGTTCAATTATTACATATTGTCTAATTTTGGGCTTAAAAACTTTCGGTTTGAAAAATATTATAAAGGTATGGTGGTACCTCTAAAAACTCTTAGAAAGCCATTTTTGGGCTTGTTTTATGCTTAAAAATTAACTTATGGTAACATTTAACTATTTTATTATTTAAATTCTGCTAAAATGATTAAATTTATAAACTTAACATATTTTATATAAAGTTTTTAGAATTTTTTTATATTTTAAAATAATTTTTAAATAATCATGAGCTTATCACACTTAAGTCTTTTATAAAGTTTTTATTTGGGAAATTTCATAACAAAATTTATGTATCACTATTTTAGTAAACAAAGTAACTAAAAAGTGAAGTGTCGCACAATATAAATACTATGAAAATTAAAAAACCTCCTGCGGTTTTTTATCCCGCAAGAGGAAATATTTTTTGCACATTTTTTATTTTTTTGTGCGGATTAAACAACTTTTTATACTAGTCACATAATTATTCTGTGACTTGAGATTTTTAGATCACCCCCGATCTGTTGTTAATACTCATTTGATTATATCAAAATTTATTAAAAAAACAAACACTGCTTGTGTTTATTTTTTACTTAAGAAATTTCAAGCTCTCTCCCCTCACCTGCCATTTTTGTTGCAACAAAATCAATTATAAGTCCCATAATTGTTCCGTCGATTACTGCCCAATACGGACTTTCAATTCCCATCCAAGAAATCAAAGGACTATCTATAACAGTTTTAAATGCATCATAAGACAAAAGAACAAACATGAAAATAATAAGTGTTCCTAAAAAAGCTCCTCTTAAATACCACTTCATTTGAAAACCTAAAAATGGATGTTTTGCAAAAACTCCAGCAAGAGCAATCACAAGACCCATAGTCATGCAAACAAGTAAAGTTCCTAAACTTAATTTGCTTACTAAATCGTGATTTGTTTGTGTTACAAAAGTTGCAATATAAATAACCGCAAAAATAAATGCAACTGCTTTTGCAACAATAATTCTTTTTGTTAATGTTTTTTTATTATTATATGTATTTTCCATATACTTTTATCTTACATTAAAAATAATTTAAAAGCAAATTTAATTTTTTAAATCATCAAATTTTTCTTCAAAATTACTATTATTTCCAGAATTGAAAAATGGTAACCCAATAAGCTTGTAATCTTTGTTTTCAGCATTTAAAACTTTATTTTATTGTTTATATTCAAAAATAGATTCTAACAATGATTTATTGTGTTTCATCATTGCTTTTAAAATAGAATCATTTTTTGAGTACTCTGTATTATCATTGTTAATAGCTTCTATCGTGTTTTTTTCAAAATCTGACAGTTGTAATTTTTCTGGATCTATAAACAAAACAACATGTCTATCTTTATTTTTTGTGATCTCTTTATGTTTACTTTTGTGTAAATATATTAAGTTTTTATAATTATCAATTAATTTCAATTCATTTTTATTTCTTGCATGACGAAAAGGTATTATATGATGTAATTCGAAATTACTTTTTTTATTTATTCCGTGCTCTTTAAAATAATCAATTTTAACAGATTCCGAACGTTTTTGTAGCATATCTTCTGAAAAAATACCAGTATTGCCAACGTTTAATTTTAAAAATCTATTCAGGACTACGTCAAAATACACTGTTGTCTTTAGTAATGACAAAATTTGTTGTGACTCATTTTTCCAATTGTGAAAATCTCTTTTTTTTGTTTTGTTCCCATCGAAGTTACTTGGTTTAGCATATTCCTTCATTTTATCAAAAAATTTATTTCTACCTATTTTTGGCAGTTCTCTATATGACTGCATCAACTCAATTTTTTCTTCACGACCAAGAGAACTATCAAGTAATATAAAAACAAATTCATATATTGATATAGTAGTATTTCTGTAGTCTGAATAATAAATAGTTTCAACAATTTCTGAAAGTTTATTCCCAAACAATCTTTCTACTGCATCGGTAAAAATCTTATATTTCTTTAAAATGTTAGTTTCTTTTATTAGAGACACAGCTGTCTCAGTTAGTTGTATATAATGCACTCCCACACCTTTGAAAGAGTTTCTTTTCTTTCCATCCTTATCATACCTGTTCAAGAAAGACATTTTATCCCAATCAACAGAAAAATTCTTCTTAACAGAATTGTATGTTCCTTTACCTGTTTCTTCATATAGACTATCAACTATTTTTTTATATGTACTAAATTTAGTTTCTAAATCAATATCATTAAAATTTATTTTATGATCACCTGTAGGAATTGCAAATTTGTTTGTTCCAGCAATCTTAAATATTGTATTAAACACTTGCTCCATATATTCCATAGTGTATCTATTGTGTTGAGAAATATGTGTCCCTCGATAATCATCTTTTTGTATCCTATTTACAATATATTTTAAAAATTTATTTTCTGGCTTTATTTCTAAAATCTGCTTTAATATTTTAGTAGTGTCAATATTCTTACTTTCCATATTTTTTATTTTATATTTTTTAATCTTTTTTTTGCGACTCCAACATATTTTTTTTCTTTATCTGCACAAATAAAATTTCTTTTTAATTTTTTGGATGCTACTGCTGTAGTCCCTGTTCCTACAAAAAAATCTACCACCAAATCACCTTCATTAGAACTTGCTTTAATTATTCTTTCAATCATATCTAAAGGTTTAGGGGTTGCGTGACTCATTTTTTGAGTTTTTCCTTTAATTTTATTTTTGTGTCGTTCACTTGTTATATGCCATACTTCTCCACACAATCGTCCTTTGGGATTAGGGAACCATCTTTTACCATTTTTCAGAATGCCTTTTTTCATTGCATGTTCTATTCTTTCTGTTGATTCATAGGGTGTACGAATATCGTTATAGTTGAAAGTATGTTTCGTTCCTTTAGTAAAAAATAATATTGTTTCTTGTCCGTTACTAAATTTCCTTCTCGCTGCTCCCATGCCGTCTCGCTTGTCCCAAGTTATCCAATTTTGAAAATTTAATTTTTTATTTACCAAGAAATTAAGAATAAATGCTGAATTATAAGGAGTATTAAATATATAAATACTACCATTTTTTTTAATTTTTGGAATTATTTCTTCCAACCATTTAAAAGTAAAATTAAAAAAATCTTTTTCTGATTTAAATTTATCCCAATCACCTTTATTCATGTTATAAGGAGGATCCACAACAACAAGATCAACGGATTCATTTTTTAGATTTTTTATAAAATCAAAACAATCCATTTGATATATTTTATTTTTTTCGAGTTTTTTCTTCATTTTTTCTAATAGCTAATTTAATTTTCTTATCAATTATATCACGATAACTCTCCATTATTTCATATCCAACAAAATTACGACCGTTTTCTTTTGCAACTTTCAATGTTGTTCCACTCCCAGTGAATGGATCAAGGACAGCATCACCAACACATGTGAATAATCTTACACAACGATAAACTATTTCTTCAGGCATTATTGCACTGTGTTCCCCAAAAGCTATATCACCCCTTCCTGGAATTGGAATTTTCCAAATTTGCTTAGTAAATTCAACCCATTCTTTGTCAGTTAACTTACTTAATTCTTTATTTTTTTTATTAGATTTATTATTTGTTAACCCATCTTTGACATAAACAGTAATAAATTCACTAGTGTTTTGTGCATAAAAGTTTCTTGGATACGGATAACTACCAAACATTAGTTTTTTGCTTGGGTTGGTTCTTTCCCATATATAAACATCATAAAGAAACATTTTAGTGTTTTTACGGTTTAATATTGAATGTTGTATATCAGCATTTAAATCAAAGATGTGTCTATTTTGATGAGTGGAGTAATCTTTTTTTTTCATCGGCATTAGTGGTGTATTGATTACCATTTTTCCGTTAGGTCTTAAAATTCTCTCGCACTCTTTCCAAACTTTTAACAATTCTTTTATAAATACTTTATAATCATCAAGATCACCAATTTGACTTGATTTTTTTTTACTATGTTTCTTGTTTTGATGACCATTTTTAGAATAGTCTTTAATATTAAAATATGGAGGTGAGGTTACAATCAGATCGATTGAATTATCTGGTATTTCTTTCATTTTTTGTGCATTTTTATAAAATACCTTATTTAAATATTTTTTTTTCATAATTATTTTTTTCTTGTATTAAAGTATATCATATTTTAGTTTTTTTAAAATGAAAAAAGTAGGAAAAACTTTGGTTGGATGGTTTGTTTTTCATGCTTTTTGTTATTTTTCTTTTTCCGATTTTATTTTTTTATTTGTTTTTATCATTTTAAATTCTGATATTCAATTTCTAACTGCTCTACAAATTTTTCTAAATCTTCTCGTGTTGCACTAAAATTAAAAGTTAAACCTTTTTGCCCGACTCCTGTTCTTTTTTCAAATTGTGAAAAATCAACAGAAAGATGTATATCATATTCATCATCTGGTAGTTTCCCCATTTTCTTTTTTTTCTTTTTTCTTTGTTTTTGTTCTTCTTTAAATTCATCAGATAAATATAATATTCCACTTTTCTTTTTATAATCAATCCAATACGGTAAAGGTTCAAAATGAATTGTTACATCATCAAAAAAATCACCCCATATTTTTTCTGTGTCATCTTCTAACAACTCTTTAATTACTTCAATTAAATAACCCTCCTCTTCTCCATCTTGCCAGATTACTCCTTCACTTAATTTGCTCCATGGACCAAAACTTCTTTTCAATACATTGTTATTTAAAATATGTTTCCCGTCCCATTTAAAAGTCATATAGTAATCTATATCACCATATTCTAAATCTTTTGAAAGAGTAATTTCAAATTCAAATAAATCATCTATTATTTTTGCCATTTTTTATTATTATAGTTTTATTTTAACATATTATGATGTTTTTAGCACTTCTGAAATTTAAAATTGACTTTTTTGTAAAAAAGATTATAATGTGGTTAAACTTAATATTAAGTTAAAAAACACCATAGGTTTGGAGACGTCCCATGGGGGGACATAATCTACAAATCATTCATGTTGGTGTTTTTTATTTTTTATTTAATCTTTTATAAATATTTTTTTAAGAAGGTTTTACGGTGGATTTTAGAGGGGCCGTGTTTTGAAATGTTTTCTAGGTGTTTTTTTGTTCCGTAACCTTTGTGTTTTTCAAACTCGTATTGTGGAAATTCTAAAGCGATTTTTTTCATATAATCATCACGAATACATTTTGCCACCACAGAAGCACATGAAATTGTAAATTCTTTTTGATCACCTTTGATAATAGTTTCTTGAAAAATATTTTGATTTTCCAAAAAAAGCCCTCCATCTAAAAAGACTTTTAGATCAGCTAAAATTTCTTTTTGTTCAAAATCTTGGACTTGTTTTAAAGTATTTGAAAAAGATTTTTCAGTTGACTTTTTAATGGCTTTTGAAATTCCTATTTTATCAATCTCTAAAGCCGAAACGAAAACAGCCGATGAAAAAACTTTCCCGTCTTGTTTTAATTTTTTGATTTTTTCAAAATAAAAATATCTTTTTTTCTCAGAAAGTTTTTTTGAATCAGTGATTTGTTCAAGCTCTTTTTGAACTTCTTTTTCAAAGTCTTTTTTAATCAAAAAAGCACAAACACAAACAGGTCCTGCAACAGGGCCTCGTCCCACTTCATCTATTCCTGCTTTGTAAATAATATTTTTCATTTTATTTTATTATTATTCGTGTTCGTGATCATGATCGTTTTGATGCTGACCGTCTTCTAAGACATGTGTATGCGGAGTAAGTAAATTCACAGAATACAAAACTCCAAAACCTAAAATTAGAATTAAAGTATATAAAACTAGATTTTTCTTTGAAACTTTTTTGTATAACTCTGGAAGTAAATCTTTAAAAATAATATTTAGAAAAATTCCAGCTGAAAACGAAAGCAACGACATTTCTAAAAAGTTGTTTTGAGAAATAAGCAATGCGATCAGAACACCCAAAATAATTGTTAAAGATGTTAAAAAGTTTCTAAATAAAGCTTTTTTACTTGAATAACCAGCTTTTTTTAAAACAAAAAATTCTGAAACTTCTTGGATAAATTCGTGAATAAAAATTGAAAAAACAGTAACTGCTCCCAAATAAGTTGAAGCAAAAAAGGCAGGAACAATAATCAGTCCGTCTGTGATGTTGTGGATTGAATCTCCGATTAAGACTTTTTTGGCTGAATGTTTGTTTTTTGTGTGTTGGCAGTCTTTTGAAGTGTGGTGTTGATGTGTTTCTGGGATAAAAATGTTTAAAACCACTGAAAATAAAAATCCAGATGCAATAAATAAAACAGGATAAACAAAGTTTTGGGATAATTCAAAAACTTCTTTGGTAACTGAAAAAACTGTCATTAAAAAAACTCCAGCCGAAAAAGCAATAAAATATTTTATTTTTTCTTGAAAAAATTTTTCAAATTTTTTGTTAATAAACAAGATTCCTGATAAAGAACCTAAAATAATTATTAAAACTGATATTGTAATATATACATATTCCATAATTTTATATTATAACAAATAAAAAAACTAAACAAAATGTTTAGTCCATCGCTTTTTTTATAAGTTTTAAATTTTGTGTTGTGCAGGCAAGGCGAAGCCTTGCCTGCATTTTTGTTAACAAAAATTTAAGCTGGGATTCTCAGCCCCTTTTTTCTTTGCTCAAATTCATAATCTTCCTGACAATCAACACACCGTTGAACATCAGGATTAGCTTCGATTCGAGCATCGGGTATTTTTTGATTGCAATCAACACAAACACCAAAAGTTTTTTTATTTAATATAAACTTTTTGAGAGCTCTTCTTGCTCTTCTTAATTCTTCTCTAGAGTTCTGTAAAGTTTTATCAAGTCTACGAATCTCTTCCTGCTTAGCCGCATCATCAGCACTGTCAGTACCATTATCCATCAATACTGCTTGCTTTAAATTTTTTTTATCAAGAAGAACTTTCTCTTCTTTTTCTTTTAATCTTATTTCCAAAATATCTTGACTGATATTCATTTTTTACTCCGGTTTTTTGTTATTGAATTTTTTTTCACTTATAAAAAGCAAAGGTTATTATAATATTTTTAAATTATATTGTCAATTATTTTTTGTGAACATAAAAACAGTTAACTTTTTAGGTTAACTGTTTTTTATTAAACTTTTTTTCCGTTTCTTTTTCTTTCGGTTTCTGTTAGGAATTCTTTTCGGAGTCTAACAGCGTTGGGTGTTACTTCAATAAACTCATCGTCTTTAATAATATCAATTGCTTTTTCTAAAGTAATCTCTGTTGCCGGCGTCAACCGAACAGTTTCGTCAGATCCAGACGCACGCATGTTTGTTAACTGTTTTCCTTTTGTTGGGTTAACTGTCATATCTTCTCCTTTTGAAGTGTTTCCCACAACCATTCCTTCGTAAACTTCGTCTGATGGTTTGATGTATAGCTCTCCCCTTTCTTGCAGGGTTGTCAAAGCAAAGGCTAAAACTTTTCCTGTTGCCATTGAAATCATTGAACCAAGTGCTGTTTTTGAAATTTCTCCTGCATAAGGTTTAAAATCTAAAAACAATGAAGTTAAAATCCCTTCTCCTTTTGTGTCAACGATAAACTCGTTTCTGTATCCTAAAAGTCCTCGTGTTGGAATTTCAAAAATAATTTTTGTTTGTCCATGTTCGTCAGTTTGCATGTCCATCATCACCCCTTTTCTTTTTCCAAGTTTTTCAATAACGGTTCCTGAAAATTCTTCCGGTACTAAAATATTTACTTCTTCAAAAGGCTCTAAAGTTTGCCCGTCAACTTCTTTTGTAATAACTTTTGGAGATGAAACAGCAAGTTCAAAACCTTCTCTTCTCATGTTTTCGATTAAAACTGCCAGGTGAAGTTCTCCACGTCCGTAAACTACATATTTTGAATCATCAGAAAAGTCAACTTTCAAACCTACGTTCATTTCAAGTTCTTTTTCAAGTCGGTCTCTGATTTGTCTTGAAGTTAAGTATTTTCCGCTTCTTCCTGAAAATGGAGAATCGTTTACAAACATATTTAAAGAAATTGTTGGAGAGTCAACTTTAATTTCGTCCATAAGTTCTGCAGCCTCATTTTCAGCTAAAGTTTGTCCAATGAAAATTTCAGGAATTCCGGCTAACATAACAATATCCCCTGCTTGAGCTTCTTTTACTTCTTTTCTTTCAAGTCCTTCAAATGTAAAAAGTTTTACAACTTTTCCTGTGAAAGTTTCTTGGTTATGGTTTTTAACAAACAAGTTTTGTCCTTGTTTGATTTTACCTTCGTAAATTCTTAAAATACCCATTCGGCCTAAAAAGTTGTCGTAAGCTAGGTTGAAAACTTGCGCTTTTAGTTCTGAGTTAATATTCTGTTCAGAAGATGCAGCTGGTACTTTTTCTAAAATCAAATCTAAAAGCGGAGTGATATCTTTTAGTTCATCAGACATTGAAGTTTTTGCAACTCCATCTCGTCCAATTGCATAAACAGTATCAAAGTCAAGTTGTTCGTCTGTTGCTCCAAGTTCTACAAACAAGTCAAAAACTTGGTCGTGAGCTTTGTCTACGTCGGCTCCTTCTTTGTCGATTTTGTTTAAAACTAAAATTGGTTTTAGTCCTAAATCAAGAGATTTTTTCAAAACAAATTTTGTTTGTGGCATTGGCCCTTCTTGAGCATCAACTACAAGCAAAACCGAGTCAATTGATTTTAAAACTCGTTCTACTTCTGATCCAAAGTCGGCGTGACCTGGTGTATCTAAAATGTTAATTTTTGTATCTTTGTAAAATACAGAGGTGTTTTTTGCGTAAATAGTAATTCCTCTTTCTTTTTCCAAATCGTTTGAATCCATTGAAACTCCTTCTTTTACCATTTGAGTTTGTTTTAAAATCTCGTCTGTTAAAGTGGTTTTTCCGTGGTCAACGTGGGCAATAATTGCTATGTTTCTGATTTCCATAATGTTTGAAATTATAACACATAAACGGAAAGTCTGAAAGTTAGGTTTGGAAGGTTTTTTGGGTTTGGGCCCGAAAATGACGAAGTCATTTTCGGGCTTTTCAGTGTGTTGACAAATATTTTTTTAAATATTATAATTTTATAACTTATTCTTTAAACAAAAAATGGAGAAAGTTATGTCTGTAGTAGAAAAAAAAGTTGATGGGGTGAATTTTTTTATTGATTGTTGTTTCGACAACGATCAAGGAAAATTCATTTATGCTAAGGACGATGAGGGCAATAGCTACTTAACTTCGTTGCCAAACATAGATTGTTATACTCATAAGTATGCTGTAAACTTTTCCGAAAAAAAATACGGTAAGAGACTTACAGTCTTATGCGAAGGTTTGTTTTGGTGCTATGGAATTACATTTTCCATAAGTGAGATGATTGGAGACACGGACTTGGGTCAAATTATAAAAACATTTCAAGAAGTTTTACCCCATAAATATGTTCGGGTAACCATGTAAAGATTTTGGTAAAAAATTTAAAGCAGTCGCTACACCAGTGGCTGCTTTTTTATTTTACAGAAAAATAATTGACAAATAGGTTTTTAAATATTATAATTTTATAACTTATTCTTAAAACAAAAAAGGAGAAAAACAATGAGTGATATTGTAGAAAAAATGGTTGATGGAGTTTCAGTCTTTATCAACCTTAAAAAAACTGGTGGATATGGTAAATTTGTTCATCTCAAAGATGAACAAGGGAGTGAATATCTTGTTTCATTAAGCTTGCAAGAATATGAATATCATGAAGATATTGTCAAATTTGCTCAAGAAAAATACGAAAAAGAATTTAAGGTTATTGGTGGTGGCGAAATCGCCATACAAATCACTCCTAAAATTTTTGTTAATGGTAGATCGTCAAGGTATGGTCGTACTGACAATGAGTACATAGGAAAAATTGTTGGGAAGCTATATCCAGACTTTAAAATTGTAGCTTGGAATAGTTAAGTAAAAAATTTAAGGCAGTTGCTGTACCAGTGACTGCTTTTTTGTTTTGGAGTTGGAGAAGCCCGAAATTTTTTGTTTTTGAAAGTAAAAGTTGAAAGGCGGAGCCTTTCAACTTTTACTTTCAAAAACAAAAAATTTCGGGCTTTTTAAAAAATTATTCTTCAAAATATTTCTTTGTTTCTTCGTTTTGATAGATTGATTCAAAAAATACTTTTGCTGCGTGTGCTACTGACTTTTTTGTATCTTTAGGTCCGTTTTCTGCTAAAAAGACAAAAGCATATTTTGGTTTATCATAAGGGAAAAATCCAACCACCCAAGAGTTCATTTTGGTTCGTCCTTTAATCTGGGCTGAACCTGACTTTGATGCGATTTGAACAAAATCTAAATTTAAAGCTTGAGTTGTACCTGAAGTTGTTGTTTGTCTCATAGCTTTTTTGATTACATCAAAATTCTTTTTTTTGTATGCCAAAACAGTTTTAACTTCTTTTTCTGAATTTAACAAAATTTTAGGTTTTAAAACTTCACCGTCGTTTGCAATGGCTGATATTCCCACTAAAACCTGCATAGGAGTTGTTAAAAAGCCAAACTGCCCTATTGATGTATAATAAGTGTTACCAACATTCCAAGGGCTGTTTTTGAAGGCTTTCTTTTTCCATTCAGGTGAAGGTAAAAGTCCTTTTTTTTCAGCAAAACCTTCAATTTCAGTTTTTGAACCAAAACCAAACAAAGCCAAATTCTCTTCAATCAGCTTAATTCCAAGACCTTTAAATTCGTTTAAATATCCTCCACCAATTCTATAAAAGTAAACGTTTGAAGACCAAGCAATAGCGTCAAACATGTCTACTGTTCCCTGGTTTCTCCAGTCACGAAAAACAGATGGGTTGTTTGGGTTCCATTTGTTAGGAATTACAAGTTTTCCGTTTGTGAAAACTTTTGTGTAAGGGCTGATTATGTCATTTTCGAGTGCAGCGATGGCTATAAAAGGCTTTACAACAGAACCCGGAGTAAATTCTCCGTAAACTGCTTTGTTTAAGAAAGGTTTTCCTTTGTCGTAAAGATAAGTTTTGATAGTTTCTTTGTCTTTTGCTTCTGAAAGTATTTCAGAAGAATATTCTGGAAAAGAAACCATACCCAAAACTTGACCGTTTTGAACGTTCATAATCGAAGCTGCCCCACCCACAAAGCCATTTTCTTGGACATAAGTTTTCAAAGCTTGAAACATTTGCTCTTGAATGTTTTTGTCAATCGTTAAAGTTAAATTTTGCCCATCTTCTGATTCTGAAATAACATTGTCTGAAACAATTTCTCCAACAGAGTTTACTTGTAAAATAATTTTTCCAAGTTTTCCGTTTAAAGTTTGGTTGAAATATTTTTCAATTCCACCTTTACCAATATATTCTTTTTCAAAATATTTTCCACTTTTGTCTTTTTGAGGATATGACAAAAAACCTAAAAGATGTGAGAAACCTTCTTGTTTGATATATGCCCTTTTGGGAAATTCTGCATTTTCTTTTTCTTCGTTCCAAACAAGTTCTTTACCATTTCTGTCAAAAATAATTCCCCTTTTTGAAAACAAAACATATTCACGATGATAGTTTGCAATTGATTTTTTTAAGTATTCGTCCCCTTTTACAATTTGCATATAAAAAGTTTTTGAAATAAAAAGTAAAGAAACAAGTAAACATACCAAAAAGAAATAAACAAAACTTTTTAAACCCAATGGTTTTTCAAGCACTCCTTCAAATTTCTGAGTATCTAGATTTGAAATATTTTTAGTATTCAAAAAAGCAGTGTCAATGTTAAAATTGTCTTTTTTCTTTTTTAAAAAGCTTCTTTTTCTTTTTTTAAAATTATTTTTCATAGATTATAAAGTTTTATTTTTAAGGTAAATTGAAAAGAAAAGCAAAATTAAAACGCCTACAAAGTAGAAAAAGTTAAAATCCCAAATGTTTTGAAATGGTTTTGAGAATAAAAAGTCTAAATATAAAGCATAAAATAAAGCTTCTACGAAAAATTCTAAATAGAAAACCAAAAAAATAAGTAAAGGTAAAACTGCCCACCAAGGCAAAAAGTATAAAGAAAAAATAAAAATTATATTTAGAAAAATTCTTTTTAACATCTTTTGTATTATAACATTTTTTGAAGTTTTAGAAAAATTTGAATTTAGAAAAGCGTGCAGCCGAAGGCTGCACGCTTTTTTGTTTTATTTCTTTTGATAATTATTAAAGAAACCTATGATTTTGTTGAACTGATCTGAATTTGTGAAGAATACTAAGTGATTTAAATCAATAAATGAATATCCAAATACAACCTCACCTTTTCCATTCATAATAACTCGAGCATCCTTGTTATGTAAAGTTAGATCAACAAAAGGTCTTGAATAGAAAACTCTATTTATATTAAACAAAGATCCCAAATCAGAAATAATCATTTTTTCCCAAGATAATAAGTTTGTATACACAGAATCAATATCTGTAAAACGTAAAACTAAAAATGGTCGATTACCTTCTATGTGTGAATAAATTCCGTAACTGAATTGATCATTCAAATTTTTAATAAATTGAACAGAAACCCTTGTATCCATAGCTTTTATAAACTCTTTTGCAGTAACTAATGTTTTTTTATCATATTTATTCATTTTAACAAAATACTCAAGTTTTATATCTCCAATTGGTATTTGAGTTTCATGAATACTGTTTTTGGTAATTTGTAAAATATTTTCTCTATCTAATTTTTCCAAGAAAATTTCTTTTTTATAATCAAAATAAATAAGAGATTGTGGTTCAAGTGGTAAACTGTTTTCTTTGTTTTGCGATATTTTTGTAGTTGTAAATATTAAAGCAACAGCAACTGCTATTACACCCAACACCACCAATACAGAAGAAATAATGATTAAAAACATGTTTTTTGGGTTTTTTGTTGAAGTTTGGTATTCAAATTCTTGTTTTTTCTTTTCTTCAATTACCATTTTTGCTAAAGAAGTAGGTTTGTCTTTTAAAGCAGAGACGGCAAAATCCCTGTAAGTTTTCACATTACTTCTTTTTTTGAAGTTATTATCTTTTTGATTTAAATTTTCTTTAACATCTGATGTGTTTATTCTGTTATTTTTTTCTTCTGGCATAATTATTTTTTATTATTCGGTTTCTTTCTTTGTTTCAAATTTGGCTTTTGATTTTCTTTTTTTAATTTAACTTTTTGAATATTTTTCTGTTTTTCTTTTTTCTGATTGTTTTTCTTTTTGTATTTTTTAAAGTTTTTTGAAGTAGGAATAATATATCTTTTTTTGTTTTCAGACAAATCAATAAAATCGTCCACAACATTTAAAAGTCCAGATGAGGCTGATTCTTTAAAGGTTGCACATTCAACCTGACAACCTGAATGAAATTTTAAATATTCAACGAGTGGAATAAAATCTCCATCTCCTGAAACTAAAATAACAGCATCAACTTTTGGTGAAAGTCTAATAGCATCAACTGCAATACCTACATCCCAGTCTGCTTTTTTGTTTCCGTCATAAAAAATTTGCAAATCTTTTGACTTTGTTTCGATACCTGCTTTTTCTAAAGCATCAAAAAAGTTTGATTCTTCTTTGCTTTCTGTTGTTATAACATAAGCCACTGCTTTGATCAACTTACGATTTTGTAAAGTATCTTCTAAAATGCTTTTAAAATTTACATTACTGTTATATAAATTACGCGCTGTATGATATAAATTCTGAGCATCTATAAAGATTGCAACTCTTTGACTTTCTTGTTTAATAATAGACATATTTTTTATTTTTATTATACCATATTTTTAATTTTATTGAATTCCTTTTTTCCTTAAAGCTAAAATCTGCGATGGGTCAGATGTAATAATTTGGTCTTCTGTATAAGATGCAATAACTTTGATTGCAGCGTGTTTTGTTCCAGCAAAGAAAATTCCCTCTCCTACATTTGCATCAAGCAGAAGCATTTTTTCTTCTTCGGTTAAGTTAAAAACTTCTTGAAGCCTGTCGATTGTTGTCGGAGATTGTTTTAACAAAATCTGCATAGACGAGTTTGTAATAATTGGTACTCCGTATTCAGATCCCAAAAAGTCTCCCACATCTTGAGTAATTGTTGAAAGCCCTAAGTAGTATTTTCGGCCTCTTTTTGCCATACCAAACAAGAAAAATGCGGCATCTTCTGATTTCATCATGGTCCAAGCTTCATCGATTACCAGAAGTCTTTTTTTCAAATTTCGTCTTACAGAGTTCCAAATGTGATGAGTAATCAAGTACATGGCAACTGGACGCAAGTCTTCTTCCATATCACGAATAGAAAAAACTGTTACCTTTTTATCCATATCAACATTTGAAGGCTTGTTTAAAAATCCAGCCCAAGAACCCCGAATGTATTTTGAAAGTTTTGAAACTAAAGTTGAAGAACCTTCTGTTCCTGACAAAACCATTTCAAAGTCAGACAACAAAGGTGGTTCGATATCTGAAAAATCAACTTCTGGAGTAATATCTTTCAAAGCGTAAGTTTCGGTCAAAGCTCGATCGACCATAGCGTCTTCTTCAGGAGACATACCTCCAAAAATAATTCTGAAAAAACCAACCAAAGAAACAATTTGGTTTCTTAAAATTGACTGAGGGTCATCTTCTGGACCTACTGGTGGCAAGTCGAATGGATTGATGTGGTGAGATGAAGAAAGTGAAATATTGAAGTATCGACCATCAACAGCTTCTGCTAAATATTCATATTCTCGTTCAGGGTCAATGATAATTACATCTGTGTCGAACATTAAAGTTCTTAGAATTTCAAGTTTAGTTGTGTAAGATTTACCAGCACCAGAAGTAGCAAAAGTCACAGAGTTGTAGTTTGGAAGTGAAAATCTATCAAACAAAATCAAAGAAGAGTTGTGCCTGTTGACTCCATATAAAATACCATTGTCGGATGTTAGGTTAAATGAAACAAATGGAAAAATTGAAGCTAATGGCTCTGAGTTTAATTTTGAAGTAACATTTAATAAATCTTTATTTAAAGGCAAAGTTGTTTTAAAACCTTCTGCTTGTTGAAAAACAGCGGGTCGAACGTAAATTAGTTTTGATTCTAAAATTGATTTGATTTCTGTTTCTACTTTATCAAGTTCCTTTTCATTTTCTCCGTAAACAGTAATGTAAATACCGATAGAATATAGTTTTTCAGTTGATTGCTGAAGTTTGTCACGCAGTTTTTCAATATTTAAATAAGCAGCATCAAGGGCTGGGTCACGCACGAGACCTTTTCTCTCTCTATCCATAATTTGACTTTGAACTTCGGCGATTTTTTTTTGTAGATTTTTTAAAGCTCTTTCTGATTCAAGTGGATTTATAAAAATTGAAATATCAAACTCTTTATCTAAGTTAATTACTTGTGAAAACCACCCATCTGATAAAAATTTTGGGTATGAAATAATGAAAAATGTTCTTGATAAAATATCTCCTAAATCTAAATATTTTGAT
The DNA here is from genome assembly GCA_002747955.1 of Candidatus Campbelliibacteriota bacterium. GTDB lineage: Bacteria > Patescibacteriota > Minisyncoccia > Phycocordibacterales. The sequence continues at coordinate 52,412 of PDQZ01000010.1, read as the reverse complement.
TTAATATCTAAAGCTGATGGAGCGATAATGTCTTTCAAATCCAAAACCGCTGATTTGTATATTTCCTGAGGTAAAATCTGAGTTACTTCTATATTATTTTTATTGTTTTCTTTTTTTCCAAAATTAAAAAATCCCATATTATTTTTGTTAAATTATTATTAATACTTTATATTATCTCCATTCGCCTTAGCTGTAAACTTACTTGTCGGATTGAATGTTGAATAAAATACCTCCAAAGCAGCTTCAGTATCAAGTTTTTTGATTTTTACACCCGTTCTTGAAAGTCCAGATGTTAAAAGTCCCACTCTTTGTTCAAGCTGTGATTTTGCTTCTTCAAAAACCATTCTTGATTGTTTTTGTTTTTCATCTTCTGTTTTCTTTTCACCCCCAATCATTGACAAGAAACCTTTTTTAGAAGTATCAATTGTTATAGGCTTGTAAGAAACAACTAAAAAGAACTGCTTATCCATAATGTTGATAGCGTCTGTAAAGTTTTTAATAAAGCCTATGTATTCGATTGTTTGTAATTTAATAATTTCAATTGTTTGTTCTTTCAGTCTTTGTTCAAGCAAATCCAAATAAGGGTTGATATCAAGTTTTCTTGATTGAATAGAAATTTGAACTGGAAATTCAAGTAAATTGATAAATGCTTGAAAAGAAGCAATAACCGATGCTTGCTCTTCTTGTGATTTCAAAGATAAGTTGATAGATGTTACTAAAGAAACAGAAACCAAAGTTCCATCGTCTAAAACAACAAAACCATCTTTAATTTCTCTAATCGGAACAAAGTCTTGAGATGAACCAATTCCTTTTTTACTATTAATATTTTGTCTACTATTATTCATATTGATTATATTATTTTATTTTTCAGTATCCATATCAAGTGTCCATGCTAAATCTTTCAATTTAGATCTTGTAATATTTGGAACATATTGCTTATCAATTCTAGCACTTTCTAATTCTTGTTTTTTTACAATATCTTTTTTTTCACTTTTATTATGTTGTTTTTTGCTCCAAACATATCTTTTGGGTTTTACAAAAAAGTAAAATAAAGCCTCAACATATTTAATAAAAGGTCTTTTGTTTACCTTTATAAAAGCAAAAGCAAGTCCGATTGCTAAAGGCGGTGAAGCAAATATCAACTTAACTATTCCACCCAAATCCACAGGTACGAACTTTTCAATTCCATAATAAATCATAAAAGAAAGTCCTGCCGAACCTGCAATATACAAGGCTTGCTTGAAAGTTAATGGTCCGAAAATTTTATCTTCAATATCGATAAATTGTGGTACTTCGTATCTCATATTTTTATTGTAACATTATTATTTAAAATTTTAAAACTACTTATCCAACATTGACAAGTTATAGTTTTTGTTTTCTTCAATACCTAAAATTTTCAAAATAGTTTGAGCAATGTTTGAAAGCCCAAAAGTCTTTTTAGTATTTAAAGAAAATTCATTTTTTTTATTAATTAAAATAAATGGGACTTTACTTTTGGTATGTGCTGTAAATTTCTCAGAAACCTTTTCTGCGTTTCCGTGATCAGCTGTAATTAAAATTGTATAGTTATTTTTAAGTCCATTTTTAACAACTTCTTTTAAAGCTTGGTCTATACTTTCTACAGCTTTCTTGGTTGCCTCAAAGTCCCCTGTGTGCCCTACCATATCAGCGTTTGGATAATTTAGAATTATGAAGTCGTATTTATTTGTATTGATATTTTTAACAACTTCTTTGGTTACTTTAACTGAACTCATTTCAGGTTGCAAATTATAAGTTTCAACATTTGGAGATGGAATTAAAATATCTTTTCGATTTTTGTGTTTTTTAGCAACTCCCCCATCAAAAAAGAAAGTTACGTGAGCGTATTTTTCGGTTTCAGAAATTCTTAGCTGAGATTTTTTATTTTCTTCTAAAATATCTCCTAATGTATTTTGTGGGATAATATTTTCAAAAACAACATCTGTTTTCATTTCTTTGTCATATCTTGTTGTTGAAATAAAATAATGTTTGGGTGCTTTTTTATATTTTATTTCTTCTACCTTTTGTCCTGTTACCATATTTGTGAATTGTCGAGCTCGGTCTTTTCTGAAGTTGATGAAAAATACAGAATCATTTTTTTGTAAACCTTTGTATCCTTTTTTAATCATTGGTTTGATATACTCGTCTGTTATTTTGTCTTTGTGATTTTCAAAAATAGCTTCAATTCCACATTCAAAAATATTTTCAGATTTTCCAAACACAACTGCGTTGTAAAATAATTTTGTTCGGTTGTATTTTTTGTTTCTGTCCATTGCATAATATCTTCCTGAAATTGTAGCAACATTTCCAACCTTTAACTCCCCCATTGTTTCTTTAACTTCTGATAAAAACTCTAAAGATTCTTCTGGGTTTTCATCTCGCCCGTCTGTGATTAGGTGCAATAAAACATTGTCGTGATTTAAACCTTCTTTTTTACAATATCTTAAAGTTTCGTATAAATGGTCTAAATGAGCGTGCACTCCTGCTTTTTGCATTAAACAAACCAAATGTAATGTAGAATTGTTTTTTTTGACATTTAAAATTGATTTATAGATTGTAGGATTTGTTAAAAACTCTTGGCTTTTTATAGCTTTGTTGATTCTTAATAAAGATTGATCAATTTGCCTTCCTGATCCCATTGTTATGTGTCCGACTTCTGAATTTCCTGCATAGCCTCTTGGAAGTCCGACTTCTTGGCCTGATGCTTTGATTTGGATATTTGGATATTTCTGTAACAAAGAATCAAAAAATGGTGTTTTAGCATTAAAAATAGCATCATTTTTTTTCTTTGTTTGGACTCCCCAACCATCATTTACAATTAAAATTACTTTATTATTTTTCATAAACATATTTTAACATAATTTTAAAAAATAAGAATTTTAATTTTTCCTGTTTTTTGCAATTACAAAAATGTTGCCGAAATCAGATTCCCAAATGTCTTGAATTTTAAAATATTTTTCAAAAAGTTCTTTTGTTTCATTTTTAGAATACAAACATACTTTTTGTTTGATTTTAAATTTTTTTTGATTTTCAAAACTTAATTTTGAAAATCTGTCTTGAATGTTTTTTTCTTTATCCTCATAATCTTTTGATAATTCAGAATTTATTCCTGAAATGGAGAAAAAGATTTTTCCTTCATTGTTTAAAGTTTTTTTTAAAATTTTTAAAAAGTTTTCTGTTTGATTGTATTTTAAGTAATGCAAAAATCGAGAACAATAAACAATGTCAATATTTTTTGGAAAAGTTTTGTAGTTTATTTTTTTTAAATTTTGTTTTTGGTAAATTAGATTTTTTAATTTAAATATTTTTTTTATAATTTTAATATTTAGATTTATTTTTTTATCATACAAAAAAACTCTTTGACCAAAAAAAACACAAGACAAACCAAAAAAAGAAGATCCTGATGCTAAATCTAAAATCTTTAACTTTCTTTTGCTTTTCAAAATTTCTTCAAAAGCTTTTTTCTCTAATTTAGTTATTCTTTTTGATACTATATCAAGTCCTGTTGTTTTCATTAAAAATATTTTAACATAAAAAGTTTTGGAAAAAAGCCCATTTTCGCACTTTTTAAATTAAACATTGAGCGAAAATGGGCTTTTTTTACTTACATTTTTTAATTTCCTTTACAATTTTTTTAACTAATTTTTTCTCAAAAACAGATGGGATGAATTTATCTTTGCTTGGTTTTTTTATAAAAGAAGCAATTGTCTGGGCAGTTTTGATTTTCATTTCCTGTGTAATTTGTTTTTTGTCATTTTCAATTACTCCTTTAAAAATTCCAGGGAAAGCAAGCAGATTATTTACTTGATTTTTACAGTCAGATCGTCCTGTTGCCAAAACTTCCACTCCAAACTTTTTTGCATTTTCTTTTGAAATTTCAGGGTTTGGATTTGCTAGCGCAAAAACAATTGGTTTTTGATTCATAACCTCGATATGTTCTTTTTTCAATAAGTCAGCTTTTGAAACACCCACAAAAATATCGGCGTTCTCTAAGGCAACAAGTAAATCACCGTTACTATTTTCTTTTGAAAATTTTAAAACTTCTTTTTTATATTTATTTAAATCATTTCTTTTTTTTGAAACTATACCTTTTGAATCTAAAAAGACAATATTTTTAAAACCGTATTGATTTAAAAGTTTTCCAATAGCAATTCCGGCCGACCCTGTTCCATTGATAACCACTTTTACTTTTTCTTTTTTCTTTTTTACAACTTTCAAAGCGTTAATCAGTCCTGCTAAAACGACAATGGCTGTTCCGTGTTGGTCGTCGTGAAAAACTGGAATATTTAAAATCTTTTTAAGTTTTTCTTCAACCTCAAAACATTGTGGAGCTTTAATATCTTCTAAATTTATGCCCGCAAAAGACGGAGCGATGTTTTTTATAGTTTGGATAACTTCATCTGGATTTTGAGTATCCAAAACAATTGGAACTGAATTTAAATCTGCAAATTTTTTAAACAAAGCAGACTTTCCTTCCATAACTGACATAGCTGGTTTTGGTCCAATATTCCCCAAACCTAAAACAGCAGAACCGTCTGAAATAACTGCTACTGTTTTTCCAGCGCTTGTTAAGGTTTTGTATTTTTTAGAATCTTTTTTTATCTCATCACATACAAAAGCAACCCCTGGAGTATAAGACAAAGCTAGGTCTTTTTTAGTATTGAGTTTTACAGAAAGTCCTGTGAAAATTTTTCCATTTTCTTTTTTGTGTAATTTTAAACTTTCTTTTTTTAAATTATTTTTTTGCATACAAATAATTATACAAGAAAAATCAAAAAAGTGTATTTTATTTTTAACATTTTTATGTTAAAATTTAATTCGTTTTTCTTTATCCAACACAAAAAATAGGAGAAAAAAATGTGTGAAGTAGATAACTTTTTTAAACAAATCAATCAAAATCCAAAAACACCTTTTTATGAAGGGATCGAATTTTTAGAAACATCTGATTTGGTAAATCATCCAAATTATCTAAAACATAAAAATAATTTATTTTTGGGTTTAACCTTTGGTGATATTGGACATATCGCCTATCATCCAAATGGTAGCATGGAAGCACAAAAAATTGTGCCAAAAATAAATATCCAAGAAAGTATATACTTATAAACCAAAAACAAAGCCGTCAATCAAGACGGCTTTTTTTAAATTTTACACAAAATACATTTTTTCAAAACTTTTTGCATTTTCTTTACTGAAATATCAAAAAGTTTTTGTTCTTCTTTATTTAGTTTTTTATTTAAAATTTTAACTCCTTTGTTTGAAACTCGTGCTAAAACTCCGATTGAAATATCTTCAAAACCAAACTCCCCGCTTTGGCAACAAGAAAGTGAAAAAATCTGATTTTCATTTCCAACAATTGATTTTAAAATTTGTGATGTTACAAAGCCAATTCCAAAATACGTTGAGCCTTTACCTTCAATAATTTCATAAGCTTGAGTTCTAACAATGTTTTGTATTTTTTCTTTTTGTTCTTTTGAAAATTTTTTAGCATCTTTGAAATCAGACCAGTAAACAAAAGAACTGTCTCCGTGCTCGCCTAAAACATAAGCTTTGATCTCATTTGGTTTTTTGTTTAAAGCTTCAGCTAAATGCCATTTTAATCTTGAAGAATCCAAACTTGTTCCTGTTCCAAAAACTTGTTTTTTGTCTAGGTTGAAAATTTCACTTGCAGATTGAGTTAATAGGTCAACAGGGTTTGTAACCAAAATCACAATAGCACTTTTTTTAACTTCTCCAATTTCACTTTTAATTGATTTTAAAATTTTAATATTTCTATCTAAAAGTGAAATTCTGTCTTCGCCTTCTTTTTGCCTTACTCCAGCTGTAATAACAAAAATATCACTTTGTTTTACAACATCATCTGCTAAATCAGCTCCAGCAATTTGAGTGTTTTTTGTAAAAGCTAAAGTGTCTTTTAAATCTAAAATTTGAGCTTCTTCAAATTTTTGATTAATATCTACTAAATAAATTTGTGCATTTAAGTTTTGATGAATACAAGCAGAGGCAATGTGTGATCCAACATCCCCTGCTCCGATTATTGTTATTTTTTTCATGTAAATATTATAACAGATTTCTGAAAAAAGCCCATTTTCGCACTTCTGAAATTTAAAGCTGAGCGAAAATGGGCTTTTTTCATAAAACTCACCTTTTACTTTTTTTATATATTTTTGATTTATGTTAAAATATACACATTATGTTAAATCAAAAATATACCAAAGCATATTCTTCAAAAGAATTTGAAGACAATATTTCAAAAATTTGGGAAGAATCAGGTTTTTACAATCCTGATGTTTGTGTTCAAAAAGGAGTTACAAAACAAGATGCTGAAAAGTTTTCAATCGTTTTACCACCTCCAAATGTTACAGGGAAACTGCATATTGGACATGCTGACATGTTGGCTATTGAAGACTCTATTGTTCGTTTTCAAAGAATGCAAGGTAAAAAAACTTTATGGCTTCCAGGAACAGACCACGCAGCCATTGCTACTCAAACAAAAGTTGAAAAACTTTTACAAAAAGAAAAAATTAGAAAAACTGATTTAGGAAGAGAAGAATTTCTAAAAAGAGTAAATGATTTTGCAATAGACTCTCAAAGTACAATTATTAACCAAACTAAAAAATTAGGATCATCTTTGGACTGGTCAAGACTTGCTTTTACGTTAGATGAAACAAGGCACAAAGCTGTTGTTGAAGCTTTTAAAAGAATGTATGATGACAAAATCATTTATAAAGATTACAAAATTGTAAATTGGGATCCAAAAGGACAAACTGTAATTTCAGATGATGAGATTATTTACAAAGAAGAAACAACAAAATTTTATTATTTTAAATTTGGACCTTTTGAAATTGGAACATCTCGACCCGAAACAAAACTTGGAGATAAATATATTGTAGTTCATCCAGATGATAAAAGATATGCAGAGTATAAACACGGAGACAAATTCAAAGTAGAATGGATTACAGGAGAAGTTGAAATAACTTTGATTAAAGATGAATCTATTGATATGGAGTTCGGAACAGGAGCTATGACCATTACTCCAAGCCATAGTAAAGTTGACTTTGAAATTGCTCAAAGACACAATTTAGACAAAAAACAAATCATTGATAAATATGGAAAAATGATGGAAAATTGTGGCGAATTTTCAGGGTTGAAAATCAAAGATGCTCGAGAACAAATTGTTCAAAAACTTACAGAAAAAGGACTTGTTACAAAAGTTGACGAAAAATACGAGCACAAAATCGCTACGGCCGAAAGGTCAGGAGGAATTATTGAACCACAAATTATGGATCAATGGTTTATTTCAGTTACAAACAAATTTAAAATTGGACCAAATAACTTAGGTCTTGATGAACAAAAAGAAGTAAATTTAAAAGAGTTAATGATGCATGCTGTTAAAAGTTCTTCGATTGAGATTTTGCCTGAAAGATTTGAAAAAGTTTATTATCACTGGATTGAAAAACTTCACGACTGGGCTATTTCAAGACAAATCTGGTACGGACACAGAATTCCAGTTTGGTATAAAAATAAAGGACAAGAAAATGAAGAAGTTTTTTGTGGAACAGAAGCTCCAAAAGAAAAAGCTTGGGTTCAAGATGAAGATGTTTTGGACACTTGGTTTTCTTCTGGACTTTGGACATTTTCAACTTTAGGTTGGCCTGAAATGACAGATGACTTTAAAACTTATCATCCAACAGATTTACTTGAAACAGGACATGATATTATTTTCTTTTGGGTAGCCCGAATGATTTTAATGTCAACTTATTTGGTAAAAGATATTCCTTTTCAAACCGTTTATTTCCACGGACTTGTACGAGACAAACAAAACAGAAAACTTTCAAAATCACTTGGAAATACAATTGATCCGCTTGAAATGATTGACAAATATGGCGCAGACGCTTTAAGAATGTCATTGTTGGTGGCAGTGGCACCAGGGCAAGATGTAAAATTTGATGAAAACAAAGTTCGAGCTTACAGTAAATTTGGAAACAAGCTTTGGAATATCGCAAGATTTATTTATCAAAATACAGAAGATTTTGATTATCAAAATTTTGATACATCAAGCTTGGAAGATTATCAAAAAGAAAAAATCAAACAAGTTGAAAATTTTAAAGAAGAATTGAAAAAAGAATATTCTGAATACAAACTTTATTTGGTTTCAGAAAAACTTTATCATTTTGTTTGGCACAATTTAGCAGATGAGGTAATCGAAGAAGTTAAAGAAAGTGTAACAGCGGAAAATAAAAACTTAAACAATCAATATTTATTGCTTTACATTTTAGAAAATGTTTTGAAAATGTTGCACCCGTTAATGCCATTTATCACCGAAGAAATTTGGAAAGATTTTCCAAAAGAAAACAAAAACTTATTGATGGTGGAAAATTGGGATTAGAAATTATAAAAAATAAAAAAGCCTGAAAAATCAGGCTTTTTCTTTTTTAGCACCCTCCTCGTGCTTTATGGAACAGTTCATTTGCAGCTGCTCCGGGATAAACTTTTTTAGGAAAACTTTGATTTTGACCTTCTTGATCAAAATAAAAAATATCCCCTACTTTTTTTAACCTTTTTTCAGCAAAGTAAATTGTTCCCAACTTGCTCTCAAAATTATCCCAAAAAACTTTTTTAGGGCTTGGCACAAGAACACTTCCACAAGACCCTCTCGTTCCCCATTTTAACGATATTCTTTTCTGAATACCATTAAGTTCAACTAAAAGCGTGTAACTTTTAGTATTTTTCTTTAAAGAAATGATCTTATTCATTGTCTTACCTCTTTTCTATTATCATAATATTCAGACAAATTTGAAAAATTTTTTCCCTCGAAGTCGTAAAATCTTTCGTATTGACTTGATAGATTTAAGATAACTTCTTCCAAGTCTTGTTTTTGTTTTTCAGAAAGCAGATTCCACCTTTCTTTATTAATTTTATTTTTAGGTAGTCTTCTACCTTTTGAAAAAACAAGTTTTATATCCCCCGCAGAGGTTCTAACTAGAACTTCAACTTGTTTTTTAAAAATAAAAAAAATTTTTACTTTTTCCATCAATTTCTCCTGTGATGTTTAATTAACTTCGTTTATTATAACTAAAAAACCTAAAAAGTCAATATTTTCTTTGATTTAAAATTTTCTTTTGATATACTAAATATATATGTAATCAAACATATAATTTAAATAATTTAAAAATATGGAACAAGAAAATAACAATCACAACTCTACAGTTGCAAAGAAAAAATGGCCTTATGTATTATCAATTCTAATTGGTGTGCTTTTGATTTTACTTCCCCAATTTGCATCTTTTGTAAGCATGACACTTGAAATGATTTTAGGATGGTTTTTAACAATCGTTGCATTTTTACAACTTGCTGTTTTGGTTTTTCAAAAAGAAAAACAAATCACTTCTTATATTTTGCCAACAGCACTTTTTGTAATCGGATTTTACTTTTTACTTAATCCAGCATCGGCTTTAGCAGTTATGAGTTTGCTGTTTGGAACAGTGTTTGTTTTAAGCGGTCTTTCAAGTTTAATTCAATCATTCTCAGAAAAAGGAAATATTAAAAAATTCTTACTTTTTAGTTCACTTTTGGCCTTTATTTTTGCAGTTATGATTTTTATAAACTGGCCTGCTTCTGGAATAAGCTTTATTGGAGTTCTTTTGGGAATTCAACTTATCATTTCAGGAACAACAGGGCTTATTGATAAAAGATAGATAAGTAACTCAATAAAAAACAATATAAAAAACCAAATTTCGCGTAGCGAAATTTGGTTTTTTAATATTGACTTAATTTCCATTAAAGTGTATAATTTATTCTCATTCTTTAAACAAACCGGAGAAAAAAAATGAGTGAAGCAAAATTTGAGTTAAGAATAAGAGAAGGCGACCTCATCCGAGTCGCCAAATCAAATGATCCGGAAGAAATTTATAAATTTTTAAGAAAATTTCTTCCCGTCATTTTTATAATAAAAAAAGACAAAGACGGTTCAGAACTTGAAAAAATCAAGGTCGAAAACCGTCAGGCTGCAATTGAATACATTTGTAGTCAAGACAACCTTGAATCAAAATCCTTAAAAAAGATTTTGGTGGGTGGTATAGAACACAAATGCTTACGGTGGCATGACGCCGTAAGAATAATTCACCAAATTTAAACAAAAAGCCGTCGCTTTCAAGCGACGGCTTTCTTTAATCTTTTTTCTCTTTCTCTTCTTTTTTATCAACTTTCAAGCAAAGTTCATCAAGTTGTTTTTGTGTTACATCAGATGGTGAATCAAACAAAAGCTCTCTTGCTTCTCTTGTTTTTGGAAAAGCAATCACTTCCCGAATATTTTCTTCATTTTCCAAAAGCATAACAAGTCGATCAAATCCCCAAGCAATTCCTCCGTGTGGCGGGGTTCCTCTTTTAAAGGCTTCAAACATATGTGACAAGTTTTGCTCTTTCATTTTTTCGTCATAACCAATGATCTCTAAAGTTTTTTCCAAAATTTCAGGTTTATGTGCTCGCACAGATCCACCACCAATTTCAAAACCATTTAAAACAATGTCATATTGTTGAGCTTGAATCTCTCCAATATTTTCCTTGTTCATCAAGTTATCTAAATGTTCCTCTTTTGGCATTGAAAACGGGTTGTGTGTAAATGTCCACTCTCCCACAGCTTGCGGGTCATCTGACTCTGCTGTTTTTTCAAAAAACGGAAAGTCTACCACCCAACAAAAAGCAAGTAAATTCTGGTCATTTTTATCTTCTCTTAAATCAGGTCTGTCTGATCCATATTTTTCCATCGCCTCCTTGTAAGTGATTCTTGGAAATGGAACTTCTTGAATTCTTTTTTCAGGATAAAACTTTTTAACAATTTGAATTAAAACCTCTTCGTTTTTTTGCATTACATCTTCTTCTGTTACAAACGACATTTCAAGGTCCATTTGTGTAAATTCAGGCTGTCTGTCCCCTCTTAAGTCCTCATCTCTCATACAAACTGCAAACTGAAAATATTTTTCAAATCCAGATGACATTAAAAGTTGTTTATATTGTTGTGGAGACTGTGGAAGTGCATAAAACTTTCCAGGATAAATTCTTGATGGAACCAAATAATCACGAGCTCCTTCTGGTGTTGTTTTTGTCAAAAGTGGTGTTTGGATTTCACAAAAACCATCGTTGATAAAATACTGTCTTACAAAGTTTGAAATATCTGAACGAGCTTTAATATTTTTCTGCATTCTTTGTGATCGCAAATCTAAATATTTATATTTCATTCTTACTTCTTCTGAAATTTCCCTTGTGTCTTTTGTAATATCAAAAACTGGAGTTTCTGCTTTATTTAAAACTGTAATTTTTGTAATTTCAAGTTCAACATCTGTAACGAAAAAAGCAACTTTTCCTGTTTTTTCAAATTCTTCTTTGGCTTGCTTTGCAGTTTTATCATTTCGCTCTTGAACCACACCTTCAATTTCCACAACATCTTCATCTCTTAAAGTTTTTGCAATTTCTAAAACTTCAGGTTTTCCAAAAACCACCCCTTGAACTTTTCCTGTTACATCTCTGAACTCAAAAAAAGCCATTTTCCCTTGATCTCGAGCTGTGTCTACCCAACCGTTTATTTTTACTTCATTTCCAACCTCTTTTTTTAAATCTTTTATATATTCTCTTTTCATAATTTTTTATTTATTTTTTATCTATTCATTAATTGATATATTTTTTTATCAATATTTATTTTTTCATTTAATTTATAATTTATTTTTTGAATGAATCTCATTGTAGAATAAAATTTATTCCAACTATATTTATTTTGAATTTCCCCTTTAAGTTCTGATAAGTCAATATCTCTACCAAAATTATGAAATATATTATTCCTTTTTTCTAAAAACCCTCTCATTTTTTTAACCTCATCCTCTAAACCAATATTATTATGATTTAATTTTGAAAATTTATCTATTTTTTTACCCAATGTTAAGTTACCTTTAAAAAAATCTTCTGATAAGACATTAATATTACTATTACTATATATTTTATTAAATCTTTTTAAGCATTCTTTATGTAAATTTAAATTTTCTGACAACAACGATTCGAAAACAAAAATTACATAAATAAAATAACTCATATAATCTTTGTTTTCATAGAATACACCCAATTTCACCATCAAATATTCTATTTTTATTTCATCAACTAATCCTATGCTTATATTTTTTATAAAATTTTTAACAGAAAAATCAAACACTTCTATACTTGTAGGGAGTCTACCCAACAACCCCATCGCTAAACCACTTTCTAACAACTTATTATCTTCTTCAATATTACAAGGTAAAGATAAAATACCACTTTCCAATGCTTTTATTCTAGCCAAAGGATCATGTTCAATATATATACAATTTTTAGCCTGCAAATTAAAATATTGTAACATTTCATCATAATACTCTTCATTTGTCTTAGTTAATGATTTTTTTGAAACATAAATTTCTTTTTGTCCAGTTAATGATTTATTAATTTTATTTTCATCTTCTTTTCGCAATTTTACATCAGAAAGAATAATTTTTCTATAAGAATACTTATTCAAAATTTCTTTTAAATCTTCGTTTATATTGTCTTTATTTAACAAACACTTACAAGCATCTATCAAAATAATCTTATCTTCTTTTTCTGTCATATTTCTTTTTTCATGCAAAAATTTAATTTTAGAAACAAAAATCGCCTCTAAAATAAAGTTAAATTTTAGGGACGATTTCTACAAATAGAATCCGCGGTGCCACCCTTTTTCTTGATTTATTTAATTTTTAAAACTTATTTTATTTTATAGAAAAATTGTCACATATTTTCTAAAAATAAATTTTAAAAAGCAAATTCAAAACCAAGCACTTATTAAAACAATTTTAACAAATTTAAAATAAAAAGTAAAATAAAAGCAGGCTTTAAACCTGCTTTTTTAAAAAAGTTTTTCCAAATACAGTTTTACTCAAACCCTTATAGGTTAAACTGTATTTATTATTATTTTCTTGAACATATTTTTTTGCCTTAAGGTTTTCCAAAATATTTTCAAGTCCTGAAATATCCACCTCTATTTCTTGAGATGAAATTTTATTAAAAATTTCGACAAAATTAAGTTCTTCTTCTGATTTTAACAATTTTAAAACCATATTTTGAATTTTCTCTTTTTTCATTTTTTACCTCAAATGTAAAATGTAAATACTCTTTCAACAACAACCTTTTTGTTTTTATAAAAAAAAGTATTTTTAATAGTAGTGGTTGAAGAAATAAAATCATATAATTTTTTACCAAGTTCGGTTAATATATATCTTTTGTTTTCATTTCTTGTGACAACCATTAAACAAGAGATACACTTTTTAGCCTTTAATTCCGTTATGTATCTTTGATATCTATCTTCATCAAAGTTATTTCTATTATTTATCATTTCTAAAACAAAAAATTCTCTATCAGAGATTGTAATTTTCATTTAATTCTCCTTTTTTTGATTATACACTTTTTTTAATATAGCATATAATTAAAATAAATCAATTAATATGTTATAATTCAAAATATGAAAAAATATTTAAAAATAATTTTAGTTTTGGTTGTTTTAGCAGGATTATCAATTTTTGTTCTAAGTAACAAAAATAGTAACAAAAACAAAGAAAACTTTGAAAATAACCAAAATAATAAAATAGAAAATAAAGTTGAAGAAAAAACAACAGAAACAAAATCAAAATACAAAGGTGTTTGGGTTGACACAACCATTTCTCAGAAAAAACAAGGTTATTTAAGCATGTCCTTTCCAGTTGTTAAAAATCAAAAAATCAACACAGATGTAAAACAGTTTTCTGATAAATTTAAATCAGATTTCATCAAAGATGCAGACGAACACGAAAAAGAATATCAAGAATTTTTGAAAAAAACAAAATCAAACAAAAATGATCTTTTCTCCCCTCCTGTTGAATATATTCAACACTTTGATGTTTTACTTTCAGATGAGAACTATTTTATCTTTTTGATTGAAAGATATGTTTCTTATGGGAACACAAGTGAAAATATTATAAAAACTTTAATTTACAACAAAAAAACTGGACAAAGAATTAAAATCAAAGACATTTTTAATCAAAATTTCTTGCCTTTGGTTTCTAAAATTTCAAGAGATGCTTTACAAGAAAGTATTAAATATGAAATGTCAAAACTTGGAAAAAATACAACACCAAAAGCAAAAGAAGAGTACGAAAGAGGTTTGAAAGAAATGATGTATCAAGGAACAGAACCCAAAGAAGAAAATTTTGATTCCATTTCTTTTTCAAAGGACGGTTTGTTAACAATTTATTTTGATAAATATCAAGTTGCCCCAGGATCAAGCGGGTCTAAACATATAGTTATTCCCTTGCAAAAACTAGAATCTGTTATAAAACCTGAATTTAAAAAAATGCTTTTGGGAAATATGGTTAAAAAAACTAAAATTCCAAAAAACGAAAAAGAAAAAGAAGAAATTCAAAAAAGAGAAACTGAAAAAGAAATTCAAAAAGAAAAAGATTTAAAAGTTCAAAAAGTTGAAGTTGAGAGAAAAAATCAAAAAGTTGATTGTAAGGTTCAAAAATGTATTGCCTTGACTTTCGATGACGGACCTTCTGTTTACACTCCAAAACTTTTAAATATTTTAAAAGAAAATGATATTGTGGCAACTTTTTTTGTTTTAGGAAAATCAGCAAAAATTCAGCCTGAAACAATCAAAAGAGAAATTAAAGAAGGACACGAGATTGGAAATCACTCTTGGGACCATAAGAACTTGAAAAAATTAAATCCTGAGGCTGTAAGAGCTCAAGTTTTGAAAACAAATCAAATTGTGTACAAAAACAGCGGATTTGAAGTTAAAAATTTCAGACCACCTTATGGTTCATTTTCAAACCAAACAAAAGAAAATATAAATATGCCGATTGTTTTATGGAGTATTGATCCTGAAGATTGGAAAAAACCTCAGAGAGATATTCTTATTGAAAGAATGACAAAAGTTAAAAAAGGAGATATAATATTGGCACACGATATTCACAAACAAACTGTTGGGGTTGTTGATACGGTGGTTAAAAAGCTGAAAAATGAAGGATTTGTTTTTGTAACCGTGTCTGAATTGTTTGGGAATAATATGATTAAAAATAAAGTTTACAGACAAAAAAAATAAAAAATAAATATGAATAAAAAACAAATAATATTAGCAATTTTTTTGGTTTTAGTATTAACGATGTTTTTCTTTGTAAATAAAAAAGAAAATATTGAAATTCAAAATACACAAAACACAAAAATTGAAAAACAAGAAAATAAAACAGAGCAAGAATTTATAAAAGAAATTAAATATTCAAACTTAATGGGAGAAGAAGTTGAAAAAGATTTGAAAGATGAACTTCAAAAGGTAGGAGTTTCTGATGAGGTTGTAAATAAGTTTATGAATGATGTTTCTTTATACAATAAATTTATCGGACTTAAACTTGGTGGAACTTTAAACACAAAAGGTTTTGAAACAATAGATAAATTAAAACCTGATTATGACTTAACAAATATTGATCAAATTTGGAACAATTACGACCAAAATGATCCAGGACAAAACTGCCGAATAACTTCTTTTAGACTTTTTGAAGATTTTGTTGAAATTCAAGATCCAAAAAAAGAATATTCAAGGTTTATGTTTATAGATGAAGAGTCGCTTAAGTATAACAAAGAAAAAATTGGTTATAAAAATTTAGATAAATTTAAAACTTTGTTTTCAAGTATTCCAACTGAATTGGTAAAAGACCAGAAAGTTCATGTTCAGAAAATTGAAAATTATTTTAAAGAAAGAAAAGTTCAGTTTAAAAAATCAGACAAAATTTCTTTAATCTCAGTTTGGATGCACAGCGACTTGGACAATGAGTTGTTTGTGGGGCACACTGGAATTTTACTTCAAAAAAATGATGGAAAGTTTTGGTTTATTGAAAAAGTTTCTTTTCAAGAACCTTATCAGTTAGTTGAGTTTAAAAATAAACTTGAACTGAATGATTATTTAATGGGGCTTTACGATACGTCTTGGGGACAACCAACAGCGCGACCGATGATATTTGAAAACGATCATTTGATTGAAAACTTTAGACTGAATCCCGGAACAACAAAAAAAGATCAGGAACAAAAATAAAACCAAATTTTGAAGAATTTTGGCAGAAAAAAACAGGCTTCGCATGTTTTTTTTTCTACCAAAATTTTTTTACACAATCGACAAAAATTTTAGCCAATTTCTGATATTTTTTAAAATACTTGAAAAATGAGATGTCTAATAAGGAGACAAACAAAAAATCTCCGAGCCTTATTTGATATAAGGTGAGGAGATTTTTATGTGCAGTCGACAAAGCTAGATACCCATTCAAATATGTAAAAACACCAAAAATTAGATGTCAAGCGCGGCGGCAAATAAAATTATTTGAGACGTATGTGTTATTACGTTGAAAAATAATTTTATGAAGCCAACAAAGCTTGGCGCTAATTTTTGGTGTTTTTTTTTAGAGGTTTTCTTTTTGAAGCTCCTCAAATATCTTCCTCTCCTTTCTCGAAAGCCTCTGCGGAATTTCAATTTTCAAAACAATATATAAATCCCCTCTCGTTCCATTTGAAGTTACAAAACCTTCATTTTTAACTTTTAAAATTTTTCCATCAAAACTTCCTTGAGGAATTTTAACTGTAACATATCCGTCTGTTGTTTTTACCTTTTTTTCTCCACCTAAAACAGCCTCTGTGATTTTAATATCTACTTTTGTGTAAATATCGTTGCCTTTTTTTTCAAAATTTTGATCATTTTCCACTTCCACATTGATATACAAATCTCCATTTTGTCCACCTTTTACAGCACCTCCTTTGTTTCTAACTCTCAAAACACTCCCAGATTCAACTCCTGCTGGAATTTCAAACTTAACTTCTTCTGTTTTATTTAGAACTCCTTTTCCAGAACATTTTTTACAAAGATTTTTTGGCACTTCCCCTTTTCCATCACACACAGAACAAGTTCTTTGAGTTTGAACCTGTCCGAACATTGAATTTTGAACTTCGTAAACTATCCCGTGCCCATCACACACTTTACATTTTTCAAAAGAAGATCCGTTTTCAGCCCCTGTTGCATCACAACTATCACAGACAACATCTTTTTTAATTTTCAATTCCTTTTTAACTCCAAAAACAGATTCTTTAAAAGTAATTTTTATATCAGTTTGCAAGTCATGACCCTTCTTCTGTCTTTGTCCGCCCCCTCTTGACTGAGAAAACATATCAGAAAAAATATCAGAAAAGTCAAAACCTCCGAAACCTCCACCTTGCTGACTATAACCTGAAAAATCAAAACCACCAAAACCACCTGCACCTTGCTGTCCACCTCCAAAACCAGAACCAGCATTTGCTCCGGCTTGTCCAAAAGCGTCATACTGCTTTCTTTTATTTTCGTTTGACAAAGTCGCGTAAGCTTCATTTACCTTTTTAAACTTTGCATCGTCTCCACCGTTTTTGTCTGGGTGATATTTGTGAGCTTTTTTTCTAAATGCTTTTTTAATCTCATCGGCACTTGCATTTTTATCTACTCCTAATATTTCATAATAATTCTCTGACATTTTGATTTTTTATATTATTCTGATATTATAACAAATATAGGAATAAAAAAAAATGATTTACATAAGAAAAATAAAAAGAGATCCCGAAGATGAGCCAAAATACAAATTTGATATTTTTGATTTTTTAATGATTTTAATTTTATTTGGTGGTTTTTTAGGTATTTTGTTTGTAAATTATGAAAAAAAAGAAATTAAAATAAATGGAGAAAGCCAAATAAAAATTATTGATGAAAATAAAGAGCAACTAGAAGAATTTATCAAAGAGGTTGATACATAAAAAACGACTTTAATTTAAAACTAAAGTCGTTTTGTTTTTTCTTAAAAATAACCATATTTAATTCCATATCTGACAGAATTAAACAAAATTATCTCCATATAATCCTTGTAAACACTCAGACCTTCTGTTTTTACTAGATCGTATACAAAACAAGGGTTTTGCATAACGACAGTATAAAGAATATATGGATCTTCTTGCAACAAATTTCCAGAAAAAAGATTATACATTTGATAAAAATTTTCTCTGTCCAGATTTTCTTTTTGACATTCCTGTTTTATCTTTTTGCTATTTTTTACAAACTTAGTAACAAAGTGTTTTTGTATCACTTTGTAAAAATAACCTTTGTCGAAAAACAAAGAGTGTTCAAAAAGAAAAAAACAGTTATCAACTGAAACATCAAGTGCTTTTCTATGTTCAATATCATTTACAACAATGTAGTTTCTGTGTAAAAAATCTATGTACTCATAAAACTCCATTGTATAAACTTTTTGTAAACATACTTCCCCATCTTCTTTCTTTAAAAGATTGTAAGCGTTTTTATTTAAAACACTCTTATGATAAATATTGGCTGGATAATATCTTTGACCCATCAACACTCTTTCTGATTTTGTATAATCGTACCCAAAAGCAGAAAAAACAAATGTTAAAGCAAAGAAAAACAAACATAATTTTTTCATTTTGCACCTCCAGTGCACATATTAAACTTTCTTTATTATACAATAAAAATATAATTTATCAATAACACAAAATATTAAAAAACGGCTTTGCCAAGAAAGCAAAGCCGTTTTGTGACAAATTTAAAAATATTGGAGTTATCGCACTTTTCTACTCCACCACTCCTTCAATTCATCACCTCTTGGATGATATTTTGAAAGAAGTTCAACGGCCTTATCTTTTAGATAAGGACATCCCTCCTCTACACCAAAAATAAATTCTGTAGACTCTAAAGACTTTTCAGCAATTGTATAAAATTCAAAGCCAGCAAGCCTATCCAAACTACGGTTTATGATTTTTGCCCAAGTGGTAATAAACTTATAAAGGTATTTACCAAACATGGGGAGTTCCTGATCTTTCATGCACTCTTCGTGTAACTCACTAAGATTTGCCATGCAATAATCATCATCGTCGGAGTTGGCCCATTTTTCTTTTAATCCATTACGCTTTAATTCAAGTTCTGTTTTCTCAATCTGAGAAGAGATTAGATTAACCGCTTGATCTTGTCCAGTTATTCTTTTTACTCTCCCACTGATCTGAACCTTGGTATTTTCATAATAAGGTCCAATGGTTTCAACAGAAACTATTTCACAAGAAACTCTTATTGCGTTAAAATAAAGCTGGCCCAGATCTGAATCTGGAGCAACTTGAACAAAAGCACCATTAGGAATTTCAAATTCGATTATAACGCCCTCAAGCTGAGCTTGCTTTTGAACGTTTTCTAAAATATTTTTAAAAGAATCTCCTTCAGGCTCACCTATTTTTTTAATTTTTAAATCACTCATAACTTTCTCCTAATAAAATGAGTTTAACAAAAATTATATATAAGCAGTTTTTCCTTTCGGAAAAACTGCTATTTTTATATATAAAAACCTAACAAAATTTTAACATTTATTTTTTTAATGTCAATTTTTCAGAAATCGAAAACCAAATTTCGCGCAGCGAAATTTAGTTTTTGTTATCAAACTTTCAGCCACGAAAAAACACCAAAAATTAGATGCCAAGCGAGGCGGCGAGTAAAATTATTTTGAGACGTATGTGTTATTACGTTGAAAAATAATTTTATGAAGCCAACAAAGCTTGGCGCTAATTTTTGGTGTTTTTTTAGAAGAAGTCTTTTAAGCGGTTAGACTCACTACTTTCCCTAATCTTCTCATGCGCCTTCGCTTCAATTTGCCTTATCCTTTCTCTTGTCACTCCAAACTCTTTCCCTACTTCTTCCAACGTATGAAAAATTCCATCTGCAAGTCCATGTCTCATTTCCAAAATTTTTCTTTCTTTTTCAGACAAGTTTGATAAAACTTTTTTGATTTCTTCTTTTAAAATCCTTAAACTCGATTCTTGCTCTGGAGTTACAACAACATCTCCGTTCACCACATTTTCATCTGAAATAAAATCAGACAAAACAGATTTATCATCTCCTGAATCACTTCCAATTGGAGTTTCTAAAGAAACAATGGTTTGGTCAATTTGCATAATATTGTAAATTTTATCAACTGGAATATCCATCTCAATTGCAATTTCTTCAGGTTCGGGTGGTCTTCCCAAATCTTGTGTTAAACTTCTTAAAACTTGTTTGTATTTTGTAATAGTTTCAACCATATGCACTGGCACCCTGATTGTTTTTGACTGATCAGCAAGTGCACGCGTTACAGCTTGTCTGATCCACCAAGTAGCATAAGTTGAAAACTTAAACCCTTTTGTGTGGTCAAATTTATCTACGGCTTTATATAAACCAATGTTTCCTTCTTGAATTAAATCAAGCATAGTTAAATTTGGAGACTTGTTTGCATATTTTTTAGCAATTGAAACCACAAGCCTTAAGTTTGCTTGAGCAAGCTTTTTCTTAGCTTCTTCATCACCTAATTGAACTTTTTTTGCAAGCTCAACTTCTTCTTCAGAATCAATCAGATCATGACTTCCAATTTCTTTTAAGTAAATTTGGACAGAGTCGTATGATTTTTTATCTTTTTTTGAAAAAGCTTCAACAAACTCATCATTCAAAGACAAGTATCCATCATCTTCTTTTTCTTTTCCCCCAATAATTTCAAATTCCTCAATTGATGGTAAATCAACATCATCGATTAAAGATATATCGATATCTTCTAAACCATCTAGGTCTAGGTTCACATCATCTACTAAAACTTCTTCTTTTTTATTTTTTTGATCTTTTTTTAATTCTTTTTTAGTCTGTTTTTTTTTGGCCATATTTTGTTTTATTTAAAATATCAATTTCTTTCAAAATCTTTTCTTTTTCTTTTTTGTCAGTTGAAAAAAGTTCCTTTTGTAAGTTTTTTATTTTTTCTTTTTTGTTAATATCAAAAAGTCTTCTTTGTAAAAAATCAATATCAGTTTCAATGGCGTGTCTTTCTTTGTTTGTGTATGATTCTTCCACTTCAAAAATCAAGTCTTTTTTGACATCCTCTTTCAATCTTATAATCTTTTGGAAAATATCTTTTTGGGTATTTTTTCTTAAAAAAACTAAAATTTCATCATAATTTACAAAGCTATTTTCAGACAAACTTTTCTGCCAAAAGTAAATAGATGATAATTGTTTTAATATTTTCTTTTTTGTCTTATCTATTATATTATTTTTTGAAAAAATATCAACTTTTTTTCTCTCCATTATAACATTTTTAACTTCATTATTATAATCCTCAGCTTCTTGTTTTTTCAAAATTTCTTTAATTTTTTTCAAATCATCTTCCACAAAACTTTCTTTAACATCAAAACCTTTGGAAATTTTTGAAATATATTTTCCTTTTTCAATAGGATTTTCAATTTGAGCCACAAAAGGTAAAATTTTCTCTTCCATTTCTTTGACCTTGTCTTTAATACTTAAGTTTGTGTTTAAAGTTTTTCCAATATAAAAATCAATAAAGTTTTTTGCTTCCGAAATGCTATTTTTCCAACTGTTTTGATCTTCTAAAATCATGTCAGCTGGGTCTTTGCCTTTTTGAATATCAACAATTTTAACATCAAAGTCATTTTTCAAAGCAAGTTTAATTCCACGGAAAGCAGCCTCAATCCCTGCCCGGTCAGAGTCAAAAGCAAAAATAATTTTTTTAGAAAAGTAAGACATATTGTCCAAATGTTTTTGAGTTAAAGAAGTTCCAGAAGTTGCTACTGTATTTTCAAAACCTGTTTGGTGCGACATAATCAAGTCCATCTGACCTTCAACCAAAATAAAATAACCTCTTTTTCGAGCTTCGGTTTTTGCTTGATAAAATCCGTATAAAATATCTGACTTATCAAAAAACAAAGTTTGGGGTGAGTTTAAATATTTGGCCACTTTGTCGTTTCCTGACAAATCTCTTCCCGAATAAGCAATCACATCTCCTGATTGGCTAAAAATTGGAAACATTATTCTTTGTCTGAATCTATCATAAACTCTGTTTTTTTCTTCATTTTTTTTAACCAAACCAACTTTCAAAATCTGTTCTTGGGTATAACCTTTTTTTTCTAAATACTCTTTTAAATCTGCCCAACCTTCTTTTGCATATCCAAGTTTAAAATCTTTTACCACTTTTTCTTTGACCCCTCTTTTTTTTAAATAATTTTTAGCATCTTCATTTTGAAATAAATTGATTTGAAAATGTTTTGTAGCGTCTTTTAGTAAATTCAGTAAAATCTCTTTTTCAAGCTCTTGCTGTTTTTTGTATGCAACCTCTCCAGGAGTTCTTTTTTTGTATTCTTGTAATTTTACTCCGGCTTTTTTAGCAAGTTTTTCTAAAGCCTTTTGAAAATCTACATTTTCATATTTTTGAACAAAAGTAAAAATATCCCCACTTTCACCACAACCAAAACATTTATAAATTCCCATTTGAGGCGAAATGGAAAAAGAAGGAGTTTTTTCATTATGAAAAGGACACAAAGCATTGAAACCAGAACCTGCTTTGTTTACCTTTATATATTCAGAAATCAAATCATTGATTTTAATTCTATTTTTAATTTCATCAACTTGCTGATTTTTCATTAAGTATATTTTAACATATTTTAAAATTTTATATTTTAAAATATGTTAACCAACTGTGATTTCAAATTTAAAAAACCCGAAAATTGCACAGCAATTTTCGGGTTTCAAAATCAAAAACAAAAATGCTTTTAATTTTAAAAATAAAGTGGTTTTAATCCTTCCCTTTTCAAAACTTCCATATTTTTTGACATGTCTGACTTTATTTCTTCAAACACATCTTCAGAAACAGAATAAAAGTTAACTCCGTATTTTACCAATTCCTTAAGTACCGAATCAAATTTTTCTTCTGAAAGAACTCTTTGCTCTTGATCTGCTATAAACTCAGACATATCGCCTTCATCGTGATGATAAAAGTCTTCACTGTCTAGTTTATACAAACTAAAAGGATTGTCAGTTTTTAAATACTCTTCTTTGCTTAACTTACCAATATAATTGATTATTTTTTTATCTCTTATATTGTTTACACAAAGAAAAGTATCTGGATTGCGAACAGTCCGATAAGCAATCATTGTTGATATTGCCTTATCGTCACTTGCGTAAACCGCGCAAGGTTCATTTACATTATTTTCACCCCTTGGAACTTGCGGTTTTAAAATTTTTAAATCAGGAGTTTCTGAACCGTGATATAAAAATTTTGGTTTTATAATTTTAAATTCTGAATTCATTTTTACCTCTTGTTTAATTTTAAAAAATTATATCATGATAATTTATTCTTGTAAACCCTTAAACAGAGACGCTTTCGAAATATATTTTAAATCATTACAAAAAACCAAATTTTGTCCGAAGGACAAAATTTGGTTTTCTAAACTGCTTTTTTAACCACTTCTTTTAACTTACTTTTTCTTCTTGTTGAAATTTTACTTTTCGATACTTTAAAATCAAAGACAAATTCTTTGTTTTTAAAATCAACTGTAAAGACTCCCTTTTGCTCGTAATTTTTCAAAATCTGATCTGATAAGTTGTCTAAAATATTTTCTTGAATAATTCTTCGAATTGGCCTTGCTCCAAACTCTTTTGGATAATCATCGTTGATTAATTCATCAATAGCTTTTTTAGTCACCTTCAAATCAATATTTTTCTCTTTCAATCTTTCAGAAACAACATCAAGCTCAAGTTTTACAATTTTCTCCAAAGTTTTTTCAGACAAAGCTTCAAAAACCACAATCTCATCAAGTCTATTTAAAAACTCAGGTTTAAAGTAATTTTTCAAGTTTTCAATAGCTTTGTTTTTAACTTCTTGGTACTTCTCTTTATCACTTTTAACTTTTTTAGTTTTTTGTTCTTTTTCAAAACCAATTTTGTTCATTGTATCTGATATCTCAGTTCCAATATTTGAAGTTAAAATAATAATTGTATTTTTAAAGTTAACCACACGCCCTTTTGAATCTGTCACTTTTCCATCATCAAGAATTTGCAACAAAATATTGAAAATATCAGAATGAGCTTTTTCGATCTCGTCGAACAGAACAATCGAATAAGGGTTGTGTCGCACCTGTTCTGTCAAAGATCCACCTTCTTCATAACCTACGTATCCTGGAGGCGAACCGATAAGTTTTGAAACTGAATGTCCCTCCATAAGTTCTGACATATCAACTTTAATCAAAGAGTCAGAATTTCCAAAAACAAATCCGGCTAGCTGTTTTGTAAGTTCTGTTTTACCAACACCAGTTGGACCTAAAAATAGAAATGTCAGAGATTCCTGTTTTCGATCTTTTGACAGCACTTGCGATTTTTTCAATTGCATTTTCTTGACCAATGATTTTTGAAGACAAAAAGTTTTCAATTTCTAAAAGTTTTTTAACTTCTTGTTGCATCATTTTTTCAACTGGAATTTTTGTCCAAACTGAAATGACCTTGGCAATATCTTCTTCTGTTACTTCTTGGTTTTTAATCATTCGCCTTTTTTGCAAAGCAACAAGCTCTTTTTGTTTTTTTGACAAAATCTTTGTAACTTTTGGAAGTTCAATGTATTTTACTTCTGAAACAATATCAATTTCACCTTCAGACGAAGCAATTTCCAGTGCTTGCTCCAAGTTGTCTTTTGCTTGTTTGTATTTTTTAATCTCGCCTGTTACTTCAAGTTCTTTTTGCCAGCTCAAAGAAAAATCAGAAACTTCTTCTTTCAAATCAGAAATTTTCTTTTCAAGTTCTTTAATTTCTCTTTTGGCTTTAACTGTATTTTCTTTTTCCAAAGCTTGCTTTTCAGCCAACAAAGAAACAATGTGACTGTCGGCTTTTTTCAAAACCTCAGGTTTTGAAGAAATCAAAACACGCACCTGGGCTGAAGCCTCATCAAGCAAGTCAATGGCTTTATCTGGCAAAAATCTTGAAGGTAAATACCTTACAGAAAATTCAACAGCTTTTTCCAAAGCTTTGTCTGAAATTTTTACTCCGTGAAAAACTTCATATCTTTGACGAATTTTTTCTAAAATTGCCAGTGTATCTTTTTGTGACGGTTCTGAAACATAAATTGGTTGAAACCTTCTGTTTAAAGCCGAATCTTTTTCAATATGTTTTTGGTATTCGTCTGTTGTTGTTGCTCCAATAACATTTAACTCTCCTCGAGCCAAATCAGGTTTTAAAATATTTGAAGCATCAAGTTGGTCAGATCCAGCAGAACCTGCTCCAACGATGGTGTGAATTTCATCGATAAATAAAATGATTTCCCCATTTGAATTTTTTACTTCTTTGATCACTCCTTTTAGCCTGTCCTCAAACTCTCCTCTGAATTTTGTTCCAGCGATTAAAAGCCCCATATCAAGTGAAACGATTTTTTTATTTTGCAAAAAAGATGGAACATCTCCTTTGACAATTTTCTGAGCCAGCGCTTCGACCACAGAAGTTTTTCCAACTCCTGCATCACCCATCAAAAGTGGGTTGTTCTTTTTTCTTCTTGAAATGATTTGAATAAGTCTTTGAAGTTCTTTTTCTCGTCCGTAAACAGGATCAAGTTTGTTTGAAAGAGCCATGTCTGTTAGCGACTTTGTAAACTTTTGCAAAAAAACATTTTTGTTTTTTCTTTGAACTTTTTTGTCTTCAGCTTTTATTTTTTTTAAAACTTCCACAACATCTTTTTCTTTGACACCGAAAGATTCAAGCATTCTGAAAACAAACTGATCTTTAGCTTTGAAAAATGCTTGGAAAATATGTTTTGTTGAAATATGTCTTTCTTTTTCAGAACGTGCAAGCTTTGACGCTTCATCAAAAATCATCAAAATTTCACCTGTTAAAAACATTTGGAATGGCGGGTTTAAGTTTTGACTTTTAATTTCTAAATTTGCAATACCGTCAAGCTCCTCCATTAAAAAAGCAAGAAATTTTTCATAGTCCACACTTAAATCTTCCAATACTGTAATAGCGATTGAATCTTCAGACAAAAGCATAGAAGCCATTAAGTGAACTGGAGTTACTTGGTTTTGACTTCTCTCCATTGCAAGCTCGTGAGCAAATCTTATATTTGACTGGGCTTTTTGTGTAAAATTGTTTAAATCTGGCATTTTATTTTCTTTAATTGATAAGTAATATATTTAATATCCGTATTTTTTGATTATAACATTTTTCAACCCTTTTTGGAAATTTTAAAGAATAGAATAATTTTAATTTAATTTAAAAAGCGCGCTGACTTCGTCAGCGCGTTTAGATAAAAATTAAAATGGTATAGTCACTTCACTGTCCTTTGAATTATCCCTTTGAACTTTCTTTCGAATTTTTGTCATAAATTCAGAATTTTTATGCCTGACTCCGAAATCTGTTAAAGAATATAAAGACTTTTCAGTTTCTGAAAAATGATCTATTTTTATATCTACAATGCCTTTATCAAACATCATAATAAGGATATGGCGACAATGTTGTTCATCGATAGGCAAAGGCTCATATATTTCCCTTGCTTTTAACCACTCTTTATCTTGTTTTTCTAAAAACAACATAATCTTCATTTCTGTTTCCAAACCTTTTTTAAACATTTTAACCTCTTCTTTTTTCCAATTGAAAATAACTCTTTTAAGTTTAATATAAGGTTATATTTTATTCAACACAATCTAAATTGAACACTTTTTGGTTGTGTTTGAAAGTGCTTGGTCGAGCTTAAATTATTTAAGGTTAGGGCTCGCCTTCCAGTTCTAAATTCACTTCCTCACTGCGTTCGTCGTTCATTAAGAACTCGCAGGCCCGACGCCCGCCGTTTTCGTTCAAACACAAAAACACAGAACGAAAACATGGCTGGGCTTTTTTCGAGCCCTTCCAAGCGGAAGAAAAAAAAGTAAAACCAAAGCTGTCGCTTTGGTTTTAGTTTTTTTCTAGTCCGCTTGGAAGGGCTCGAACCTTCGACCGTCAGCTTAAAAGGCTGCTGCTCTACCGACTGAGCTACAAGCGGTTAATGTACGGAATATTTTAACATAAAAAATAAAAAATAAAAGTCTTTTTTACACAGTAAATCAATTTATTAAAAATATAAAAAACACATTTTAATAAATGTGTTTTTTATTTATTCTGAAACATTAGAATTATCTTCCAAAATTCCATTTTCCAAATCTATTTCTGGCGCTTTGTAATTTATTCTATATTTTAAAACATTTTGCTGATGACCTGTTCCTGTTTTAGCATAGTAAAATTTCCCATCTTTTCCTGTAATATAATACAAATAAGAGGTTTTTGTTGGGGAAAAGGCTGCCACAATTGAGCTTGTTGTTGGGTTACAAATGGCTGTTGGAGGAAATCCTTTGTATTTGTAAGTATTGTAGGGAGAATCAACTTTTAAATGTGAATACAATGTTTTTTTAATATGTCTTTTGTTGATGTAAGAAAACACTGCATCTACTTGCAAAGGCATTCCTCTTCTAATTCTATTCCACAAAATTCCTGAAACCATTTTTTTAACAGAAAGCGGAGCTGAGCCTGCCTCTTTTTCAATCAACGACGCCATAATAATAATTTTCTCCAAAGATTTGTCAGAATTTTTAATTTTCTTTAAAATATCTTTATTTTTCTGATCAAAATTTTTCCTTAAAACTTTAATAATATCTTCTTCTGTTGAATAAGCTGTAAAGTCGTTGTTATAAGTATCAGGGTATAAGTACCCTTCATGTTCTTTTGCTTTTTCTAAAAATGATTTTTCTGTAATATTTTTAAATTTACGAGCAATTTTTTTAGCGTATTGATGATTAGTTTCTCCTTCAATAAAAGTTATTTTAACCTTATCCACCCCTGATTCTCCATCTTTCAATCTCCTGTAAACATCAAATACATCTAAAGGTTGTTTAAAATTATACCAACCAGAATCAATACTTCCATCTTCTTTTTTAAAATCTGTTATGTATTTACCATAAGCTCTAAAAACAAAAGCTGATTTAATATAATGCTCCTTTTCTAAAAATTCACCAATTTCTTTAATACTCATTCCCTTTTTAATTTCAAAATCCCGATTCAAAGGAAAATCTCTTGGCACCCCTGAAACAAAAGCATAAGAGAAAAATACCACAATTGGAAATATAACAAAAAGCAAAGCCACTAGAAAAAGTAGTTTTTTCCACCATTTGCCTTTTTGAGTTTTGTATAAATAATTTACATCTGACATAATATTTTATTTTATTAAATTGGTAAGTTTGCTGGCGCTGATCCTTTAGCCGACTCCTCTCTTTGAAAATTTGGAGAAACAATAGTTGTTGTTGGTAAATGAAAAATTGTTGCAAGCTCTTCTGTACTTAAAACAAAGTCAGCATAAGTATAACCATCTGCATTTTCCTCTGTATAACTTAAATTCATCAAAGGTGTGTAATAATGAGGGTCTATTTTACCATAATGAAAGAATTTTCGCCTCTTATATTCTTTAAAAAAGTTTTCTTTTTTATATTTTAATTTTCGTAAATATTTTGTGTCATCTCCTGATGTTCGAGCAGGAATAATTGAGTTTAATTCATTTGAAGCAAGAGTTGAAAAAATTGTTGCCAAAGCTGGTGCGTTTGCCATATTGAACTTCTCTTTGTCTGCAAAATAAACAAGTCGAATTCCAGCCCAGAAACCTGGTTTTGAAGTGTTTTCAATAATATCGTTAATCAAATCACTTTCTTTTGAAGCATCAATCCTTTTGAATTTTACTTCTTCGGTGCTTTTTGCGTCTTCTACATTTCTTATTTTTTCAATCACTTCTTTGGCTTCATCTTTCCAATCTGATTTCTCAGAAAACTTTTTGTTTTTAAAAATATCAAAAAGTCCATAGTTTTTACTCCTATCTTTTTTGTGAGCTCGAATCACCATTTGCAACCAAACTTTTTCACCAGGACCAATATTTGATAAAACTTCAATAATATGTGACATGGGATCTGTCAC
This sequence comes from Candidatus Campbelliibacteriota bacterium, assembly GCA_002747955.1. GTDB lineage: Bacteria > Patescibacteriota > Minisyncoccia > Phycocordibacterales. The sequence continues at coordinate 23,536 of PDQZ01000010.1, read as the reverse complement.
TTCTTCTGGTTTCAACCCAACGCTTTCTAAACCAAATTTTCTATAAGTTTTGATCGGATACGGGTCTTCTTTTGAAAGTTTGTATTCTATGCCAAACAAGTTATCTTTTTTTTCATCAAAAGCTGAAAATTTTGTATAATCCTGAACCTCAATAAGTTGCACTCCTGGATATTGAGCATAAAAAGCTGATTCTACAACTTTCACAAGTGCTTTTGGAGTCCAAATATAAAACTTTATTTCACCTCCGTCTGAAACAATTTCTAAAGAATAATAATGCCTTCTTTTTCCTTTAAACAAAACATCAGTCGGACGACTCTCCCCACCACCATTGTATAAAGCAGAAAAAACCATCTCCATTGCCAAAGGAGTTTTGGTTACTTCTTTTGGTATTTTAATTTCATACATCACCCTTTCAATTGATATATCATTTTCTCGGGCTGTGATTTTAAAATATTCATCTTTAGTAATTTTAATTAAGTAAATTAAAAGAACAAAAGGAAAGAAAATTATTAGATAATAAAATATTAGTTCTGCTAAAGGCATATTTATTGTTTAAATTATAATCCGAAAAAGCCGCCGAGTCCTGAATTTTTATTTTTTTTACTTCTCTCTTCATTATAATACTGTTGATTTAAAACTTCATCTTGATTTTCCGATTTTAAAATTAATTTTAAATTTTTGTGAGCTGTTTGTAAAATTCTGTAATCATTTTTTAATTGGAAAAAAATATTTAAAATAGTCTCTTTTTTGTTTGTATCATTCAGAAAAACCAACCTGTCTCTTTTGTCTCCAGGGTTGTGAAGGTACCTTTTATTATTAATCTTCCAAGTATAGTCTAAATTTTCATCTTCACTCATATCCATAAAATACGGCACAACAAGTACCGTTGTGTTTTTATCAGAAGTTTTTAAAACACCGTTTTTCACAACATTTTTAAAAGTAAATGGTAAAGATTGATTTAAAGAATAAAACTGAACATCTGTAAATTCAGGACTAAAATAAATTTTATTTTTTGCAACTTTCTTTTTTGTAACATCTGTTACAAGCACATCAATATACAAATCACTCGGTCTTGCTGGCATTCTTTCCACTTCATATTTATATTTCCCAAAACCAGATGCTTTGTTATCAACTTCTCCATTTTTGTACCAAGTATAAATTAAGGATTTTTTATCTATTCTTTTTCCACTTTTAGAAACAAAATCAGGAAAAGCAAAAATATTTACTTTAGAGTTTGAAATAACAGTAGACTTACCTTTGTAACCAAAAGGCACATTAGGATCTACTACTTCATAAACAAGACCAACGTTTTCGGGTGTAAATTCTACTTTTTTGGTATGAATTTTACCCTTAGGGTCTCTAACTACAACTTGGATTAAATTTCTCTCTCCAGGCTTACCGGTTTTAATCTTAAATTCTTTTAAACCAACACCTTTTTTATACTCTTTACCATTAAAATAAACAACTGTTTCAGAAAAGTTTAAATTAAAATAAAATGATTTTAGTTTAAAAAGAACCTCTTGGTGTGATGATGGATGTTTTGGAAACATATCCAAAGAAAGCTCTGAAATCAAACCGCTGTTTTTATCATTAAAATTTTTTAAATTCAAACTTTGACTAAAAACACTCGTACTTAATACAAATAAAGCTAAAATAGCAATAATAATTTTTTGAATCATATAATATATTTTAACAGATTTTGAATATAAAAAAAGCCCGCTTCCACAGCGGGCACGAATTTTTTGTTTTTAGATTGGATCATATCCCTCTGCAAAATAATAAAATATTTTATCATATTTTTCCCAATCCAAATAAAATTGTATTTTAATATCGCCAAAAAAAGATTCGGCATCCTCCCAATTCACCTCTTTTATAGAGGTTCTAAATAGATTTGCTGCTTTTGCGTATGAAAAGCACACAAGTTCTGGATTTGAGTAAATACCCTTTATTTTTTTTTCTAAAAAAGCAAACTCTTGCTCCAAATCAGAATATTGGAGGTCTGAAATGGAATTAAAACCAGCTTTTTTGTAAAGATACTGATTTAATTCAACATCAGTTTTACCACCAAGTTTCTGTTGGCATAATTCAAGCTGGATCCAGTTCAATTTTTTAAAAATAGGTTCTTTAATCTCACCTGCAAAAGAGTGTGCAAATGAAAAGAAAAAACAAACGACAACTAAAATAAATTTTTTCATTTTATTTCTCCAACGAAATTTTAAAATAAGAACGACATTGCATATTATACAACTTTTTTAAAACATTGCAAGTTCTTGAAAGATTGGGATGTGACGAACCAGAAGACGCCCCAAATTTTTTGAATTGCAAAAGCAAAAGTTGAGAGGCAAGGCCTCTTGACTTTTGCTTTTGCAATTCAAAAAATTTGGGGCGTCTTCTGGCACACTCCAGTGTCTCAAAATATTTCAGATTACTCCAAAACTATGGTATAATATAGAAATTATGGCAAAGAAGAAAAACAATATTAAAGACGAAACTATAAAAAGGTCTCCCGTTGTAGCTGTGATGGGACACATTGACCACGGAAAATCTACTCTTTTGGATTATATTCGAAATCAAAATACAGTTGATTCTGAATTTGGAGGAATTACTCAACATGTTGCAGCATATGAGGCAGAACACAACGGACAAAAAATTACTTTTATCGACACCCCTGGGCACGAAGCCTTTGCTCAAGCTCGAGCGCGTGGTGCAAACATTGCAGATATTGCAATTTTGGTTGTGGCAGCCGATGACGGAGTTTCAGAACAAACAAAAGGTGCTTTAAAATTCATTCGTGACTCAAAAATTCCTTTTATTGTTGCGATTAACAAAATCGACAAACCAAATGCTGACATTCAAAAAACAAAAAACTCATTGATTGAAAATGAAGTTTATCTTGAAGGTATGGGTGGAGATATAACTTACAGCGAAATTTCAGCTTTAAAAGGAACAGGTGTTTCAGACCTTTTAGACACTTTGCTTTTGGCTGTTGAACTTGAAGATTTAAAGACAAACAATGCAGAAGCTGGTTCTGGATTTGTTTTAGAATCAAAAACAGATTCTAAAAAAGGGATTTCAGCTTCAATGATTATTAAAAACGGTCATGTTAAATCAGGAGAATACATTGTTTCAGGTTTTGCATCAGCTCCTGTGAGAATTATGGAAGACTTTAATGGCCAAAAAATTCAAGAAGCATTTGCATCAAGTCCTGTGACTATTATTGGTTTTGACTCTTTGCCCAACGCTGGAGATTCATTTTCTGTTTTTGCCAACAAAAAAGAAGCTTTAAAATACATTGAAGACTTGAAAAAACTGATGTCTGAAAAAGAAGTTTTAGAAAATCAAAACAAAAAAAATACTTTCCAGAAAAACAAAAAAAATGTCTTCCCTATTGTTTTGCGTGCTGATGTTTCAGGATCACTTGATGCTTTAAAACATGAGATGAAAAAAATCCAAAGCGATCGATCAGAATTTAAAATCGTTGACGAAGCAACAGGAGAAATAAACCAAAATGCTGTTAAGGCCCTTGGCGGACTCCCAAACTCAACAATTATTGGTTTTAATGTCAAAATAAAATCAGACGCTCAACAAATGGCTGAAAACTTGGGAATTGGAATTAAAACTTTCAATATTATTTATGAACTTTTAGATTATTTAAAAGAACATATTGTAAAACTTACTCCGAAAGAAAAAATAGAAGAAACTGTGGGGGAAGCTAAAATTTTAAAAGTGTTTTCTTGGATGACAAAATCAGGTGTTGTAGGTGGTGAAGTGCTTGATGGAAAAATAAACAAGAGTTCAAGAATTAAAATTTATAGACGAGGTGAATATTTGGGAGATGGAAGTATTAAAGAACTTCAAGCAGGAAAAAATAAAACTTCAACAGTTGAAAAACCTCAACAATTTGGAATGAACATTGCAACAAAATTTGAAATTACAGAAGGGGATATTTTAAAAGCTGTTGAAATTGTTGAAAAATAATTTTAAAATTTATGTTTAAAAAAGAAAAATCACAAAGACAAAAAAGAGTTTCAGAACTTATCAGACAAATCGCATCTGACTTTATAAACACAGAAACAAACAAAACAAGTTTAATCACAGTAACTCATGTTGATGTTGCTCCAAACTTATCACAAGCTGTTTTGTTTGTTACTGTTTTTCCAGAGTCTGCTGAAGAATCTGCTTTAAATTTTCTAAAAAGAAAAAGATCTGAAATAAAACATGCTGTTAAAAAAAATACAAAGATGAAAAGAATTCCCTTTTTTGATTTTGAAATTGACCAAGGAGAAAAAAACCACCAAAAGATTGAAGAAATTTCGATTAAATCAAGGAGTAAAAAATAGTTTGGTTTGAATTTGAAAAGAAAAACTACAAACAAAAAGTTAAAAAGCGCAGCCTACGGCTGCGCTTTGTCTCCTTATTTTAATTTATTTTTTTAAATAAAAAGTTGTTTTTCTTTAACAGAAGAAAGATGATAAGTTTTATCACCATTCTCTTCTTTTTTGACTACAACTCTAATTTCAATACTGAACTTAATAATCACCTCTTCTGGATAACCATTATCATTTAATATTCTGCCTCTGCAAGCAACAACCAGAATTGGTTTAATCACATTATAATCTAGCCAATAATTATAATTCATACCATTTATCACTTTTGTAACTATCTCATCAAGGATAGTGGAAAAATAAAAATTTTCATAAATAATATTGTCGCTACCAATCAACTCTTTCTCGAATTCTTCTCTATCCATCTTTTTCTCCTTTTTCTGGTTTTTAACTTCTCTTATTATAAAACATTTTTATAAATTTGTAAATAAATTCAATTGTATAAAATATTTGTAATACTTTTAACAAATCTGTGACAGGCCTTACCTGTCACATTTTGCCTATCAAAAAACTTTTTTGTAATAAGCAAGGCCTGTTACAAGGCAAGGCCTGTTACAATGTTTTGATTTTGTATTTTTTATGATATTATAAGTTCAATATGAAAATAATAGGAATAACAGGAACAATTGGTGCTGGAAAAGGAACGGTTGTTGATTATTTAGTTGATCAAAAAAACTTTGTTCATTTATCTGTCAGGTCTTATTTAACAGAGATTTTGGAAAATCAAAACAAAGAACTTTCAAGAGAAAATATGTTTAATTTGGCAAACAAGCTACGAGAAGAAAACGGATCTGACTTTATCATCCAAGAACTTTACAAAAAAGCAACAGAAACAAACAAGAATGTCATTATTGAAAGTGTCCGTACAGTTGGCGAAGTAAAGGCTTTACAAAATAAACAAAACTTTTATTTAATCTCAGTTGATGCTGATATTCAGAAAAGATATAACAGGATTTTGGAGAGAAAAAGTTCAACCGACAATATTTCTTTTGAACAATTTCAAACAGAAGAAGAAAAAGAAATGATTTCGGAAGATGAAACAAAGCAAAACTTAAAAAAGTGTATTGAAATGTCTGATTTTCAAATCCAAAATAATGGTGATTTTGAATCTTTGTACAAACAAGTTGATCAAATTTTAGAAAAAATAGAAAAATAAAAAACTGAAAATATCTTTTTAGTTTTTTATTTAATCTCTTTAAAACCAAAAAATGTTTTTTTGCCAATTTTTGTTCGGTTAATTGAATACGCAAGTCCAAAAAAACCTAATTTTTGAGCAATTTCTTTTGCCAAAACTCTCATATAAGTTCCAGAAGAAGCTACACACCTTATTTTTAAAATTGTAAAATTGTCCTGAGAGATGCTATTAAAAAGTTCGTTCCATTGTTTTCTAATCTCATCTCGTCTAAAATCATTTCCCAGTTTTTTCGATTCTTCTTCTACTTTTTTAATTGAATTTATTTTTCTAAAAATTTCTTTCTTTAACTTTTCTTTACCCAAAAAATTTATTTCTTCTAAAAAAATATTATAAATTTTAACATCCTTGGTTGGGATTTTAATATTTTTCAAATTCTTTTCTAAAGCATGCAAAAACAAAGGCTTACCATCAACTGTTTTTGAAGAAAAAACTGGATATTCCATTTTTCTTTTTCCTTTAAACTTTTTAATTTTTTGATTTATTTGTTCAAAACTTAAACTTTCTTGATTTTCTTTATACTCAGCAAGCCCTAAAACATCAGAAGTGTCTGACTTAAAGTTTAACAAAATTTCAAAAACATACTCTTTATCTAAATTCAAATATTTACTTCTTTCTTTACATTTCTGTCCCTGCAACACCAAAAGCTTACCTTCGGCCATCGGATCAAGTCTACCTGCATAAGCAAGTTTTGTTTTTTTATCTAGATTATTTTTTTCTTTATACAAATTTAAAACTTCAAGTGGAGTTTGACCCACTTGTTTTTGAAGTACAAAAATTTTATCTTCTATATTTTTTCTTTGTTTTTCTTTTACTTTTTTAGTCATTTGTCTGGTCTATTTTTTTATCAACCTCAACAAAAGGAAGCAAATCTAAATTTGGAAAAATTTTAAAATACAAAATCTTGTTTGTGTCTTGTTTTTCAAAATCAATCTCAACAAGTTTTGCAACCAAAAAATCAGCATTATTTATATAAGACAAGTAAACTTCATTTTGATTTTCAAACTCAACATCCCTGTCGGCTATAACTTTGATTACAGAATCTCCTTGCCCTATACCTTTGAGTTTCAACTTTAAATCTGTTCCATCTGTAACATAAAAATAGTTTTCTTGACCAAACGCTGAAAAAGGAACAACTTTTTTAACCTCTCCTAAGCTTTCAAAAACTTTCCCTACAAGCATATTGTATTTATAAAAAACCAAATCCCCTTTTTCCAAAATATTTTCTTTGTCTTCAATTAAAATAGTATTGTAAACATTTACATCAGAATTAAAAAAAGTAGGAAAAATCACTCTTTCTGTTTTAAAAAGTTTTGTATAACTCAACTCTTCTTGCAAAGCTTGATTTTTATTTTTGTAAAATGCAATAACATCTTTGCTATTTTTCAAAGATTCATTTTCCAATTTTATTTTTTGGCTTTCTTCCAACATGCTTTTTTTAGATTGAAAATAAGAAGAAAGATTTTGAAAAAACTCAAACTGCTGACTGAAAGAAAAGATTTGTTTTTTAAAAATTACAAAAAGAAACAAAAAAACAAAAGCTATCAAAAGCAGTTTTAAATGTTTGTTATTCTTTTTTCTATATTTGTATTGGTCCTTCATCTTGATCTTTTAATATTGTGTCTTTGTATTCTTCTATATTGTTAAGAATAATTCCTGTTCCTTTAACAACTGACAAAAGTGGTTCATCAACCAAAGAAACTGGCATTTTTGTTTGTTTTGCAATCAACAAATCAAGCGCATCAATTTCTGCTCCACCTCCTGACAAGTAAATTCCTGTATCAAGCGAGTCAGACAAAATTTCAGGCGGAGTAAGTTCAATTACTTCTTTAATACCTTCAATTAAAGTATCAACTGACTGTTTCATAGCATTTTTAATATCTGTAGCTGTAATTTCTACTTCTCGAGCAAGTCCTGTAACCAAATCTCGCCCTTTAGCGATTGTCTTTCTTTCTTTTCTGGCGATAACAGACCCAACTTCTTTTTTAAGTCTTTCGGCTGTATTTTCTCCGATTAGAATTTTGTATTTTTCTTTAACATATTCTTCAATATCACGGTTAAATTTATCTCCAGCAATTGTAAGTTTTTTTGATGAAACAATTCCCCCAAGTGAAATAACAGCAATATCTGTTGTTCCACCACCTATGTCAACAATAATAGTTCCTTTAGCTTTTTTAACTGGTAATTTGTCACCAATTGCAGCAGCCATTGGTTCTTCTACAATATAAACCTTTCTTGCTCCAGCATCAAAAGCCGCATCAATCACGGCTCGTGATTCAACGTTTGTAATCCCAGAAGGCACACCCACAACCACTCTTGGTCCAAAAAGTGTAAATTTTTTAGAATATTCTCTTTCGGCTTTGTTGATTAAGTATGCAATCATTTCTCCTGCAATTTCAAAATTTGAAATCACTCCGTCAACAATCGGTCTTTCAGCTGTGATGTGTTCTGGAGTTCGCCCGATCATTTCTTTGGCTGGATAACCAACAGCAACAATGGTTCCTGATTTGTTGTTATAAGCCACAGTTGAAGGCTCATCAATAACCACACCATCACCTTTGATGTAAACAAGAGCGTTTGCTGTTCCTAAGTCAATTCCAATATCGTTTGAAAAGTATTCAAACATCTTGTCTTTGATTTTCTTTAAACTTGATAAATTCATATTCATTTGTTAATTATAACAAATTTGCAGTTTTTTTCAAAAAATACAAAGAAAATGTGGGATAAAACAAGTTCGCCCGAAATTTTAGAATTTTTTAGACAAAAACCAAGAAGCGACGCTTCTTGGTTTTTGTCTAAAAAATTCTAAAATTTCGGGCTTTTCTACAACTCAATCACCCTTTTAACTTCATCATAAGAAGTTAATCCCATTAAAACTTTTACAACCCCATCTTGTTTTAAAGACAAAATTCCTTGCCTTTCAGATTCTTTTTTAATTTCTCTTTCAGTTGGTTTTGTTTTTAACAAATCTTCAAGCTCTCTGTCCATTACAATTCCTTCAACAATAGCAACTCTACCTTTAAAACCTGTATTGTTACACTTTTCACAACCCGTTGCTTGATAAATAATATATTCTTGATTTTTATCTAAATATTTTTGTTTATTCTTAATTCCTCCAAAAATTTCTTTAATCTTTTCTTCTTGTGCAGAGTTTGCTTTTTTTGAAAAATCAACTGGCACTTTACAAAAAGGACAAAGTTTTCTAACAAGTCTTTGGGCAATAACCATATTCATAGCCGTCGACAAAATCTTCGGATCAATTCCTAAATCAAAATATCTAGGAAAAGCACCTGCAGCTGAATTTGTGTGCAAAGTTGATAAAACCAAGTGCCCTGTTAAAGCTGCATTCACAGCAATAGATGCAGTTTCTGAATCACGAATCTCCCCCACCATTATAATGTCAGGGTCTTGACGCAAAATCGACCTTAAACCTGAAAGAAAAGTATAACCTTTTTCTTTATTAATTTGAGTTTGGGTAACTCCATCAATATGGTATTCAATCGGGTCTTCAACTGTAATGATTTTAATTTCAGGATTAACAAGTCTTCTTAAAATAGCAAACAAAGTTGTAGACTTACCAGAACCAGTAGGCCCAGTATTAATAATCATTCCATTTGGTTTTTCTGACTGCTCAATTACGATATTCATAAAATATGGAAGCATCCCAAGATCTTCCAAAGGAACAGAAGCAGCAGAAGGATCCAAAAGCCTCATAACAATTGATTCTCCGTATGCATCAGGCAGAGTTGATGTACGAATTTCAATATCTCTGTCTGCCATTTTAATTGTAAACCTACCGTCTTGAGCATTGTTTTTAATATTGATTTTAAGCCCTGCAGTCAGTTTAATTCTCATTAAAACTCTATGAAAAGTTTGTAAGTCAAATCTTACAACTTCAGTTAAAATACCGTCAATTCTAAAACGAACTTGTGCATCAAATTCTGTTGTTTCAATATGCACATCTGAGACCTTTAAAGCATAGGCTGAAAACAAAATCAATTCAATGATTTTTGAAACACGGTAAGACTGATCTGAAGAAATAGCCTCAGCGATAATATCTTTAGCTTCTTTTAAAGTATCAATATTTTTTAAAACATCCTGTAAGTCGTCTGATGAAATGTCAATTACCCCTTTTTCTGTTTTCACAGAATAAGAAATATCTCCATAACGCGACCAAGCTTTTTCGATTGATGCTTTTGAAACCATAAAAAGCTCTACAATGTAATTTTTATCCTCAAGCTTTTTAATTTCTTCTTTTACAAGAGTTGGCAAAGGAGAACGAACAGCAACAGATATTTTTTTCCCAACCATATCAAAAACAGCAATATTTGCTTTTTTTGCTCTGTCTTCAGGGATAATTTTCAAAGCGTCTGTGTTAATCGGCTTTAAAGATAAATCAATATACTTTACTCCATATCTTTTTGCATAAACTTCAACCATCACTTCTTCTGACTCTTTTCGAAGTTTTTTTAAGTTTTGCATATGCTTTGCTTCTGTAAACTTTACCATATTATTTTTTATAAACATATTGTAACAAAAAAATCAAAAAAAATACAATTTTAACTTTATTTAAAATATGTTAAAATCATTTTATGAAAAACAAAAAAGAAGAAAACTTAATTTGGATTGATGCTGAATTTTCAGGTCTTGATAAAAACAAAGACAGAATCATTGAAATTGCTGTTCTTGTGACAAATTCAAACTTAAAAATTCAAGCTATAGGTCCAAATATTGCCATTAAAACACCAAAAAAGATTTTAAACAATATGGACAAATGGAATACAGAACATCATACAGAATCTGGACTTGTTGAAAAATGTTTAAAATCAAAAATTACAACAAAACAAGCTGAAAAAAAAATTTTGGATTTTTTAGAAAAATGGACATTACCTCAAACTTCCCCTTTGTGTGGAAACTCAATCGGACAAGACAGAATTATGATTTTAAAAGATATGCCGAAACTTGCAAAATACTTTCATTATCGTTCAATCGATGTTTCAACTATTAAAGAGCTTTCACAAAGGTGGTACAAGAACAAATATATTGCGATGAAAAAAAAGCAAACTCATACGGCTTTGTCCGATATTGAAGAGTCAATTGACGAACTTAAATATTACAAAAAAAATGTTTTTAAAAAAACTTTTGGTAAATAAAAAACACAAACAAAGTTTGTGTTTTTTAAGTTTTAAACTTATCGTAAAGTTCAATAAAAAATTCTGAAATTGTATCCCAGACACTTGCAGGGTCAATATTGAAACGAGCCATAATAAATATAACTGCTACAATAACAACGATCTCTTTAATAAGTCCTCTTTGATTTTGCATATTATTTTTGATAAATTTTTTCTTGATAATCTAAATTTTTATAATCACCATATAAATTAAAAGCCATAGCTAAAATTAAAAGTGATAATAATATTGTAAAAAATATTAAAATATTTTTTATATTTCTCATATTGAAATTATATCATAATTATAAAAGAAAAAAACTTAAAAAATTAATATAAGAAATTTTACTGGAAAACAAGCCCGAAATTTGGAAAGATTTTTGGTAAGAAAAAAACAAGCGTCGCTTGTTTTTTTCTTACCAAAAATCTTTCCAAATTTTGGGCTTGTTTTTAACTTTTTATTCTTCTTCTTTTTTATCTTTTTTTCTATTAAAAAGTGATTTAACCCACGCTCCCAAAGTTACATCGTTGTCTTCTGTATTTTCTTCATCTTTCTTTTCTTCTTCAACTTCTTCTTTCTTATCAGAAGCAATAGGCAGACCAAAAGATTTTACATCTTGAGGATAAAAGTCTTCTTCCATATTGTCAAAGTTTGAAGCAATCACAGTTACTTTCAATTCTCCTTTTTTAAGTTTTGGATTTTTTACAGTACCTGATTTGATAATAGCCTCTTCAGAAGCTTCTTCTGTAATAAAGTTTGCAATTTCGTGTACTTCTGACATTTTCAAATCACCCCCAGAAGCGATTGAGAACAAAATTGACTTTGCTCCTTTTGTAGAAGTTTCAATCAAAGGAGAGTTAATAGCAGCAGAAGCAGATTGTTTTGCACGATCTTCTCCACGAGCAGAACCAATACCGATCAAAGAAAGTTTTGATTCTTCTAAAACAGATTTAATATCAGCATAATCAATATTGATAATACCAGGTTTTGTAATCAAATCTGAAATTCCTTCAACGGCTTGTTTTAAAACTTCATCTGAAAGCGCAAAAGCTTCTTCAAGTGATGCATCTTCCCCTGATGTTTCTAAAATTTTATCATTTTCAATCACAATATATGAGTCAACATTTGTAGACAGGTTTTCAATTCCCTCTTTTGCCAAGTCAGTCCTTACTTTTCCTTCAAATGAAAATGGTTTTGTTACAACAGCAATTGTTAAAATCCCTAAGTCTTTTGCAATTTGTGCAATAATTGGTGTTGCTCCTGTTCCTGTTCCTCCACCCATTCCACACGCCAAGAAAACCATTTGTGTATCTTTTAAAGCATCAGCAATATCATCAGCTGATTCTAAAGCTGATTTTTTACCAATTTCAGGATTCATTCCGGCTCCTGAACCGTTTGTTAAAGATTCACCAATTTTAATTTTTTTAGATGCTTTTGTTTGGTTTAAATCTTGCAAGTCAGTGTTGATTGCAATGAATTTAACATTTTTTACATCTTTTCTGATCATGTAATTTATCGCGTTGTTTCCTGACCCACCAATTCCTACAACTGTAATTTTAGGTAAAATAAGTTCCTGTTTTTTAGAAAGTCTTTTTTCTCCTAATGAAACTTTTTGAACTCTTCTTTTTGATGTTGTTTTTTTATTTGTTTTTTTTTCTGCCATATTTTTTAATTTATATCTATATCATACCAAAAAAAATTACTTTTTGCTAACTTTTTTTTCTGCATTTCTTTCTTTTTCCATCTGCTTTCTTTCTTTGGTTAATTGGTCAATTTTTGCCTGTGACATTTTTTCTAAATTCTTGGCTTTGTCACAAAACAAAATCCCATCCAAGTGGTCAATCTCATGTTGAAAAACTTGTGCCAATATTCCTCCTGCTCCCCAAGTTTTTTTCACTCCTTTTTTGTTAAAAGCAGAAATTGTTATATTTGTTGATCTTTTAACATCTCCATACCAATACCGAACTGAAAAACACCCTTCGTCCATTTGTTTTGATTTTTTAGAAGTTTTAATAATTTCAGGATTGATAAAAACTAAATCATCGGCACTTTCTATTTTTCGCCCCACGGCTGAAAAAATATGCGGTGAAACAATAAAAAGCCTTTTGTTTACCCCAACTTGTGGTGCAGCAAGGGCTGCTCCATCTGGCTGAACTTCTAGAAAATATGTCATATCGTCAATTAGTTTTTGATTTTCAGAACTTGTAATTTCATTTTGTGGAATTTCTTCTGAAATGCTTCTTAAAACTTTGTTTTCTTCTGGATTTTCTTTTTGATAAATTTTTAATTTACTCATTTGTATATTTTAACATAAAAATGAAATTTGCACGAAATTTTAAATTTGTTTTTTGAAAAAACCAGAAGCTGCGCTTCTGGTTTTTTCAAAAAACAAATTTAAAATTTCGTGCAAATTTTTACTTCACTTTTCTTCTTCTCCTTTTTTTACCCTCAACTTTCTTTGACAAATCAACCTCTTCAATCTCTCCTTGTTTCAAAGCTTCTTTTTGTCTTTTATCAACATCTTTGATATATTCCATGAACGCCGCTGCAATCGGAATTGACAAAATTACTCCTAAAAATCCAAAAAGTTGTCCACCAATAATCAAAGACATCAAAACCAAAAGTGAAGGTATTCCTACAATTTTTTTTACAACCAAAGGATAAACAAACTGACTTTCAATAATTTGAATAATCAAATAAAACAAAATCACAGGAATAGCAAGCGGCCAACCACCCACAAGCAAAGCAATGGCAACAGCAGGAAACGCAGCAATATATGGACCTAAAAACGGAATTAACTCTGAAAAGGCAGCGATTAACCCAAGCAAGGCAGCTTGCTCAAAACCAAAAATATATTTTAATCCTAAATAAGTTATACTACCAACAAGTAAACTGATTAACAGCTGTCCTTGCATCCACAAAGAAATTTTTCTTTGACTTCTTTTCCACAAGTTAATAGCGTATTTTGTATATTTAGCGTGAGTTACAATTCTTAAAAATTTATCAATACTGTGCTCCTGCAATGCCAAATAAAATGACAAAATGATAATCAACATAAAGTTAAAAATCCCACCAAACATTGAAATTAAAAGTCCACCCCAGTTTTGAACATGTGTGTCATCAATTTTCTTTACAGACTCTGTCAAACCTAAAATATCAAAATTTGCAACCTGATTTTTAAACTCTCCAGCAAGCCTTGATAACAATTCTGAATTTTTAGTAGCTTCAATCAAATAGGCATTTAAAGAATCAATATGCCCAGGAAGTGCTTTTAAAATATTGTTTAATTGATCCAAAATAATAGGCATATAAATGACTGACAAACCTAAAATAATAGAAATTAAAAGTAAATACACAAAAATCACCGAAACAACCCTTGGTACTTTAATTCTTTGCAAAGAAATAATAAAAGGTTCAATCACAGATGCAATCACAACTGCTGTTAAAAAAATCAAAACAAGTTCTTTTAAATAAAATATTACATAAAGCAAAATGAAAAACAAAGAAGTTTTCACAACAGTTCCAAAAGTAATATTTACATAAATAGATTTTTTTTCTTCCATATTTATTATTCTAACATAAAGTTTAAAAAAATAAAAAACAAACCACCAAGTTTGTTTTTTAAAATTAATCAAATTTAAATTTCCTTAAATCAAATTTCAAGTACTCAACATTTCTACCTCCCGAATAAGCTCTAAAAGCATAATCACCTATTTTAATTTCATAAGGAACACCCACATAAGCAGCAACAACAAAAGTATCACTATCAACCTCTTTAATACCATAAAATGTAAAATAGTGTATTGTCTGGATATCTTTAAATATATTTTTTTCAATATTATAAACACTCAATTTAGAATAAGTTTCTGCATTGTCACCGTAAGAGTCATTACTGTTAAAAATTATATATTTTTCTTTACCAGGATAACCAATCGGTTTCAATTCTTTCACGTTATATTGGTCTAGATTTTTAAAAATGTTTTTTCTAAATTTTGTATCATACGCACCAGCAAATTCAGAATTTGAATAAAATATATAGTCATTCCAAACCCCAATAGAATCATCCCTTTCTAGAACGATCTTTTCTTTTGGATTTTTGATATTTACAAACTCTAAATTTTCATCTTTATTTATTTTACCACCTTTTGTATTTTCCAGAATATATTCAATGCTTTTGTCAGAGTTCTCGATTTCCCTTGCTTTTTCATATTCAAATTGATCAATAAAGTCAACATAATCATTGCTAATAACATATTTATATAAATCTGTTTCAGATAACTTAGTAAAGTATTCATAATTATAGTTACCGCAATTATATTCATCAAATGTTTTTACACAATCACGGTAAGCATATTTTAAAATATCTTTCATGCTAACTTTTAAATCCTCAACTTTCATTTCTTTAATTTTGTTATTTCGAATAGAAAGTATTTTTAAAAAGTCTCTACCCATTGCTTGAACATCTATTTTTTGTTCCCCTTGTTTTAAAACAAAACACTCATTATTATAATATTCAACACTATCTTTATACTTTTCACCTAATGCAGAATAAAAATAATCATCATAAGTATGGCCTACGATATATTCTTCTCTTAAAATATACAAAACACCTTTTTCCATTTCAATTATTCTGCAACCATCTTTTGTAAGTTTTTCATTATCTTTTTTGTTTTTATCTTTAACTTTTATTTCCTTTTTTTCTTTACTGATTTGTTTTTCATTCTTTAAACTTCCTTTTTTCTCACTTTTTTTTACAGTATAATTTGAGTCCACCTCCCTCTCTTTAATTTCCCTTGAAGATTCATTTTTACTAATTTTTTGATTTTTATTTAAAAAATCAAAACCACCTTTATAAAAATACAAAACTACAACAGTAGCAACTGCTAAAATTAAAATTGAAACTAAAATATAAATTACTTTTCGATTTGTTTTTTCCATACCCAATTATTTTATCATACAAAAAAGAAAAACAAACTATTTTAGTTTGCTTTTTATCTAAACTCATATTCTCTCATATCTGGAATTTTTCCTTCTTTTAATTTTTCCAAAATAGGTTGAAGTTGTTCGTCGGTTATAATATACATTTCTTTTAATTCTTTTGCTGCCTTTTCCAATTCTTCCCCTTTTAGTGGTTTCTGTTGTCTTTCAAGTTCTTTGAAATATTCACTTTCTGTAAAATCGCCTACATCTTCTTCATCTTTATCTTTTTTTAATTCTTTTATTATTTCATCTAATTCTGGATTGTTTTTATAGTAAATCCAGTTTATTGTTTTATCATTTCTGTTTCCTTTTCCTTTTTGGAATTGCTCACAATCTTGTTTTACCATTCTTAGAAGTTCTGGGAAAGTTGTGTTATTTACTTTTGATGAACCTAAATATTTTTCATTTACTTTAGAGGTAAAAAATGAATTAGAATAATCAGAAAAATATAATGCTAATTCTTTATACTTATCTAAAATAACTTGTTCTGATACAAAAACAGATTTTGTATCAAATATACTGTAACTACATCTCACACTCTCATATTTATTTATTTTTTTTCCTTTTGATGGAAACCAATAATTTAACTGATGAGTTTTTATATTTTTATTTTGAATATAGTATAAAGAAAAATATAGTATATTCATAATCAAAACAAAAACGATGAAAATAATTATTTTTTTTTCATATTTATTTTTATTAATTTTATCACCAAAACAAACTATTCTAGTTTAATATTGTATTAATATCTGGGAATAAATTAAAATGATGAAATAATAGAATCTAATATACCTTTATCATCGTAAAGTGCAAAACTAAAAATCAACCAACATAAAATAAAAACTATAAATTCTTTAAAAAATATTTTTCTAAAAATTACAAAAATAAAGAAAAATAACAAAATAATTGGAATAAATGAAAGAGTGAGTCCTATAGAAATAAAAGAAAACATTAAAAAAAAATTTGTGTTATATACCACTTGCAAAAATATAACAAGAAGTATATTTTTTTTACTAATATTTTTTTGTTTTTTAACAAAAATATCAAAAAGTCTTATTACAGAAAAAACAACAATACACAAAAAAATACAAACAGATAAGAACTCTCCAGAAAAAATAGGATTTTCATGACTATCCCACGCAATACCAACATAAATACTTGCAGCAAGAAACAAAGAAATTAATAGTGATATTATGTTAAAAAAATATCTGTTTTTTTATGCTCTACTAATATTTCATGAGATTTTGGAATAATTTTACTTCTCAATAATAAAAAAAATGTGAATGGATTCATATGAGTTAATATAACATAGGCATAATAGAAAAACAAACTGTAAAGTTTGTTTTGTACTACTTTTCAATTTCTATTCCAAAACAATTTATTGCAAATAATGTATTAGAAAAACAAAATAATATTAAAATTAATATTATTTGTTTTAAATTTATGTAATTTAAAAAAATGTTTTTCTTTTTCATTGTCCATAACTTATTATTCATAAGAAACTTTTTTTCCTTCTTTATTTTGTCTTATATAATAATCTTGTTTTTCTTTTGTATAACTATTAAATTTATCTACTTTTTCTTGTTTTTCTTCTTCTGAAAAAGAGTCCCACATCTTTTTATAATCTTCATTTAAAAAACTTACTATTTCTTCTCTTGTATAATGCCTTCCCTTGTTTTTTTCTTTTTCTATTCTTTTTACCTTCTTTTCTTCTTCTGTTTCTGCTTTTGAATATATCCATTCAATTTTTTCTTTTTTATTTCCTTTTTGGAATTGATCACAATCTTCTTTTACCATTTCAAAAAGTTCTGGAAAGGTTGTGTTTTCTACATCAGCACCACCCAAATAAACAAAATTATATTTCTGTGAAAAAATATCTTTTAAACTCACATTATAAAACATAATTTCATAATTATCTCTATCTTTCCATTTATTAACATACGCATATTTTGGATTTGTTAAGTCAAAATAATTACATTTTACCGTTTCATAAATTTCATATTTTTGTGGAAACTTAATAACTCCTTTTTTTATAGCCAGCTCTTCTGGAACCTTTCCAAAAGAATAATGTCTTATAAAAACAAAAATTATCAATAAAATTATTATTATACTTACTATTATTTTAATTATTTTTTTCATATATTTTTTATTGCACCTACTCTATTTGTATAGGTAATTTTTTATAATCTTCCTTATCTATCAGTCCATCTTTGTTTAAGGAATTTTTTACCCATTCTTTAACCTCACCAACTGAAACACCATCCAAATAAATTTCTTTTTCTTCACTCTCTAAGAACCAACCACCATAATTCACAACAACACCTATTTCATTGTTGTACTCAACTGATTTAATCTCCTTAAATCCTTTATCAATCATTATCTTATCACCAGAATAGTGTTTTCTAAAATCTTTAATAACATAGTTTGTTGTATCATCATCTATTTTATACTCATCATCTCCCAACCAACCATAAAACTGACAAGTTTTCTCTTCACATTTAAAGTTGTTGTCAATTTCTGTTCCAAGATAAATGTTTTTTTCTTTCCCGTCTTTTTTGTTTTTTAATTCAAGATATTTTAATTTTTTTGATGTTAAGTTTTCTACATTTAAATATCCGTTAATTGAAATTTGGTTTCCTTCTTCATCTTCATCTGTTATTTCAATATGTGTTGGTGGTATATTTGGAAATATTGAGTTATTGTATAAAGTATTTTTATTTATTATTTGATCAAATACATTATAAGTTAAACTGTGTTTTGATAATGTTGGTATTTTTAGATACTGAGATTTTATTAAATATGATTGATCACAAGAATTCAACAAAGTTTCATTTGATAAATCAGAACCTCTTGTTGAAATACAAAGTGTTTTTTCTGCTTTATTTGCAAAATCTGTAAATTTGTCTCCCTTGTAATTTATTTCATATTCAAATAATCCTGCTGGGTCAAGAGCCACTATCTTTTTAACCTTTCCTAATTTTTGTGAAAGTTCGGCTGAAAGCAATGTTCCAAGTGAATGAGAAATAATTGTTGTATTTTTTTTGTTTATATTCCAATCTGTTAAATTCTTTTTTAACTCTTCGGCAACATTTTGAATGTTTCTTGAATTTGCCTTAATGTTTAAGTGATCTACAACATCGTCCCAGTTTAACAAAAGAATTTGATTTTTTCCTTTTCCATATTTCCTTTCAATTGATCTTGCCATATCTTTAGCCCAAGCTTTTGGACTTGATCTGTAACCGTGAATTAAAATATATACAGGTTTGTTATTTGTTCGTTCTTTATTTGCGGAATTATTGTATATTTGAAAGAAAAATTCTTTTTCTTCTTCACCTTCCAAAGCAAGTTGTAAATCAGTTAAAAAGATGTCTGCTGAATTTAATGTATTTTCTGTTGCATAATACATAAACCCACCTATTGAAAATAGAATATACGCAGGTGTTGTTGCAATATCTTCAAAAGTGTTGCCACTATACGCTGCCTCTGTTAGTTGTTTTTGTTTTTCTATATAATTATTGACTCCCTCATTACTTTTTTTCAACTTTTCTATTTTTTCTTCAATAAGTTTTCTATGTATTGGAGACAAAACAGATTCTTGTTCCGTAACATCAGAATTTATACTTAAATCATTGTCTGTTTCATTTGAAGTTTGTGTCTCTTCTATTTCTTCTTGTTCCAGTTCCTCTTTCTCTTCTTCAATGTCTTCTTTTGTATTTACCTCTCCGCAATTTTTATCAATATATCTTGCAGTTTGTTTTCCAAACTTTCCGTCTGAAGTTAGGTTGTTATCTTTTTGAAAATCCTGCAAAGCTTTTTTTGTTTTGTTCCCAAATATACCGTCAGGATAGCCTGCGTTGTAACCTTTTTTGTTTAAGTATTTTTGAAGTTGTTTGGTTGATGTTTTGTCTTTTGAACCTTTTTTCAAAAGATTTAATTTTGAACTTAAAGGAATACAAGTTGAATTTAGTTTGATTTCGTCTTCTGTTTTTTCATCTTCCTCTTGTTCTTTTTCTTCCGTTTTTTCTTGTTCCAATTTCTCCTCTAACTTTTCCTTCAATTCTTCAAGTAACTTTTTAAGTTCCTCTATTTTTTCTTGATTTTCTTTTTCGATTTTGTCTTCTAATTCTTCTTTTTCTTCCTTTTCCCTTCTTTCTTTTTTCCTCCTAGAACTTCCAGATGAAGAACTGTTTGAAGTGTGTTCTGTAACGTTAACTTCTCCTGTTTGGTCTTCTTCGTTTTGGTTGTTGTCGTTGTTATTGTTGTTATTATCTTCCCCTTGATTTTGATTTAAATTAAAAAACAAATCGCTAAAATATGGCGATAAAGTTGTTTCATATTTTTCTTGTGATTTGTTTTTTAACATTATCATATTTTAAATACTACTTTTCAATCTCTGTAATCTTAATTGATTTTACAATTTCAATAAATTCTTCTCTTAGCTTTTTATATTCCTCCTTTGAAATCTTTTCATTACGTTTTTTAAAGCTTGCTGTTATACTTAGAAATTGTGTAGGAACTATTTTATTAGGATCTTTATTTAAAATCGATAAATCAAATAAAACTTTATTCTTATTTACTTTTTGGTAAATATTCATATCAGAACCAGATAAATCATAATCTTTTTTAACATAAATCTCTTGCCCCCTGATTTCTGCTATTTTAATATATGTATCATCAAGATCATTCATATCAAGAAAATTATACTTAAGATTAACACCAACTCCACCCGTATCACCATGAGTTTGTTCTATCTCTTTTTCTGTCCATTTGTGCAAATCTTTGTAATAATCTACTTCTATGCGTATATTCTCTTTATCTTTATAGTTAAGAAAACTTAATCCTGCACTATATTTATCTTCATCATAATATCCCTCTCCTTTTTTAACCTCCCATTCATTTTTATTATATTTTAAAGATATTTTTAAACCCTCTTCGGTAACATTCTGTGTAACTTCTATATACTTCTCACTATCTTGATACTGTGTGTAACCAAAATAAATCATTGATAAAAATATTATGGTTATAATTATTATTGTTATTGATTTTATTATTTTCATATTCTTATTTATTATTTATATATTTGTAACTTAGTTTTTCTATCATCCATTGATGTACATAAATAGTTATCATCTAATTTTGCCCCTTTAAGTCCTGATCTACACATAAACTCACGTCTAACATCCCTATCACCTATTTTTTGTAAATATGAAACTACGAGATAACCTGACTTAAAACCATCTGCAGCAAAGTAACCTTTATTTTTTGTTGATCTATTTCTGTTCCTTTTTGGATCGTTTATAATAAGAATAAACTCTTTTTTCACGCTAGCTGTTTTTAATATGTTGTGCCCCTCACTTTCAATATTAACTGTTATTGTATTTTTTTCACTTTCTGGAATATCAAGATATCCAACTGCTACCATAATATGCCCTTGCTCTCCCAACAAAACTGGTCTATTATTATCTATAGAATTTTTAACCGCTTTTAGGTTTTTTAACTGCTCTGTCTTTAAATCATAGATGTTAAAAAAGTTAGTGTAATTTTTACCTAGGTTACATTCCCTTTTTGAAGTTACAGCAAATGCTCCACCAATTCTTTTACCATTTTTTTTACCATTGAGTGTGTTGTTTACAACTTTTCCTCTTGTGTTAACTGTTGTTGGTTGACATACTTCATTTATCTTCCCATCCATGTCAATATAGTTATATTTTTGTAAATTTAAATCGAATTTATACTTATTTGAGTACTTAATGTTTTTTTCTCTTCTATTTAATACCCTATAATAATTTGCGATCATATTTACAGAAGAAGCTGAACACATTGAACCACCAAGATTTCCTGGATAAATAACATTTCCCGATCGAACTTTTTGTGGAATATGTTCAACATCTAAAATCTTTCCTTTCAATGTTTCTTCTGGATAATCAATTTCTATTTCTTCTTCTTGCCCTTTGAGTTTCATTCTTTTATCTTCGTCAAGTAACTTAATGTTATATTTCTCTTCAAGTTTTTTAAGTTTTACTTTGTCTTTAACTTCGATTATTGTGTTTCCGTTTTGGTCTTTACTTTCAACAATTACTTCTTTTTTAAATAATTCTGCTATAAACTCAAAAAACTTTTCTGTTGGATTTGTAATAAAATCAGTTACTATTTCAACAACTTCTTTGTTGTTTTCTAAAAATTCTTGCAGCTCTTCGTTCTTTGTTTCAATGTCTTCTTGAATATTTTGATCTTCAATTTCTTCATAATCTTCGTCACCTCTTGCTGACTCTTCTATTATCCTTTGTTCTTCTTTTGTATTTACTTCTCCACAATTTCTATCAATATATCTTGCAATTTGTTTTCCAAACTTTCCGTCAATTGTTAGATTGTTATCTTTTTGAAAATCTTTTAAAGCATTTTTTGTTTTGTTTCCAAATATACCGTCAGGATAACCTGCGTTGTAACCTTTTTTGTTTAAATATTTTTGAAGTTGTTTGATTGATGTTTTATCTTTTGAACCTTTTTTCAAAAGATTTAATTTTGAACTTAAAGGAATACAAGTTGAATTTAGTTTGATTTCATCTTCTGGTTTTTCTTCTTCTTCTTTTTCTTCTGTATTTTCTTTTTCCAGTTTCTCTTTTAATTTTTCTTTTAACTCTTCAAGTATTTTTTTAAGTTCCTCTATTTTTTCTTGATTTTCTTTTTCGATTTCATCTTCTAATTCTTCTTTCTCTTCCCTCTCTCTTCTTTCTTTTTTCCTCCTAGAACTTCCAGATGAAGAGCTGCTTGAAGTGTGTTCTGTAACATTAACTTCTCCTGTTTGATCTTCATTGTTTTGGTTGTTGTTGTCGTTGTTATTGTTGTTATTATCTTCCCCTTGATTTTGATCATCATTATTATTGTTATTATCATCGTTATTTTGATCATCAGAAGGATTTAAACTTTCGTCATAAGTATTACCAACACTTGGATTTACATCAACAATTGTATACTCTGGAATTGTCTGAACAGGCTGAGTAAAACTTGGCTCTGTATAGTTTGTACCTTGATTTAAGTTAAAGTTTTCTATTGTAGACCCTCTTTTGTAATGTATATAATATACATTTGATTTATCTTGTAGATATGGAACTAGGTTTTCTGTGTGCAAAACAAACTCTTTTGCCTCTAGATCTGATTCTTCTTGTTGTGTAAGATTTACATTTTTAGACAAAATATACTTAAACTGAATATTGTCACCCAAATAGAAAAACAATCGCCCTGAAACTTGATTTAAGACTTCCATCTTGCTGGAAGGTTCAATTCTCCTTTATTAATTATTGTTGAATTTAAAACTGTTGAGAATGGAACTTTTACCTTTGAGGTTTCGGGAATGATAATTGTTTTAAAATTTGATGTATTGTCTTTAAAAGAAATTGATTTGTTAACTGAGTCAATTGTTAAATTAAAATTTTCATCTGCGTTTAATTTTGAAAAGTTATCTTTTGTTTTAACATTTAACTCTGTATTGTTTTTTGAAATTAGATTTAAGCTACGAATTTCTTTTTCAAAAACTGTATCCTTTGAAAGTGTTAAAGTTTTTGAATTTCCATAAATATGAAAATTAAAGTTTTGGTTTTCTACAAATTCTAAATCTTCTCTAAACACAATTTTTTTGTTTAAAGATGTTTCATTTACAATTTCTTTTAAAGTATTGTTTTTGTTTTTGTATAAAGATGTTTTTGTTTGATAATCTCCTTTGTTGTATAAATTTGCGTAAAGTTTAATCTGTCCTGTTGTTTTCCCTTCATTAAAAAAATCTTTTTGTATTTTTGTGGTTGTTCTTTCTTCA
>PDQZ01000012.1 GCA_002747955.1 Candidatus Campbelliibacteriota bacterium | reverse complement strand
AAACATCAAACTCCGGTTCAAAATCTTTGTCATTTAGTTGAACACCTTTGTTATCTGCAAAAATCTTTGAAGTGTTTTTTGCATATTGTTTGTATTCTTCTAAACTACCAGCTTCATTGATGATTTCTTTAATTTCTTTTTGATCACAAATTCTTTTTCCTTTTTCTGTATTTAAATATTCTTGTAAAGAAGATTTAACTAAATTTTCTTTTGGATTTGTCACTTGATATGTGTTTTGCTTTAAACTTTCCGGCAAATAAACTTCCTGTCCTTTTATATTTTTCGTTAAAATACATTGTGTATGAAGTTCCAAGTTTTTGCATAAACTTTGATATTCCGTTTTCTGCTTCTTGTTTTAAAACTAAATGGAAGTGGTTGGGTAAAAGGCAGTAGGAGATTATGGAAACGAGAGGTTGGTCACTGACTCTTATTTCTGTTTTTAATTTTCTATATCTGTGATTTGCATTTTGTTTATTTCTCTCAGAGCTAAGATTGGAGTTTAAGTCTGACAGACGATTAAAAAAATAATTTAAATCCCCCTTATCTTTAAAAATTATTCTTTTATCAACCCCACGATTAAAAACATGATAGTATTCATTCTCGACAAATTCTATTTTTCTTTTTGCCATATACTTTATACTACATAAACCCAACAAAAAAATCAAGGCCTTGCCTTGAGATAGGCAAGGCCTATCTCAAGGCAAGGCCTCTCAACTTACTTTTACACAATTTGTTAAGTTTTATTTTTAAAAAACTTGAAAAGAAGTTGCTTTTCATATATATTTAATTTATGGACTACAAAACAAAATACCCAGAAGAAACCTGGCTCGAAAGTATTTATCAAAAAAATGATAAACTAACAAAAGAAGACAAAAAACTTATTGAAAAAGCATATTTTTATGCTGAAAAAGCTCATATTGAACAGAAAAGAAAATCGGGAGAACCTTACTTTATTCATCTTGTTGAAACAGCCAAAATTTTAGCTGACTTACAAATGGACGGAACAGTTATAGCCGCAGGGCTTTTACACGACTCTGTTGAAGACGGAGTTGCTACCCAAAAAGATATTAAAGAAAATTTTGGAGATGAAATTTTATTTTTAATCAACGGAGTTACAAAACTTGGACACTTAAAATACAAAGGTCTTCGAAGACACAACGAATCTTTGAGAAAACTTTTTGTTGCAACTTCCAAAGACACAAGGGTTTTAATCATCAAATTCGCAGACAGAATTCACAACCTAAAAACTTTACAACACGTAAGACCCGACAAACAAGAACGTATTGCAAAAGAGTCACTTGAAATTTACACCCCTTTAGCATACAGACTTGGAATTACAAAACTCTCTAAAGAGCTTGGTGATTTAGCTTTTCCATACGCATACCCGGATGAATATAAAAAAGTAAATAAAGTTTTAAAAGAAAGATCAAAAGAAAACATGAAAAACCTTGAAAAAGCCTCTCGATCTATTTCAAGAAAACTAGCTGAAAATAAAATTAAAAACTTTAAAATCACTCATCGTGTCAAAGCTCTTGTTTCTTTACACAAAAAACTTCTTCGCAAAAAATGGGAAGACAATAAAATTTACGACATTATTGCCATGAGAATTTTAGTCAATTCCATAGAAGACTGCTATAAAGTTTTAGGAATCGTTCATCAAACCTTCCAGCCTATGCCCGGAAGGCTAAAGGACTATATTGCTGTTCCCAAACCAAACGGATATCAGTCAATCCACACCACTGTTTTTACAGGCCAAGGTGGAATTATTGAAATTCAAATCAGAACTTACAAAATGCATCAAGAAGCAGAATACGGTGCAGCCTCACACTTAGGTTACAAAGCTGAAACTGTAGGTGTTGAAGGTGTCACAAACACAAAAAAAGATTGGGTTACAAAATTTGCAGAAATGTTTGGTAAAAAGAAACCTCAAAATATTAAAAATCAAAAAACAAACCCAAAGTGGATCAAAGACCTTGCAAAAAGCGCAGATGAACCTGAGAAAGAAAACTTTAAAGATGACTTGGCAAGCGACTTCTTTTCAGACAGGATTTTTGTTTTCACACCTAAAGGAGAAGTAATTGACCTGCCAGAAGGATCTTGTCCTATTGATTTTGCTTATCAAGTTCACACAAAGGTTGGAGAAAAAACCACAGGAGCAAAAATCAACGGAAAATTTTCGGCCCTTAACACCATTTTAAAAAATGGAGATATTGTTGAAATTGAAACAAAAAAGAATGCCAAACCAAATCTAAAATGGCTTGAATTTGTTAAAACAACAACAGCCAAAAAAAGAATCAGAGCCTTTTGTGAGAAAAATAAAAAATAGTTAAAATAAAATCTTAAAAAAATAAAAAACCAAAATTTCGCGAAGCGAAATTTTGGTTTTTTGTTTAAGATTAAAATCGAGTATGATTTTACAATGAAGTCATTTATGACTTCACAGGAAAATCATTTATGATTTTACGTAAGGCATAAGCGCCATAAATCTTGCTCTTTTAATAGCTTTTTCAACTTTCTTTTGGTTTTTGTCAGAAAGTCCTGTGTGTCTTTTTGCAATCATTCTTCCGTGTTGATTAACAAATTTTGAAAGTAATTCTAAATCTTTGTAATCCACGTGAGAGATTTTATTTTCTTTTATAATGTCTTTTTTCATATTGTTTGATTAAAATGGGATATCTTCTGGGTTAATTTCTTCTTCTGGGTAGTTGATCTGATCAGAAGTGTCCGCAGCGTTATCCTGATTAAAGTTTTGGTTTTGTTGTTGGTCTTGATTATAAGAATTATTGCCCGCAGCGTTTCCGCCTTGACCCATGGGTTTTGCACCGAACTCAAAGTTGTTTAACAAAATTTCAGTTCTATACATTTTTTTACCACTGTCTTTGTCGTCCCAAGATCTTGTTTGAAGTCTTCCTTCAACATAAATTTCTTGACCTTTTACAAAATATTGAGCTACTGTTTGCGCTTGTTTCCCAAAAGAAACAACATTGTGAAATTCTGTATTTTCAACTTTGTTTCCAGCTTGATCTTTGTAAACATAGTTTGTAGCAACTGAAAAATTCAAAACAGAAGTTCCATTTGGTAAAGTTTTCAACTCTAAAGGTTGTGTAATTCTTCCTATAATTTGGACTTTATTTAAATTCATAATTATTATTGATTATTTTTATTCTACTCCTCCATCAAGTTCATCTTGCCATTTTTCAAGCTCGTCCCATTTTTCTTCAAAAGCAAGTTTTGCTTGTTCTGGCCAAGTTTTTGGATCAAATTTTGAAAGTGTTGAGTCTTCTAAAAGAAGTGCTTTCAAATCTTCAACAGAAGTTTCTGCCAAATCTTTAAAAGTTACAATCCCTTTTGTTGCCAGCGCTTCGGCTGTTTTAGGACCAATTCCTTCAATTTTTGTCAAATCGTTTGTTTCAAGTTCTTCAACTGCAACTTCACTTTCTCCTGTTTGCATAAAGTCTAAAGAGAATTTGTCAGTTTGTTCATCGTCTGCAACTGTTTTTGTAATTAAGTATCTAAAAACTTCTTTTTTGATTTTATCAACTTCTGTTTTAACTGCATCCATGTTTGAAGTTTCTGATTCAAATTTTACCCAAGTAAAATATGCTTTATCAAACCTTTCGTTTGCAGATCCAATTTTTGTAATAATTTGGTAAGCAAGTTCGATATCTACTATCTCACCTTTGGAAATTACAGAAGCGTTATTTTTAGAAACAATTTTTTCCACTTTTTCTACTGTTTCTTCAACCTTCTGTTGTGGTAAATTGGGGTTAATTAAAAGCCCAATTTCGTAAATATTTTTATTGTTCATAACCTTTACATTTTACCATATTTTTGATTTTTTAAAAGTTTTAAAGCTTTGTTTTTCCATAAAATATAAACAAAAAAAGAAAGTCCGAAAAAAGCTTCGCTTTTTTCGGACACAACAACAAAACAATTCAATCGTGGAAAAACGTCAGAAATTAGATGCCAAGCGAGGCGGCGAACAAAAAAACCGCGAGACGTATGTGTTATTACGTTGAGCGGTTTTTTATGTGAAGCCAACGAAGCTTGGCGCTAATTTCTGGCGTTTTTTACTTTTATGGTAACTTCCTGGGTATACTTTCCTCCTTTCTCCGACTCCCCAATAACTCTAATCACACTTCTCTTTTTTATATTACTTTGGTCTGAAATCAAAAACTCGTAATCTCTATCGTGAGATGATCCAACTAGATTTCCATTAAAATAAATATAATATTTATCAACCTCATTTTCTCCATAATCTTTAATATTGATAACTACTTTTTCATCTCTTTCATATCTATCACCATCATCAGGATTTTTAATTTTAAACCTAACTTTTTTAGAATTTGAAAGCTCAATATCTTGATTTGAAACGTCTGGATTTGCGTTTATAACTCCCTGCAATTCAGCAAGTATTTGAGCAATTTGTTGTTGCACTTCAGCTGAATTTTGCAAAACCCAATTTTTCACATTAAATTCCCAGTTATCATACAAATCACTTTTCTTTTCAGGAATTGGTCCTGTTGGGTTTTTAATATCAACCCAATGTAAAATTGAATGATACTCAGGAATAACAATTTCTTTAATAAATTCCTCTGGAGTATCGTCTGTTGCAAGTGTTCCTGTTTTAACATCAACCAAAATAGTTTGCCCCCCAGAAGAAATTCCCCTTAACGAAGGTTTTGTGTTTGGACCATACAATTTTGGAGCTTCCGAGAAGTCTTCATTAGGATAAAGCTTCAAAGCTTCTTCCATTGATTTTCTCCAAATTTTATAAGTTGCTTTTCCAGGATTTCTTTTAGCCGACCTATTGTCATTATTTCCAACCCAAACTCCCACAGCCACATGTCCTGCATCATAACCGATAGTCCAAGAGTCTTTGTTGTTATTTGTTGTTCCGGTTTTTGAAGCAACCTGTCTGTTTGTAAAATACAAATCAGAATAATAACCAAAAGTAGGTTTTTTCAAGTCATTATTTGAAAGCATTTTGTTTAAATTTTTAACATATTTAGAATCAATCACTCTTTTATTCTCAACAATTGGCTTGTAAATCTCTTTTCCTTTTACATTTTTTATTTCCAAAATAGCTCTTGGCTCCACCCTCACCCCTTCGTTTGCAAAAGTTCCATAAGCTGAAGTTAAATTTAAAAGTTGAACTTCACCTCCACCCAAAACTAAGTTCAAACCATAGTGCTCAGAACCTCGATTCAAAGATTTAATTCCAAACAATTTTGCATTAGAAATAGCATCTTCAAGTCCAACCAAATACAAAGTTTTAACAGCCGGAATGTTTCTAGACTCAGGAAGCGCATTTTCCATTTTCATCGGACCTTTAAAACGGTTATCAAAGTTTCTTGGTCTGTAACAATTTCTGTTTGCTCGAGCCTCTTGAGTTGTTAAATCCATATTACACCTTGCTGAAAATTCAGTTTCAACATCCCACAAAATTGTCTCAGGAGTATATCCTTTTTGAAAAGCAGACAAATAAACAATCGGCTTGAAAGATGAACCTGGCTGTCTTTTAGCTGTTGTAATATTTACTTTTCCGTCAATTTTTTCATCAAAATAATCTCTTGAACCAACCATTGCTAAAATATTTCCAGTTTTTGTTTCAATCGCAACAGCAGAAGAGTTTTCAGCCCCATACTCTTCTTCGGCTTTCAAAGCTCCCTCCAAAACGTGCTCCTGAATTTTTTCTTGAAGTTCATAATCCAGAGTTGTAGTAACCTTTAAACCATCATTTTGCAAAGCATCTCGTCCATACATTTCTTCAAGCTCACTCAAAACATACATTACAAAATGCGGAGCCAAAATTCCAGATTTATTTGTTTTAAAAACAAATTGAACATCTTCTCTTAAAGCGTCTTTATATTCTCCGTTTGAAATATATCCTTGCTCATTCATCAATCTTAAAATTTTATTTTTTCGAGCATCAAGTGCTTTTTTATGTTTTCCATAAGGAGAATATGTTGTTGGAGCCTGTGGCATTGCAGACAAATAAGCAGCTTCAGCGATTGTCAAATCACTTGCGTGTTTGTCAAAGTAAAACAATGATGCTTCTTCAATCCCATAAATAGTTCCACCGTAAGGACTTTCATTTAAATAAAGTTCCAAAATCTGATCCTTTGACATAATTTTTTCAAGTTTGTATGCCAAAATAATTTCTTTAACCTTTCTTTCAATCTTTTTTTCATTTGTCAACAAAACGTTTTTTACCACTTGTTGTGTAATAGTTGACCCACCCCTGACAATCCTTCCGGCTTTAATGTTTTCATACACAGACATTAAAAAAGAGCTTGGTTTAAAACCTTGATGAGTAAAAAAATCTTTATCTTCAACAGAAACCGCTCCATAAACTGCATATTTAGAAATTTTATCAATCGGAACCACTGTTCTTTTTTCATCACCATAAACAGAATACAAAAGTTTCTCTCCTGTTTTATCATAAATTTTTGTAGCTTGCGAAATTTTAATACTTCGAACAGTATCAACTGAAGGAATTTTTAAAGACGAAACCCAAACAAAAAATGCTCCGGTTGCAATAAAACCTAAAATGATACAAAGTAAAATTATTCTTTTAGAATACTTCCAAAACCTCCCTTTTTTTTTTGGTTTTTTCAATCTTTTTTTCAAAATATTTGAAACTTTTAAAACATTTTTCTTTGCTTTTGTTATTTTTTTTTCTTTTTGGTTTGTCATTTAATTTATTTTAATACTTACAATTTTAACATATTTTAGAAGAATTATAAAAGTGTTTTTAAAAAACAAAGCCCGGAAATGACTTCGTCATTTCCGGGCCCAACAAAAAACCACCCCTTTAAATTTTATCCAAATTCTGATTATAAGCAAAAAAAGTCAGCCCACAAGCAATAGCATCGTACTCATCATCATACTTAATTTCTTTTTTAATTTCAATTAACTGTTTTAACATAAACAAAACTTGCTTTTTTTCGGATCGACCATATCCTGTAATTGCCGTTTTAATTTCAAGTGGAGTATATTGAAAAACTTTCATTTTATTTTTCAAACAAATATAAATAACAGCCCCTCTGGTTTCTGAAACATTTGTAGCTGTTTTTTGGTTTGTGTTAAAAAACAATTTTTCAATCGAAAGTGCTTTTGGTTTATATTCTTCAATAATCCTTTCAAGTTCCTGTCCAATCAAAAAAAGCCTTTGTGTAAATTCAAGCTTGGCATCTGTTTTAAAAGTGTCAGAATACAAAAGTTTTTCTTTTTGGTTTTTATTTTTTTCCAAAACACAAACTCCAAGTCTTTCATATCCAGGGTCAATTGCTAAAATTTTCATAAACCAATTATACCAAAATTTTAAACAAAAACACTTAACTTTTTTCAAAAAAGATATATAATAGAAACATATGACAAAAAAAACAAAAATATTATTAGCAATTTTTGCAATTTTAGTTTTATTATTTATCATTTTTTATTTTATCAAAAACAGAAACGTTCAAACACCAACTATAGTTGAACCTAAACCTGTAAAAAAAGAAGAAAAACAAAAAGATAGTAAAAAACTAAACGAAGACGAACAATTAAAAATTTTAGAAGAACTTCAAAAAAATTCTGGAAATAAAAAACCTGTTTCTCAACAAAAACAACTAGACATTTTAGAACAACTAAACAAACCTTCCGAAACAACAGAAACAAAAGAAGAACAACCAAAACCTCTTTCAAAAGAAGAACAACTAGAACTTTTAAAACAACTAGAAAATCAATAAAATATTAATAAAAAACAAAACGCTGCGCGTTTTGTTTTTTTATTATCTATTTCTCTTTTTGTTTTTCTTTTTCTTTTTTTTCTTTTTTACTTGCCCTTCTTGTTTTTGATATTCCTTTTTTTCAACCTTATTATCTTTTTTTCTTAACTCAGCTTTTTTGTGTCTTACAAAATATTCTTGAACTGTCATAAAAACATTTGAAGTTATCCAGTAAATCGCAATGGCTGCTGAAAGCGTTGTTGAAAGTAAAAATAGAATAAATAAAGGAAGTCCATATTTTAAATTCACTTGCATTGAAACTGCCATATCCTCTCCAATTCTTCCGGTTTTCTTTTTCAAATCTGCAAATCTTACATCAGGCATTGAAACTGCAAGTTGAATATACTGAGTTATAGCTGCAACAACAGCAAGTACCACTGAAGAATTTGCTAAATCAAAATGATTTAAAAAGTTAAGTGAAAGTTTTTGATCAGGTTCTGAAACAAACGAATACAAAATACTTTTATCAACTCCAGGCAGTCCTCCTTTGTAAAAAATCCAATACAAAGCAAACAAAATCGGAATTTGAATAAGCAAAAGCAAAATTGAAGCAAAAGGTCTTATATTGTATTTTTTATAAATAGCAAGTGTTTCAAAAGCCATTTTCTGCCTTTCTTCTTTTGAAGCATTTTTACCGTATTTTTCTTTGATTGCATCAAGTTCTGGTTTTGCTTTTTTTGTTGCAATTTGAGTATTGATTTGTCTGTTATAAAGTGGAAATAAAATAAATTTTATAATTATTGTTGCAACAACAATAACCCACCCTAAATCGTGAATAAAGTTTGCCAGAAAAATAACAAGGTTATAAACTGGCTCGTAAAAAAATGTATCGAACATATATTTAAATTAATTTATAATGTACATAATTATATCATTATAATCAAAATAAAAAAGCCCATTTTCGAACTTCTTAAAATTAAAGTTGAGCGAAAATTGGCTTTTTTATTTTTAGTGTGGCTCCGTTACAGCCATTTTGATATAAAACAAAGTCAAAACTGAGAACAATGCTGCTTGTAAAAATGCTACAAAAAGTTCAAACAAAAGCATTGGCAAAGGAATAAAGTAAGCTGAAATTGAAATTAAAAGCATCAAAAATATTCCACCAACCATAATATTTCCAAACAACCTAAATGAAAGTGAAATCAGTTTTGCAACTTCTGAAATAAGTTCTAACATTCCCATTGAAAGTTTTGCAACTTCCAAAAAGAATTGTTTTATTTTTCCCAAAAAGCCTTTTGCTTTAAAAATCTTTTTAAAAGAAAAGTTAATAAACTTTGACCAGTATTTAAAAAATCCTAAAACAAACATTCCCACAAACTGCACAAAAACAAAAGCAACAATTCCAAGGGCTACTGTCATATTTAAATCAGAATGAGCTGGTTTTAAAATATGCACTCCTTTATAAGTCAAAGATTCTGTTCCTGGCAAAAACTTAAACAAGTTTAGAAACAAAATAAAAACAAAAAGAGACAAAATCAAAGGAAAAACTTTGTTTGCAAGTTTTTGATCTTCCAAAACTTCTGCCACATAACCCCGAACTCCGTCTGTTAATCCCTCAATTACAATTTGAGTTTTTGAAGGCACAAGTTTTACATTTCTAGACAACAAAAAAACAATCAAAACCAAAACCAAACTTCCAACAACAGAAGCCACAAAAGTGTTTGTTACTGGAAATGAACCAATGTAACCAACAATATCTCCTTTTAAACTAACATGAATATTTTCCATAATTTATAAATATGACATATTATATCAAAAAAACACCATAAAATAAAATTTTTATGGTGTTTCTTTTAAAAATTGTTCACACACAAACACTTCATTTTCACAAAAAACTTTTGTACAAACAAAATTATCATTCTTCCCTTGCCTTACACAAGTATTACATTGACTTTTTTTAACCAAACAAACTTTTTCTTCACCTTCATTTTGACCTGTTTGATTTAAATTGTCTGTTTTTGAAAAATCTTCATTCAAATTGTTTGCATTTAAATTATTCCCAACTCCATTATTTATATCATTTGGATTTGAAAAATCCTGATTAAAATTTTGATTTAAAAGTTCATTGTTTTGCTGATTTGCATTATTATTCTTAACTTCAACATTTTGATTTTGGTTTTGGTTTTGAAAATTATTCTCTTTTTCTTTTCCAAAACCTTCTTCATAAAAAGAACTTTCTTTATATTTTTCATTTACCACTTTTTTTAAATTAGAAAAACGAACTAATTCTAAATTAGAAAAAGCAATATACACAATCAAAACAAAAAAAACTATTGTAATGATTTTTGAAACACTTTCAAATTTTGTTTTTTCTTTTTTCATAAAATATAATCTTAATACTATCTTAATATTTTTTTCAAAAATAGTCAAACTTTTTCTTTTAACAAAACCCGAAAATAGCTTCGCTATTTTCGGGCCCAACTCAAACAAAAAACTCAAACCAAAACTATCCTTCAACACTCAAAAAAATCTTTCCTTTTTTTCCACCCAACAAAACCCCAACTTCATATTCTCCTACTTCTTTTATATCACTTTTCAACTCAATCTTTTTCTGATCAACGCCAACCGTATCAGCAATATTTTTTTTCAAAACCGCAGCAAACAAATGTCCTTTTTCGTTTGCATTTACTTTCATTTTAAACTTCTTTTTGTTAATTTCAGAAAGAGTTTTCAATTCTTTTTCTTGCAAACTTTTATTTTTCTCATTCTGCACTTCTTTTTTATGATTCACATCTTTTAAAACAGAACCAGTAGCAATTTTTGCCATTCCACCTTTTATCAAAAAATTTCTTCCATATCCTTCTTTAACCTCAACCACTTCTCCTTTTTTTCCAACCTTTCTTACATCTTTTAGTAAAATTACTTTCATATTTATTTTTTATTTAATATTTTATCAATTGTTTCCTCTCTTTTACTAATCTTTTCACTTTCTCTTTTTATCTCCACCTCATTTATTTTATCAACCAGCTCCTTTTTTGTCTTAAATTTTTTAATTTCTGAAATCGCTCGGTCAAGCTGCGGATCAATTTCATCTGTAAAAGAAGATTTCTCATTCCATTTTTTAATCTCTTCTTCACTAATATCAACTTCCACATCCACATCAATCCCTTTTCGACTTATCCATTCTCCATTTGGCAAAACCCATTTGGCAATTGTATATTTTAAAGAACTTCCATTTTCAAATTGTTTCAAAGTCTGGACTGTTCCTTTTCCAAAGGTATTTTTCCCAAGCAAAATTGCTTTTTTATGATCACTCAAAGCTCCAGCCAAAATCTCAGAAGCAGAAGCCGAACCTCCATCAACCAAAACAGCAAGCTTAACATTATCATCTAAAATATCGACTGTTTTAAAATTTTGATGATATTTTCCAGATTTTAAAACATTGTTTTTTCCATTTCCAAACTCTTCTGTCACAATGGTTAAATCTTTTTCCAAAAACATTCCTGCAATATAAACAGCTGCAAACAAATGCCCTCCTGGATTTCCTCTCAAATCAATAATTAGATTTTTGTTTTCACTTTTTCTAAATTCTTTTATCGCATTAAAAAATAATTCTGGAGATTTGTCTGTAAAAGAATAAAGTTTGATAACAAACACTCCATCTTTTTTGTAAGTTTTAATTGTAGGAATATCAATTTTCTCTCTTTTTACTTTAACTTCAAAAGGTTTTGCCAACCCAGGTCTTGCAATTGTAAGTTCAACTTCTGTTCCTTTCTCTCCTTTAATTTTTGAAACAGCCCACGCAGATTTTTTTCCTAAAGCATCTGTTTGATCAACTTTAATAATAATATCTTTTGGTTTAAGACCTGCCTTAAAAGCAGGAGTATTAGGCAAAGCCGAAACCACAGTCAAAAGACCATCTTTAATTTCAAACTCAATTCCAATTCCCACAAACTCTCCCGAAACACTCTCCTCTAAACCTTGATTTTCTTCTGGTGGTAAAAAAGCAGTGTAAGGGTCACCGTATGATGCTACAAAACCAGAAACCGCTCCATACATTTTATCTTGTTCTGTGATTTTTTCTGTTTGATCTTCTCTTGTGTCCAAAAAATCTTTATCCAAGATTTCTGAAATTTTATACATTAAAGATAAATCTTTCTCGTTTTCTTTTTTAAAATCCAAATATGCCTTGTTTGCAAAAAAATACCCCAAAGCAAACGCCACAAACAAGAACACCAAAACTGGAATGATTTTAACTTTAATTTTTGAAAACTTAACTTCTTTGTTAGCCATAATACATAAAATTATAACATATTTTAAAAATTACTTAAAAACTTTGAAACATAAATAGCCGAAAATTTTTGAC
Organism: Candidatus Campbelliibacteriota bacterium; assembly: GCA_002747955.1. Classification (GTDB taxonomy): domain Bacteria; phylum Patescibacteriota; class Minisyncoccia; order Phycocordibacterales. The sequence goes on along the minus strand of PDQZ01000012.1, from coordinate 3,706 downwards.
TTTGTTTTTAAATGAGCGCCGACTTCGTCGGCGCTCATTTAAAAACAAAATCAAAAATTTTCGTCCACCTCAAAAAACTAATTTACAACCCACCTCTTCGACTCCTTAAAAAACTCTTTACAAATTTTATCATCTACTTTTTCTGATTCTAAAGCCCTACCACCAAGTTTCCTGTTATATTTGTTATGTATTTTATTTCTTTTTCTTGTATTATAAAAAAGTTTCGAAATTTTTCTATAATTATAATACATACCATCATTATAAGTTGAATCATAAAATTCTGATGTTTCATAATAATAATCATTACAAGCCCGTGCTATATCATAAAAATCTAAAGATTGTTCTATGTATTTATCTGTTAATAAATCATTCTTTGCCAAATAAAGTTCGTATTGTTTAACCTTTATATCAGCAAAAATCGCTTCTACAACATCCCTATCACTTTCATAACGCCTTACAACCGAAGCTTCAACATCATCTCTGACATTGTTTTGGTTCACATCAACAAAATTTTTTGCAACTTCTCCAATTTCTGGAACAGGAGGCAAAGGTTTATCATAAGGCAAAATTTCTCTTTCTCTAAGCTCTCTTTTAAATTTTGAATAACCTTTCTTTACAACAAATTTTTTACCTGTTTTTTCCCATTCTTTAATTTTTTCATTGTGTTTCTGAACAAAAACTTTATTATCTTCAAATTCCTGTTTTGTTTCCAACATCCTATCAACTTCAAAAACCAAAACAAAAAGAACTAAAAAACCAACAATTGAAAAACTTACATACTTAAAACTATTTTCCTTTTTCATTCCCTTTATCTTAACATTTTAATTTATTAAAGTAAAAAAATACCGAGAAAAATCTCGGTATTTGTAATATTAAAATTCAAAATTAATGAACATAAATCACAGAAGATTCAATGTTATTGTTTTCATCAATTTCATCAACTTTTTTTCTGCCGTTTTTATCATCAGCAACAACGTATATAATATAAAACCCAGAAGAAAGATAACGAGGAATTTTCACCCTTTCTTTTTCATCATCATACGCGTCATCAGAACCAATACTTGATCTATCATAGTCCAAATAAATAGCATTTGAATCAAAAGGATAGTGAGCAGAAATATAATAAGAAGTATAAATGCTTCCCAAATCATCCGAACTTGAATTTCCAGAATAATTTATACGAGCTCGAATATAAACTCGGTCTCCAGCTTCGGGTTGATTTTCATCAACACTTACATCAGTAACATAAATATCATCAGAACTATTCAAGTTAGACAAAATCTCAATTCTTTCGTACTCAACATTGTTGTTTTCATTTGTTTCATCTATTCTTTCTAAATAATCTGCAACAAATAAAATATAGTAAGACCCAGGATTAGTATTTTTCGGTATAGTCAAGTACTCTCTTTCATCATCATACTTATCATCAGAACCAATAGAAGAAGAATCATTTTCCAAATAAATATCACTTGAATCATAATATTTATTTTTTGATAAATAATATCCTACTTTAGGATACCCTTCCAAATCTCTCATTCTAACATTCCCTTTGTAGTTTTGAGTCACATAAGCCTTTAACTCTTCACCTGCCACAACAGAATACCTGTTAAGCGAAGTGTTTGTTAAATATATGTCAGACCAATCATTTGAACAGTCTCCTGCTCCAATCTTTTTAGCCTTTAAAACAAAGTTTCCTGTTTTTCCTGATGAACGAGTAGTCGCTTCAATTTCGTAAGTTCCTCCTACCAAATCCATAACTATTCTTGAATTTGTCCCCGACCCTCCGTTGTCGTTTTGCCCAATTTTTTTATTATTCGCGTGTAAATACAAATATGTATCAACACTTGAAGTCAAATCAATTTGAACTTTGGTACAAGACGGAAAGTAAAGATTATAGGTTCTGGCATATCTACCATTTCTATATTTTGACTCTTCAACAGACAAAAATTTTCCAGAAACACTTTGCCCCAAAGAAATATCTTTGTCATAAGAATAATCAACTTCAGGCTTAGGAAAACTGTTTGACAAATTAGTATAATTTCTGTTTGCATGCTCAACAATAAATCCTTCTGACTGACTGCCACTACTTAAATAGGTTGATATAAAACCGTGCCCTGTAAAGTCACCGTACTTACCCCTATTTAATGAAGCCATATACCTTGGATAATACTTGTTATAAATAAAAAATCTATTTATTTCAAAATAGCTATCTCCTACCTGAAAATTATAGTTCGTTTTATTCTTGAGAGCGCCAAACATAAACAAATAAGAAATCAAATCTTCATATAAAGTTATATACTTTCCACCTCCAAATATTCTGTAATCAGGCGTAGAAACAGACAAAAGTTTTATATCGTCTTCCCTGTTTGGAAAATAGTCATACAAAACTTGGTTGGCAAACAAGTTTCCCTGCGAATGTGCCACAAGATTAACTTTGTTTCCTAAATCAAGCTGTCTTTGTATTTTAGACTTCATTACCTGCTTATCTTCATAAGCAAGAGTTCCATAATACCCGTCTGTTTCTAAAACACTAGATATTGCACCAGATATTTTTTCAACAGCACCGACAATTCCCGCAGTAGCCTCCATAACAGTAATTTCAGCAGAATCATATCCAAGCTTCAGCAACTTTTCTCTGTTTTCAGAATTAAAAGGGTTTCTAAGTAAATTTAAAATACCCTCTTTTTTGGTTTTATCTGAAAACTCAATAAGTTTTGCTGTTTTTAAAATAATCTTCTGCTCCAATTCACCTCTATATGAATTCATCACCTCACTTACTTTTCCATAAGCATCGCTTGAAACATTTGACAAATCAGTCAACAGTCTATACAAATGGTCAATATTCGTGGCCTGCATAACCGCTTCGACACCATCCAAAATTTTGCCTTGCGAGTTATTCATTAACACACCAACATTTACACCTATATTATCAAAAGCGGCATCTCTTAATTTATCTGCGGATAATACAGCATCTATTTTTGTTTGGTCCTTACCGCTTCCAACACCGTTAACATAATAATTCTTAACCTCTCTTTCAGCATAAGAATTAAACCCAAAACCAAGCACTAAAACAGCGCCCACTAATTTCATTTTATTTAATTTTTTCATTATTCACTCCTTTGTGAATTTTTTTTCAAAAAAGTTAGTTTAAAAAACCAACAACTTTAGTAAATCTTATCAAAGAACAATTTACTAAAGGGTATTTTAACACAAAAAGAAAACAAAGCCAAAATATTTTGGCTTTGTTGTTGAAAATTAAAATTAATTTACAATCCAATTTTCAGATTCATAAAAAAAGTTTTGACAAATTTCATCGTTTACTGTCTGTCCTTCTATTAAATAACCCCCTATTTTCTTAAAATATTTATCATACATTTTTTTTCTTTCTTTTGTATCATAAAACTCATCTGTTAAATAATTATAATCAAAAGAGTCTTTGTTGTTGTAAAATTTTGAACTTTTGTAATATTTTTCTGTACAAATAATTGGTACATATGAATTATCAAGAGCGAATTGAATATTTTCCTCGGTTAACAAATCATTCTCTGCTAAATAAATTTCATATTGCATTACTCTTGTGTTAGCAAACAGTGATTCCACCAAATCTCTATCACTCCCATAATCCTCCACAATCTCAATCTCAACATCATCTCTGACATTGTTTTGGTTCACATCAATAAACTTTTTTGCAACTTCTTTAGAATCT
>PDQZ01000016.1 GCA_002747955.1 Candidatus Campbelliibacteriota bacterium | reverse complement strand
AAGAGTAGATGGAATATTTGGAAAAAGAACAAAAAAAGCCGTAATCAATTTTCAAACAGCAAATGGACTAACAAAAGACGGAGTGGTTGGTTCAAAAACTGGAATGAAACTTTCTGTGGCTTGTAGAGTTTAAAAGAAAGAAAAGAAAGAAATTTGCTTTTAGCAAATTTCTTTTTCTTTTTTGAGTGGATTTGGAAAGAACAAAGCCTGAAATTTTGAAAAAGTTTTTGGAAGTTGTAACAGGCCTTGCCTGTCACAACTTCCAAAAACTTTTTCAAAATTTTGGGTTTTGTATTTAAATCTTCATATTTCCATAAGTCTAAAATTATGATATAATTTCTTTTATGAAATACAAAATATGGTCACTTGTAATTCTTGTTATTGTTGTATTTTTAGGTTATTTTTATCTTATAAAACCAGAAATGGAGTATGAGAATTTTAAAAGAACTTACAATGCAGAAAAAAAAGAATTACTTTCAAAAATAAAAAAACAGAAAGAAAAGGTTTCTGAAAACAACACTTCTGATAAACAAGATAAAAAAATCGGAATGTTGAAAAATGAAAAAACAGAAGAAAAAAAAGTTCAAATTGATTTAACAGATAAAACTGCGTCTGTTGACTATCAAAAAGAACTTATTCAAAAAGAACAAAAACTAAATGATTTAAAAAGTAAAACTTTTCATTTGGGTCTTGATTTGGTGGGAGGAAGCCAACTTGAATATGATGCGATTATTTCAGAGTTAAAACCTCAAGATGTTGAAGGTTCACTTGAAGCATTAAAAACAGTTTTGGAAAAAAGGTTAAATCCTTTTGGAACATCAGAAGTTGTTGTGGTGATTGAAGACTCTTCAGTTTTTGCTGAAAATCAAGATACAAAAAAAAGAGTAGTTATTCAAATTCCTGGGGTTTCAAATCCAGATGAGGCTAAAAAAATGATTGGGAAAATTCCAACTTTAGATTTTAGACTTTTTTCAAAAGATTTAAACGACTTTGTGAAAACAGAATTAACAGGAAGATATTTAAAGACAGCAACTTTGTCTTTTGACGGACAAACAAATCAACCAGTGGTTGCTTTAAAGTTTACAGACGAAGGTGCTAAGATTTTTGAAAAATTAACAGCAGAAAATGTTGGAGAAGTTATGGGGGTATTTTTAGACGGCGTGCCAATTACAACTCCGAGAATTAACCAAAAAATTTCAGGAAATCAAGCTGTGATTGAGGGAGATTTTACAGCTGAATCAGCAAAAGAGCTTGCTCAAAACATGCAGTTTGGTGCATTGCCAATTCCGATTGAGCTTGTTTCATCAAACACAGTTTCAGCAACACTTGGAAAAGACATTTTAAACAAAGGTGTTCAAGCAGCAGTGATTGGATTTATTTTAGTTTCAATATTTTTGATTTTGATTTACAAAATCTCAGGAGTTATTGCAACTGTTGCATTGTTTTGTTACTTAGTTTTGACTTTGACAGTTTACAAAGCATTTGGGTTTGTCTTTACAGCAGCTTCGATTGCAGGATTTATTATTTCAATTGGAATGGCGGTTGACGCAAATGTTTTGATTTTTGAAAGAATCAAAGACGAGCTAAAAACAAAAACAAAAATCAAAGAAGCAGTTGAAAACGGATTTAAAAGAGCCTGGCTTTCAATTCGAGATGGAAATATTTCATCAATAATCACAGCTATTATTTTGTTCTACTTAACAACATCGCTGATCCAAGGATTTGCTTTGACATTTGGACTGGGAGTTTTGGTTTCAATGTTAACTGCAATTGTTTTGACAAGAACATTTTTATTATCAATCACTCCAAAATCAAATAAGCAATTAGCAAAAAAGATTTATTTTGGTTTTAACAATAAAAAAAAGTAATATGAATATTATAAAACATAAAAATTTCTTTGTTGGGCTTTCTGCCTTGTTGATGGTTGTTTCAGTTGTAATTATTTCTATTTTTGGATTTAATTTATCTGTTGATTTTAAAGGGGGAAGTGTTTACGAAATTGCATATACAAAAAATGTTCCAAATGCAGGAATGGTAAAAGATGCTACACAAAATGTAGGAATTAAAAATGCAGTAATCCAACAAGTTGGAGAAAAGAACTTTGTGATTAAAACAACGGGAGTTAATGAAAATGTAAAGTTAAATTTGAAAAAAGAATTAACTTTTAATGATAAATTTGAATTTACAGAAGAAAGGGAAAAGACAATTGGTCCTGCTGTTTCAAAAGAGCTTGTGAAAAAATCGTTATTTGCTATTTTGTTTGTTTCAATGGCTATTGTATTTTTCATTGGATATGTATTTTCAGGAGTTTCAAAACCAGTTAGGTCATTTAAGTATGGAATTGTGGCAGTTGTGGCGCTTATACATGATATTTTAATTCCAACAGCTGTATTTTCTATTTTAGGTTCATTTATGGTTGATTTCCAAATTGATGTTTTGTTTGTAACAGCTTTGCTTGCTATTTTGGGATTTTCTGTGAACGATACTATTGTGGTTTTTGACAGAATTAGAGAAAATATAAAAAACACAAAAGAAGATAAGGTGAAAGGAAAAAGGTTTCAAAATATTGTAGGACATTCTTTGGATGAAACAATTGTTAGATCTATAAATACCTCAATTACAACATTGGTTGTGTTGCTGGCATTGTTCTTTATCGGAGGGGATGTTCTTAAACCATTTGCATTAGTGCTTGCTGTTGGAACAGTGGCTGGTACTTATTCATCAATTTTCTTTGCGTCACCACTTTTGGTTTTGATTGAAAAATATCAAAAAGAACCAAAGGTTGATCCGAAAAAAGAAGAAAAAGAAAAGAAGAAAGAAGCAACTGATGAACAAATCCAAGAAGCTTTAAGAAAAATTCAATCAGGAGAGGAGAAATTTTAAGATTTAAAAAATATAAATTTTTTAATAAAAAACAGAAAATTATATTTTCTGTTTTTTGTTTTAAGCACGATTTTGCGAAGCAAAATCGTGCTTAAGATAAAAAATAAATTTATATTTTTTTTCTTGCAAAATTTTAAAAAATTGTTATAATACTTTTTACATTTTGGTCCCATCGTCTAACGGCTAGGACGCCAGGTTTTCATCCTGGAAATCGGAGTTCGATTCTCCGTGGGATCACCCACATCAAAAAGCTCAGTTTTTTCTGAGTTTTTTGTTTGTATTTAGATTTCCAGGATGAAAATCCTGTCTAT
>PDQZ01000011.1 GCA_002747955.1 Candidatus Campbelliibacteriota bacterium | reverse complement strand
AAGAATACAAACAATATGCAAAAAACACTTCAAAGATTTTTGCAGATAACAAAGGTGTTCAACTAAATGACAAAGATTTTGAACCGGAGTTTGATGTTTAAAAAGAAAAAAATAAATCCGTGAGGCAAGGCCTCACGGATTTTATATTTTATAAAAAAAGTAAAGTATTTTTATCCCATTTTTATGTTAAAATGGATTTATGACAAAGGTAATTGCAATTGAAGGAATGGATGGTTCGGGGAAAACAACCCTTTTGGATTATCTAAAAGAAAATTTAGATAAAGAAAAATTTGTTTTTTTAAAAGAACCAGGTTCTACAAAGCCCGGTGTGGAGATTAGAAAAGTGATTTTGGAAAATAAACTTGATTCTAAAACTGAACTTTTGCTTTTTTACGCAGCCCGGGTTGAGAACATTGTTCAAAACATTCAAAAAGCAAAAGAAGAAAATAAAAATGTAATTTTAGACAGATTTGAACTTTCATCTTATGCTTATCAAATTTATGGAAACAAAAAACCTGAGCTAAAAGAATTTATAGATATGTTGTCTGACAAGACTGGATCTTGTAAAGTGGTTGATAAATATTATTTTTTAAATTTAACAGCCGAGCAGTCGGAAGAAAGAAAAAACCAAAGAACAAAAGAGGGTGGAGAAGAAAATAGGTTCGATAAAAAAGAAAAAGAATTTTTCCAAAATGTGCAAAAAGGTTATTTGGAAGAAATAAAAAGGTTTAATCATAAAATAATTGATGCTTCAAAAAGTATTCAAGGTGTGAGAGAAGAATTTTTGGAAGATTTTGAGAAGTTTATTGAAAGTTAGTTTTTGTCCCGAAAAAAAGCTTCGCTTTTTTTCGGGTTTTTATTTTATCTTTAAAAAATGTTATAATATATTATTATAAAGTAAAATAAATAAAATCATGAATAATTTAGAAAATACACAATTACCAGACGTTGTTTTTAAAACAAGAGTAAGAGACGAAAGTATCGAAGGTCCAAATCCTTTTAGATGGCAAGACCGAACAACACAAGAACTTTTTGGAAACAAAAAGGTGGTTTTGTTTGCACTTCCAGGAGCTTTTACTCCAACTTGTTCCTCAACTCATTTACCAGGTTACGAAGATAAATACGATGAGTTAAAAGAACTTGGAGTTGATGAAGTGATTTGTCTTTCAGTAAACGATGCATTTGTAATGTTTCAATGGGCAAAAAACTTAGGTGTAGAAAAAGTATTTATGCTTCCTGATGGAAACGCAGATTTTACAGAAAAAGTTGGAATGTTGGTTGACAAAGCAAACTTAGGGTTTGGAAAAAGATCTTGGAGATATTCAATGTATGTTGAAAATGGAGAGATCAAAAAAGTTTTCTCAGAACCAGGGTTTGAGGACAACTGTCCTGCAGATCCATTTGAAGTTTCAGATGCAGATACAATGATTAACTATTTGAAAGAAAATCAATAAAAAAATTAAAATCCAAATTTCGCGTAGCGAAATTTGGATTTTATTTTTTATTTTATGGATGTTTTTTTGTAAAAAAATGATATAATTATTAGGTTATGAAAAACGTAAGTATAAAAAATATTTTTAATAAATCTTGGGTAGATTTTAAAAGCAATTGGATGATTTTAGTAGGGGCAACGATAGTTTATGGTATCATTTCAGGTATTATACAGTATGCAAAAGAAAACCCAAGTCCAGCTACAAGCATTTTAGCTTTAGTTGGAGGATTTGTTTCAATTTATTTAGGTTTAACATTTATTAGAACTTACATAAATATAGCTGATGGAAAAAAAGTAACTTTTGCAGATTTCTTTACAAACTCAAAAGATTTTATGCATTTTATTAAATATTTTGGAACAGTTGTGATTTTAAGTATTATTATAACTGCTCCTATGTTACTAATTGTTTTTTTTCTTGTAACATCGGGAAAAGGTTTTCTTGCAGTTGATTTATTTGTAATTCTCAGCACTTTTGTTTTGGCTTTTGTTTATGCATTTATTGTATCAATTTTTCTAATGTTTACAGTTTACTTTTCAGCAGAAGACAGATATCACTTTTTAACAGCAATTAAAAAATCTTACATAATTGGAAAAAACAATTTTGGTAAAATGTTTTTGTTGTTGCTAACTTCTTTATTTTTAAATATTTTAGGAGCTTTAGCATTAATTGTTGGACTTTTAGTTTCAATACCTTTAACTTGGTTAATGATTGTTCACTTTTACCGACTTGCAGACCCTGAAGTTGAAATTGTAGGAGTTCAATAAAGTAAGATTGAAAAAAAAAATACAATAAATTGTATTAATTTTAAAATAAAAAAACAAACAAAGAAGTTTGTTTTTTTATTTTCAAAAAATGTTAGAATATATTTATGAATAAAGAAAGTTTTAAAGACAAATTAAATCAAGGGATTAAAGAAAAAGAGATTGCTTTTTTTGATAAACAAAAAGTTTCAGAAGAAACACAAAGTGAGATTTTTGATTTGCAAAAAGAAAAAGAAGAAAAAATTTTGGAGATGAAAGAGAAGTTAAAAGATGTTGATGAAGGAAAAGAAATTGCTTTTTCAAAAGATGCTTCTTCTGTAAAGTATGATAAAGAGGATGGAAAATATACAGTTTTTGGGAAAAAAGGAGTTCAACTTGAAACAACAAAGGGACAGATTTTAGCTTCAACTTTATGGGGTAGTGAGTTTAAGTTAGATTCTGATGTTGAGAGAGATTTTAAAAAAAAGTTTATTTTAGAACACACTAAAAATGATATTTTAGAAATGTACGACAGTCAGGTTATAAGGTGGGGGAGAGAATCTTTTATGACTCAAGGAGGAACATCAAGAGCTTATGAAGGACTTGCTGAAACGGAAAATATGAGTTTGGAAGAAATTCCAAAAGGGACTTTGGCTGAAAAAATGTTTTCATCTTTTTTCACAAGAGTCTGTCAGGATGTTTCGGAAATACCTTTTGAGTTTAAAAGAGCAGATATTTATGATGATGTGGAAAATAAAATTGATTTTGTTTTTAAGATTAAACACAATGATGAAGTTGCTGAAAAACAAGCTTATGTTCAAGATGATGGTGAAAATATTGGGGTTCAGTTTACAATAGGAAAATCAACAAATCTTTTGAAACACAAACAGGAGCAGTTTAAAAGATCGGACTTGGAAGAGTCAAAAGTTGATGATTTGGTTTTGGTTTCAATTCCAATTGAAGAAATTAGAGATTTTTTAAAAACATATCAAGAAAGTTCTAAAAACGACAAGCTTGTAAAAACTCCAGATTTTTATTTTTCAGAAGATTTGAAAGAAAAAATTGTAAAAGCAGTTTTGGAAAAGTTACCTCCGAAGTTACAAATAAATTCAAATGAAATTTGGGAAAATATAAAAAATAAAATTTAAAAAACAAAAACAAGTTTAAGCGCTTGTTTTTGTTTTGTTGTAAATTCATTTACTTATAATTTACTTTAATGTATAATGGTAAGTAAAGGCAGTTGCTTTTGAATTAATAATATAAATAAATAATTTTAATAATATGAATTTTTTTAAAAAAATTAAATATATTTTGGTTGTGGTTTTGTTTTCATTACCGGCTTTTTTAATGGCTGGATCTTATGATGAGAGTATGGGTGTTAGTATTAGTCATCCAGTCATACACCCCGATGACTCAATTTCTTATGAGCTTAATGTGCTTGAGCCAACTGAATCGTGGTTTACAATTGCAAGTATAGGTTATTTTAACTTTTGCAATGGGACGTTGGATGATGGTGTTCTCAGTGTGGGTCGTGGTCATTTTTCAAATTTTAATGGTAAAAATACCGTTACCAATATTTCTCAAAAAATAATATCAGGATTAGGTTATGGAACTTTTAAAGTGCATGCTTGTTTATCAAATCCTCAAATGGCAAGCTTTGGAAATTACCGAATTATATTGGAGAAAAATGCTAGATATTCAATGCAAGATGTGGAAGATGATAAGTTTGTAGCAAAAGTAAAAATTGGATCCGAAAGTACTCCTCAGTTTGTGGTGGGCAGAAAAGAAGAAGATGTATCTTGTGTTAACGGAACAGGTGAAGGGGAAGGGTTTAGTAATGGTTCAAATATTCGTTCGTATGACGGTGATTATGTTTTCAATAATGTTAGTGAAAAGGTTAAAGAAAAATTAGGTTATGGAGAATTTCTTGTAAGATTTTGTTTGCGTCCATTACATTCCATAACATATTCATCTGAAATTAAAAGTTTTAGTATTGAAGGTGAAGCAGAAGCAGAAGAAGAAGAAGAAGAAGAAGAAGGTGGAGAAATTGGCTATGTGAAATTAAAAAATATAGGTGAGGGGGAATATGCTTTGAGGAGTAAAGTTTTAGAGGGTGAAAATATTGAAACTTGGTTTGATGTTGCAAAAGAGGAAGATAAAGGCAGATTGAAATGTGAGCTTGAAAAACCAAATGGATTTTACAGATTTAAAGTTTTTGGAAAGTATGACAAAGGGGACAATTTTGAATTTGAAGGTTTCATGGATACTTTGAGAAGTAAACAAAGTGATGTGGAAGCAATTGGTGGTGGTTGGTATGATGGAAAGTATTATGCAATTGCCTGTGGGAAAGATGACCAGGGAAATCTTTTAGATTTCAAAAATCATTTTGTGAATTTCTATGTTATGAAATCAGAAGAGGATACCAGTGATGCAAATAAACCTAAAGTTGAAATTCATGCTGCAGAAAATATAACAAAAGATTCTGCGGTTCTGAAAGGTGAATTTAGAAATGTTAAAGACAAGTGGTTTGTTGTTTCTGAAAAAAGAAAAAAACTAAAATGTAATAAAAGTGGAGAAACAGTAACACCTTATGCTTCAGGGGGAGATAATTATTATTACGCAAAAGTATCTGGACTTAGTGAAGATACAACTTATTATTACAAAGCTTGTTATACTGATTTTGATGAGAACGAAGATTATACTTCTTATGAAAGCTTTAAAACAAAAGATAAAGATTTTGTAGAAGTGGTAACCCAAAACCCTTCTGGTGATTCTATAAACCCTTCAGGAAGAAATATAGAAAATGCTAAAAGAACTTTAAAATTATTAACTGAATTTATTTTAAGAAGAGTTTCAGAAACAAATGGCAAGTTAACAGATCAAGACTGGACAATAATTGGTTTTATGCTTAAAGATGTTTATTCTTATATGGGTTTGAAAAAGTAAAAAAGTATTCCACAAGTTATCAAGCGCGCCCGCAGGGCGCGCTTGACTTTTTTGATAAAATAAAATATAATACTGTTCACTATATTTGTAAGTTTTTTGAAATATAGTAAGTTCATTGAAAATCAAATATTGAAGAAACATTTTAAATTGTTTTTTCGTCAAAGAAAAAAGGTAGCATTTTAAAATGGTTACTCGTATAAAAAAGAGAACAAGCAAATCGTATTTTTGAAATTTTCTAATGAAAGTTTCAACAAGAGCGTACGGGGGATGCCTTGACTGACAAAAGCGAAGAAGGACGTGGCAATGCTGCGATAAGCTCGGGACAGATGCATAGCAATCGTTATTATCCCGAGATCTCCGAATGGGGAAACCCTACAGAGTAAACCTCTGTAATCTTTTATACATAAGTGATAAAAGAAGCGAACCTAGGGAAGTGAAACATCTCAGTACCTAGAGGAACAGAAACTAAAAAAAGCATTTCGCAAGTAGCGGCGAGCGAAAACGAAGAAGCCCAAACCCATGAAATTTTATTTTTTGGGGGTTGTAGGATATAAATGTCTTAACGAGTGTAGTCAAAAATTATTTTGTTAGAAGAACAAGCTGGGAAGCTTGACCATAGAAGGTAATAGTCCTGTAAACGAAAACATTATAACTACATTATTTATATTCCTGAGTAGCCCAGGACATCAATAGCCGGGGTGAATCTAGCAGGACTAACTGCTAAGGCTAAATATTTTGTCAGATCGATAGTGAACAAGTACCGTGAGGGAAAGGTGAAAAGAACCCCGGAAGGGGAGTGAAATAGACCTGAAACCGTATGCTTACAAGGAGTCAGAGCGGAATTTATTCCGTCATGGCGTGCCTATTGAAGAATGAGCCAACGAGTTTGTGTATGCAGCAGCTTAAGTTACTTTGTAACGCAGGCAAAGGGAAACCGAGTGTTAATAGCGCGAAATTAAGTTGTATACATAAGACCCGAAGCTGAGTGAGCTTGCCATGAGCAGGTTGAACCTTATTGAAAAATAAGGGGAGGACCGAACCCACGCGCGGGCAACACGCGGGGATGACTTGTGGTAAGGAGTGAAAAGCTAACCGAACTCAGTAATAGCTGGTTCTCTCCGAAACAGTTTTAGGACTGGCGTTGAATGTTCCTGGTGGGGGTAGAGCACTGGAAGGAAAAGATAGGGGGAAACCTCGCTTTTCCTATCAAACTCCGAATACCATTCAGTTAATAATTCAGCAGTTAGACTCAGGGGGCGAAGCTCCTGTGGTCGAAAGGGAAACAGCCCAGACCTAAACCTAAGGTCCCTAAATATATACTAAGTGCACTTAAGGTGGTTTTATTTCTTAAACATCCAGGAGGTTGGCTTAGAAGCAGCCATCCTTTAAAGATAGCGTAACAGCTCACTGGCCAAGAGATTTAGCGCCGCAAATGATCGGGGCTCAAGTATATTACCGAAGGTTAGGATTTTATATCTTATTTATAATTTATAAAGTGGTAGGAGAGCGTTCTGTTCTGCAATGAAGCCAAAGGCGTAAGCCATGGTGGAGCGTACAGAAGTGAGAATGTTGGCACGAGTAACCGCAAGGAGGGTGAGAACCCCTCCCGCCGAAATACCAAGGGTTCCTTTTCAATGCTTGTCAGAGAAGGGTTAGTCGGTCCTAAGCCGATGGCGAAAGCCGTAGGTGATGGAGATAGGGTTAATATTCCCTAACTTCTATATTTTTCGATGGAGTGACGGAGGAAATAGGTCAAAGCACATTATTGGATTTGTGTTTCTGCTGATGAGATTTGTATTTTAGGAAAATCCGGAATACACAAGAATCGTTCAGTGGATAGTAATTTTGAACAAGAGCCTTCCAAGAAAAACTTCTAAGGTTAAATTTATAGAAACCGTACCCGAAACCAACACAGGTGGTATAGTCGAGAAGACTAAGGCGAACGAGTGATTAATCCTCAAGGAACTCGGCAAAAAAGCAGCCGTAACTTCGGGATAAGGCTTGCCTACTCAACTTCGGTTGAGAGGCCGCAGCGAAAGACACCCTGCCGACTGTTTATCAAAAACACAGCTCCGTGCGAACTCGTAAGAGGATGTATACGGGGTGACGCCTGACCAATGCCGGAAGGTTAAATATTGGCGGTGATTAAATTTTTAATTTGATTGCTGATTGATATAAGCCCCGGTCAATGTCGGCCGTAACTATAACGGTCCTAAGGTAGCGAAATTCCTTGTCGGGTAAGTTCCGACGTGCACGAATGGCGTAACGAGTGGGGTACTGTCTCGAGGATTAGCTCGGTGAAAATGCAATGCCGGTGAAGACGCCGGCTACCTGCAGTGGGACGAAAAGACCCCAGGAGCTTTACTACAGCTTGATATTGGGCTTATGTGAATTCTGCGCAGCATAGGTGGGAGACTTTGAGCATACGATTTTGGTTGTATGTGAGTCGTCAGTGAGATACCACCCTTAATTTGCGTAAGTTCTAACCTTCAAGGCAAAAACTTGAAGGAACAGTATCTGGTAGGTAGTTTTAGTGGGGCGCTACCCTCCTAAAGAGTAACGGAGGGGCTTAAAGGTTAGTTAGGCGCGAATGGAAACCGTGCCGATAGTGTAATGGCATAAACTAGCTTAACTGCAACGGGTACGTCCGGAGCAGATACGAAAGTAGAACATAGTGAACCGATGGTAGGTTTTAGATACTGCCGGAGATTAACGGATAAAAGCTACCCTGGGGATAACAGGCTGGTATCGCCTAAGAGTTCAAATCGACGGCGATGTTCGGCACCTCGATGTCGGCTCATCCTATCCTGGGGCTGGAGAAGGTCCCAAGGGTTTGGCTGTTCGCCAATTAAAAGGGTACGCGAGCTGGGTTCAGACCGTTGAGTACAGAATATTTTATATTGTGTACTCAACAAATCTGAACCCCATTGAGAGTTATCGATACCAAAATCATAATATTGTAGCATTTATCAAAATATTAAGTCTTTTCGTTTTTAAACACACAAACAATTAAAATAATAATCATTTACAAATTTATCATTTACCAAGATAAATTTGACATTCACGGCGGTCTGGAAGAGTAATCTTCTAAGAATAAATTTAGCTTATATCGGAAAAGTCCTACTTAAAAACTTTAAATTTTTAAGGGATAATTCCGAGGGAACTTTGCTTGCAAAGACCCGTAGAGACTAAGCGCTAAAGTCCATTAAATTGGAATAAACTATAGTCCGTACACATAGTAATATGTGAAAAGGTATGCGTGAGACAGGTTGGTTATTATCTACTGCAGGCGTCGAATTTTGAGAAGATCTGCCCCTAGTACGAGAGGACCGGGGTGGACTGACCTCTGGTGTACCAGTTGTTCCGCCAGGAGCACTGCTGGGTAGCTATGTTGGGAATGGATAAGTTCTGAAAGCATCTAAGAACGAAGCCAACTTCGAGATTAAAATTCATTTGAAATCCCTGAGAGATGATCAGGTTGATAGGCTTTAAGTGTAAGTACAGAAATGTATTTAGCTGAGAAGTACTAATTCATTGAGAAATTTTCATTAGGAAATTTTAAGAATATGATTTCATAACCATTTTAAAATGCAGTTTCTTCAAGTTGATTTTCAATATTGTCGATTTAAGCTTTGCTTGAGTTGACAATATTGAAAATCAATAATATTTGATATTGAGTAAAATTTGAATGTTTTGTGTTGGTAAAACGCCACTGGGGGTACACCTGTTTACATTTCGAACACAGAAGTTAAGTCCAGTAGGGGCGATGATACTCTTATGGGGAAAGTAGCTCTTTGCCAACACTAAGCATTTAAATATAAAACACCGTAAGGTGTTTTTTATTTTTATGTTTGATATAATTAAAGTATGTTACACAAGATGAATTTAAGAAAAATTCCTTTTAAACAAATTGAAAATGGAGTAAAAAATATAGAATTAAGGTTAAATGATGAAAAAAGGAAAAATTTAAAAATTGGAGACGAGATAATTTTTATATTGGAGAATTCAGAGAAAAAATTAACTAAAAAAGTAAAAGAGTTAATTGTGAAAGATAAATTTTCTGAAATTTTTCTTGAAAAATTTAGACAAAAAGAAGCAGGTTTTTTAGAAAATGATGATGTTGATGAACAAATGGAAAAATATTATTCAAAACAAAATATTAAAAAATTTGGAGTTGTGGGTATTGTTTTAGAATAGTATGTGTTAAAATGGAAACATTATGGAAGAAGAAAAAGTATATGATGCCTTTGGCAATGTTTTGGAAAATGGAGATAATGTGGTTTTAACAAAACAGTTAAAAGTTAAAGGCACAAAATTAAATTTGAAAAAAGGGACCGTTGTTAAAAATATTAGGCTTTCTGATAATGATGAAGAAATAAATTGCACAGTAGAAGGTGTAAGGGGGATTGTTTTAAGGACAGAATTTTTAAAGAAAAAATAAAACTGTTAGAAGCAGTTTTTTATTTTATAAAAATATGTAAACATATTATCCACTTTTTTAATTGCAATTTATGTTTGACAGGTATACAATAAAATTGTATGAGAAATAAAACATTGAGAAATATTTTTGTATTTAGTTTGGCAGGATTGCTTACATTGTCAACTGCAAGTGCTGCTATAACACTTGAATCTCCAACAGATTCTGGAAGTTCAAAAACTGCTGCAATCAGAGGTAACTGTGGTTCAAGTTTTGGTCTTGGTCAAGTAAATATTACAACAAACCCTGAGAATGCTTTTTCAAGTTACCCAATCAGCAATTATACTTTGGATATTGAAGGAAATTTTAATATAACAGGTTTAGATTGGAAAGTGGGTAGTTATGAGTTATTGATTGAATGTAATTCTCAAGCGGGGACTAACCGTGATGAAAGAAATTTTGATATTGTAATTAAAAATAAAAAAGGTGCTTCAAGTATCAGATTTACTTGTAAAGATGAGTCTGCTTCAAACTATGACCCTTTTGGAAGACATAAGCAATCAAAATGTGAATATGGAAGTAAGAAAAAGTCTAAAAAAGCTTGCCCAGTTTTTACACAACACATGATGCTTGGAGATATGGATGGACAGATTGGAAAGAAAAAACAAGAAGCTGATGCTACAAAAGTTATCAATGAAGTGAAACTTTTACAAGAAACACTAAAAGATCAAGGATTATACCAAGGAAAAATAAGTGGTGTTTATGATCAAGCTACAAAAAGTGCTGTTGAAATTTGGCAAACAATTCATTATAATGAAGTTCTAAAACCTTGGGGATTAAAAAAAGCAACAGGAATATTTTATCAATCTTCAGAGCGATGGATGAATGAGCTTCTTGGTTGTCAAGATAAAGTTATTCTTGATAATGGAGTGAAATTAGGATACTAAATACAAAAATAGAAAATAAAAATTGAAAGAAATTTTGAAAAACTGCCAAAAGGTGGTTTTTTAATTAAAGTAAAATGGATTAGCTTTATAACTTTTTTTAGTATATAATGTAAATGAAAGTTAAAACTTTCGATTTAATAATTAATAAAATATGAATTTTTTAAAAAAGAATAGATATAAAATCATTTTTTCAATTTTGTTAGGAATGTTCGTATCCCTGGGTACGGTAAGTGCTTTGAGTCCTAAGGTGGATCTGGTTGATATTGAAACATAATTCTCGATTAAATTGTTGGAATAAAAATTTAGGACCAGAATTAAACTTAGGTTTTAGAAATTATGAAGAGGGAGATTATGCAATTTATGAAAATGCTAATTCAGAAATAGCAAGAAAATATGGTGAAGGAAAATATTATGTTATAGCTTGTGCCAAAAATCGTGGTGGTGACTATAGGCGTGGTAATAGTGATGTTATTAGAATAGAGGTGAGAGATGATTATACTAACAGTGAGATTTCTCTAGGAAGATTAAAATTCGATGGAGATGATTTGAAAATCAAAGTTAATGAAGACTTGAGAAAAACTGAAGTTAGATTTAGATTGTCAAAACATAATTCTCGATTAACTTGTAAAGATAAAAAAAACTTAGGACCAGAATTAAACTTAGGTTTTAGAAATTACGAAAAAGGAGACTATGCAATTTATGAAAATGCTAATTCAGAAATAGCAAGAAAATATGGTGAAGGAAAATATTATGTTATAGCTTGTGCTAAACAATATTTAATCACACCTAGCTCACTAGTTGATAGAAAACGTGTAAGATATGGTCATAGTGATGTTATTAGAATAGAAGTAGAAGAAGACTCTAATAATAGTGAAATTCCTTAAACATAATTCTCGATTAAATTGTTGGAATAAAAATTTAGGACCAGAATTAAACTTAGGTTTTAGAAATTATGAAGAGGGAGATTATGCAATTTATGAAGATGCTAATTCAGCAATAGCAAGAAAATATGGTGAGGGAAAATACTATGTTATAGCTTGTGCCAAAAATCGTGGCGCTGATTACAGACATGGTCAAAGTAATGTTATTAGAATAGAAGTGGAAGGAGATAAAAAAGGTAATGAATCATTTGACTTTGAGGACAAAAAAACAAAAGAGAAATCAAATGTGAAAAAAGCTAGAGAATCTTTACTTTTACTGAAATCTTATATTCGAAAAAGAGCTTTAGAAACAAATGGGAATTTAACTAGTCAAGACTGGATGGTTATAAGATATATGTTTGATCAAATTCATGTTTATGTCGGAAGATAGAAAATTTTAGAAAACACCTTTTATTGGGTGTTTTTTATTTATGTTATAATTGGAATATGAAATTAAGAGGTACTCATTGTTCACTTATTGATGGTGCAAAAAATATTGTAGAAGTTTTGATTAAAAATAAAATTGATTATGCCCCAGGACTTATCAAAACTGCTTTAAAAAATACCAATAAATATTTACAAATCTCAGAAACTCAAAAAGGTTTAAAGCTTATAATCAGAGACAGTGTTACTTTACAAGAAATTAAACTTTACAAAACAAAAATTTCCAAAGAAGAACTTAAAAATTTATTTTTAAAAGACAAGAAAATTCAAAAAGAAATCAAAAAAGGATTTGAAATTTTTTTAAAATAATATGTTATAATATTTGTATATGGAAATAATATCATTAATTTTAGTTATAGTATTCTTTTTCTTTTTTAATTCAAAAATAAGAAAAATAGAAGAAGAAAATAATCAAATTTTATCATTATTTGATAAATACAAAAAAGGATTAATAAATGTTAATCAAAAAGATGAGGTGGAGCCTGAATTTGAAGGGCAAAAATACATTATTAAAAATTCACAAGAAAGTATTTCAAAACCAAAAGACTTGAAACCTAAAAAAGATGAAAACTTTTTTGCAGAAAAAGTTTTGCCTATTTTGGGTATTTTGACAGTTTTGTTTGGTATTGGATTTTTCCTATCTTACGCATTCGAAAAAAACTGGATTGATCAACCAACAAGAGTTATTTTAGGCTTTGTTTCAGGACTTGCTTTTATTGCAGTTGGAAAAGCTCTTTTGCAAAAACTTGGAAATTACGCAGTCTTTTTAATCGGGGGTGGAATTTCAATTTTATACCTATCAGCAAAGTTTGGTTTAGAGTATAAACTATATGACAACACTTTTGCATTTATAGTTATGATTATCATAACAGCTGTGGCATACTTTGTTTCATATATTACAAACTCAAAAACACTGGCTTTTATTTCAACTATAGGTGGATTTTTAACACCACTTTTGGTTTCATCAGGGAATAATGATTACTTTGTATTGTTCTCTTACATTACAATTTTGCTTTTGGGAGTTTTGTTTGTAACTTACAAAAAAAACTGGCAATCCGTTTTGGCTTTCTGTTTTGTTTCAACAGCCGTTTGGTTTACAGTAACATTCTTTGATGTGTCATTTCACATTTTCGGTAGCTCAAAATTATATTTATACGCAGAAATATTTTTGGCATTTTTGTTGGTTTACTTTGTTTACTTTACAGTTGTGCCATTTGTGTTTTATCTTTCAAAACAATCTGAAAACAAAGCTGTTCAAAGTTCAGGTCTGATTATTTCAGCTTTTTCTGGGTTTGGACTTTTGTTTTTTGGTTACCCACTGCTTGAAGCAATTTCAAAAGACAATAAAATGATAGAAAACTTGTATTTTGTTTTACCACTTTTGGCTTTTGTGCTTTATGTTGCAATGACAAAAATTTTAATTTCAAAAAACAAAATTCAAACAGATAAAAAATCAGTTTATTTCTTCTTGATTATGTCTGTAATTTCAATTGGTGCAGTACCACTTTACCAATTTGCAGAATATCAAAATATAGTTATTTTGTCTTGGTTTGGTATTGCTTTGGCTTTGGCATTTTTGGCGCACAAAACCAAAACAATTGTTTTTGCCAAAACGACTTTTTTGCCTGTTGTGGCAGGTTCTTTGTTTGTATTTTTTGACAAGCTATCAAATTACAACAACTGCGAATACAACTACGAACTAAACACTTGTGTTCAAAACGATGTTCCGTTCTTCAATTTCAACTTTGCAACAGTTTTAATTTCAGCTTTGATTTTAATTACAATTTACCACTTAACAAAAAAAGTTTTAGGTTCAAGTGCAAAAGTATTTTCAGCTTTGGGACATTTAAGTATTTTAGCTTTGATCTCAGCTGAAGTTTACAAACACTTTGACAGAACTTCTCTTGAAGTTACAATGCTTCCGATTTTCTACACAATTTATTCTTTCGGAATGCTTTACTTGGGAGTTTTGAGAAAAAGTTCATTCTACAAAAATTTTGCAATTATAATTTTTGGATATGTAATTTTAAAACTTTACTTTGTAGACGTTTGGGCCTTTGATCCTTTGTTCAGAATTATCGCATTTTTGGCATTAGGACTTATTATGCTTATTGCTTCATACTATTATTATAAAAATAAAGAAAAAATTAAAGAATTTTTAAGTTAAAAATATGAAAACAAATTTAAAAAAAATTTTAAAATCAATTCTTATTTTAAGTTTTGCAGTTCCAGTTTTGGCATTTGCAGACTTTAATATTTCAGAATATAAATATTTCAAAGAAATTCAAAAACCTCAAACAAAACAACAAGGAGATTTCTTCTTTATACTTGATGATCAAATTTACAAACACACAAATGATTTTTTATCTGACATCAGGATTGTTGATGGAAACAAAAAACAAATTCCTTATAAAGTTCAAACTAAAAAAGGTTACACAGAAAGGTTTGTTAAAAAAACAGAAATTTCTTTTAAGAAGCTAGATCAAAATACTTATTTGTTAGATTTTGGGGAAGTACCAATTGGACACTGGAATTTAGATGTTAAAACAAAATCAACAGGTTTCAGAAGAGTGGTTGATGTTTATGCTTCAGATTTGCCAGACTCTCGTTTTATTTCTTTAAACATTGATAAAAAAGGAGATGTGATTACTTCTGCGCCTGATTTTGTAGACAAAAACATTTTGCACAAACACACAAAACAAAGATATTTGAAACTTGTTTTTAATGGGTCTCAAGGAAGTATTAAAGTTGACGGGTTTGTGATTAAAAAAGATGAGGAAAAATTTATTCAAGGAGAAGTTGTTGAATACCCAACAACAATTCAAGAATACACAAATACTCAGCAAGAAGATATTTTAGAATATGCTTACTTGATTGATATGCAAAAAGAGAAACTTCCTCTTTCATATTTTGTTTTTGATACTGATTTGAAAAATTACGACAGAAACATCACTATTTATTCATCAGATAACAAAAATGCTTTAATTTATGATCCTAAAAACAAATACAGTCAAGACACACCGTATTGGAAAGAAGTTTACAGAGGAAAACTTTATAAACAAATTTATACAGACAAAATGAGAATAAATTTGAATGGGCAAAGAGGAGATAATAAAAGATATTATCTTGTGGTTGTTCAAAACGATGACAATGTTCAGTTAAATATTTTAAAAGCAAATGCTTTTGGATATTTGAAAAAACTTTATTTGTCTGGATTGGATTTTGAAAAAAATAAATACTTTGTCTATTTTGGAGGCAAAAATGGAATTGTGCCAAAATATGATTTAACAGGTTTCACACAAAATGATCTTGTGGAATTAAATTTAAAAAGTATTCAAAATAATTTAAATTTCCAAAAAGAAAGAAAAAGTATTTTTACAGAAAGACCTTGGATTTTTTATCTTGCTATTTTCGCGATTGTTTTGATTTTGTTTTGGTTTGTATATAAAATCATCAAAGAAGTTCAAAATAAAGATAAAGAAAACAAAGACATTATAAATAAAATAGACTAAAACCAGATTCAGTTTCTGGTTTTTGTTTTGGTTTTAAAAAGCCCATTTTCGCACTTTTTTAAATTGAAGTTGAGCGAAAATGGGCTTTTTAAAACTTCTCAACTTTGATATAATTTGTTTATGATACATTTTCACATAATTTCTATTTTTCCAAATATGTTTGATTCATATTTGTCAGAGTCAATTTTAAAAAGAGCAATAAAAGACAAGAAAATTAAAATTTCTTTTTACAACCCTATTTTATTTTTAGATAAAAAAGATGGGAAATTTTACAACAAAATAGACGATAAACCTTTCGGAGGTGGTCCAGGAATGGTTTTGAAAGCCGAACCATTTTTAAAAGCCATCAAAAAAGCTGTGGGGCAAAAAAAACATTTTAAAATATATTATTTATCTCCGCGTGGAAAAGTTTTTAATACTCAAATGGCTCAAAAAATTGCTGAAAATTCACAAAAAAAGAAAGGAAAAATTAAAGATATAATTTTTGTTTCTGGAAGGTATGAGGGGATTGACTCAAGAGTTTCTGAAATTTATAAAGGAGAGTTTGTTTCGGTGGGAGACTTTGTTTTAACAGGGGGTGAACTTCCAATTATGATTATGATAGATTCAATTTCAAGACAAATTGAAGGTGTTTTGGGGAACAAAAATTCACTTGAAGAGCAAAGACTTTCAGCGGGAAAGTATTACACAAGACCTGAAGATTTGAAATGGAAAAAGAAAATCTACAAAGTTCCAAAAGTTTTGTTATCAGGAAATCACAAAGAAATTGAAAAATGGAGAGAGAAAAATAAATAATTTTATGTTAAAATAAAAACAACTTTATGAAAAAAATAATAATTATAACAATAGCTTTTTTGCTTGTAACTTTCAGCAATGTAAGTTCAGCAGGTTTGTGTGGTTATTCGGGAAAATTAAACGGAAACGTAAGTGCTTTAGACCCAGAAATGTCTAAAGCCTTAGACTGTTTAAAAACAAAATCCAAAGCAGCCGGAATAAATATAAGAGCAGTTTCAACCATAAGAACTTTTGCCGAACAAGAAAAATTATATGCAAAAGGAAGGTGCAGTTCAGGAAGCTCTGTAACAAAAGCAAGGGCAGGTTATAGTTACCACAACTTCGGCTTAGCTTTTGATATATATTACAATGGTTTTTACAAAGATGTTAAAAAAGGAAGGCTAACCAAAATAAATAAAATTGCAAAAATTGCTAAAGAACAATGTTGTTTAGCTTGGGGAGGTGATTGGTCTGGTTTTAAAGATATGCCACATTTTCAACCAAGAAGTCAAAATAAAACACACCACTCTATTTTAAGGAAAAAATATAAAAACCAGATAGATAACGCTTTAAGCAAGATAAAAGTTTGTAGGAAGGTAAATGGTTCTTGGAAATACATAAGTATTGGAAAACCATCTGAACCACCTAAACCAACAGAGCCAGAACAGCCAGGTGAGGAACCAGTTACTCCAACGCCCACAGAGCCAACACCTCCAACAAAACCACCTGAACAAAACTGTGCAGAAGACGATCCAGATTGTAATGATGATGAGGACGATCCACTAGCCCCTTCTCCAGAGGATGAAAGTGGTGACGATGGATATTTTCAAGAGGGTGGAATTCGTGTTACCCAATTTGAGGCAGGTATCTCAGGTAGTTTGGATTTAGATGCAGACGAGCTTCTCGATAAAATTTGCGCAGAATCAAAAAAAACAGCAAATCAAGGTTTATTAAAATACGACGGAGTATGTGATGAAAAAAGTGGTATTCAAGGACTGTTCGACACAATCCAAGAAGTACTTTCATGGTTAATAAAAATAGCAATGATAATAGCTGTATTTGCACTATTCTACACAGGCTTTAAATTCATCGCAGCAAATGGAAACCCTGGAAAAATAGAAGATGCAAAATCTTCACTTGTAAAAGTAATCATTGGATTATTCTTTATCCTTTCGGCATTCTTTATTGTTGACTTTGTATTTGACCTGTTACTTATTGACCCTTCATATAAGTTTTTAAATAATGTTCAGTAAAAACAAAAACCAAAACAAAACACCAGTTTTTAGGCTGGTGTTAGTTTTTGAATAATCATTTCAATGTTTTGTTCAAATAAGTCTGGAAAATAATCAGACTGTGTTTTAAAACAAACTTTTTTATAGATTTGTTCCAAATCTATTTTTTTATTTACTAAAATTAATCTACAGGCCTTATCAACAAAGCTGAAGGTTAAAGCTCCAAGTTTATTAAAATCAATACATAAAATTTCGTCTTCTTTTAACTTTTGAATTTTATGAAATAAAATATCAACAAAAGCTTGTTCAGAAGTGTTTCTGTACAAGCTTTCATTTCTCTGTATTTCTTCTTCTGTTCTGTCAAAACAAACTTTTGAAAAATCAGAAGCAATATTGAAATTAATTTTCTTTTTTGCATAAGAATTTAATGTTTGTTTTGGAAAATAATGATAACAAATTTGCATTTTTTTAACTCCTAAAATTTTTAAACTTTCCTAATTATACTTTATATTTAAAAAAGGTCAATATTTCTTTTTGTTATTTTTTCTGATAAAATATTGTTATTATGACAGAAAAAAAAGAAAAAAAATCAAAACAACTTTGTAAAAAAGTTTTTACAAAAAAAGTAATGAATAATGTTTTAAAATTATTAGCATTTGTTGTTGTGGTGTTTGCATTAGCAGTAGCATTTATGTATATTCCTTTGCAACAATTAAAATTAGCACAAGCTAAAATGCAGATTGAAAGCCAAAGAGTTGATAGAACTTGTATAGCTCAAGCAAATCAACAAGCAGTCTTAATGAAAGAACAAGCTGATAAAAACAAACAAGAGGTAACGGAAGAACAATTGAGAAATTATGCTTTGCAACAATATGGACTTTGTGTTTACTATGCAGGGTATGATTTACCAAAACAAGGAAATTCAGTTCAAAGTTCAGTCCAAAATCAAGTTCAAAAAACAGAACAAAAAGAAGGAAATTCAGTTCAAAAAGCTCCAGCAACTGAACAAGATCAAAAAGTTTCAGGATAATTTTAAAAATAAAATAAGCAAAAATAAAGCTTATTTTATTTTTATTTATTTTTCTAAAAACAGAATTCAAACGAAGTTTGAATTCTGTTTTTTATTTAAATTTAAAAACTCTTGCCTTTATTTTTTCTCAAAAATGTTGTATAATATGCTTTACAATTATTAAGTTAAAAGAAAATTAAAATAAAAATATGACAAGAGATTATCCATTGGATAAAGTAAGAAATTTCGGTATTGTAGCGCACGTTGATGCGGGAAAAACTACAACAACTGAAAGAATTTTATACTACACAGGAAGAAGCCACAAAATCGGGGAAGTGCACGATGGTGCAGCAACCATGGACTGGATGGCACAAGAACAAGAAAGAGGTATTACTATTACTTCTGCGGCTACAACTTGTTTTTGGATTCCAACTTACGAAGGAGAAAACGTTGAGAGAAAACACAGATTCAACATTATTGATACACCAGGTCACGTAGACTTTACAGCCGAAGTTGAAAGATCACTTAAAGTTTTAGATGGTGCTGTTGTTGTTTTAGATGGTAACGCAGGGGTTGAACCACAAACAGAAACTGTTTGGAGACAAGCTGATAAATACAAAGTTCCAAGAATGTGTTTTGTAAACAAACTTGATAAAACAGGAGCTGACTATTTTAAAACATTAGAATCTATTCAAGAAAGATTAACACCAGATGCGGTTGCAGCACAACTTCCAATTGGTTCTGAAGAAAGTCTTTCAGGAGTAATCGATCTTTTGGAAATGAAAGCTTTCAAGTTCGAAGGTAATATGGGAAATGAAATCAAAAAAGAAGATATCCCAGCTGAACTTTTAGAACAAGCAACAGAATTAAGAAGAGTTTTTGTAGAAAAAATTGTTGAAAACAATGAAGAATTAACAGATAAAGTTTTGGGAGAAGAAGAAATTTCTTTAGCAGAACTAAAAGCTGAATTAAGAAAAGCAGTTATTGCAAACCAAATTGTGCCAGTATACTGTGGTTCTGCTTTCAAAAACATTGGTGTTCAAATTTTACTTGATGCTGTTGTAGATTTTCTACCAGCTCCAACAGATATTGAAGATATCAAAGGGATTGACCCAAAAACAGAAGAAGAAATAACAAGAAAAGCATCAGACGAAGAACCTCTTGCAGCACTCGTATTTAAATTACAAACAGACCCATTTGTTGGACAACTTTCATATATTAGAATTTATTCAGGTGTTTTAAAATCTGGATCATATGTATTAAACGCTTCAACAGGAAACAAAGAAAGAATTGGGCGTCTGTTAAAAATGCACGCAAACGAAAGAGAAGAAGTAGAAGCTGGATACGCAGGAGAAATTGTAGCAGCTGTAGGACTTAAAGACACAAAAACATCAGACACAATTTGTGATTTAGACGCACCTATTGAGTTGCACAAAATTGAGTTCCCAGAACCAGTTATCTCTTTGAAAATCGAACCTGAAACAAAAGCTGACCAAGAAAAAATGGGTATTGCGATTAAAAAACTTTCAGACGAAGATCCAACTTTCAGAGTTTCAACAAACAACGAAACAAACGAAACTATTATTTCAGGAATGGGTGAGCTTCACTTAGATATTCTTGTAGATAGAATGAAAAGAGAATTTAATGTCAAAGCGGTTGTGGGAGAACCTGAAGTTTCATACAGAGAAACAATTTTAGGAGCTTCTGAAGGAGAAGAAAAATACGTTAAACAATCAGGAGGTAAAGGTCAATACGGACACGTTAAACTTAGAGTTAAACCCCTTGAACAATCAACAAACGACCCTGAAAACTTACCAAAAACAGTTTACAGAGAAGAAGGATTTGAATTTGAAAATAATATTAAAGGAGGAATTATTCCACAAGAATATATTGTTCCTTGTAGAAAAGGTGTTCAAGAGGGAATGGACAGAGGTATTTTAGCTGGATATCCGGTTGTAAATGTTTCAGTTGATTTATATGATGGATCATACCATGATGTCGATTCATCTGAAATCGCCTTTAAAATTGCAGCTTCAAAAGCCTTTACAAAAGCTGCTAAAAACGCCCAACCAGTTCTACTAGAACCGATTATGAAAGTTGACATTGTAACTCCTGAAGAATACGTGGGAGATATTACAGGAAACATTTCATCAATGAGGGGGTCAATTGAAGGAATTGAAGAAAGAGGTCTGGCACAAGTTGTAAAAGCTAAAGTTCCATTGGGAGAATTGTTTGGATATACAACAAAAGTTCGTTCAATGACACAAGGTCGTGCAACACCAACACTTGAATTCTCAAACTACGAAGTGGTTCCAAGAAATGTTGCAGATGAAATCATCAAGAAAAGAGGAGGAGTGAATGTTCAAGAAGACTAAAAAATTAAGAAAAAACAAATTAAAAACCAAAATTTGCCGAAGGCAAATTTTGGTTTTTTTTTACACAATTGGTGTTTAATTTTTGTAATTTTTTAAAAATAATAAATTTCTTTGAGTGTTACAATTTTTTCTTGCTAAAAAACGATTTTTTTGTTATAATTGCTCCACTTTTTAAGAAATTATTATGAAGACAAATATAATCAATACTCCAGATAAAACTTTTACTTCTGTGAACACACAAGAAAGGAAAGACTTAAATATTAAAGCTGGAGATACAGTTAAAGTGCATTTAAAAATTAAAGAAACAAATGCAAAAGGAAAAGAAAGAACAAGAATCCAGGTATTTGAAGGGCTTGTACTTTCAAAAAAACACGGAAACGAACCAGGAGCAACTATTACAGTAAGAAAAACAGCATCAGGTGTTGGAGTTGAAAGAATTTTTCCAATTTATTCACCAATTATTGACAAAATCGAAATTGTTAAAAAAGGTGGAGTAAGAAAATCAAAACTTTACTACATTAGAGAAAAAGTGGCAAGAGAAATCAGAAGACAAATGAGAAGATCATCTCTTGTAAACATCTCAACACTTTCAGATACAGAAGAGCAAGAAAGAATTGTAAAAGAAAAAGAGCAAGCTGAGAAAGCCGAAACTGAGAAGAGGGCTGCTGAAGAACAAGCTCAAAAAGAAACTGAAGCAAAAAAAGCCGAAGCCGAGAAAACAGAAGAAGCTAAAGAAGAGGTGAAAGAGGAAAAAACAGAAACTGAAGAAACAAAAGAAGAAAAATAAAAACTGCCAAAAGGTGGTTTTTTGTTTAATTTAAAACAGTTTATGTGTTAGAATATAAAATATGTATAAAGAAATTAAGTCAGTTGGTTTTGTATGTGACGGGAACAGAAGATGGGCTCTTGAAAATGGGATGAAAAAAACAGATGGGCATAAAGTTGGTTTTGATAATATTGTAAATGTAACAAATTGGGCCAAAGAGGAAAAAATACAAGATTTAACATTTTATGTTTTTTCAACTGAAAACTGGAATCGATCAAAAATGGAGGTAAAAATTTTAATGAAGCTTTTTGAAAAACTTTTTGAAGATTGGACAAGAGGCGTTTTTAAAAGTTTAGACGCAAAGGTTAAATTTGTAGGTAGAAGAAGTGATTTTTCAAAAAAAAATCAAAAAATAATGTCGAATCTTGAAGAAGAAACAAAAAACAATAAATCAATCAACGTTTATTTTGCAGCTTCTTATGGTGGACGAGCTGAAATTGTAGATGGGGTAAAAGAACTTGTGAAAACAAAAACAAAAAAAGAGCTTGAGAAGTTAAGTGAGAAAGAATTTGAAAAGTTTTTATGGACAAAAAATTTAAACGATCCTGAGATTGTTGTAAGAACAGGAGGGGACAAAAGGCTTTCAAATTTTTTGCTTTGGAAAGCAGCTTATTCTGAAATATATTTTACCAAAACAAAATGGCCTGCATTTTCAAAAAAAGAATTTAAAAAAATTTTAAAAGATTATCGAGAAAATACAAAAGTGAATAAGGGGAAGTAGAAAGGGTCCGAAATTTGGCGCAGCCAAATTTCGGACTTTATTTTATTTCAATAAAAATGTTATAATTAAAAAATGAATTTAGAAAAACCCAAAGTGGAAATTATTTTTGAAAATGAAAACTATATGGTTTTAAATAAACCTCCTTTTTTGTCAGTGCATCAAGATGGAAAAAGAAAAGAATATACTTTGTCAGATTGGGTTTTGGAAAATTACCCAGAAACTGAAAATGTAGGAGAAGATATTTTAACTTCAAATGGAGTGGTTATAAAAAAACCAGGACTGGTTCATAGGCTTGATAAAAACACTTCGGGAATTATTTTAGTTGCTAAAAACCAAAAAACATATTTGTTTTTTAAAGAACTTTTTCAAGAAAGAAAAATCCAGAAAAAATACAAAGCTTTTGTTTATGGAAAATCAGTTTTTGATAAAAAAATAATTACAGCTGAAATTGGTAGATCTAAAAACGATTTTCGAAAATATACCACTGGTCGCGGAGTTCGAGGAAAAACTCGGGATGCCAAAACTGAATATGAAACCATTGCAAAAAATGATAAGTTCTCTTACTTGCTTGTAAGTCCAAAAACAGGGCGAACACATCAAATTCGGGTTCATTTAAAATATGATAATTTACCAATTGTGGCTGACACATTGTACGCTGGAAAAAAAGTTTCTGAAAACGAGGAAGAGAATTTGTTTTTCCAAAGGCAAGCACTTCACGCTTACTCACTTTTTTTTATAGATCAAAATGGAGAGAAAAAAGAATTTATAGCAGAAGTACCACAGGACTTTAAAAAAGCTGAAAAAATTTTAGGTTTGTAGGTTTATATTTTTATTTAAAATGAAAAATATGTTAAAATAACTTTATGACAAATAAAAACAAAACTTTTTACATTACAACAACACTGCCTTATGTAAACGGAAAACCGCACATTGGCTTTGCAGACGAAATCATAAGAGCCGATGTTTTAGCAAGACACAAAAGAAAACTTCTGGGAGGCGAAAATGTTTTTTTCAACACTGGAACAGATGAGCATGGACAGAAAATTTACCAAAAAGCAATTGATTTGGAAATAAGCACTCAAGAATATACAGACAAAATGTCTGAAAATTTTAAAAACCTTTGTGAAATTTTAAACATCACAAACAACGCTTTTACCAGAACTACAGACAAAGACCACAAGAAAGTAGCTCAAAAATTTTGGACTTTGTGTGACCAAAAAGGTTTCATTGAAAAAAGAAACTACAAAGTAAAATACTGTGTTGGTTGTGAAATGGAAAAAACAGATTCAGAACTTGTAAACGGATCTTGTCCTGAACACAACCCTGAGCAACTGATTGAAATTAACGAAGAAAACTATTTTTTTAAAGCCTCAAACTTTACCAAAGAACTTTTAGAGTTATATCAAAAAGGTTTAATTATGCCTCAAAAAAGAGCCAATGAAATTAAAACTCTGTTGGAGAAAGAAGGAATGAAAGATTTTTCAATTTCAAGAGTTAAAGAAAAAATGGAGTGGGGAGTGGAAGTTCCAAATGACAAAGACCAAGTAATGTATGTTTGGTTTGACGCACTTGTAAACTATATTTCATGTTTAGGTTGGGGAAAAGAAAACGAAAGTAATTTTGAAAAATTTTGGCAAAATGAAAATGCAGAAGTTTTTCAAATCGCAGGAAAAGACAATTTAAGACCACAAGCAGCAATGTGGCAGTCAATGCTTTTAGCTGCTGGGATAAAATCTACCGATAAAATTTTCATCAATGGGCATATTACTTCTGACGGCCAAAAAATGTCAAAATCGCTTGGAAATGTAATTGATCCTTTGGAAGTTGTAGATAAATACGGAACAGATGCTCTAAGGTATTTTGTTGTAAGACATATAAACAATTTTGAAGATTCAGACTGGACAAAAGAGCGATTTAAAAAAGCTTATAATGCAGAACTTGCAGGGGGGATTGGAAATTTGACAAACAGAATTTTGACAATGTCAAAGAATGCCGAAGTGAAATTGGAAAAAGAAGAAATGGAAAAAATGAAGTTTGATGTTTCAAAATCATTTTTGGAAGAGTATAACTTCAATAAAGAAGCCGATGAAATCTGGAAACTGATCGGGCAGATGGATGAAATAATTTCAAAAGAAAAACCATTTGCCTTGATAAAAGAAAATCCCCAAAAAGCCAAAATGATTTTGCTTTCACTTTTAAAGTCACTTTATGCGGTTGCTGATTGGGTAGAACCAATTCTTCCAGAAACATCAGAGAAAATGAAAAAAGCAATTTTGGAAAATGACAAACCAAAAGAGCCTTTGTTCGGAAGGGTTGATTAAAAACAGAAATATTGTTTCTGTTTTTAATTTATTTTTTTATTTTTTATTTTTTACTTTTTTGTGTGTTATAATAACAGCATGCCAGATTTTTCAAATATAATAAATAGTTTAACAGGAAACATTATCACAGATAAATTTATGTCATCTTTGATTTTGTATTTTTTAAATGTAGTTATTTTATTTTGTGTTTTTTATCTTGTAAAAAAGTCATCAAAACTTTTTTTAAAAGAAAAACACTCAAGATACAAGTTCAAAAAAATTCTTACATTTTTATTTTATATAATTTTAATAGGATTGACTGTTGTTTTGGTTACTCAACACAACAAACACCTAACTTTGTTTATAGGACTTGTTGGAGCAGGAGTTGCTTTTGCTTTGCAAGAAGTTGTTTTGTCAATTGCTGGATTTATTTCAATTTTTGCTTCAAACTTGTTTCGATTGGGAGATAGAATTAAAATCGGAGATATGAAAGGGGATGTAATTGACATAGGGATTACCAAAACTACTTTAATGGAAGTTGGTGGTTGGGTTACATCTGACAACTACTCAGGGCGTATTATTCAAGTTCCAAATTCAAAAATTTACAAGGAAAATATTTTAAATTATTCTTTAGACTTTCCATTTTTGTGGGATCAGATTAAACTTCCGATAAAATACGGTTCAGATTTAAAATTAACTCAAGAGATAATTTTAAAAACAGCCAAAGAAGTTTTGGAAAATTATACAAATGATTCAAAATCAAGTTGGGCAAATATTGTTGAAAAATATGCTGTGGAAAATGCCAAAGCAGAACCTGATTTGATTTATAATTTAACAGACAACTGGATTGAGTTTGAATTAAGATATGTTGTAGATTACAAAAAAAGACGACATTTAAGGTACGTTTTACACAGAGAAATTTACAAAGATATTCAAAATTCAAACGGACAAGTTCAACTTGCTTCTGCGACATTTGAACTTCTTTCAGCACCAGACTTAAATATCAAATTAAATAAGGAATAAAAAACCTTAAAAGGTTTTTTTTATTTTAATTTTGGAGAATGCATTTAGATATAAAGCCCAAAATTTTGGCAGATTTTTTGAAAATTTGTGACAGGCAGGGCCTGTCACAAATTTTCAAAAAATCTGCCAAAATTTTGGGCTTTTACATAACTTTTTTTTTTCAATTACACATATTCTAAGACACAGCAAGGTATTACTTTACTTTATGTGGATAACAAAACACATATTGTTTTTTTGTTTTTTTTTTTGTTATCATTAAGCCATGAGGATAAAAAATATAATAATAGTAACAACAATTCTAACTGCAACAACAGCAGGTTTGGTTCTAGCAGAACCCTGGACAAACCCAACAACAACAGCTCCAGGAGAAAACGCTGATTCACCAATCAACACATCAGTAAGTAACCAAGCAAAACAAGGTGGTTTAGGTCTTGGTGCACTTTCAGTAAGTAACAATGCTTCGGTTTTAGGAAATTTAGGGGTGGGAACAACAGGCCCTGCAGAAAGGCTCGATGTAAATGGAAACATTGAAGCAGGATCAATGTTTTTAAGCCCAGGAAAAATAAACTTAATAAAACCAACTGTAGGTCTTATGCCCTGGCAATCAGGAATGTACTTCAGAACACTAAAAACAGCTCCAAGAGAAGCAGGTATAGGATATTTTAGGTCAACAGG
Source organism: Candidatus Campbelliibacteriota bacterium (assembly GCA_002747955.1). Classification (GTDB taxonomy): domain Bacteria; phylum Patescibacteriota; class Minisyncoccia; order Phycocordibacterales. The sequence continues at coordinate 1,594 of PDQZ01000011.1, read as the reverse complement.
AGGTGGTGCCAAAAGAATTTTCTTAACCTTTGGTTCAAACCCATGGGATTCAGCAACAGGAGTGCAAATTCTTCAAAACGGAAATGTAGGAATAGGGACAGTAGATCCAAGTCAAAAACTTGACGTAAAAGGACACATTGAAGTAGACGGAGGTTACATAAGTTTAATCAAACCAGTTACAACATCAGCTTGGGCCAGAGGTCTACTTTTCAGATCAACAGAAACAGGAGCATATGAGGCGGGTGTTGGTTACTTTGGACAAGCAGCTTCACTGAAAAGTATGTTTTTAGGTTTTGGTGGTAATCCTTGGAAATCAACAAAAGGAATACAGATTCTTCCAAATGGAGATGTAGGAATCGGAACAGTGGCTCCAAGTCAAAAACTTGATGTAGCAGGTTCTGCAAGATTTATAAATTCTTCACCAACAATACGTCTAACAGACACAGACCACAACGACTTTATGCTTCACACAAACAATAGTAGGCTTTATTTTATGCATGACGCAAACAACAACGGTAGTTATGATGACGGGGACAACAACAGAATAGTTATTGACGGTTCAAGTGGTGATGCAAAGTTAGGAGTTGGAATATCATCTCCTCAAGCAAAACTTCATGTAAATGGAAGTGTAAGAGCAACTCAATATTGTAATACAGCAGGAACGGGTTGTATAGATCCAGCAAGTGGAGGTGGTCAGCTTGAAAAAGTAACAGAAGGAGGGCATACAGGTTGGAGAATTAAAGGAAGAGATCCAGCTAATTATGCAGACATTGGACAAGATGCAGTTGATTTATCTTATTCAGGTTGGTTGACAAGTGCACATGGAGCATCTGGTGATTATTCTTTTGCAGCAGGTAAAAACACATGGGCTAAGGGTGAATCATCAATAGCTATAGGACAAAATACAGTAGCAAATGGTCTAAATTCAGTAGCAATAGGTTTAAGCGCAATAGCAAGTGGGAATAATGCGATTTCAATAGGAAGAGGAGATGCATCTGGTGATTATTCATATTCTTTTGGTACAGGTTTTGCAAGCGGAAAGAGTTCATTTGCATTAGGGATAAGTGCCTTTGCTTCAGGGATAGACTCAATTGCAATGGGAAGAAACAGTTCAGCTTCAGGTCCTGGTTCAGTAGCAATAAGTGAAAAATCAAAAGCTTCGGGTAAGTACTCAGTAGCAATTGGTTTTGACACAAATGCTTCTGGAAAAAACTCATTAGCAACTGGCCTAAGGGTAGTTGCCCCAAGTGCTAATTCAACAGCAATGGGCTTATATAACACAAACGAAACAAGTCCAGAACCTACAACATTTTCTCAAAACAACAAAAGACTTTTTGTTTTAGGTAACGGAACAAGTACCAGCAAGTCAGATGCTTTCACTATTCTTCGAAACGGAAGAGTCGGAATTGACGTTGATAACTTTGAAAATGTATCAGGTCCTGAAAAACTTTATGTAAACGGAGACATTAAATTAACATCAGGAACACTTTATCTCAGAAACAACACTCAATACCTTCACGGAGACAACAACTCTGCTTTACACTACAGATCAAACCACTCATCTTATTCTCAAATGCTTTTCCGAGACAAAGAA
>PDQZ01000005.1 GCA_002747955.1 Candidatus Campbelliibacteriota bacterium | reverse complement strand
TGTAAATTCTTTTACAGCAGAAGATTGACCGTGCCCTCTTAAATCAGGAACTATTAAATAAAGTCCTTTTGAAGGATATGTTTCTATTTGTGGTTGCCATATTAAATGATCTGCACCAAGCCCGTGTATTAAAATTACGGGTATATCAGTATCATTACCATATGTTTGATAAAAAATTTCTATATTTTGTGACAATACTAATTTCATAAGTTTTTCATTTCAAATATAGATAAATTATTACTTTTTCTCTCCACTCTCTTTTTCTTGTTTTTTGTTTTTATACACCACAAAAACAGCTCCCAAAGCTGACCCAACTCCCATACCTATTCCAATGCTGGCTAGCATAATATCTACATCCATGAAAATTTTGATAGCCAAAGCAACCATCATTCCAAGTCCCATTCCAATAAACATTCCATACACTGTGCTGTAATCTTTTTTCATAATCTTTAAAATTAGTTAATAATATTTTTATTATAGCATAAAAATTATTTTTAATTATTAAATATAACACTTTCTCTTTCCAGTTTTAATAATTTTTTCTTTACGGGTAATCCACCACCGTAACCACCAAGCCCGCCACCAGTTTTGATAATTCTGTGACAAGGAATAATAAGTGCAATTGCATTTGCTCCATTTGCCGAAGCAACGGCACGAACAGCTTTTGGGTTTTTGATACTTTTTGCTAAATCTGCATAAGATGCAGTTTGTCCATATTTTACTTGCAAAAGTGCTTTCCAAACTTGTTTTTGAAATTCACTTCCTACAAGTAAAAGAGGAATGTTAAACTCTTTTCTTTGACCTTGTAGATACTCATCAACCTGTTTTTTTGCTTCTTTAATAACTTTATCTTCTTGTTCTACAAACTCGGCTTGCAAACCTTTTTTAATTCTGTTGTCAACTATTGCTCGCATTTTACGATAACGAAAATCCAAAAGACAAATTTTTTCTTCAAAAGAGCCGATTATAAGTTCTCCGATTTTGGTTTTGTGATAAGAAATGTGAATGTGTTTCATTTTTTTATTATAACATATAAAACAATAAAACCGATTTGGCTTCGCCAAATCGGGGATTATTTTTTCAATAAAAGCAGAAATTTTCCGAAGGAAAATTTCTGCTTTTATATCTCATCATATCAAAAAGGTTTATGATTTTTTATTTTTGTTGATATACATAACACTAAGTATTGCAATAAGAATAAGTCCCACAACAGTAGTTACAATACTTCCTTCGAAACCAAATGTTCCACCAGAAATTAAGGTATTCTCTGCAACTGGTGTTGATTTAAATACACTTTCTTGCAGTGTTATTCCAGAAACAAGTGATCCCCAAAGAAGTCCTTGTGAAAAGTTCCATAGACCATGAAATATTCCAGTAAACCATAAGTTTCCTGAAATAAGGTAAACCATTGAAAATACCACACTAAATACCATCAGGTTTACAATAGCCATTACTACCATTCCTGGGTTTAACGCATGAATTAAAGTAAAGAATATACTGCTGAATAAAACAGCAAGTGGAATTCCCATTTTTTTAGAAAAATGAGTCATCAAGTATGCTCTAAATATCAATTCTTCAGAAGTTCCCTGAAGAATAAAGAATACTAATCCTAATAAAATTGGAAACATAAATTCTGGTTTGAAACTATATGTAATTTCTATTCCTCCAAGAGAATAAATAGAAAATCCAACAAGTGACAATACCGCAAGCCCTGTTATCATTCCAATAAAAACTTTTCCAAACACCCCTTTAAGACCAAGTCCTAGGTCTTTTACTTTAATTTTGCTAACATTGATTATCAAAATAATTGATAAAACAATATTCAAAAACATCCCTATTGTTCCGCCAAGCGAAATCATTTTCCCTTCAGGTGTTGGCAGTACCATTTCAATTCCTATTGAAGTTAGCATTTCAATACCCATATTTGCCACCAAAGCAATCACAATTGGGATAATAATTGATTTTACTGTTGAATTAAATTTCAACGCGTCTTGTAATTTTGTAAACATAATTTTTATAATTTAATACAAACATATTATAGCATTAAAGCAAAAATTAAAACAGTACTCTGTTTATATATTTTAAAACATGAAATACTTGAAAATTAACGAAAAATAAAAGCAGAAATTTGGCGAAGCCAAATTTCTGCTTTAATAAAAAAAAAATTTTAAAATTACGAAAATAAATCCTCAATCCATTTGAAAAAACCTTTGTGTAAACTAGAAAAATATTCCTGCCCTTTCCAAGTTAATAAAACTGGCATTTCTCTTTTTTCTTTGTTTTCTGCAACAGTAACAAAACCTGCATCTTTGAGTAAAAAAATATGATAATCAATTTTTTCTTTTGGATACCCATCAATTTCAATATTTATAAAGTCTTGATTTTTATATTGATTGTCAGAAACTTCTGATAAAATATAAGCTATCAAAAAATCATCACGATTCATATCATTTACATTAATGCTTTTAAAAAGTTTTTTCATAATTTTAAGTTAGTTGATAATTAAATTTTTTATTTTACTGAAATATAAATTTTTAACTTCCCATTTTCATAATCATATTCTTCCAAATCAAAACTATATTTTCTTTCCAACTCTGTATTGCTCCAAATAGTTTTCCAAGCTTCAATGGTATCTTCTGGCTTTTGATAAGAAAATTCAAAAACTTCAAACTTATCTTCTACAACTTCAATATTTTCAAAGTCTTTTTGAATACTATTTGTTTCTACTCCCAAATAAAAATCATAATCTCCAGATTTAAAATCTCCTTTATAGTTTGTATAAACAGCATAAATTTTGTTATTTTGTGCAAGATTTTTTAACTTTTCATTATATTTTTCATCAAAAAATGTATTCCAAATATTTCCTAAATCTTGCATTGCTTGGTTATTTTTATTTGTTGTTGTGGTTTTTAATCCTGTAATTATTTTTTTCATATTTTTAAATGTTAAATAAATTATTTTTTAGTATTATCTTTTTTATTTTTAAAAAACAAACCTGCTTGATGTTTTTTTCTGACAGCTGCAATTCTCCAAGAAATATTTCCATGGTCACTGAAAAAATTAGAAATCCAGGCCCAAAAATCTTTTTTCTCAAAATGTTCTTTTGTGTATTTTTCCATATCAATATCTTGATAAGCATATTTTCCTGCAGACAGTATCATCAGCGGTCTTCCATCCATATTTTTTGAAAGTTTTTGCCCAATTTTATCACAACCAAGTTCTCTTGATCTTGAAAGTGGGAGTCCAAAAAGATATTGGATACCGGGAAGATTCATCCAAAGGGTTAAAAAACTATACCACCATTTTATATGATTAAACTTCAGGTGCCCAAGTTCATGCCCAAGAATAAACCTCAGAGTTTCCATATCGTTATTTTTCAAACATCTCTCCAAAACATCAGAGTAAATGGCTGAAAAATTTCTAAATCCGGGAACACAAGTTGCATAAGCATTCAGCGCTCCGTTTCCATTTACCAAATACAGCTCTGGTGTTTCTTCAAAACCAAGTTCTTTTGACATTTCTTTAAAGATTTTATGCACTTCAGGATACTGGTGTTTATTGAGTCTTACAGAATTTGCTCTTACTTTTCCATACATTTTTCCTATCATGAAAAGTAACATCAAAAAGAAAGCAAGAGGTAAAAGTACGATTACAAACCAATAATAATAATCAAAATATCCTAAAAATTCTTGGTCTTCTTGATCAACTTTTTTTAAAATCTCTTCGTCAGAAATACTTTCCACAAGATTATGTTCTGTTTTGTAATCTGTAATTATTTGGTCTTTTACTTCGTCGAAAATTTCAGTTCTGAAAAAAGATCCTGTAAAAAGAATTGATAAAATCAAAAGTGTAACAAAAGCCCCAAAACCAAAAAGTTTATTTTCTTTGGTGTGCTTGCATTTTTTAATTTCTTGTTTGTTCATCTTGTATATTATAGCACACAAAAAATAAAAGCCCCGATTTGGCTTCGCCAAATCGGGTGGTTCTATTTCACAAATTTTTTCAAGTTTAATCTTTTTCAACTATTCCTGGTAAACCTTGATTTGTTTATTGATGCATCTTAAATCCTGGCAAAATTGCTTCATTATAACTTAATTTACCATCTTTAATTCCCCAAAAAGCTAATCGTCCATCTACTGCCAACCTCAAATTAAACACCCCTGGTTCACAACAACGGTCATGAATAATCTCGTCAAAAGAAGTTTGATACACTTGCCCATCTAAATAATATTGAATTTTGGAATTTTCTTTTTGCTTAAAAAAATAAAAAATTTTTCCATTCAAATTATGTAAAGCAAAAGCATCTGCTACTGGAATTTCCTTGCCGTTATGAATTAATTTAGCAGTAATATTCAAATCACCTTTGATTTTTGTATATTGATTTTGATTATACAGCATCCACCATTCATCGCCCTTATTAACAATATTTTTAAACGGATAATCAACAAGAAAAACTGTCTTTGTACTTTTATAAATTGATTTGCCATTTTTAGTTACTATATAAAAGTTTCCATATTCTTCTGCTTTTTTCCGAATTACTTTAAATTTTCCAGCTTTTCTACTTGTTTTAACATATGGGAAATCTTTATAAAATGTTTTATTTTTAATTTTTGTTTTACCCAATAAAAAATTACTAGTGCTTAAACTTTCATCCCCTTTATATTGTCCAGCGTAAAAATAACGATGCATAGAAAAAGAGTCTGCTAAATCAGTTTTCATTTCATAGCCATTAACACTGATTTTTTGAGTATCCAAAAACTTAATATCAAAAATTTCATCAAGTGGCATTCCGTTGGTATAATAACCAAAATTTGTTTGGTAAATTTTATCTCCAATTTTGTATTGCAATCCATATGAACCATCACTTTTGTTTGAAAGGCATTTTTTCATAAAATCATTTCTCTTCAAAGTAATGTTCTCTTTTTCTGTTGGTTTCAAAGTATTAGAAAAATTCACTAAACCACAAGGTTTTTTATCAGCTTTAATGGTGATATTATAAATATTTTCTTTCGTTAAATTCTCAATTTGAAACGAAATTTGAGAAGGAAAAAAATAAGTGTTAGATAATATAAAATTCAACATAAAAATAATTATCAAAATACTCACCAAAATTATTATTTTCTTTAAATTTTTCATAATTTCTTAATTATATCATAAAAAATATGATAAAAAATAAAAGCAGAAATTTGGCTTCGCCAAATTTCTGCTTTTTACTTTTTAATTTTTACTTTTTTAAATTTTTATTTAATTTTATAATGCAACAATCTTAACGATTTTTTAAATTGAGGAATTAACTTCATAATAAATCTTCTCCACCCCAATCTTTTCCATTCTGGAAAATCTTTAAAAAGTTTTACAGAAATTAATTTCAAATTATCCGCCCACTTTTCCATTTGTTTATCATCATCTGTTCCGTAAACAAATCTTGCATCAGTAAGTTTTACAACATCATGTTTATCAGAATTTTTACTCATCCAAACATTCATCATATCAAATAAAATTTCACTATTTGAAAATCTGGAAGCCAAATTTTGAAAAACAGACTTTACATCTTCTTTATTAAAATACATCAAAACACCCTCAATTACAAACAAAAAATTAGCATCTTGATGTTTTTCTTTTAACTCATCCATCCATTTAGTTTCAAGCATTGAAGAAGCGATGTTTGTTTCATTGGAATGTTTGGGAATTAATTTTTCCCTAATCTCCATAACTTCTGGAATATCTAACTGGTAAAATATGGCTTTCTTTGCAACTTCCCCAATTCTTTCATAACGACTATCTAAACCACAACCTACTAATACTACAACTGGCTTTTGATTATTTTGGATAAAAATTTTGGTTTTTTGATCAAAATAATTCGCCCTTATAGCTGTTCCAACCGAACTGTTAATGGCTTTGTCAAATTTTGAAAAGTCATAGTCTATTTTTTGAACCAACTCCACAGCTGTTTTGTCTGTGATAATTGGATTTTCTTTCTGTGATTCTACACTTTTCATATATAAAGGAATTAAAAGTGTTTCACCAATACTGTCTTGTATAAATTTATCTTTCATATAATTTGATTATAACACAAGAAATTTAAAAAGCAGAAATTTGGCGAAGCCAAATTTCTGCTTTTGTTTTTGTTCAATTTTTTATTGGTCTATTTTTATTTCGCTACTTTTTCGGCTTGTTCAAATGAAACAGAAAGGAGTTTTGAAATACCGTCTTGGTTCATTGTAACTCCGTACAAAAGTCCTGCTCGGGACATTGTTTCACGGTTGTGAGTTATCAAAATCAACTGTGAGTGTTCGGCAAGTTTTTCAATCATATCCCCATATCTTTTTGAGTTTGCCTCATCTAAAGCGGCATCCGTTTCGTCCAAAATAATAAACGGCGGAGGTGTAATTGACGAAATAGCAAACAACAAAGCAATAGAAGTCAAAGATCTTTCCCCACCTGACAACATTGAAAGACCTGAGATTTTCTTGTTTGGAAGTGAAACTGCGATTTCAATTCCAAGCTCAAATTCGTTGATCTTTTCATCGTCTGTGTTTTTGATAGGAATTTCAACAAGTTTAATTTCAGCTTTTCCACCCGAAAACAAAGTTTGGAAAAATACAGAAAATTCTTTGTTGATTTTATCAACCCCAATTCTAAACTTTTCTTCAATTTGGTTTTCAATATCAATAATGATTTTTTCCAATTTATCTTTTGTGTTTTGCAAATCTTCAACTTGATCTTTGACAAACTTTTGTTTTTCAACTAAATTGTTATATTCATCTAAAATTTCTTGTTGATTTATAACCGATGTGTTTTCAAGCAAAATTCTAATTCTAATGATTTTTTCTAAAACATTTACCTCTTGGTTTTGCTCAATTTGGTTTTGTTGAATTTGATTTAAAAATTCTTCTCCAAAATACGAAACTGCAAAAGTTTCTTCTTTGGTAAATTTTTCAAGTTCATTTTGAATTTTGAATTTTGAATTTTCCAAAGAGTTTATATTCGACTCGACTTGTGAAAGTAAGTTTCTGATTTTTAAAATTTCAATTTCAATTTCTTGACTCAAAGCTTTTTTTGAAGAATCATCATTTTTAGACAAAAGTCTGATTTTTTCTTCTAAACTGTCTTGTTGCTCATTCAAAGATGAAACTTGTTTTTCAATTTCAGAATTTTCTGATTTTAGTTTTTGAATCAGTTCTGGATTGTAATTTTCCAAATGTGTTCCGTCTTTTGTAATATTGAATTTTTCTAAAATTTCTTCTGCAAAGTTTTGGTTTTCTTTTTTGAAATCTTCTTTTTTGTTTTCAAAATCAACAAAAGATTGTTTTAGATTTTCTTTTACTTCACTTGAAAGATTTTGGTTTTCTAAAAGGTTTTCAAGCCATTTTCTTTTCATTTTATTTAAAACTTCAAAAACAATATCTGCTTTTTGATTATAAAAAGCCATGTTTTCTTCTACTTTTTGTTTTTGCTGTTCAAAAAGATTTTTCTTCTGTTCTTCAACTTCAACAGTATACTCGTTTTTAGCAAAAAGTTTTTGTAAGGCTTGTTTTTTTTCTTCAAGCTGTCTGTTTTCTAATTGAATTTTAGAAATTTTTTCTGCATTATCATTTGAGCCTTCTTGTGTGTTTTGAGAACTTACAACAAGTTCTTTTTGTTTTTGTTCAATTCTATCTTCAAGCTCTTTCTTTTCGTTTTCTTTGTTTTGGATTTTATCTAAAAGCTCTTTTTCTTCTTGTTGAAGTTTGTGTTTTTCTGGGAAAAATGAAATATATAAATCTTTTAATTCATTTTTTAGATTTTCATTTTTCTGAATTTTCTCAACTTCTTTTTTCAAAAAACGAATTCTTGGTGCGTTAATACTTTCTTTTGTTTTTACATCCTCTAGATTGTCTTTTGTTTTTTCAAGTTTTTTGATTGACTCGTCTTTTTTTAGAACGTAACCTTTCAAACCTAAAGCTTCCTCAATTAAAGCTTTTCTTTCTTTAGGATTGATAGACAAAATTTTGTCAGCTTCTCCTTGTGAAATAATGTGGTGCCCTGATGCTCCAACATTGGCACTTGTTAGAAGTTCAATCACATCTTTAGCTCGGACTTTGTTTGAGTTTATATAATATTCGTTTTGACCATCTCTGAAAACAACACGCTCTAAGTTTACTTCTGAATAGTCGATGTTTAATTTTTTATCTGAATTGTCAAAAACTACTTTTACAGAGGCACGATTTAAGTGTGAGTTTTTACCTCTGAAAATAAGATCTTCTCCTTTTTTTCCACGCATGTTTTTAATAGATTGTTCGGCCAAAACAAAACGAAATGCTTCTGCTACGTTTGATTTTCCAGAACCGTTTGGTCCAACAATTGATGAGATTTTTGTTTTAAAATCCAAAGAAGTTTTTTGTCCAAAAGACTTAAAACCATTTATTTCTAAACTTTTTAAATACATACAAAATATTATAACATTTTTTGAAATAAAAAGAAAAAGCACAAAAAACTCCACTCGTGAGGTTCATCCGTGAGGCCTTGCCTCACGGATGGGTTTTGCGGACATTTCATTCATTTCATCCGTGACTCATCCGTGAGGCAAGGCCTCACGGATATTTTCAAACTTTTAACTTGAAAAAAAACTAAAAATAGTGTAAAATACTATTTATCAATTTGCTGAGGTAGCTCAGTTGGTTAGAGCATTCGCCTGAAGAGCGAAGGGTCGGCAGTTCGAATCTGCCCCTCAGCACCAAAAACAAAACATAAATTATAATTTATGTTTTGTTTTTATTTTATTCTTCTTCTTTCAAAGCTTTTCTGATTTGTTTTAAAATCTCGTTTCGGTGTTTTGTATTTTCTCTTAACCACATACGAGTTTTGTCATATCCTACTCCCATTTTTTCATCACCATACCAATATGTTGCTTTTTTCTTTTCAATAATCCCATATTTTTCTCCAAGTGCAATAATCTCTCCTTCCTGTGAAATACCTTCATTGTAAATCAAATCAAATTCAGTCATTTTAAAGGGTGGAGCAACTTTGTTTTTAACAATTTTAACTCTGTGTCTTCCCCCCACAACCTCATCTCCTTTTTTGATTTGAGCAATTCTTCTTGTATCAAGTCTTACTGATGAGTAAAATTTCAAAGCATTTCCTCCAGTTGTTGTTTCAGGTGAACCAAACATTACTCCAATTTTCATTCTGATTTGGTTGATAAAAATTACAACTGTTTTTGAGTTTGCTACAATTGAAGTTAGTTTTCTTAAAGACTGACTCATTAAACGAGCTTGTTTTCCAACATGATAATCCCCCATATTTCCCTCAATCTCATCTTTTGGAGTTAAAGCTGCAACTGAGTCAACCACAATTACATCCATTTTCCCTGAACGAACAAGTGCATCCACAATATCAAGGGCCTGCTCTCCTGAGTTTGGTTGTGAAACAAGTAAGTCATCTGTTTTAACACCAATTTTTTTAGCATAAACTGGATCAAGTGCATGCTCTGCATCTACAAATGCGGCAATCCCTCCTTTTTTCTGGGCTTCTGCTACAATGTGCAATGCTAAAGTTGTTTTTCCAGAAGATTCTGGACCGTAAATTTCAATTACTCTTCCTCTGGGAACTCCACCAATTCCAAGTGCGTAATCAAGTCCGATTGAACCTGTCGGGATAACATCAACATCTACATGTTTTACATCTCCAAGTTTAATAATTGCCCCTTCACCAAACTTAGTTTCAATATCGTCAATTGTGTTTTGAACATCTTCAATTTTTGTTTCTTTTTTCAACTGTGCATCTGTTTTCTTTTCAATTTTTTTATTTTCTTTTTTAACAGATTTTTTTGAAACTTTTTTTGCTTCTTCTTTATTTTTTGTCATATTGTTTTAATTATATCATTTTTCAAAAAATTGAAAAGATTTTATTTTATTTTAAATATGCTAAAATATTTTTTGTGAAAAATAATATTGATGATAAACAAGACGGCTTTACTGTTTTAGAACTTTTGATAGTTGTTGCTATTATTGGACTTTTGTCTGGAATTTTGTTTGCGTCCATCAATCCAAAAGAACAATCAGAAAAAGCAAAAGTTGCAAAAACTGTTCAGGAACTTAAATCAATTAAAGATGCTGTTGTTTTTTATGTTTTAGATACAGGACAACTCCCACCAAATTGCCGATTAGACTGTGACTCTTCGAGTGATCCCATGATAAATAGTTTGAATATTGCAGGTTGGCATGGTCCTTATATTAAAAAAGGTTTGTATAATAGATCTCACCCTTGGGGTGGACAAATTGGACTTGTTTCAATTGATTCAAATGGAAATGGACTTGATGAGGTTTGGGTTGTACTGGACGATGACGAACCAATGACAAACGCTGGAAACAATAAAGGAAGGGTTCCAGAAGAAGATTTAAAAAGAATTGATGAATACGTTGACAATGGAGACTTAGCTGATGGTGCATTTTTTATGGGTAACGGAGCAAGTATTTTCCCTGAAGGAGAAGGCGCTTGGAGAGTTTATAGAATTGGTGAACATTAAAATAAAACCCGAAATTTTGGAGAAAATTTTGGTAGAAAAAAACAGGCGAAGCCTGTTTTTTTCTACCAAAATTTTCTCCAAAATTTCGGGTTTTATTTAAGCTCTCCCCAATTTTTTCCAAAACTAACATCTGTTTTTAAAAGCATTTTATATTTATCAGCAAGTTTTTGTTTAAACAAAATATTTTCCATAATATTTTGAATTTCCTTTGAAATCTCATCTTTTTTATTTTCTGTAATTTCAAAAATCAACTCGTCGTGAACTTGAGCTAACAAAAATACATCATTTTTTAAATTATTTTTTTCTAAATAATTTTTAATTTCTTTCATGGCAAGTTTTACAATATCGCCCGTTGCTGTTCCTTGAATTGGTGCGTTTTGTGCTGTTCTTTCAGCCATTGCTTTTAAAAAAGCATTTTTAGAATTTATCTCTGGAAAATATCGCCTTCTGCCAAACAAAGTTTCAGTATATCCTTTTTCAGAAACATCTTTTTTGATTTTTTGCATAAACTCATAAAGTCCAGAATATTTTGCAAAATAATTTTCTAAATACTCTTTAGCTTCTTTTAAAGAAATTTCGTCACCCGAACTGTTGATATTTTTTCTTAAAGCGTTCACACCCATTCCATACAAAATTCCAAAATTGATCACTTTGGCTTTTCTTCTGCTTTCTTTGGTTTCTTCACCAAAAATATCTTTTGCAACTTGAGTGTGAATATCTTTTTGATCTTTGAAAGCTTTTAACAAAAACTTGTCCTGCGACATTAAAGATGCTGTTTTAAGTTCAATTTGTGAATAATCAAAAGAGGCTAAAACAAAATTTTTCTCAGCAATAAAAATTTCTCTGATTTTTGAACCGTATTCGCCTGATGTGGGAATATTTTGAATATTTGGATTTCGTGATGACATCCGGCCCGTTGAAGTTCCAATTTGCAAAAACTCAGGGTGAATTCGATTTTGATCATCAAGCATTTGCTCTAAATTGTCCAAATAAGTTGAAATCATTTTTACAAGTTCTCTGTATTCTAAAATAAGGTCAATGATTTCATGTTTTCCTTTCAGTTTCAAAAGCTCTGACTCTTTGGTAGAAATAACGCCTTTGGGTGTTTTTTTCAAACCTGTTGTGGGTAAGTTCATTTTTTGAAACAAAACTTTTGAAAGTTGTTGAGTGGATTTTAAGTTAAATTCCTCCCCTGCAATTTGATAAACTTTTTTTTCAATATCATGTGCTTTTTTATGAAAATTTTTAGAATATTTTTTAAGTTTAGCAACATCAACCAAAAATCCCCTTTGGGTCATTTGTTTTGTAAAATCTAAAATTGGAATTTCCATTTCTTTCCAAACAAAATCCATTTTTTCTTTTTTGATTTCTTTTGCGATATTTTTGAAAGCATCTTCCAGATTTTGATTTTCTGAAAAATTTAAAATATCATCAATTGTTGGGTCAGCAATATTTGGGTTTAATAAAGAAACAGCAAGCTTGTATTCTTCTACTTTTTGCTTGTCTTCACTTTTCAGTTCAGCTTTTTTTTCTTTTTTTTCTAAAACTTCAACCCCACAAGCTTTTTGAAGTCTTTCATTTAAAACTCTAAATTCATATTTTCGAAAAAGTTCTCCGGTTTTTTGGAAATTAATATTTTCCAAAAAGTCTTTTTTGGGAAGTTTAAAATCAATTTCAACATCAGTTTTAATAGTAGCAAGCTCTTTTGAAAACAAAGCATCACTTTCCCCTTCTTTGATCAAATTTAAAATTCTTGGAGTGATTTTTCCATTTTTGTATTTTTGAGTAAAGTTATCATCTCCTTTTTCAAGTTCTTTGTAAATATTTTCAATGCTTCCAAAATTTAAAATCAAATTTGTAGCAGTTTTTTCACCCACGCCTTTAATTCCTGAAATATTGTCAGAGCTGTCTCCGGCAAGTGCTTTGTAATCAATAATTTGTTTCGGTTCAAAACCAAATTTCTCTAAAATTGATTTTTGATTGTAAATAATTGTTGAGTTGATGCCTTTTTTTAAAGTATAAACTACAACATCGTCGTTTTGGATTAACTGAAAAGTATCCATATCTCCTGAAGCAATAATAACTTGATTTTTTTTATCTTTCTTTAAAATCTCTGACAAAGTTCCAATCACATCGTCGGCTTCATAACCTTCTTTTTCATATACATCAATCCCAAAAGCTTCGAAAATATTTTTAGATTCAATAATCTGCTCGATTAAATCTTCGTCTGTTTTTTTTCGTCCGCCTTTGTAATCTTCAAAAGCTTCGTGTCTGAAAGTTTTTTTGGGCATATCGTAACAAGCCAAAATATGTTGGGGTTTTAGCTCTTTGATAATAGAAATTAACATTGCACAAACTCCATATAAAGCACCTGTTTTTTTTCCATCTCTTGTTGAAAAATCTGGAAGTGCATGGTAAGCCCGATGTAAAATGGCATGTGCATCAAGTAAAACTATTTTATTTTTATTCATAAAGTCATTATACCATATTTAAATTTAAAAAAATAAAAAACAAGAAATGTTTTATTCTTGTTTCTTTCTAAACTCATAATTATCTAGGTTTTTATTTTTTATGCTTGCATTTTACAATAAAATATTATATAATACAACTAATTAAGACAAAAAGGGATTCAAAACGTGTTGGTGCGTTCGAACCCCTTTTTATTTTGTCTCAATCTTTTTTCTAAGAGATTGTTTACTTAAACCATCATAATAAAACCTAAAATTTGTTTTTGGAAAATTAATGCAACTATTAGGGGGAAAATATCCCAAAGTAAATCTATATACATAATATTATTTTTTTTCTATTTTATCTATTGTAATTATTGTACTATTTCTAAACCAATTATTTTTATTTGCGGTTTTAAATTCTAAACTGTCTCCAATCATTGCTCTTTTTGTAGGTATTAAATAATCAAACCTTTTAATTTCTCCACTTTCAAGTTTTACTTCATAAGTCATCCATTGAGCAACTGTAAATGTTGGCGTGCTTTTATTTACTAATTCTCCTTTTACCGTATCATAATTATTAAATACTACATAATTTATATTTTGGATAAAATACTGAGTAAACAAAAATAGAAACATTGGAATAATAAGAATAAAACCAAAAACATAAACATAAAAACCTGTTTTTGTTTCTTCTTCTTTCGTTTTTTTAATATCCAATAAAAAGTACACCACTATTAAAAAAGGTATAGGATAAATAAGTATATATAATAAAGGTCTCCATATATTTTCAATTTCTAAAAAATATAGTTTTATTGCAACAGCAATAAACAAACATATGATTATTAAAAATTCTAAAAATAATTCTTTTTTATTTCTTTCTCTTTTAAACATACTATTTTTAAATTTTAAAAACATTACTTAACGCATTCTGGATAATATTTATTCCACCATTCGTTTTCATTAAAAATTTCTTTATTTATATTTTTATTTTTTGGATTTTTCAAAATCAATAATTGTAATTCGTTATCAATTTCAATCACACTTTTGTATAAATCAAAATCAAATTGATTTTTTAAAATCACATCCAATGCATCTCTGACTTCAATGCGATGATCATAATCATGGATATAATAACCATCTTTGTCTTTTTCTAATTTTTTTAAATCAGAAATAATTTCTTTATACTCTTTGATTAAGAAATCATGCCCCTCTTCTTTTATTTTATTTTTAAACTCTTCACTCCAACTTTTAAAAATTTGTTCTGTTTCATTCATGTCTATTTACTTTGTTTTATGTTTTTTGTTTTATTCATATTGTGAATATTCTTTTTCCGACATTCTTTTATAAATTAACATTTGAAAATTATTTGAATATGTTTTTTATGGAAGGTGGAGATTGTTTTTTTAAACCTGTCCATCTTTCTTCCAAACTATTTCTAATTTCTTTTATTTCACCATTTTTTATATTTATTTTTTTCTCATCCTCTTCTGACAAACTACCCTCAACTAAAAAATCCATAATATCATTATATTCTATTTCACTTAATGTTATTTCTCTAGTTTTAACATTCTCATCACCGAAACAAAAAGCGATTTCTTCTATTATTCTTGATCTTGTTTTATCTCTACTTTCCTTTGTACTGTTTGTTGTATAAGATAAATCAACCTCATCAATGTTTTTGTACATAAAATAACTTGTTTGTAATATCACATACAATTCTCTACATGAGATTTTTATTTTTTTCATAATAAATTTTAACTATCTTTCTTTTTAATTTTAACCTTTAAATAATCTTTTCCATCCCTTGGTCTAAAGAAGGTACCACCATTTTTACTACCAGTAAAATCTTTTATTAATAATGAATTAGTTTTTTCATGATAATATAATTTTGAATTATTTTTAACTGTATATTTTAAATCAAAATTTTTCTCTACAAATTTCGCATGATTATAAAGTTGTTCTTTATTTTTAATCCCTAAATTTCTAAATTCAGAAATGTGGTTTCTTGAATGACCACCCTTATCTAAATTTTTAATAATTTTTTTAACAATATCATTTCCGTAATGACTTCTTTTGCCCAAAGCAGACCCTTTTGCAAGAACCCCAATACCTTTTAATGCAACCCCTCCACCCACAGTTAGAGCCGTTTCCACTTTCTCAGTCGTTACTGCATTTTGAAATTCAGTAACAGATGCTTGAGCGTTTAGTCTTGCCTGATCTCTTGCTTGTTCTGCTTCTTGGTAATCTCCTGTTAAAATATAGTATAAATTTTGGTAACCATTAAATGAAGTTTTTAAAATATTAAAGTAACCTGCTTCAAGTGTTTCACCAGTAGGGTCAATATTGTTTAAAGGATTATTTCTAACATAAGAATAAGTATTTAACTGTTGTGGATCTGTCAGTAACTGTGTTTGTTCTTTGTTGTTTAATCCTAAACTATTTACAGCAGAGTCTTGAGAAATAAACTTTCCAATTTTTGAATTATAGTATCTCGCCTCAGCATAATCAAGTCCTGTTTGAGAATCGTGTTCGTAACCTGTAAATGAATTGTCTTCTGTACTTGTTCCTGTGTCAATTCTTATATCTCCAAATGGGAAATAATCTTTTGTTTTAACAATGTTTGAATTATTATCTGTGATTATGTGTGTTCCTCCAAGATGATCTGTGTGAATATATTCTGTTTTGTTTTCTGCTCCATTTACACTTTTTGTTACAACTGTTTTTCCATCTTTTTGAATATTTACTTTCGCCTTTCCATTTTCTACTTCATAATATTGTGATGGATAAATTGTTACATCTGTTCCTTCTTGTAATTTTATTCTATCACCTTTTTGGTTGTATGTATAGTTTGAAACAGAACTTCCGTTTGTTGAAGATTTTAAAGTGTTGTTGTAGTTCCAAGTATGTGTCCAGGTTCCGTCTGATGTTAAGTTTCCGTTGTTGTCGTAAGTATAAGTATTTTGTTCAATTTGTGTTACAGAATTTGGGTTGTTGTATCCGTTATCTGTGTAAGTATAGTTTGCTCCGTTAAAGTCTGTGATGTTTCCAATTGGAGAATAGTTGTAAATTCTTGTGTAATCAGTATTGTTTTGTGTGTTTGTAACTGTGGCTTTTGTTAGTCTGTATAGATTATCATATTCAAAACTTTGAGTTTTGAAAGTATCACCATTTGAAGCATCAGTGATTTGTAAAATATTTCCAACATTGTCATATTGATATGACAAGTCTTGAACATTTTGACTGTTTAAAACTGTTGTTTTGTTTGTAAGTTCGTACAGTTTGTTTGGATTGTATGTGTAGTTTGTTTCAACACCGTTTTGGTATTCTTCTTTTTTAACTTTTCCATTTACTTCATATTCATATTCAACAACTTTTTGTCCGTCTTGTTTGATTTCTTTTACAAGTCCTTGTTTGTTGTATTTGTTTTCTGTGATTAAAGTATTTGGATTTGTAACTTTTGTAACCTGCCCTTGTCTGTTGTAGTCAAAGTCAGTTGTATATGAAACACCATCAATGATTGTGTTTTCTGTATCAACAAGTCCTTGTTTTAAGTAAGTTAGGTTTTGTGAGTAGTTTGGAGTTGTAACAGAACAAAGTTTCCCCGTTCCGTAAGTACAGTTATCGTAAGTGTAAGTTACATCTGTTTGCGGTGTTGTGTTACTGTTTTCTGTTAAAACACGGTTTAGGCTGTCGTAAGTGTAAGAAACTTGATTTCCGTTTGGATCTGTTTGAGAAATTAAGTTTTGTTTGTTGTAAGTGTAATTCCAAACTCCAAACTGTGAATCAGTTTGTTTGTGTAGGTCTTCGAAACTTGTTCTTCTGCCAAGTCCGTCGTAAGTTATGTTTCTTGTGTTGTTTTCTGCATCTATAATTTTTGTAAGTTTGTTTTGTGTATTGTAGTTGTAATGTGTTTGGTAAATATCGTTTCCGTTGTATTCTTTTACCAAAGTTAGATTTCCAAATGCATCTTTTGTAAATTCTTTTTTGTTGTTTTCTGCGTCAACAATTTCAGTTTCAAGTCCGTTGTAAGTTTTTGTGCTTTGCCCTTTTACATTTTCAGTTTTTGTAATTCTTCCCATTTCATCATATTCAAAAGTGTTGTACAAAGCACTGTTTGAAGTTGGACTTGTGAAAGCATCAGAACTTGTTTGGTAAGGCAAAGTCTGCTTTTGCAAAAGTCCCATTTGGTTGTAGACTTTGTCTTGGGTTGCATAACCGTTTTGTGTTTCTGACTTTGTTTGGATAGATCTTCCAAAACCGTCAAAATATGTGTAAATATTTTGCTTGTTTGTTCCTGATCTGTATAAAGTTTGTTTTGTGTAATTTGGGAAAACTTGTGTGTTGTATTCTACTTTTTTGTTGTAAACTGTATTTCCATTTGCAAATGTTTTTGAAACTCTTGTTAGTCGATTTAATCCGTCGTATTTGTATAAAGTTGTGTTTTCGTTTGGATCTGTTACTTTTGTATAATTTCCTGTATATAGATTATACAAATATCTTGTTTTTTGATTTAAGGCATTTGTGATTGTGGCTGGGTAAAGTTTTAAGTTGTTGTATGTGTATTTTGTAATGTTTCCCAAAGGATCTGTTTGTTCTGTTGGAAGTCCTACAGAGTTGTAAGTGTAACTTGTGTCAGCATACTCATTTCCTGAAATCCAGTTTGATTGTTTTGTTAAGTTTCCGTTTTGGTCGTATGTGTATTTTGTTTCTTTTTCTTTTTGATCATCTTTATTTTTCAAAACTTCTTTTGTTGGTAATGAAACAATATATTTTGAAGTGTCATTTAAATATTCGTATTCAACCACTCTTTTGTCGTTTTGTGTGTCTGTAAATGAACCGTTAGAATTTGAATTTACAAGTCCAAAGTTTGTTTGTTCAGTTACGTTTCCGTATTGGTCGTATAAGTATTTTGTTGCAAAGTCTGTGTGTGAGCTTGTTCCGTCGTATTGTTCAGAAACTTCTGAATCTAGCAAAACACTGTTTGAGTTGTTGCCCAAATTGTTTTCTGTATAGTTTGTATAAGTTTTTGTGTATAAGTTTCCACTTTGGTCTTTTAATGAAGTTTGGTAAACTTTTCCTATTTTTGAATATGAGTCAACTGGTTCGCTTCCTTGTTGTCCATTTGCTTGGTGGAATTTAATTTTTTCAAGAGAACCGTTTGGATTTGTTTTTGAAATACCTCCAAAACCTGCGAACTTTTTGTCAAAAGGTCCGCCGTAATAATATGATGCGTCTTTGTACTCGTATTCTGTTTCTGCAACATTTCCGTTTTTGTCGTTGGTTGTGATTTTTTCTACAATTTCAAGTGGAAACGGAACTTTGTTTGAATCATCTTGCATTCGAGCATGTGAATATTCAAATTCTGTTTCTCCTTGTTGCTGATTTTTAATTTTTGAGATTTTTGTAAAGCCGTTACCATTATTTATATAAACTTGATTAATTCCATCAGTGCTAAAATAATTATTCTCATACCCATGTCTCCACTTGATAATATCAGGTAACCCATCTCCGTTAACGTCT
>PDQZ01000006.1 GCA_002747955.1 Candidatus Campbelliibacteriota bacterium | reverse complement strand
TGTTGTTTACATCCACAAATTCAGTTTTAACAAGTTCAGCATCAGGTTCAGGTGGTAAAGTTGATAAATCATAAGGCTTAATCACTCTTTTTTCTTTATCACCATCAACACCTTGATACTCTTCAGTTTCTTGAACTGCTTTTTTAGTTTCTTTTTTAGGTTTTTCAACAACCTCCTTTGTTTTAGTTTCTGATTCTGCTTTTTTTTCTATTTTAACTTTTGGAACAGAAACATCTGTTTTCAAAGCGTTTTCTGTTTTTTGATTTTCAGTTTTGTTGAAAACAAAATACAAAGCAACAATAAAAATTAAAGCCCCTAAAAGTACAATCGCACTTTTTTTGTTTTTTTTCTCGTTCATAGTTTACCTATTTTAACATATTTTTAAAGAACAAAACACTTTTTTAAAATAAAATTGTTTTAAAAAAATATTTAACCGAACAAAATTATAGCACAAAAACAAGAAATTAAAAAACTAAAAAAGCCAGAAAATAAAAATATTTTCTGGCATTTTTTATTTTAACTTTTATCCAATTTAACCTCCCACTGGCAAATTTTTGGTTGACTCAAAAAACTCTTTACACCTTGAGTAAGTTGGAGTAAACCAAACTTCCGTAAAATCATCAGAAAAATCATCATAGGCAAAAGAAAATTCATCTTTTAAATTTCTTTTTTCGTCAGTATTAAATATTTTATAAAATACTGAATCCTCAAATAATCTTGAAACATCCCACGCCAATTTATCATCATACAAATCTTCATACAATAAATAATTACATCTTGTTGCATAAGTTATTCGCTCCGTATCTTTTCTAATATTCTTCTTATCAAGCATTTTATTTCTTGCCAAATATAATTGATGTTCTAAAACTCTTGTCCGTGCAAAAAATGATTCTACCAAATCTGCATCTTCTTGAAATTTCTTTGCAATAAAAATTTCAATATCATCTCTGATTTTGTTTTTATTCACATCAACAAATTTAGTTTTAACTAACTTAGAATCAGGTTTGGGTGGAAGTTTTGATAAGTCGTAAGGCTTGATCGCTCTTTTTTCTTTTTTAACTAATAAATCTTTTGTCGATTCAAAAAATTCTTTACATTCTGAATAAGTTGGTTCATCAGTATGCACATACCCATCTTGCATTCTATAAAAATCATCTATTAACTTCTCCTTTTCATCTGTATTATATACTCTAGGACCTAGTAAAATTCTTGACATTTCAAAAGCGTCCCATTCCAATTCTTTTTCATATACATCTTCATATAACAAATAGTTGCAATCCATTGTATAATGCATATTTTTTAAACTCTGTTCTATACTTCCTTTATCAAATATTTTATTTCTTGCTAAGTATAACTCGTACTCTAAGGTTCTGGAATCTGCAAAATATGCTTCCACCAAATCTGCATCTCTTTGAAACTTCTTTGCAACGGCAATTTCAATATCGTCTCGAACTTTGTTTCCGTTAACGTCCACAAACTCGGTTTTGACAAGTTCAGCATCAGGTTCTGGTGGTAAAGTTGATAAATCATAAGGTTTGATTTCTCTTTTTTCTTTCTTCTTTTTATTTACCTTTTGGTTTTTATGCCCTAATTCTTTACTGTTATTTTGATTTAAAATTTGAGTTTTATCTTTTACCTCTTGGTTAATTGATAATTTTTTTGTTGATTCAAAAAAATTTTTACATTCTGAATAAGTTGGATAAATTTTGTATCCATCAATGTTAGAAGACCAATAAGACAAATTTTCTCTCAACTTTTTCTTCTTGTCGGTATTAAATACTTTAGATGTAACTAAAAGTATTGCCATATCAAAATAATTATATTTTAATTCTTTTGCATATATATCTTTATAAAATAAATTATTACATTCCATCGCATAGTCTATATCATTTACATGTTTCTTAAGACTCTTTTTATCAAACATTTTATTTCTCGATAAATACAATTGTGTTGTTTACATCCACAAATTCAGTTTTAACAAGTTCAGCATCAGGTTCAGGTGGTAAAGTTGATAAATCATAAGGCTTAATCACTCTTTTTTCTTTATTATTATCATTATTACTACTTTGATCAACTTTAAATATTTCATTTAAGGATAACTCCATATCTTTTTGATGTTCTTTACTAGATATTTTTTGTTTAAATAAATCATCTTTTATAATAGAAGCATTTTTTGAAGCAATATCATATTTAGCTTTTTTTTTATCAAAATCACTTAAACCAAAATACCCAAGCACAACAGCAATTAAAAGAAAAATACCAACAACAAAAGCAATAATTATTTTTAGATTTTTTATCATATTAACCTATTTTAACATATTAAAAAAGTAAAACATATAATTATTGTTTGTCATAAAAAGCAAAATATAAATTTTTTGTTGGCAGGACTCGGTCAACATCGACGAAAAATATACTCACTTCGTTCGTTTTCAAAATTTTTCAGTCACCATTCGCACAAAATATAAAAACTCAAAACGTATGCTTTGAGTTTCTCTATATTTGAGTAGGACTCGGTCAACATCGACGAAAAACATACTCGCGTTGCTCGTTATTTTTCAGTCGCCTTGACCAGTTCGCCTACCATTTTTATCCAAACACAAACACACAGGGTAAAAATATGGTTGGGCTTTTTTCGAGTCCTACCATTCGCTACAAAATACAAGAAAAGTCCAAAGCATACGCTTTGGACTTTTGTATTTTGTGCGAATGGTAGGACTCGAACCTACGACCTCGTCATTATCAGTGACGCGCTCTAACCACCTGAGCTACACTCGCATGAGGGGGTTTTTTACACTAAAAGAAGTGCAAAAACCCTTTTTCTCTATTTTTACAAACAGTCAACAACCATTTGTTCTGTTATTTTAACAGAACAAAAAAAATTTTCAAGTCTCTTTTTAACATTTATAAACTAAACTTTTTAACGATTTTTAAAAAAGGATTTAAAATATTTTTGAAATTATAACCATCTTTAATAGGGCTTTTGTTTTGATTTTTAGAAATGTATATAAACACTCCATAAGCAATATTATAAACAGTTGATTGGTCAAAAGATTTTTTGTTATCTACTTTTACTGGTAAATTTAAAACTTTTTTAAAAACATTTTGAATGTCATTAACATTGCTCCCCTGTCCTGAAAGAATAATCCCATCCGGAAGGATTTCTCCAATATTTGCTTTTTCGATTTCTTTTTTAATTTTTTCAGCAACCACTTTTAACTCATCGTCTACAATCTGCTTTTGCTTTCTTGAATAAACTTTTTGTTTTTTAATTTTTTCAGCTTCAGCAAAGTCAACAGTTAACTTTTCTGAGATTTTTTTTGTAATATTTTTTGAACCAATTTTTAAAACATTGTAGTAAATTGGTTTTTCATCTTCGTAAATTAAAATCGAAGTTTTTTGGTCTCCAAAATCAACCACAGCAGATCCAAGTTTTTTATTTATTTTTGTTAAAGCAATTTCAGATAAACCGTATAAAGCAGGCACAAAAATTTCTGCTGAAATATCATTTTCACTTAAAACTTCTTCCAAAATAGTGAAATTATTTTCAGGCATCGTTACAAAAAAATATTCTACGGTTATTTTGTTTGCGTTCAGCCCAATAGGATTTGAAAAATGTTCAATTTCATTTAGCTTATATCTTACAATCTCTCTTTCAATAATCCTGTCTTTATTTTTAGCTCTTAAACTTTCCTCTGATTTTTTATATATTTCTTCTAAATCGTGTTTTGAAACGATTTGGTTTATAGTAGGTTTTGTTGTAGAAATTTTTGTTGAAGAAATCCCAAAATCATTTAAAGCAACCAAAACCTCGGAAATTTCAGTTTTATATTTTTTTTCAAAAGTTTTAACAGCTTTTTTTAAGGATATTGAAAATTTGTTCTTATTTGAAATATAACCAAAAGTTACACCGTCAGAAGGAAAAAAATCAAAAAAAGCTTGTGTTTGACCACTTTTTTTGTTTTCAATTATTTGTAGTATTTTTATTGTTTCAGAACCAATATCTAAAATAGTGTTACTATACATGTTTAACATTATATCATATCTATATTATTTTTAAAATTTTTTACTTGTGTAAAATTTTTTATTAAAAAATATTTATTTTTCTCCTCATATATTTTGAATATTTTTATTTTTTTGGTAAAATATAAAGGTCCAACTTTAAATTAATAATATTCTGGCGTTGAAATTGGTAGACACAAACTACTCGAATCAGATTTTCAATGAATGTTTTTAGTGTGATATAATAATAAAATTAAATAATGCCTTGGTGGTGAAATTGGTAGACATTGTGCCGAAGACATTGTGCCGAGACTCGAATCAGATTTTCAATGAATGTTTTTAGTGTGATATAATAATAAAATTAAATAATGCCTTGGTGGTGAAATTGGTAGACACGCACGACTCAAAATCGTGTGGAGCAATCCATGCGGGTTCGACTCCCGCCCGAGGCACAAAAAACACAAAGTCAAAGCGCATGCTTTGACTTTGTTTGTTTTTTGTCGCCTCGGGCGGGAGTCGAAAAGAGCCCAACCATATTTTTATCCTGTGTGGTTGTGTTTGGATAAAAATGGTAGGCGAACTGGTCAAGGCGACTGAAAAATAATGAGCGAAGCGAATATATTTTTCGTCGATGTTGACCGACTCCGCCCGAACACAAAAGCGCATGCTTTGACTTTGTTTGTTTTTTGTCGCCTCAGGCGGGAGCTCGACCAAGCACTTTTAACACAGCCACGCAAAAGTGCTTGGTACCTACGGCAAAAAGTACTCGGTACTTGCGTGAATTGACAAACAAATTTTTTAAGTTATAATACAAAAGTATTCATTAACAAAAATTGGAGAAAAAATGAGTTTAAGAATGGGTATTTTAGGGATTGCTTTTTTGATTCAAGAAAGAAAAGAGGTCCCTTTTTATATTTCTAAAAATCAAGACAACTGTCGTCATCTTGACGGAACCACTTACAAAGGCGGTAAAAAGTTTCTTGATCGTCAAGGAAAAAGAAAGAGAGTTTCGTTGCGCAAGCAACGAAAAATAACAAACAAATAAAAATAAAAATGGAAGTCTTATGACTTCCGTTTTTTAATTTTATTTTTTGTAAAACTAACAAAGTTTTGTGATAATTAAAAAAACGTTAGAAATTAGATGCACAACGAGGCGGCGAGTGAAAAATATTTGAGACGTACTGAATAGTACGTTGAAAATATTTTTACACGAAGCCAACAAAGTTGTGTACTAATTTCTAGCGTTTTTTAAAAAACTTGAAAAATTGGATGGAGTGCGAGGCGTCAAATAAAAAAATCGCGAGACGTATGTGTTATTACGTTGAGCGTTTTTTTATGAAGACAACGAAGCAATCCGCCAGTTTTTCAAGTTTTTTTAGTTTTTATGGAATTTTTGATGTATATCTTTGAGATACTTATCCGAAACATTCGTATAAACCTGCGTTGTTGAAATTGAAGAGTGCCCCAACAACATTTGAACAGAACGAATATCTGCTCCATTTTTCAATAAATCTGTTGCAAAAAAGTGTCTGATTGTGTGTGGAGTAATTTTTTTTGAAACTCCTGCAATAGTTGAGCGCTTCTTGATCAGTCTTTGGACATATCTGGGATAAATTCTGTTTCCTGCATTTGTAACAAAAAGAGCTTCGTTTAAATATTTTTCTGACAAGCTGTCTTTTTTGTCGTTTCTTAAATCAAGATATTTTTTTAAAAAATCTTTGGCCCTTTGGGAAAGAAAAACAAGTCTTATCTTCCCCCCTTTTCCTCTAACACTAAACTGGTTGTCTGACATATCGATGTCTATGTTTAAATTGCAAAGCTCTGAAACACGAAGTCCTGTTGAATACAAAAGTTCTACAATGGCTTTTTCTTTGGCTTGTTCTTGTTTTGAAATTCTTGTGTCATCTGCATTTAAAAATTTTGTAAATTCTTTTTCAGAAACCAAATCAAGTTCTCTTTGAGAAATTTTAGCAAGTTCGATTTTCTCTGAGGCTAAAGATTTGATATCTCTTTTTGACAAAAACTGCAAAAACATTTTCAAAGCAGTTAAATAGTAGTTTTGAGTTTTTTTAGACAAAGTGCTGTTTTCAATCCCCTTTTTGCCGTTGTTTTGCCTGTTTAAATAAATTCTAAAATCAGAGACATTTTCCTGATTAATGTCTTTTACATCTTGAATTTGAGTATAGTCAAAAAATTTTTTCAAATATCTTTTGTAGTTTGAAACTGTGTTTAAGGACCGACCTTTTTCAATTTCAATATATTCTAAAAATTTTTTAGTTAAAAGTTCTACATTATTTTGCGACATAAAAACATTATAGCATTTTATGGGATAAAAAAAAATAACCCCAAAAAAATTTGGGGTTATATTACCTATCTCTTGCACTCATGTTTTAATGCCGCGATTTTATGCAAAATATACCCTATATTTTAGATACTATTTTTCAAATATCATTATTCTTGTTAAGTTTGTTCCTACAAACTATATTTTTCCAGAGCTTGATCCTTCAAACTCCAAGAACGGAAGGGGTGGATTTTAACCCAAACAAAACACAGTCTTTCGACATAAATCTTAACTGGAGTATGCGCTTTGCTTTTTAGGACTTATGGTTATTGTTGGAAAGGAAAAAACTCACCAGCCAGGGATACCTCTTGGTAGCCCTTAAGTGTCTCCAGATACGACGGTGACTGTATTATATTATAAAAAAATAAAAAATCAAGCAAAACTTGATTTTTCACTTAGTACACGAATACTTAAACTTATTAACAACCCAAACACTCTATAACATCTTTAATTTCGTCTTTAACTGTTTGAATTTTTGATTTTATAATATAAGGGTTTTGATTTAAAAATTTAAAATTATTTTTTTGTAATTCTTCAATTGAAACTATTTTTCTTAACAAAAAGTATTGTTTAGCCTTTTGTGAAATTGTTTCCAAAGCAGTTATAGGGTGGATCTTTGACTTCAAAATAAAATCATGTAGATTATCTTTTTCAGGATAATTCCAAGACAAAACTCCAACCCCCGCACAATTTGAATATTTTTTAGCGTTGTCTGTAAATTTCGTATTTGTAATGATTAATTGAATTGGATTGTTATTTTTGTAATAATTTGAATTTAAAATATCGTCAAAACGAGATTTCATATACAAAGCCACTTTCAAATCAGTTTTTTTAGTTCGGGAATTATGAAATTTCAACTCTGCTGTTACTAGATCTTTTCCCCTTTGAGCCACAATATCCATTTCATGCACAACACATTTTCCATTGATTTTTTTTCCAACATAAACAGGACCATATCCATAAGATTTGAAAACCAAAGAAATAAATTTCTCAAAAGCAAAACCTTCAGGGCCAAGTTTTGAAATGGCAGAAGTTAAGTTGTATCTTAAAAATATTTTTTTATCGGCTTTTTCCTTTAAAACATCTTTTGAAATTTTATAAATTTTAGTTGATTCAACAACACCATCTTTATCTTTTTTAATATTATTTTTAATACTTGCTAAAATCTCATCTTCTATTTTTTTTGAAACCCCTGAGTTTCTCAAAGAATTTCTTAGTTTTGTTTCATTGAACCTCTCTTTCTCTCCCCCTTTTTTCTTAACAATTATTTTTTTCATAACAATATTATAACAAATTTTTAAAAAAAACCCATTTTCGTTCAACCTTAAATTTGAAAAATGAGAAAATGATTTTTTTTAAAAATATTCCTTGATATAAAATATAAAATTTAAACAAAATTACTATTTCTTAGTTACAACAGAACCATCTTTTGTCTCTATAGTTGAATAATTATAATTTAAAACTATTTTCTCGTTTGTAAATTTATCTAACCCAATTACTTTTTTTTCTCCAATTAAAATTGGTGAGGTGCCAACATGAGGAGCTGTCGGATTATAGGCCACTTGAAAATATGCAACCTTTGATTCATTTTTGTAACCAGTAAAAGCATCTATTTTTTTGTAATCCAGAGTTAAGATTCTTGTTTCTTTGTTATATTTAAAGTAAGAACCGTTTGGTGATGTTTTATCTAAGTATTTAACATAATAAGGAATTTTTGCACTAATTTTAATATTTTCAACATCTGAAGATGAATTTTTAATTTCCCAAGCAATAGTATAAGTAGTTTTTTCTCCCACAACTGGATCAGGCTCTCCTGTGTTTTCAAAAGGACCTTCAGAGTATAAAACTTTTTCTGAGAAAAACAAATTTGTTCTTAACTTTATTTTTTTCTCAAATTCTGCATAAATTTCACTTTTTGCTTCAGCACTTTCAAGACTATTTCCGTAAATTTTAAAATCTAATTTTATTTCTGGATCTTTTATATAATTTTTCAAAATTTTATCAAAATCAAAAAGAGAGAAATTAATTTTTTCTTTTATTTGTTTTTTTCCAGCTAAAAATTTAAACGAATTGCTTAAGTTTTTGTCCCAAGTAAATCTACTTTTATTTGAATCAAAGAAACCTCTTTGTGACCTTGCACTGATTGGATCATAAATATCTCCCACAATATCAGCTGTTACTTTTATATTGGAAATGGGATTTGATAAATTATTTTCAAGTATAAAGTCCAAACCGACAATATCTCCTGCTGAATAAATTGCGTCTTTGTATTCATTATCTTCATTTGTTACCAAAGCAAAATTTATATCTGGTTTTTTAATAGTGATTTTGTCTTGTTTTTCTGCAAATAATGTTCTCATTTCATTTTTAAAATCAAAAGTATCACCTATTGCAAAGTTGAAGTATTTTTCCTCACCCAGCTCACCTTTTAAAATACCTTTAATTTTAATAGATTTTTTTTCACCTGGTTTTATTTCATCTATTTTAAATACATTTTCCATAGTCTCAACAAACCAAGGCTCTGGATTTGTTGAGATAACCTCAAAGCCAATTGGGTATTTTCCAACTAAAATTAAATCATAAACTGTGTCTGTTACATTTGATAAAACGTTAATGTCTATATTAAATTCTTCAGATGAATTTACTTTTCTAGGATAAGAAAGTTCTATAGCAACAGGTGATGAATCTATTTCAACTGTATAATTACTTTGCTTATTTAAAACTCCTGAATAATTTTCCCCTTTATAAAAAATCTCTATCCCGATATCCTTTTTTTCACCAATATTTCCAGATAAAATAACATTGAATTGCTCAACGAGTTTACCTTTTGCCTTTAATTTTTTCTTTATTTGCCTGTTTTCTGTCTTAACAAACTCTTTTTCCAAAGTTTTTACAGTTGATGCAGGATAAGTAAGAGTTAAGTCAATATCCTCGTACACTATATCAGAAGGATTATCTATAACAACAGAAAATGGCAGGTCTTCCCCAGATTTTACTGAATTTGGCCCTATCACTGAAATTTCTATATCACTTAGCGATATTTCATTTTTGCTAAAAGATACAAAGAAAAAAGTAAAGGCTAAAGCACCAACAAAAAACAAGAAAGAAAGAATTAAGGCAATATAAAAAATTGAATTTTTTCTACGAATTTTATACTGATAAAATTCTTCTTCTTTATTTTTTTTAGTCTCTTCTGTTTCTTTTTCTTTCCCCCAGTTTACATTTAAATCTATTTTTTCTCTTTTTTTCAAAGTCGATCTTTGAGGTTTCACCTCTCCTGTTTTCCTTGAATATAAAAAATCTTTTAATTCATCGATTTTACTATCATCTGATTGTGGTTCAAAATTATTATTCATTTTATTATTCATAGAGAAATTATATCATATTTGTTCATAAGAAAAAACAAAAAACAAAGCTTTAACTTTGTTTTTTGATATACTTGGCTTGTAAGCTGGATTCTGTTTAAATAAAATTTATCTTTTGTATTTGTTGCCAAACACATTTAGCGACTCAAAAGATTGCTCTTTTACGGTCTTGCACACAAGCAAGGGTTTTGCCGTTTCACTCTTTCTTTTCAGAAAGTAAAATCCCGAAGGATTATTGGTTTTTTGCAAAACCAATCGTTTCTGCTCGCACCTCTTTTTGTCTAAAAAATTAGCCAAAAGTCAGCCGTTAACTGATGCTATAAGCGTGTGTCCAGACTTTCCTCTATTTTAAAAATAGTATTATTTCAACCAAGCTTTTTTATTTTAACATTTTAAAAGTATAAAACAAAATGAATTTTTTTAACTTTCCTGACCCAGGCAAGTCCTGGGTCAAAAATTTTAGTTAAAAAGAAAACAAAAACTCAAACTTTAGAGTTTGAGTTTTTGAATTTTAAAAAAGTTTTCAGAAATTTTAATCTTTCTTTTCTTCTTTTTCTTCGTTTACAACTTCAGCTTCTTCAACATTCTCTTTTGCATCATCTTTCTTCTCTTCTCCGTTTTGATTTGGTGCATTTTGCTCTTGTTGTTTTTGAAGCTCAGCCATGATTTTTTGAGTTTCTAAATTCAACTCATCTGAAGCTTTTTTAATATCTTCCATATTATCTGTTTTATTTGCTTCTTCTGATTTTTGAATTTTTTCTTCAATTGATTTTTTAAGCTCGTCTGAAATTTTATCACCTTCGTCTGAAAGCGCTTTTTTAGCCATTGCTACAACAGATTCAGCTTGGTTTTTTGTATCAACTGCCTCTTTTTTCTTTTTGTCTGCATCTGCGTTTGCTTCGGCATCTGCTTTCATTTTGTTGATTTCTTCATCTGAAAG
The DNA here is from genome assembly GCA_002747955.1 of Candidatus Campbelliibacteriota bacterium. Lineage (GTDB taxonomy): Bacteria > Patescibacteriota > Minisyncoccia > Phycocordibacterales. The sequence continues at coordinate 15,937 of PDQZ01000006.1, read as the reverse complement.
TCCTGAAGAACCTTCAATTTTGATTGAATTTTCTTTTCCTGTTGCTTTGTCTTTTGCTGAAACTTTCAAAATTCCGTTTGCGTCCAAGTCAAATGTAACTTCAACTTGTGGCACACCTCTTGGTGCTGGTGGTATTCCATCTAAAATGAATTTTCCAAGTGATTTGTTATCAACTGCCATTGGTCTTTCACCTTGAACAACGTGAATTTCTGTTGAAGTTTGGTTGTCTTGAGCTGTTGAGAACACTTGTGATTTACTTGCTGGAATTGTTGTGTTTTTTTCAATCAAAATTGTTGCAACTCCTCCGAGTGTTTCGATTCCAAGTGAAAGTGGTGTCACATCAAGCAACAAAACATCTTTAACATCTCCTTGTAGAATTCCGGCTTGAATTGCAGCTCCTTGAGCCACAACTTCGTCTGGGTTGATAGTTTGGTTTGGAGTTTTTCCAAAAACTTTTTGAACTTCGTCAACCATTTTTGGCATTCTTGTTTGCCCTCCAACCATAATAATTTCATCAATATCTTTTTTATCAAATCCAGAATCTTTTACAACATCTTGTGTAATTTTGATTGCTTTGTCAATAAACTCTGATGCGATTTCTTCAAGTTTTGCACGAGTCAGTTTAACAAGCAAGTTTTTTGGACCTGATTCTGTCACTGTAATAAATGGAATATTGATTTCAGTTTCAGTTGCTGTTGAAAGTTCAAGTTTTGCTTTTTCTGCTTCGTCATCAAGTCTTTGCAATGCTGTTACATCTTCTCTCAGGTCAATTCCATTTTCTTTTTTGAATTCTTCTGCGATGTAATCGATAATTGCATTGTCAATGTCTCGTCCACCCATTGCGTGATCTCCACCTGTGGCTTTAACTTCTACAACATCGTCTCCAACTTCAAGCACAGAAACGTCAAATGTTCCTCCACCAAAGTCAAAAACTACAATTTGTTGATCTTTCTTTTTGTCAAAACCGTAAGCAAGTGCTGCTGCTGTTGGTTCGTTGATAATTCTTTTTACATCAAGCCCTGCGATTTTTCCTGCGTCTTTTGTAGCTTGTCTTTGTGAATCGTTAAAGTAAGCTGGAACTGTAATAACAGCTTCTGTTACTTTTTCTCCAAGTTTTGCTTCTGCATCTGTTTTTAGTTTTTGCAAAATCATTGCTGAAAGCTCTTCTGGTCTTTTCTTTTCTCCTCCAAACTCAATTTCCACCCCTCCGTTTGAAGATTTTTCAACTTTGAAAGGCACATTTTTGATTGCTTTTTGAACTTCTTTTTCATCAAAATTGTGTCCAATGTATCTTTTAATACCCACAATAGTATTTTGAGGATTTGTTACTGCTTGTCTTTTAGCTAAAAGTCCAACAATAATTTCTCCTGCTTTGTTTTTAGCAACAACAGATGGTGTTGTTCTGTTCCCCTCTGCATTTTCCAAAATTTTTGGTTTTCCTGCTTCGATTACAGAAACAGCACAGTTTGTTGTTCCCAAATCTATTCCTATAACTTTTGACATATTTATAAATAGTTTAGTTAATTTTTAATAATTTTAATTTTCAAAAGAAAAAATTTTAACTTTTGCTTCTTTGATAACTTTGTCTTTGAAAGTGTAACCTTTTTGGATAACTTCTGAAACTGTGTGGTCTTTTGATTCGTCATTTGTCTTTTCAACTTCTATTGAAAGATATTTTGACTCATCAAAATTGTCTCCGACTTCTCCGAACTGAGAAACTCCGTTGTTTTCTAAAATAGACAAAAACTGAGTGTAAATGTATTCTACACCTTTTCTCCAAGCTTCATCTACTTTCTCCCAGGCTTCTTTGTTTGAAAAAGCTGCTTCGAAATTGTCCAAAACTGGAATAATTTCTAAAAGCAAAGACTCTTTACCCAAGTTTGTAAAAAGTTTTTTTTCTTCTTCTGTTTGTTTTTTTAAATTTACCATGTCTGCTCTTTCTTTCTGCCAACCGATTAAGTATTCTTCCTTTTCTTTTTGTAAATTTTTGATTTGTTTTTTCAGTTTTTTGACTTCGCTTTGCGAATCAAAAAGTTCATCTTCATTTTCAATTGATATATCTTCAAATTCATCGTATGATATATCTTTTTTATGTTTTTTTTCAGTCATTTTTATAAAATGATTGTATCTTATTGATACTTTTTTATTATACCAAATTTCGAAGGTTTTTTCAAAATTTAAACCTCAAGGTTTTAAGTATAAAAAAACTTACGAATAAGCTCATAAGTTTTTTGTATTTAACATATAAATTTATTATTCTTTTGACATAAATTTAAAATTCATTTTAAAAGTATTTTCTTTGTCTGAAAGGTATAAATAATTATCTACTTTTTCAAATTTAGAAACTTTTTGTAAATATTCAGAGTATTTCATCTCTTGGTTCATAACATCATCTTCACAGGCCATCATTGTTGAGGCTAAAGGAGAAAATGTAAGTTCTGAGTCTTTAAGAATATAACTTCCCATCAAAGTATTACACATAGTCGAAGATGAAAAACTTCCGTTTTCGAAATGTGCAATATACATGTTTTGATTTTGGTCATTCAAAATGGGTTTCTCAACTCCCCCTTTTGTATCTAATAAATCTGTTCCAAGCCACATATATTTTCCACTAATATTTGTTTCTTTTTCGTTGTCTTCTTTATTGTCTTTCTTATTGTGTGTTTTTTCCATAATTTCGCTTCCTCCTTTTTTAATTGTTTTTGTAACTTTATTTTTCATATTTTCTGGTGTTAAAGTCACGATCAAAAAACCTACTAAAATAATACTTACTAAAATTAAAACTAATCTTATAATTTTTTTTGAATTTTTGTTTTCCATACATTAATTATACATTAAAATTAAAAAAAACAAAACACAATTTTGGCTGCGCCAAAATTGTGTTTTATTTTTAAAGCTTTTAATTAAGCTTCGTTTGAATCGTCTTTTGCGTGAGCTTCATCAACGTTGATTTCTCTTCCTTTAAGTTCAAATCCTTGCATTTCTGCTAGTGCATTTTTCTTTGCTTCTTCATCTTGAAAAGTTACAAATCCAAATCCTCTTGATCTTCCAGAATATTTATCTGTTGCTACGAAAGCATCTGTTACTTCTCCAAATTTTGAAAAAGCTTCTTTTAAATCTTGAGATCCTACTTCCCAAGCTAAGTTTCCTACGAAAATTTTGTACATTTTATTTTAATTTATTTTACTAATTTAACTTCAAATCTCGACTCTGGTTTAAAATACATAAACTAAAAAGACGCATTATAAAGTTATCTATAATAATACTACTTTTTTTGAAAAAATCAAATGCTATTTTTGTCAAAACTTGTTATAATACAAAGAATGAATAAAAAAGAACTAACAAAAGAAATTAAGTTTCATAAATTTTTGATTAAAAATTTTAAAAAGGCAGTTAATGATTTTGAGATGATTCAAAATGGTGACAAAATCATTTTAGGTTTTTCAGGTGGAAAAGATTCTACAACTTTGGCTTTGTTGTTAAAATATTTTCAAACACTTGGCCAAAAAGATTTTGAGTTTATAGCTTGTGTTGTAAACTACGGAATGGAGGGTGAAAGTTACCAAAAACAAATTGATCAGTTGAAAAGATTTGATATTGAAGTTTTAGAATACAAAACTGAAATTTTTGAACTTCATAAAACAAAAATCAACAAAGACTCTTCTTTTTGCTCTTTCTTTTCAAGAATGCGACGCGGAAAGTTAACAGAAATTGCTAGAAAAAAAGGTTTTAATAAAATTGCTTTAGGACATCATTTAGACGATGCTGTTGAGTCTTTGTTTATGGGTCTTTTGTATAATGGAAAAATTCGGTCTTTGCCACCCATTTATAAAAACAAACATAATCAAACTATTATTCGCCCGCTTTGTTTTTTAAGAGAAAAGCAGTTGTCTGATTTTACAAAAAAAAATAGCTTTGAAACAGCCGGTGACGAAATGTGCCCTGGAATTGCAGTGGGAAAAATGCCAACGGCTCGATATGAAACTAAAAAACTTTTAAATCAAATTGAAAAGGAAAATCCACAAGTTTTTACTTCTTTTAAAAAAGCTTTAGCAAACATTGATAAAGACAGCTTGTATTCAAAAGATGATTTAAAGTATTTTCAAAAAAAGAAGTTTTGGAAAATTTTTGGAAAATAAAACAGAATTTGCCTTCGGCAAATTCTGTTTTATTTAAGCAAATATTTTAAAACATCATCCCAGTTTTGGAATTTTGGATCATTTCCAAAATGAATATGTTCTCCTTTAAATTTATCTGCTCCGTTTTTTGTTCTGTCGTCGATTAAATAATCTCCCCTATTTAAATTTTTATGGTGAGATAAAATCAATCTTTTTTTCAGTTTATCTGAAAAATATTTTCTAACCCATAAGTTTTTGTCAGAAAATGAACTTGCGTTTTCCCAAGATGGAGATGATAAGATATAAACATCATATTTTTCCATTAGTTTATAAACAGCATCGATTGCTCCAACAATAGGCACCATTTTTGAAAAAATTCCTGGATATTTATCATATTTTCCTTTCCACTCCATTTGTTCTTCTTTTGATAAAGAGTTAATCCCTGACTGAAAATCTACAATCACCTCATCCATATCTACATATACTATTTTTTTTTCTTGATTCATATTTTTATTTTTTAATTTTAATTTTTATTTACACCCATTTTCTTTGTTCCATAAACCTGCTTGGTTTTTTTGAGCAGATTTTTGGGCAGCTTTAAACTCTTTTTGATATTTATAAAATCTACCTTTATAAGTATATTCATATCCGAAACCATTTTTGATCATTGTTTCTGAAAAGTTTTCAGTATATTTTCCATCTTGATTCTTCAAGAAAACAAAACCAAGCATTCTTCCGTTTTTGTCAAAATAGTCATTTTCTTGTACTTCAAAATAAACTTTCTGCCCTTCCAAAATTCTTTTAGCTTCTTTTTTAGCTTCTTGACCAAAACATTCAACCACCCTTCCATTTACAGCCATTGATTCTGGAGTGTTTATACCCACAAGTCTGACTCTTTGGTTTTTGTCATTCATTTTTAAAATCAAAGTGTCACCATCAACCACTCTTACAACATCATAAAACCCGTTGTATTTATTTTCTTTTTTTTCTGCAATCTGATTTTGGTTTTGTTCTACTCTGTTTGTATTTCCTTTTTCAAAATTTTGAAAAAAAGAAAACACGAAAACAATATTTAACAAAACTGAGAGAAACAAAATCTTATCTTTTATGTTTTTCATTTTTCAATTATATCACAATGTTTTTTATTTTTTTTATGATATAATTTAAAATTATGAAAAAGAAAAATAATAAAAAATCAGTTTTTTATACTGAAGAAAAAATCAGAAAAGAAATGAAAGCCAGAACAAACAGGGTGGCGGATGAAATTTGTATGGGACTAAAAGCTATAAGAAAATACCCAAAATCCGTAACTTTTTTTGGTTCTGCAAGATTAAAACCAGATCATAAATACTACAAAAAAGCAAAGTCACTTGGAGAAAAAATTTCAAGTTTAGGATACGCTGTTATTACAGGTGGTGGACCTGGTATTATGCAAGCTGGAAACGAAGGTTCATACGAAGCGACAGGAGAAGGAATTGGGTTTAATATTGAACTTCCTTTTGAACAAAAAGCTAATCCTTATGTAACACACAATGTTGACTTTCATTACTTTTTTACAAGAAAAGTTTCAATGACATTTTCAGGAGAAGCATACCTTTACTTTCCTGGTGGATTTGGAACACTTGATGAGTTTTTTGAAATTATTACACTTATTCAAACAAAAAAGATTCCAAAAGTGCCTATTATTTTAGTTGGAAAAGATTTTTGGAACCCGTTGATTAAGTATTTTGAAAAAACTCTATTGAGTCCAAAATTCAACACAATTTCAAAATCAGACTTAAAACTATTTAAAATTTTAGATGACGAAGACGAGATTCTAAAAATTGTAAAAAAAGCAAAATTAAGAAAAGAATATAAAAATTAAAATTAAAAAACAAAATTCAAGCACTGATCGAATTTTATTTTTTATTTTTGGCTACCATGAAAAAAGACGGACTCGGCTAACATCGGTGAAAAACATACTCACTTCGTTTTTATAGCTTTTTTCGAGTCCTAGTCTGGCTAGCAAAAATTAAAAAAACAAGATTCTGCGCACTGCTCGAATCTTGTTTTTTATTTTTGCTGCCAGACTAGGGCTCGAACCTAGATAGACGGTACCAAAAACCGCAGTCCTACCATTAGACGATCTGGCAATTAAAAAATTAAATTTTTTAATTTAATTTTTTGCGGGCGATGAGGGAATCGAACCCCCGACCAAGGTTTTGGAGACCTTTATTATACCATTTAACTAATCGCCCGAAGAAAACTTTTATTTTTTAGTTTCCTTGTATAAAACGTGTTTTCTTAAAACTGGATTAAATTTTTTCAATTCCAATTTTTCTGCAACAGATTTTTTATTTCTTGTTGTGTAGATGATGTGCCCATCTCCTTCTGTTGATTTTAATTTTACTAAATGTAATTGAGACATAAATTTTCTAATTAAGTGGTATATATTTTACTTGAAAAAATAAAAAAAGCAAGTTAAATTTGGCATCAAATACACAGTAAAATTTTAATTATTGTTTTTATTCTCCTAAATATGTTAAAATCTTTCTATGAAAAAATATTTAAAAGAATTTTACTTTTTTACTCTTAAAAATGCCCAAGCGTCAATTTTTGGAGCTTTTTTGCTTTCTGTTATTATTTTGACAAACTATGTTGATATTCCACATATTGCCAAATACGACTTTATTTTCATTTCAGCTATTTTATTCCAAATATTTTTACTCGGAACAAAAGCCGAAAGTTTCAAAGAAGTAAAAGTTATTTTAATTTTTCATATTGTCGCAACTATAATGGAGATTTTTAAAACATCTGATCAAATTGCATCTTGGGCTTACCCTGAATTAGACAAAACAGTTTTTACCCTTTTTACTGTTCCCCTCTTCACTGGCTTTTTATATTCAGCTGTTGGAAGTTATATTTCAAGAATTATCAGAATTTTTGATATTCAGTTTATAAACTACCCAAAAAGAATTTATGTTATTTTAATTTCTTTTGCAATTTACATAAACTTCTTCACTCATCACTTCTTTTTTGATTTTAGATATATAATTTTGACAATTATTTTTATTTTGTTTTACAAAACAACTTTAAAATTTAAAGTTTACAAAAAAATCAGAAAAATGAATTTTTTGCTTGCGGGCTTTTTAACTGCATTTTTCATCTGGATTGCAGAAAATATTGGCTCATATACAAAAATCTGGCTTTACCCACATCAAATCGAAAATTGGCAGATGGTTTCTTTAAATAAAATCACATCTTGGTTTTTGCTTTTAATCATTTCTTTTATGCTTGTAAGTTTAGTTTACAAAAACCGATTTGGAAAAAATAAATAAGTTCGAACATAAAACAAAATATGATATAATTTAAAAATGAATAAAAATACTTTATTAACCGATATTTTTAGAATTCCGAAAGAGCAACAAAAAACTTTGGAAAAGCTTGGGCTTTTGACTGTTTTTGATTTGTTGTATTTTTTTCCTTTAAAATACGGTGATTTTGATAAAGTTGTACCCATTTCTGAAACTCAAAACGGAGATTCGGTCAGTATTTACGCTGAAGTTTTATCAATCAAGGCTCGCAAAACTTTTAAAACAAATATTGCTATTACAGAAGCTGTTTTGCAAGATTCATCTGCAAAAAAAATCAAAGCAATTTGGTTTTCTCAACCATATATTTCAAAAATGTTAAAAAAAGGAGATTTTGCAAAATTTTCAGGAACTATTTCTGAAAAGAACAATTCCCTTTTAATTTCAAACCCTGAGTTTGAAAAAGTAAAAAACATCAGTTTAGATCAAACTGGTTCTTTGTTTCAAAATCAAAACGAAGAAAAAAAAGATCTAACACTTTTCCCCGTTTACCGACAAAGCGGAATTGGAAAAGGAAAAATCACAAGCAAATGGATTTATCACAAAATCAAAAAAATTTTATCAGACAACGAGTTTGTAGAAAGTGTCATCGATCCTTTGCCCGAATTTATTTTAAAAAAATACAATCTGCCCTCTTTGAAAAACGCATTTTTCTATTTACACATGCCGAAAAAAATTGAGCTTTCAGAAAGTGCTAAAAAAAGATTTGCTTTTGAAGAAATTTTTCTGATTCAAGTTTTGAAAAATATTCAAAAAGAGCAATACAAAAAATCAGGTTCGTTTAAAATAAATCCTACAAAAGAACTTCAAGAAAAACTCCAAAAATCTTTTGGATTTGAATTTACCAAAGGACAAAAAGAAACTTTAAAAGATATTTTAAAAGATTTCAAATCAGACACCCCAATGAGCCGGCTTGTTGAAGGAGATGTTGGTTCTGGAAAAACAGCTGTGGCAGTTTCTGCTTGTTTGTTTGCTTCAAAAACAAAACCTAAAAATCAGTCTTTTGGAAACTTACAGTCAGCTTATATGGCTCCTACTGAGATTTTAGCTAAACAAATTTTTGCTGAATTTGTAAAATATTTAAAAGATTTTAATTTAAAAATTGCACTTTTGACTTCAAAAGATGTAAAAGTTTTTCCATCAAAAGTAAATCCAAAAGAGTCAGCCAAAATCAGCAAAAAGAAACTTGCCGAGATGATTTTAAACGGCGAAATTGCTATTACCGTTGGAACTCACGCTTTGATTTCAAAAAAAATATTTTTTGAAAACTTAGGACTTGTAGTTATTGACGAGCAACACCGGTTTGGGAAAAACCAACGAGCCTCACTGCGCGACAAACCAAAAAGCAAAAAAGAAAGTTTAAAAAAAGGAGATTTAAAAAAGTCTGAAAAAATTGTCAAAAAAGGTGTGGCTAAAAATGAAGAGATTTTACCGCACTTGCTTTCAATGACAGCAACACCCATTCCCCGAACACTTGCTTTGTCTTTGTACGGTGATTTAGATTTGTCTGTAATAGAAGAAATGCCAAAAGGTCGTAAAAAAGCCATTACAAAAATTGTCAAAGACAAGAAAGCTGAAAAAGAAAAAGTTTATAAAGAAGTTAAAAAAGAACTTGAAAATGGAAGGCAAATGTATGTGGTTTGCCCAAGAATCGACGAGCCAAACCCTGACAAAGCTCGAGCTTTAAATGTGGCTTCTGCTGTTGCAACACACAAACAGCTTTGTGAAAATCAGATTTTTAAAGATTATAAAATTGGTCTTTTACATTCAAAAATGAAAAAAGAAAAAAAGGACGAAATCATGAACGATTTTTTGGAAAAAAAATATGATATTTTAGTTTCAACTTCTGTGATTGAAGTTGGTGTTTCTGTTGCAAATGCTTCTGTGATTTTGATTGAAGGTGGAGAAAGATTTGGACTTTCTCAGTTACACCAACTTCGCGGAAGAGTTTTGAGAAGTACTCATCAACCGTATTGTTATATTTTCACCAAAAACAATATTACAGATATAACTAGAAAAAGGCTTGATGCAATTGTAAATGCTAAAAACGGTTTTGAACTTGCAGAATATGATCTTTCTCAAAGAGGGGCTGGAGAAATTTTAGGAAACAAACAATCTGGAATTTCTGACTTGGCAATGGAAGCTATGAAAAATTTAAAAATGGTTGAGTTTGCCAGAAAAGAGGCTGAAAGTATTGTGAAAAAGGATAAGTGGAAGGAGTATGGGGTTTTGGAGGAGAGAATAAAGGAGATTGAAAAAAAAGTTTACATGGAGTAGATTGTTTCTTTTGTCTTGATACAAAAGAAACAAAAAATCAAGACCTTGAAATTTCGTTTGCCTAAAACTGAAAACACAAGTCTAAAATTTTGTAACTCGCTTCGCTCAAACAGACAAAATTTTTTAACGACTTGTCTTCTCAGTTTTTTAACGGTACGAAATTAACGGTCATTTCCATATAAACACACACCCACACAAAAAAAACAAAAAAACAAAACAAAAATCTCAAAAATTTTTTACTCATCTTCTCGTGATTTACTCAATTTTTAAAGTTTTATTAAGTTAAGGCAAGGCCTTGATTTTATTTGATTAAAAAAAACACCCAGACTATGAAAGCCTGGGTGATGAATAAATTATTAATTATTCAACTATTTGTTGTTTTGATTTGTTGTGCATTTCTTCACAAGACCCTAGAGAAACTTCAATTTCCCCATTTCTTGTGGTAATGCAGGCTGGCTCTTTGTATATATAATCAATTTCGCCATTGATTTTTTGCAAAGCTCCCGTTTCAATGGCTTGTTCATAAATTCCTTTATTATAAACATTACTAAATAGCGAATAAAAAAATACCATCGTAAATACAACAATAAAAATACTAATAAAAATAATCATTGTGATATTCATTTCATTAAAATTTTTCGTAGTAGCAGCAAGTGCTACAACAAGAACATAAAAAACAAAAATGGTTGCCAATGTAAAATATAACCCAATGGTCATTTTTTCTCCTGCTCGTATTGAGCTTTTTTTAAAAAAATAAATTTTTGTCTTTTAAGGTTTCCACAAGCACTTTCGCAAGAAAGTGCTTGTTTTTTACGATAGTAAAAAACCTTTTTTAGACTAAGTATATTTTAACATAAATAATTTATATGTCAATATATTAAATTTATGTTTTTGAAATAAAAAGCAGAATTTGACTGCGGTGCTTGCGTTTGTCAAATTCTGCTTTTTATTTTGAGTTTCTTTAAAGCATCTTTTAATTTTATTTTTCTTGTTCTTTCTTTTCTTTTCTTAATCTTTTTTGTTCTTGTTTCTGATGATGGTCTTCTACAACAATTCCAACAGTTTTGGCAGTAAATGCCACAAAACTTCCTATTGATAAAAAAGTGTAAATAATTGTGAAAATTTTACTAATATCTGTTGTTGGCACAATATCTCCATACCCTACTGTAGACATTGTCATAACTGCAAAATAAATTGAGTCAACGACTGACCAGCCTTCCATTGTTGTATAAAAAACAGTTGCTCCAACCAACAAAATTAAAATGAAAAAACACAAAAACTTAAAATCTTTATCGTTTTTTATTCCTAAAACAATTATTTTTATCAAACGATAAAAACTTACAAAAAATGAAATCATATATTTTATATAAATTAAGTAATAATATTGAAATTATAACATACAAAAAGCAGAAATTTCCCTTCGGGAAATTTCTGCTTATTTATTTTTTAATTTTTTTATACTTTTATTTTTAAGCAGCGATTTCATTTGCCCAATAGCAACCTCGTTTAACTTAATAAGTCTTGCTTGTTGTGAAAAGTTTTGTTCAATTAACAAAGCATTTATACTTTCTAAATTACTTAAAACAACTAACTGCTCAAGATTTGCATAATCACGAATATTATTTTTTTTTATTACCACTCTCCTTTCTCCATTCTGAAGCTGTTTTTCCAAAAAGAGCAACATTTAACAAATCAGCCTCATTTGCATAAACAAATTGCATTTGTTTTTTACTGATTTCTTTTGGAACAAGATTTTCTTTAATTGCATCAGCGTGAATTTTATAGTTTATTTTTGTCAAAGTTCTCTGTAAATTCCATTCAAGTTGTGATTTGCTATTTTCTTGGGACTTTAGACGTTGATATTCTTTTATTAAATATATTTTAAATTTAGGACTGATCCACATCCCAAATTCAAAAGCAATGTCAGAGTGAGCATAAGTTCCCCCATACCTCCCAGTTTTTGCCTTCAAACCTATAGCATTGGTTTTTGAAACCCATTCTTTAACACTTATTTTATAACTATTTAAACCTGCTTGACTTTTAATTATGGCAAATTCGCCATAATTAAAATCAGGATTATAAATAGACTCCCATATACCTAAATATTCAATTGTATTTCTATTACGTAACCAGTCAGAAATAAAAAACACCATCTTTTGCTTTCAACATATCTGTTAAAGAAATGTAATCTTCTTTTTGTTCAGAAACAATACTTATTTCTGTTCCAGTAACTTTAATTTTTTTATTTTTATTCATATTTTCATTATATCATAATCCAAAAAGAAAAAGCAGAAATTTGGCGGAGCCAAATTTCTGCTTTATGGTTTATAAAATTAACCTCCAAAATCTCGAATTAAATTATCAATTACAATTTCAAATTCAGTTCGTTCATTGGACTCTTTTATAGCTTCTTTTAGTTTTAAAATATGGTCTGTAATAATTCCGTCAACATTTGAATGAATAAATTTATCAATTGATTCATCAGTGTTTACTGTCCAAACAATTGCTTTTTTTCCTGAGTTATGAATATCGTCTATATTTTCAGGAGTTGCTTCTTGTTCTTCCATAATCAAATAATCACCTTGTAAATTTTTCAAATCACCCACCGAGAAAAAATACAAATAACCTGTTTTCACTTCTGGATATTTTTTTTCAACATACTTGATAATATTATAATCCAAAGATAAAATAACACACTCATCTAACATATCTTTTGCTTTTATCATTGCAATAACATCATCAGCCATTTTTTCATCAGCAGTTTTTTCTTTTAACTCAACAAAAACCCCGATTTTTCCTTTTGTTGTATCTAAGACCTCTTCTATGGTTGCAACAGGTTGTGCTGGTTTTTGAGTTTCAAATTCATTTTTAACTTTAAGTTTTTTAATTTCTTCCAAAGTCATTTCAAATGGTTTTTTATCAACTCCTGTTGTTCTACCAAAACCAGCATCGTGATTAATGATATATTTCCCATCTCTTGTTCTTTGCACATCAATTTCTGTAAAAGCAGCTTTTTGTTCAATGGCTTTCTGAATTCCATCAAGAGTATTTTCAGCACCCAAATCTCCCCCACCTCTGTGAGCGATTAAATCCATTTTTATTTTAGTTTTAAAAATTTCTTTGTAATCCTCTCTAACAGCCCAAGCTGAAACTAAATTTATAAAAATAATAATAATAAAAAGAATGATAACTTCTAATTTTGTTTTAACTTTAATTTTTTCTGACAAATTTGCTTCGTTAAGTTTTTCTGTTTTTTCAAATTCAAAATCAATTTCTTTATTTTCAAGTTTGTTATATTTATAAAAAAGTTTTGTTAAAACGAAAATCGCAATTGGAACAGACATAAATGCAAAAAAAGCAAAAAGTTCAAAAAAAGAAATTAACAAAAATATTCCTAAAATTTCAATACTTAAATAGAAATTTGCAAAGAAAACCAAAATTCCAAGTAACAACATAAACAAAAATCCTAAAAACAATAAATAAGCTGATATTTTAATTGTTTCCCAAATGTATTCTGGAATAAATTTTTTCCAATACTTTTTAATTAAAAGTCTTGATTTTTTTAAAGCAAAAGATATTTTTTGCTCATCAAGAATTACAAAGTGTAAGGTAAAAATATAAATAATACCAATGATAGTTAAAATAAAAATCAGTAAAACATAAAGTGACATATAAAAAGTATTTCCAAAAATCACAGAAGTAATAAAGTTTGGAATAGCAAAATCTTTCAACGGTCCCAAACTAATTCCTAAATTTAAAAGTGGTAAAACAATAGCGACAAAAAGAACAAGCAAAGCACCCACAGGAGAAAAAAAGTGTTTTAAAGATTTAAAAACTTTAACAAAAATATCTTTAATTTTTACTTTTAATTTATTTTCTTGAACTAATGCTGATAAAATAATAAAGGTGTTTATATCAACAGCCAAAATCAAAATCAAAATCAAAAGTCCAAGTAAAATAACTGGCATTCCGCTTAAACTTGTAAAAAAACCAATGTAATCCCCACTTGAAATGTTTGTTCTTCCACTTGTGTTTATCATAAACTGAGTAATGAAATGGAAAAATGGTAAAACCAAAATACCGACCACAGCTTTTGAAATAATTTGATATTTAATATAAAGCCAAGCAATTTGACCTTTTAATTTTAATTTATTTGTTTTTGTTTTATTTTTCATTTTTGTATTATAACACAATATAAAAAATAAATTTAATTAAAAAAACACACTGACTTCGTCTGCATGCAAAAACAAATCAAACACAAAAAAATTATTTTTATTTTTCTATTTCCACAGGTTTAAAACAATTTGCTGGTTCTTCCATTCCACTTTTTTTGAAATCTTCGCAATCAAGTAAAATATAATTGTTTGCACCAAGCAAAAAACCACAAATTGCAATAATGATATTTATCAAAACTATTTTATAAATCATTTTTTTAGGAAAACTACTTGCCTCTAATACAATTATATTGAAAAATATATATAAAACATAAGGCAGGGCAATTAAACAAGCAACAATAGCAATAAAAGAAATAATTGAATCTGTTATATAAATAGTTTCTGCATGATTTTCCCAAACCTCTATGAAAGCCCAAACTGTTGGAGTTAAAAGTGCAAAAATAGACCATTTATTTAAAAATTTTTTATCTTTTTCAAAGAGAAAATGAGCTAAAAGTAAAGCTGTAGAAACTACCCATAAAGAAAAAATTTTATAAAAAAAGATTATCCCATAGGCCCCAAAGTTAAAACTTATATCCCAAACAGCTAAACTTGAAACTGCCACAACAAACAAAGATGCTTTTAAAGATTGATTTAAATTTTTCATGTTTTATATTATATCATAAAAAAACAAATTCCTGATTTTACTTCGTCAAATTTCTACTTTTTAATCTTTCAAAATCTCCCAAGTTTCAATCTCTCCTTTTACAACCTCAAACATACTGTGGACTTCAATATTTTTAATATTTTTTATTTCTTGATACTTTTTCTTGTCTCGTGTTTTAAGTTTGTTTAACAAATGCTGAAATTCGTATTGAACTTGTTTGTCTGTTACTTTGATTTTTTTTAACTTTTTTATTTTTTGAAATTTATCTTTATTGAAATTGTATCCGCGATCAAGTGAATTTTGATAAACAACAGACAAATAATAGTTTATGGCTTCTTTTGGTTTTGAATGTTCTTTAAATCTATCCAACTGCGGATGGTTTTTGTAACCTTTTGTTTTTCCTTCAAGAACATTTTTTGCAAGTAAAGTTTCTCTCCACAATGCAACAAGCCCTTTTGAATCCAAATATTTTGGATGTAATGACCAGATTCTCATATTTTTATTATAACACAAAAATGAAAACATAAATTTGCCCGACAAAAAACAAAAACCAAATCTCGGCTTTTGTTTTGTTTGTCAATTATTTAACTTCTTTATGCCTAAAACATTTTTGTTCATGGTCATTTACCATACCTACTGCTTGCATAAAAGCATACATAATAGTTGAACCAACAAAACTCATACCGCGTTTTTTCAAATCTTTGGAAATATTATCTGAAAGTTCAGTTTTAGCTGGAATTTCTGAAATATCTTTAAAATGGTTTTGAATGGGCTTACCGTCTACAAAACTCCAAATATAATCTGAAAAACTTTCAAATTCTTTTTGAATTTCAATAAATGCTTTAGCGTTTTTAACTGTAGCATTTACCTTGAGTTTATTTCTAACAATCCCTTCATTTTGTAAAAGTTCTGCAATTTTCTTTTCATCATATTTTACAACTTTTTGGACATCAAAATTATCAAAAGCTTTTTTGTAATTTTCTCTTTTATTTAAAATTGTTGTCCATGAAAGTCCAGCTTGAGCTCCTTCTAAAATAAGCATTTCAAAAAGCAATCTATCATCAAAAATTGGAACTCCCCACTGTGTGTCATGATACTCTGTATCTAATTTATTGTTTGGGTTAACCCAAGCACACCTTTGTTTTTCTTGCATAGTTATTAATTATAAATAAGTTTAATTAGTATATTAATTTTTACTTAAAATCATTTAGTTTCTACATCACATCTACTAGCAAATTGTGAATAGTGTTTTGTAGGGTGCATATACCTAAGCTTGCTATTTTGATGGAATGCAGTAAGAAGTAATATGTTGTATTTGATTTTTTTCATTAAATTCATATATGTCACAAGCTGAAACAAATGAAATTCTTT
>PDQZ01000007.1 GCA_002747955.1 Candidatus Campbelliibacteriota bacterium | reverse complement strand
GTCACTTGATATGTGTTTTGCTTTAAACTTTCCGGCAAATAAACTTCCTGTCCTTTTATATTTTTCGTTAAAATACATTGTGTATGAAGTTCCAAGTTTCTGCATAAACTTTGATATTCCGTTTTCTGCTTCCTGTTTTAAAACTAAGTGGAAGTGATTGGGTAAAAGGCAGTAGGAGATTATGGAAACGAGAGGTTCATTATTTTCTACTTTAACTTTATACCCTTTATTTCTTTTATCAGAATCACTCCTATTTGCCTCTAATGTATTAAGGTCAATTAACCGTTCAAAAAAATACTCTTGATCTTTTTTTGTTGTAAAAATAATTCTCTTATCAACCCCACGATTAAAAACATGATAATACTCATCCTCGACAAATTCTATTTTTCTTTTTGCCATATGCTTTATATTAACAGAGAAAAATCCGTGAGGCAAGGCCTCACGGATGGATATTTTTTATGTTATAATGAGATTATGAAAAAATCAATAATTATATTACTTGGTGCTATTGTTTTAGCGGGTTTGATTTTATATTTCGGACCTTTGGCCAAAAAAGAAATGACCAAAAAAGTTCAACCAAAACTTGAAAACACAAAAGTTCCAGAAGTTGTTTTCAAAACAGCAGATAAACTAAAAGAAGGTGAACAATGTTCAGGAGAAGATTTATACGATCTTTCTACAAAAGAAATTTTTGAAAATAAAAAAATCGTTCTGTTTGCTCTTCCAGGGGCATACACTCCAACTTGTTCATCTCAACATCTGCCAGGATATGAAGAAAATTACGATAAACTAAAAGAGCTTGGAGTTGATGAAGTTTATGTTTTGTCTGTAAACGATGCGTTTGTAATGGTAAACTGGGCCCGAGATTTAAATGTTCAAAAAGTTCAAATCATTCCAGATGGAAATGCAGAGTTTACTGAAAAAATCGGAATGTTGGTTGATAAAGCAAACTTAGGATTTGGAAAAAGATCATGGAGATATTCAATGTATGTTGAAAACGGAGAAATCAAAAAAGTTTTTTCAGAAAAAGGATTTTCAGATAACTTCAAAGATGATCCATTTGAAGTTTCAAACGCTCAAACAATGCTTGATTATTTAAAAACTCAAAAATAAAAATAAACTTTCAAAAAAGAAACCCCGAAAATTTGCGTAAGCAAATTTTCGGGGTTTCTTTTCTGTATTTTTATTTTTTATAAAAAGAAATTCCAACTTCCTTTCTAACCTCTTCCATTTTCTTTTGTGCTTCTTTTTTAGCTTTCTTTCCTCCTTGTTCTAAAATTTTTAGAATTTTAGTTTTATTTTTCTCAAGTTTTTGTCTTTTCTCTCGCATTGGTTTTAAATACGCATTTATAATTTCAAAACAAAACTCTTTTATATCTTTGTAACCTACCCCACCTTTTTTAAACACACCCTCAAGTTCTTCAAGTTCTTTTTTGCTTGCAAAAAGTTTTGTGATTTTATACAAATTATAATCATTTGGATTTTTCTTTTCATCAATTCCTTTTGAATCCATTGGAATTGACATAATTTGTTTTTTCAAGTCCTTTTCAGATTGAAAAAGTGGAATTGTGTTGCCATAAGATTTTGACATTTTCTGCCCATCTGTTCCCAAAACAGTTTCCACACTTTTTAAAATATATTCTTTTGGTTTTTTGAAAAGTTTTTTGTAAGTATTGTTAAACTTGTTTGCAATATCCCGAGTAATTTCTAAGTGTTGTTGCTGGTCTTTTCCCACCGGCACAATATCTGCGTTGTACATTAAAATATCTGCTGCCATTAAAATAGGATACGAAAACAGTCCAGCTGAAACGTCTTTGTTTTTAGCCTCCGCATCTTTAAAAGCATGAGCTCTTGCCATATAAGGCATTGAAACTAAAGTTGAAAAAATCCAAGACAACTCTGTATGCTCTAAAACATCTGACTGTTTGAAAAAAACAACTTTTTTAGGATCAATTCCACAGGCAATATAATCCATCGCCAAATCTAAAATATTTTCCTGCATTATTTTTTTATCTTGAACCGAAATAAGCGCGTGATAATCTGCAATAAAAATATATGTTTTATATTTATCTTGCAGTTCTACAAACTGTTTTATGGCCCCGAAATAATTCCCTATGTGAATTTTCCCAGACGGCTTCACACCCGAAACTAAAACTTTTTTATTTTCTTTTTTTAACATAAAACAATTATATCAGATTTTTGAAAAAAGCCCATTTTTAAATAAATACAAAATAAAAAACTACCCTTACTTTGGTAGTTTTTTAATAAATTTTATTCTATCTTCTTGTTGCCAAAACCCTTGAAATTAAAAGTCCAATAATCAAAATCAAAAGTAATAATCCAAGATACAAAAATACTTTCAAAATCGTAAATCCTCCACCACTTCCAGAAATATTTGCACCTTGTCCACCATATTTATCAGTAACATAAATATCTACATAATTTGTATGCTCAACTTTTCCATCTTTTACAATTTCGGCTCTTGAAGTAATATTTTCACCAACTATTGCCCTGTCAGAAACTGTCATTTCTGTTACAAACTCTCGAACCTCACCTGACTTCATTTTACCAATCTTCCAAGTTAAATATTTTTCTGTTCTATCATCAATATCTCTTTTATCAGACAGCTCAAGCTCATATGGAATATGATCGGTTACTGTTACATCCTGAATATCATCTCTTGTATTGTTTTTCACCCGAACTTTATAATAAACAGTTTGTCCAATTCCAGCATTTGTTTCAAGTCCATATCCTCGACGTTGATCTTCCAAAGAAACCCATTTATTAATTTCCAAATCATTTCCCCCCTCAACAATCTCCTCAACTGTGATAGTTACATTTTCATTTATTACAATTCCTGTTGTTGGTCTTGGAGGTTTTGCACCTCCTACTTTTGTAACAAAAGATTTTGTTTGCCCAGTATATTTCTCACCATCATCAACTGCAACTGCTCGATAATAATATCTTGTGTTTGGCACAAGCCCTCTTACTTTATTATAACAATCACGGCTTTGATAAACATTTTTAATTCTAGCTTCTGAAGTATTTGCTAAATTATCATCAGTTCCATATTCAAAATAACAAATTACCCTTTCGTCTCCCCCAATAATTTTTCCATACAAATCAGCCGCATGTACCCCCGCATAATGCCCTTTTGTTATAACACCTGTCTTGTCACTTGGAGGCAAGATAATACTTCCCTTTTTTGTTCGAAAATGCAAAATATCCCCCATGTCGTTCTCAGAATAAGCTTGGAAATAATATTTTGTATTCGGCTTTAAATCACAAACATTTTTACTAAAGTAACCTGAATTTTCTTTTTCTCCGTAATTTTTCTTTCTGTCTAAATCTGTTTCATCTTCTCCATATCTGAATTTTACAAATTCATTTGGTTCATCGTTAAGCTCAACATACCCTTTCAAAGTTGCACATCTTTCTGTAATATTTGAAGCTTTTTTTGTAGAGATTTCTACACCGTTTTCGTCATTACCTCTTTTAGTTCTAAAAGATTTTACATCACCACTTTTTCCAGAACTTGTTCCAGCACGAAAGTAATACTTTTTACCTGGAGTTAAGTTGCACAATTTTTTTGAAAAAGTTGTTGAAGAGTACTTTGTTCCAATATTTACTACTTTTTTCAAATTCTGCAAATCTGTTCCCCATTTGAAACCAACAAATTCACTTGGTGTGTCATTAAGTTCAACATATCCATTTAAGTTTGCACAAGTCTGAGATATATCAGACGCCTCATTAGTTTCAACAAAAGAATCAATTTCATTATTTATTCTTTGAGTTATAAAAGATTTTACATCTCCAAACTTTCCTGAACTTGTTCCGGCACGAAAGTAATATGTCCTGCCTGGAGTTAGATTACAAAGTTTTGAAGAAAAGTCTGTTGAAGAATATTTTGTTCCAACATTTATAACTTTTTTCAAATTCTGCAAATCTGTTCCCCATTTGAAACCAACAAATTCACTTGGTGTGTCATTAAGTTCAACGTACCCATTTAAATTTGCACAAGTTTGAGTAATCTCTGTTGCTTCATTTGTTGTCACACTTGTATCAACCTGATTATTTCCTCTTTGAGTTGTAAAAGATTTTACAACACCATATTTTTTTGTACTTGTTCCAGCACGGAAATAATATGTTTTTCCAGGTTGTAAATTACAAATTCTCTTTGAAAAATCTGTTGATGAATATTGGGTTCCGACATTTGCAACCTTGCTTAAGCTTGAAACACTTGTTCCCCATTTGAAACCAACATATTCACTTGGCGTATCGTTTAACTCAATATATCCATTTAAGTTTGCACAAGTTTGAGTAACTTCTGACGCTTCATTTGTTGTCACACTTGTATCAACCTGATTATTTCCTCTTTGAGTTTTAAAAGATTTTACAGAACCAACTACTCCAGAATTTGTTAAAGCTTTAAAATAATATGTTTTTCCAGGTTGCAAGTTACAAATTTGTTTTGAAAAGTTTGTTGATGAATATTTTGTTCCAATATTTATCGTTTTGTTTAAACTTGAATAAGAAGTTCCATAATTAAACTTAACATATTCACTTGAAGAATCATTCAGTTCAACATACCCATTTAAAACAGCACAAGTTTGTTCAATATTTGTCGCTGGTTTTGTTGTCACTGTTGGCTCAACCTGATTTACCATTCTTACAGTTTTAAACGATTTTACAGAGCCAAATTTTCCAGTACTTGTTTTGGCTCTAAAATAATATGTTCGTCCAGGCTCTAAACCACAAACTTTTTTTGCAAAATTTGTTGACGAATATTTTATTCCAGAACTTACATTTTTACTCAAACTTGAATAAGAAGATCCATAATCAAAACCAACAACTGAACTTGAAGAATCATTTAAATTCAAGTACCCATTTAAAACGGCACAAGTTTGTTCAATATTTGTCGCCGGATTTGTTGTAACAGATTCTGGTGTTGTGGGATTTGAAACTGGATATTGAGTTGTAAACGATTTCACAACACCAAATTTTCCAGAGAACTTGTTCCCCATTTAAATCCAACGTACTGACTTGATGTACTACCCAAACTTAAATATCCGTTCAAAGTTGCACAATTTTGACTAACACCTGATGCGTTGTTTGTTGTAACTGTTACTGGAACTGGAGTTGGAGTTGGAGTTGGTGTTGGTGTTGGTGTTGGAGTTGGATATTGAGTTGTAAATGATTTTACAACACCAAATTTTCCAGAACTTGTTCCAGCACGGAAGTAATATGTTCTACCTGCTTGCAGATTACAAATTTGTTTTGAGAAATTTGTTGATGAATATTTTGTTCCAACATTTGCAACTTGATTTAAATTTGAAGAA
>PDQZ01000002.1 GCA_002747955.1 Candidatus Campbelliibacteriota bacterium | reverse complement strand
TGCTGGTGTAAAGTTTCCTGCTGCTTCAACTGCGTCGAAACATCCGTCGTTGTCTGAGTCGAGGTCAAGGTAGTCTGGTGTTCCGTCGGAGTCTGTGTCTTGACATTCGCTTTTATGTCTAAAAACCAACTCTATCATTGATGTTCTTTTTGGATTACTTTGGCTTATATCCCAATCGTCTTCAAAACTAAAAACAACCCTTGTAACATTACTATATGTTGTTGATAGATCTGCTATATATTCATTTGTATATGAAACAGGAACTGTTAAAACTTCTTGCCCTAACATGTTAGATCCGTTATAAAAAGTAAAAATGGCTGTTTTTATTCCTTCATCATTTCCCCAAGAAGAATAAAATTTAAATTGATTAATATCTGATGGGGCATTCATGTCTACATTAAAAGTAATAGGGTTCTGATTTTGATGCCAATAAAAATATGGATATGGTCCAGGACCGCTTGCTCCAGCACCTTCCCCATCAAGAATCTGACTCATGTTTCCGTATACAGCATTATCACTTGCAGAAACAAAACTTGCTGGTTTATTTGTAACAACCACATTTCCACACTCATCAACATCTAAGATTCCATCGTTGTCATTGTCTTTGTCATCAATATCAAAAACACCATCACTATCTGAATCTATAAAGTTGTCACATATATTAACAGAATCATTATAAGCAGCTCCAGCACCTTGCCCGCCACTTGCTGTATTTGGCACACCATCACTGTTAACTGCATTACCAAGGTTCTGGTTACTTGCTGAAGATCCAGGTCCAACAGTTACAGTACCTTGTGCATTTACCATGTCATTTGGTGTGAAATTTCCTCCACCTTCAATTGCATCAAGACATCCGTCGTTGTCAGAATCTAAATCAAATTGATTTTGTATTCCATCATTGTCAGCATCGCAGGTAATTTTTTCCACTTGTATATCATCTAACTGAAAATTTCTTCCTCCACTTCCTCCTGCATAATTGTCAATCATTATGTAAACTTCGGCATTAGTACTATCAGCAGTAGCTGTCCAGTTTGAAGAAACTGTTTTATAGTTTCCTCCCCCAAGCAAATCAACCTCACCTAACAACACAGGCGCTGTAGTTCCTGAAGCTCCATCCACATCAACAAACAATGATAGTTTTGGTGGAACTCCACTGTTTTGCCACCAATATTTATATGAGATTGTATACTCATTTCCAGAAACAAGAGTTAAATTTTTTGCTTTAAAAAGAATTTTTTCTCCTGAATTTAAGTTTGGCCCATCAAATCCCATTGCTGGATTTTCACCAAAGTTCTTTAAAGCAGAAAACCAGTCTCTGGGTTGTAAAGCTACAGCATACCAACCCTCTGGGGAAACTGATCCTGATATTACTTCTTGATAAGGTATTTCAGTTTCTTCATTAGGATTTGACAAAGGTGCTACAGGAGTAGCTTGACTAACATAACTACTAAAATCCTCTAAAAAAATAACTTCACTTGTACACTCTTGTGAGTCTAAAATTCCGTCGTTATCATTATCCAAATCAACAAGCTCATCAACACCGTCACCATCGGTGTCAGCTGCGTAAGTTATTGTGGTTGGTAATAAAGTTAAAACAAGAATAAACAAACTTATTCCCACAAATACTTTTTGTATTTGTTTTGTATTAAATATTTTTATCATATAAAATCATTATAACACTTTTTTTAGAAAAAAATAAATTTTTTTCTAAAATTTATAAAACAAAAAACCAACTTTTTAAAGTTGGTTTTTTAAAAATATTTAAATTATTTTAAAATATATTCTGATTCAATTTCAGTTCCTAAAGTATCAAAGAACGCATTGAATTGTTCCATTTTTTCAGAATCAACAAAAGGTAAAATTTGATTTTTTATTTCATCTCTCATTTGAGCAACTTGTCCGTAAGCTACTTCCATTTTTCTTTCAGCATCATCTTTTCCATATTCCTCAGCTAAAATTTGTTTCATTTCTACAACTTTTTGCTCTCTTTTTGCCAAAATGTCTCTTAACTGTCCTTTTTGCTCATCTGTTAAATCAGATTTTAAATAATCTGAAAAATCTCCAAACTCCTTAACTTCTACTGCAACGTTATTGTTGTCTGTTTGTTCTGCATCATTGTTGTTTATCATTTTTTGATAACCAAAATAGAATAAAACTGCAATGATTGCTAATATTATAATTGTTACAATTGTATTTTTCATATGTTTTCTGTTACATATTCATCATAGCACTTTTTAAAATATATTACAAGAAGAATAATTTAAAATATAAAAAAGTCTGCGAATAAATTCGCAGATCTAAAATAAAAATTAATCCTCACTCCCGTTGTCGTCACACTC
The DNA here is from genome assembly GCA_002747955.1 of Candidatus Campbelliibacteriota bacterium. Taxonomy (GTDB): domain Bacteria; phylum Patescibacteriota; class Minisyncoccia; order Phycocordibacterales. Next base: position 26,976 of record PDQZ01000002.1, on the reverse strand, counting down.
AATCAACCTGGGCAGTTGGCCCTTTTTAGTTTCAATACAATAACTTTCTGTATGATTATAAACATACTTTCCAGGAATGTGAAATTCTGGCTTTTCCTCCAGAATTTTTTCTAAAAGCTGTTCACCTTTTTCTTTTTTTTTTCAATATCAATTAATTCAATAATGATTCAATAATGATTCAATAATGATTAGAACGGCTGAGGCTGAAAAAACCATAGAGGAAATTATAATTAACTTTCTGCCTTTTTTTCCTGTTCTATCATTACGAAAAAAATACACAATGTAAAACAAGTTAAACACTATTATGCAGATTAATAAAAAAACAGCCATTATGTTTCTCCTAAAAAAGTTTATGAAAATTTCTAAAAACAATAATAACATAATTTAAACAAACAGTCAAATTAGTCAAAAAGTAAAAACACAATTTTGCGTAAGCAAAATTGTGTTTTGTATTACTTTTTAAATTATTTAATATCAAAAAGTTCTACTTCAAAAATTAAAGTTGATTCTGCTGGAATTCCAGGCAAGGCTTGTTGCCCATAAGCCAGCTCAGCTGGGATTGTAAATTTAAATTTTGATCCAACCGGCATTAACTGAAGTCCTTCTTGCCAACCTAAAATAACTTGGTTTAAAGGAAATGAAATTTTTTCTCCTCTTTGAACTGACGAGTCAAAAACTGTTCCATCTTCCAAAGTTCCGTGATAGTGAACTTCAACTGTATCTGTAATTTGTGGTTTGTTCCCTCCTCCAAGTTTTAAAACTTCATATTTTAAACCTGATTCTGTTGTATAAACTTTTCCTGTTTCCATATTTTCTTTTTTATTATTCTTTTCAATATTTTTCTTTTCACTTTCCTCTTTCACTTTTTTCTCTGCTCCAACCTTCTTGTTTTTAATTTCTTTTTCTTTCTTTTCAATCTCTTCTTTTACTTTTTTTACTTCATCGATATTTTCAATTTTACTGTTGTTTTTATTTTCAATTTTAGTTTTCTCACTAATATCTACAATTTCATTTTTCAGGTTTTGTGTATTTTTCATTGAATACATAAAACCCGCTAGTAAAACAACGGGAATTGCAAAAAGTAAAAGTTTAGCAATTTTTTGTTTATCCATTTTATCTTTTTATAAGTTTTTTAAATGCTCTTCCACCTTTTTTAAATAAAGAAACTTTTTTATCTCTATGTCTTCTGATTTTTTTAGAAACCTCATCTTTTAACTTATCGATGGCTTCTGTTAAAGTTTTCTCATCGGCTCTTGCACCATAATTTTTGTGCGGTGTAACTATTGTACATTCAGCATAAAAAATTTTATCATTTTTGTTGTTGTCTGTGTTTTTTCCGATTCTAAAATCACAAGTTGAGTCTTTTTCACACCCACCTAAAAAACGTTTCAAATTTTCAACCTTAGAATTGATATAAGACTCTGTTTTTTCATCAAGCTCTATGTTTTTGGCAAAAATTTCAATTTTCATATTTATATTTTATTATTTTAAGAAAGTTTATCTTTCTTATATTTATTATACACCTTTTTTACTTTTTTTCAAAATTAAAAGAAAAAAGCCCATTTTCGCTCAACTTCAAATTTCAAAAATGCGAAAATGGGCTTTTTTATAAATTTTCTATAAATTTTCAGACATTTTTTCAATCTGACTTAAAAGTGTTTGAGTGTAACCTGCTTCATTGTCATACCAGATAATAACTTTTACAAGTTTTCCAATTACATTTGTAAAATTCAAATCTACAATGGCTGGATTTTCGTTTCCAATAATATCTGTTGAAACAACAGCTTCTTTTGTTATTTCGACTAAATTTTTATACTCTTCTTTATGTGAATATTCTTCCAAAATTTTATTTACTTCTTCGGGAGTAGTTTCTTTTTTAGAAATAAAAGTTAAATCAACAAGTGAACCTGAAACTGTCGGCACTCGAACTGCCATTCCATCAAACTTCCCCTTAACACTTTCCAAAACTTTTCCAACAGCTTTGGCTGATCCTGTTGTTGTTGGAACAATATTTTGGGCTGCTGCTCGCCCTCGTCTGAAGTCTTTTTTTGAAGGTCCGTCAACAAGTCCTTGACTTGCAGTATAAGAGTGAATTGTATTTAAAAATGCAGATTCAACTCCAAGCTCTTTTTCCAAAATATTTAAAACATTCGAAACAGCGTTTGTGGTACAAGATGCATTTGAAGTAATTGTATAATTTTCTAATTTGTCATCATTGATCCCAAGCAAAACTGTTGAACCAATTTTTCCTTCTTCAAACTCTGTTTCTTGAGAGTCTTTTGTCGGCCCTGACAAGATCACTTTTTTAGCCCCAGCTTTTAAGTGAGCTTTTGACTTTTCAAATGAATTAAAAACTCCTGTACATTCAGCCACAATTTCAACTCCAAGTTCTTGCCAAGGAAGTTCCTCTGGATTTCTAATTGAGAAAAATTGTATTTTCCGATCACCCACAATTAAATATTTTTCATTTTCGTTTACAATTTCAAATTCCGCTTTTTGTCCATATAAATCCACAATATCTTTTTGAGCAGTATCATAATTTAACAAATATGTCATATTTTCAATATCTCCTAAATCATTGATTGCTACAACTTCAACATTTGGACTTTTCAAAGCCATTTTAAAAAGCAGTCTTCCGATTCTTCCAAAACCATTTATTCCTATTTTTGTTTTCATATTTTTAATTCTAACACAAAACAAAATAAAATAAAAAGCAGAAAAAAGCGAAGCTTTTTTCTGCTTTTTATTTTAAAATGGAAAAACCAAGCAAAGCTTGGTTTTTCCAGTACTAACTCAAATCAGTGCAAGCACTTCATCGAGTTAGTGTAATAATTATATCCTTTTTATTTTAAAACACAATACCATCTTCAAATAATTGTGGATAATTAAAAAGTTAAAAAATTTAACAAAAAAACTACAACATCCTATCAAGTGCTTTTTGTCTTGGTGAATGAGCCTGTGCATCTTCAACTGTGATTTCACCTTTTCTTACAAGTTCAACAAGTGATCTGTTCATACTAATCATTCCTTGATCCAAACTTGTTTCAATGAATGAGTCAATTTCAGCAATACGACCTTCACGGATTAAATTTGCAACCGCGTTATTATTAATCAAAAGCTCATAAGCTGGCACACGCCCTCCTGAAACTGAACGAATAAGTCTTTGCGAGAAAATTCCAAGCAGTGAATTTGAAAGCTGATTTCTAATTTGTTTTTGTCCTTCTGGTGGAAATGTATCAATAATACGGTCAATGGTTTGTGAAGCTGAGTTTGTATGCAAAGTTGAAAATACCAAGTGACCTGTTTCAGCAGCTGTAACAGCAGCCTCAATTGTTTCTGATCCGCGCATCTCCCCTACAAGTACAACATCGATATCTTGCCTAAACATAGATTTCAAAGCATTTTTAAAATTTTTTGTATCCACCTTAACTTCTCTTTGGTCGATAATTGCTTTTTTTTGTTCATATAAATATTCAACGGGATCTTCAATAGTTAAAATATGAGAATTTCTATTTTCATTTATCATTTCAATGATTGCAGACAAAGTGGTTGATTTTCCGTGCCCAGTTGGACCCACAACCAAAAAGAAACCTTGTTCTTTTCTAGCAAAAACTTCCAAAATTTCAGGAAGTCCTAGTTCTTCCAAAGTCTTAATTTCTTCATTAATAACCCTTAAAACAATAGAAATCTTTTCTTGCTGATAAAAAGCGTTACCTCTAAACCTTTTTCCATTAAACTCCCATGAAAAGTCGTATTCTTTATCTTTCATGAATTTTTCCAATAACTCAGGTTGTAAAAAAATTCTAATAATTTCATCTATATCCTGTGCTGAAAGAGGTTGACCCAAAGTAATTGGCACCAAATCCCCATCAATTCTAATTGTAGGAAATCTACCTTCTGAAATATGTAAATCAGATGCCTTTTCCTTTTCAATTATTGCTACTAAATCTGCAATTAATTTTTTATATTTATTTTCCATATTTATTTTATTATATTATAATCCCATTACTTCTTCAAATGTTGTAACTCCATTTAAAGCTTTAATGATTCCATCTTCTTTAAAAGTTACAAATCCCTCCTTACGAGCCTGGCTGTATATTGACAAAGAAGAAGGGTCTTTAATAATTAACCTCTTTAATTCATCTGACATTTCTAAAATTTCAAATACCGCAGTTCTACCTTTCATACCATCATCGTCAAGTTCAGATGGAACAGCCTTATAAACTTTATCTGATTCAAGAATTTTTTTTCTAATTTTTGGATCCAAGTTTTTAGTGGTTTTTTCAATAAAAACTTTAACATCCTCATCCATTTTTTCCTCAACACGATTTTCAGGAATAATCTTTCGGATCAACCTTTGCCCAATTGTGGCGATTAAAGTAGGTCCAATCAAATATGGTTCAACTCCCATATCCACAAGTCTTTGTGGTACATCTGCTGCTGTGTTGGTGTGGATTGTTGATAAAACCAAGTGACCTGTCAACGATGCCTCAATAGCAAGGGATGCTGTTTCCTCATCACGAATCTCACCCACCATAATAACATCAGGGTCTTGACGTAAAATAGACCTTAATCCACCAGCAAAAGTATATCCGATTTCAGGACGAACCTGTGACTGAGAAACACCAGGAACATTAAGCTCGATTGGATTTTCCAAAGAAACAACGTTTTTTGTTTCTTTGTCAATTTCATTTAAAAGTGAATACAAGGTATTTGTTTTACCAGAACCTGTTGGTCCACAAATTAAAATAATTCCGTATGAGTGAGCGATAATGTCTTTAATTTTATCTAAATTTGCTTTTGAAAATCCAATACTTTCAATTGGTAACGCCCCACGGTCTTGTTCCAAAAGACGCATTACGACCTTTTCACCATAAAAAGTTGGAAAAGTTGACACACGAAAGTCAATTTTTCGATTAAAAAATACTCCTGAAAAACGACCATCTTGTGGTTTTCTTTTTTCATCAATTTTAATTTTTGACAAAATTTTAATACGAGCTACCACAGAACGATGTACATTTCTAGGTAAAACCATTTCCTTTTCTAAAATACCGTCAATTCTATATCTAACAACAAGCTCTTTTTCTGTAACTTCAATATGAATATCTGATGCTTTTTTTTCAGCAGCACCTTTAATAATATTTGATACAATTTTAGCAATCGGACCATCCTCTTTAATAATATCATCAGTAACATCATTTCCCATCCTTTTTCTTAACTCATTTAATTCTTTTTCTTGAGCATCTGAGTACTGCCCTAAAGCACGAGTCACCTCACTTTTAACTCCACTGTATTTGTCTGAAATAATTTTATATTGATCAAGAGATAACAAAAAAACTCGATAGGGTTTTCCTATTTTAGTTGAAATAAACTGTAAAATATTACGAGCCGCCATATTTTCAGGGTTAAGCATCCCTACTTCTAAAAAGTCATCAGATGAAATACCTAAGGGGACTAGATGATATCTTTTTACAGTATCAAGTGGAATATAAGACATCACCTCGTCACTTATGGTATAAAATTTATCAAATTCCTTATAGTTAAAAGAAGAGAAATATTCTTTTTTAATATCAAAAATTTCTTCTTCTGTAAGCCCCCTTTCAACAAGCACTTCATCGTAAGAAAGTTTTTTCTCTTCTTTTTCTTGCTCTATATTTTCTATTTGAACTCTGTCAAAATTTTTTTTCTTAGCAATTGCTTCTAAAATTGTCATATTATTTTAATAATGCGAAACTAATTATTAATTATCTCATTTTCTTTTTCTGACAATTTGCCTTGATTTTCACTACCACTCTCTTGAGAGCCTATTGCCTGATCAGTATTTGTTTCCTCTTCAGTATTATCACTTTGTGTATTTTCTTGTGTAAATTCATTTCCAGAAAGACCCCTAATACCACCACCTATAATAAAAGGGTTGACTTTACCAACTTCTTTGTCTGGAATTTGCCCTGAAGCATAGTCAATCAAATCATTAAAAGGGACCAAATTCCCCTCAGCATAAGAAATATTTTTTCCATTAAAAAATTCTGTTCTGATTTCTATTTTCAAAACTTCATCCAAAACTCTTAAAATTTCTTCAGCTTGTTGATCTATTGTATTCTGATAAGTAATTTCTTCAACACCCATTTTTTGTTTTTCCCCACGAATAAAATAGTTATAAGCAAAAACCAATACAAATAAAACTACAGCTGACATTATGATATATTTTATATTTTTTTTAAATTTTTCTTTCATATTATTTTTTTAACCAATAAGCTCTCACAACCAAACTGAATTTATAATTATCTCCCGTAAAAGAATCAGAATAAGCATTAGAACCTCTATCGTTTTTTGCACTTACAATTTTTATAGAAACAATATCAACCAACCTTAATGATTTTCTTAATTTTTCTACAAAATTTTTAAATTTTTCATATGTTGTGTTAAAAGAGAAAGACAAGTTTACAGATTTGTAGCCTTTTTTACTTTCCACCTCGACAGCCCCTGCTTTTCCAGCTTTTTTTGTTTCAAAATTTTTTACAAGTGAAATATCTTTAATTCTGATATTATCTTTCTTTGCAATTTTATCTATATCGACGATCAATTCCACATTATCCATATGGTTTGGCAAAAGTCTCTCTAAACGTTTTCTTTTTTCAACTGAAATTTGATTGTACTTGTCACTAAGTTTTTTTCTAGCATTTCTAATTGTTGCTAAATCTTGCTCTTTTTTTTCATAAGCTTTTTTTTCCGCCATCAAATCTTGAACCTCTTTATATTGAGGGTCAATCCAGGTAAAAAATAACCCGATTGATGCTAAAATTAAAATTATTGGTATTGTTAAATTCATAAAATTATATATTAATCACTTGATAATAAAAAAGTTCTATCGGTTAAATATTTTTTATCTACAGAAAACTCTAAGTCAAAAACTGTTTCTCCTACATTGTTTTTTGTAATATTTGCTAAAACCAAAGAAGAAACATTCGTGTTTCCAGCATACTCCCTTGATTGCAATTGCAAATCTGATAAATCAGAAGCTGTTCCTTTCGCTTGAACTTTTATATCTTGTTTATTTTCTTCTAAAAGAAATTCAGTTAAAGTAACATCGACTAATGTATTTTTTTCCAGATACCGAAAAATAGGAATTAAATTGTAATGTTTTTTTAACAAAACTTCTGCTGAATCAATTCTTTTTGCTAATTCAGAAAAATCTTTAATAGTTTCAATATTAAAAGCCTCCTTTTTTTCAGCTAATTCTTGTTTATAGTTGTTGTTTTGGTTTTGCAATCCTTTTTTCCAAAAATAAACACCTCCCGATGCTATTGCTGTTGATAAAAAAATTATCAAGGCTATTAAAAAGAAAATATTCAGTCTAGGCCCTCTTCTTGTCCTTTCTTCTTTTTTTTTAAATTCCTTTTTGGGAATAAATGATGAATTTATTATTTCTGCCATATACTTTATTATATACTAATAATATCTTAAAAACAAATTTTTATAACATAAAAATAAAATTATACAATATATAATTTATATATATTGTATAATAAAAAATCTCAGTAATTTGAGATTTTTTATTAACTTAATTTCATTTAGCTTAAACTGCTGCTGAAAAGAATTTTTCAAATACAACAAGTGCTACTGTTGCAACAAGCAAAGTTACAACCATAGCTGGTGTTCCGTATTTAAACCATGATTTAAATGTAATTGGCGTGTCTGTTTTTTCTGATTTTGAAACTACAATCACGTTGGCAGTTGAACCAATTGCTGATCCATTTCCACCAAAACCAACTCCAAATACAAGGGCCCACCATAAAATGTTTACGTCAAGACCTGATGCTTGCATTGATCCGATAATCGGAATCATTGCAACTGTAAGCGGGATATTGTCAACCATAGCTGACAAGATGGCTGATGACCATAAAATGATAATGGCTGTTAAAAGCAGATTTTCTTTAGCTCCTGAAACGATTAACTCTGCTGCTTGACCTAACAAACCTGATGCTTCAAGCCCTCCCACTAACACAAACAACGAAACGAAAAATAGTAAAACAGAAAGTTCTGTTTTTTCTAAAATTTCTTGTGGGTCTTTTTTAGCTGAAATTGCAATCAACGCTAGCGCTCCACCAATAATTGCTACAAAAGCAGGTTCCACGCCAATATGGTGATGAACGAAAAATGCAATAACAATAAAACCTAAAACCAAAACCATTCTTTTTAAAGTTCTTGGGGCTTTGATTTCTTTTCTTTCATCCATTTTTAACAAAGCTTCCAAGTTTTGAGGTTTTTGCTCCATTTCTTTTTTAAAAATAAATTTTAAAAGAAACAAAGTCGCAATCCAAGCCACCAACACAACTGGCAAAGAGTGCGTTAAGAATGTATTAAATGAAAATCCTGCTTCAGAACCAATCATGATGTTTGGTGGATCTCCAACTAAAGTTGCCACACCACCTGTGTCTGACAGAAGTGCTTCTGCCATTAAAATTGGTGTTGGATTTATTCCAAGTTTTTTTGTAATTGCAATTGTAATTGGTACAATTAAAATAATTGTTGTAACATTGTCTAAAAGTAAAGACAAAACGGTTGTTAAAGTACCTAAATAAACAACAAGTTTCCAAGGACTACCTTCTGTTAATTTTGCCACTTTTATTCCTAAGTACTCAAATACTCCTGTTTTTTCTAAAACCGCAACAACCATCATCATACCAAACAAAAGACCAATTGTTTTAAAATCAATCGCATCTAATACTTGATGGCTGTCATAAAATCCCATCACCATTCCTGAAATAACCATAGCAATAGCTCCCCAAAATGCTATAACTGTTCTATGAAACTTATCATGAATGATAAAAGCAAATGTAGTTATAAAAATTAAAAGTGATACAATTTGTTCAATATCTAATTCCATTTTATTTTTTATTAATTTGTAATTTTTTTCAATTTTAAATTGAAAACTTAACTATGATAACAAAAAATAAAGCGGATGTAAAAAGAAAAAAGTGCATAACCTTGCACTTTTTTATTCTCTTATTTTATCTGGTGGAACTCTATAATATTTGATTAAAAAGTTTACAATTTCAAAAAATGGTTCGGTCAAAGAGCCAGATGAATATTTAACATTTCGAGGTTCTACTGTGTAAATGAAAATTGAAAATCTGTCTTCTGTTTTTCCATAAGCTGGGAAAAATCCGAAAAATGTATGCATATTTTTCCCTTTCAAATACCCACCTTTTTTTTTGTCAGCAATTTGAGCTGTTCCAGACTTTGTAGCTACTGAATATCCTTCCAAATCACTATTTTTTTTAACTTGTGATTTTTCAGATCTTTTAACCATTATGTCTTTGATAGTTTTTACAGTGCTTTCAGAAAAAACTTTTTTGGCTTCAGAAGAAAACTCTTTGTCGGGAATTAGACCGCCGTATTTTATTTTACTTACAACATTCGGAGTGACTAAATACCCATCAGATGCAATTGTTGACAAGGCTCTTGTAATTCCAATGGGAGTGAATGAAATTGACTGGCCGAAAGAAGCTGCCGCATAGTTAATAGGGTTGTAATCGTTTAAAGATGAAATATTTGAAGAAACTTCGTTTGGTAAATCAATTCCTGTTTCTTCAGCCAAGCCAAGTTCTAAAAGTTTTTCGAAAAATACTTTATGCCCCACTTTTTGTTCAATTCTAATCATTCCTGTGTTTAAAGACTGGATTAAGATTTTTTCTAAACTTGTATTTTTCCCTCGACCTTTTTTGTCGTAATTACAAAAAGTGGCTTCCTTAATATCAACACAACCTCGATCGTTATATGAGAAATTTTTATTTATGGCACCACTTTCAAGCCCCACAGCAGCTGCTAAAATTTTAAAAACCGAACCAACCTCATACCTATATTCTACAAATTTATTTCTGTAATCTTTCCTGTTTTGGTTTAAGTTGAAGTTTTCAGTGTCGGTCATTGCAATGATTTGACCAGTTTTTGGTTTCATTATAATAATTCCTGAATACTTTGCATTATATTTTTTGTTTATTTTTTTTAAAATTTTGTTGGCAAATTCTGTAACGGAAATGTCAACGGAAGAATATAAATCTCCCTCTTTTGAAATATCTTTTTTAGAAAATGCTTTTAAGTTATTTTCTTGTTTTAAGAAATGAGAAAAAACTGTTTTTTGATAAATATCAGAATCTCTGAATAAAATATTGTCATAATATTTTTCCAAACCATAAGCTCCTTTATATTCATGATTCACAAAACCAATTATTTTTGAAGAATTTTCTTTTAAAGGATAAGTTCTTTTATTTTTTTTAGAAAAATGTAAATCTTTGTTTTTGTATTCTTTTTTAATTTTTAAAACATCTTTTTCTGAAATATTTTTTAACAAAACTTCGTAGGTGTCGTTTTTTTTGTTTACTTGTTTGAAGTATTTTTCTTTATTAATTTTTTTGTAATCATTTAAAAAAGTATAAGTGTAATTTTTATCTTTCACTTTTTGCGGATTAACATAAACATCATAAACTGGAATATCAACAGCAGCCACCGTATTGATATTGTCTGTGTGGTTTTTGAAAAAAATAGTTCCTCTTTTGTCGTTGATTTTTCTTTGATACGCTCCAAGCTCTCGGTTTTTAATAATTTCGTTGTATTTTGCGCCTTGAATAATTTGCAATTGATACAGTTTAAAAACTAAATAAATAACGAAAATAAATACAAAAAAAATAGTAAAATTTATAATATTACTATCAGAAAATTTTACTATTTTTTTTTTCACATTTTTCATAAACAAAATAAAAACTTAATTATATAAACCTAATTATACAATTTTAATTTTTAAAAGCAAATTCAGAATCTGTTGAATTTAAATACTCAACTTCTTTTAAATTTGTTAAAGCAAATTTGTCTTCGATACTTTCTAATTTTTCAACATTTTCTGTGTATTCAATTTCAATTGAAGATTTTTTCACTGTTAAATCAGCAAGTTTTGCATCTAAATTTTTTATCTCTGAAACCAAAGCTGCTTCTGTGTAAACAAAGTAAAAGTTGCTCGTTACAAAAAGTAAAATAGAAAAGCTAAATAACAAAAATATAATTTTGTTTCGTTTAATCAATATTTTATTTAATTTTTTTATTCTACTTTGATTTGTCATACTTTATTATATTAATTTTTTGAAAACTCTTAATTTGGCACTTCGAGCTCTTTTGTTTTCTGAAAGCTCCTCTTCAGATGGTTTGATTACTTTTTTATTTACTTTTTCCCCTAAACCTTCTTTTTGAAAATTTTGGAAAATTCTTTTAACATTTCGATCTTCCAGTGAGTGAAATGCAACCACTGCAAACAAACCGTCTTTTTCTAAAACTTCAAATCCGTCTTCTAAAACTTTTTTTAAATTTGAAATTTCGTCGTTAACTGTAATTCTTAAAGCTTGAAAAACTTTTGTTGAAGGATTGATTTTTTTGTGTTTGTAAAAATGTCCAATTTCTTCTTCAATAAGTTCTGTTAAATCTGAAACTATTTTAAATTCTTTTTCTTTTCTTTTTTGAACAATAGCTTTGGCGATTTTTCGAGCCGCTTTTTCACCACCATAGTAGTAAAATAAATCAGCCAAAGTTTCTTCAGAATAAGTGTTCAAAATTTCAGAAGCTGTGATTTTTTTATCTTTGTCAGATAAGTTCATATCTAACAATTCACCACCATCCTGAAAAGAAATCCCTCTTTTGTTTTTCAAAAGTTGATCTGAACTTATTCCCAAGTCTAAAACAATTTTGTCTACTTTTGAAATTTTAAGCTCTTTTAAAATATTTTTAATTTCAGAATAATTTTTTTGAAAAAAATATTTTTTATTTTCAAAGTCTTTCAGTCTTTCTTTTGTTTTTGAAATTGCTGTTGAATCTAAATCAGTTCCGATTAAAATTCCGTCTTTTCCAATTTTTTGACAAATTAAAAAACTGTATCCTCCCCCACCTAAAGTTCCGTCAAAAACAATGTCTGATTTTTTCAAATCTAAACTTTCAATTACTTCGTTTAATAAAACTGGTTTGTGAATTGTTTGGTTTGATTTTGTCATTGTTTTTAGATAATATCCTCAAGTGATTCTGCAATCTCTTCTGGATTTTTTACAGATTCTTTTAAGTATTTATTCCATCTTTCTTCACTCCAAATTTCGGCTTTATCTCCAAGTCCTGTCCACACAAGTTTTGATCCAAGTTTTGCGTGATCCCTCAGGTGTTGTGGAATCAAGATTCTACCTTGTGAATCAGGAGAAATTTCTTGTGAACCTGAAAGAATAAATCTGGCAAAGGCTCTATTTTTTTCTTTTGTCATTGATAATTGGTTAATCTTTTCTTCTAATTTGTTCCAAGATTTTTTTGTATACACAGATAAAGTACCATCAAGACCTCTTGAGATAAACAATGTTTTTCCCATTTCTTTGACGAATTTTGCAGGCATTGTCACCCGCCCTTTTTTATCTACTGAATTTGTGTATTCTCCAATTAACATATTTTTTAGCACTTAAATGTGCTATTCAGATCTAGCTTGTAGCTAAATCCGAATAGCAATTCAAATATTAGATTTGAATAATACTTAATTTTATTGAGTCTAATTTGCAAGAAAATTTTAGAAATTTTCTTAACTGTATTTTATACCACTTTTTGACACTTTTCAACCACAATTTGCCACTTTTTTCCACTTTTCCACTTTTTAATCCACAGTTTCCACTTTTTCCACACATTCACTCCCCTTTATATAAAACTTCATATTTTAAAATATAAAAAACCTTAACTTACTTTTTAAGCAAGTTAAGGTTTTTTAATATAAACGTATGTGTTATTATTATGTTGAGCAGTAAAGCTGCACGCTAATTTTTAATATTTTTTTTGATAAAACTTAAAAAATTGGATGAATTGCGAAGTGCCGAATAAAAAAATCGCGAAACGTATGTGTTATTACGTTGAGCGATTTTTTTATGAAGGCAACAAAGCAAGTCGCCAATTTTTTAAGTTTTATTACAGTCCGCCTTTCATATAGAAAAAGTCCTCATCTTTATCATCGTATTTCCCTTCAATAATATCTCTAAAAGATTTTATTGTATCTTCAATTTTTACATAAGCACCTTTTGCTCCTGTAAATTGTTCGGCTACATGGAATGGTTGTGATAAGAATTTTTGAATTTTTCTTGCTCTATAAACTGTTTGTTTATCTTCGTCTGAAAGTTCATCAATTCCCAAAATTGCAATAATGTCTTGCAAATCTTTGTATTTTTGCAAAATATTTTTTACAGAAGTTGCAACCTCAAAATGCTCTTCTCCAACAATATCAGGTGTCAAAGCGTTTGAAGTAGATTCAAGCGGATCAATAGCTGGATAAATTCCAAGTGCTGCTAAATCACGAGAAAGCACAACAGTTGAGTCTAAGTGTGCAAAAGTTGTTGCAGCAGACGGGTCTGTAAAGTCGTCGGCTGGCACATATACAGCTTGAACAGATGTAATTGATCCTTTTTTTGTTGAAGTAATTCTTTCTTGCAGAAGTGACATTTCTTCAGCAAGTGTTGGCTGGTAACCTACAGCTGAGGGAACACGACCTAAAAGAGCTGAGATTTCAGAACCTGCTTGAACAAATCTGAAAACATTGTCCATAAAGAACAATAAGTCTTTTCCTTCTTTGTCTCTGAAGTATTCAGCCATTGTAAGCCCAGTTAAAGCAACTCTGGCTCTGGCTCCGGGAACTTCGTTCATTTGTCCGAATACAAGTGCGGTTTTATCCAAAACACCTGCGTCTTTCATTTCATAATACAAATCATTTCCCTCTCTAACTCTTTCTCCAACTCCAGCGAACACAGAATACCCTCCGTGTCCTTTGGCGATATTGTTAATCAACTCTTGGATAATAACAGTTTTACCAACTCCAGCTCCACCAAAAAGTCCAACTTTACCACCTTTTAGAAACGGAACAAGCAAGTCAATGGCTTTAATCCCTGTTTCAAAAACTTCAGCATTATCAGTTTGTTCTGAAAACTCTGGTGGTTTTCGGTGAATTGGCCAGTGCTCTGATTTATCTAGACTTTCTTTTCCGTCTAAAGTGTCTCCCAAAACATTGAACAATCTACCAAGTGATTTTTCTCCAACTGGAACTTGAATATAGCTACCAGTATCAACAACTTTCATGTTTTTTGAAAGTCCCGCAGTGTCGTTCATAGCGATGGCTCGAACTCTGTCTGCTCCCAAGTGAGATGCTACTTCAAAAACAATTTCATCTCCATTTTCTTTTGTTACAACAAGTTTGTTTTTTAAAGCAGGAAGTTGCCCTTCAAAATAAATATCTGCAACAGGACCAATAATCTGCTCTAAAATTCCAGTATTTTTATTTGTCTTTTTTTCTTCTTTTGTCATTTTACTCTTTAATTACAACATCAATATCATCAACATCAGATGGAACAGATGATCTCCAGAAAGGTGAAATCAATACATTTATGTTAAAGTTTTTGTATTCATTTTTCATAATTTCTTTAATTTTTTTTTCACTCTTTCCAACAATTTTGTTTTTAAATTCTCCTTGATTTAAAACCCAACCAACAACAGCGTCTCCTTTGACAGCAAAGTTAAATGATTGTCCTGATCCAATATTAAATGATTGTGGATTTAAAATTCTGAAAACTAATTTTGAATAATTTTGAATTTCAATATTATCTAAGTTTTCAATTTTTTTATTATCAGATTTGAAAATCATTTTAATAAAATCTTTTTTAGAAACAACAGGTGCTTTTTGAATAGCTTTTACTTTTACAACAACTTTGTCTCCAACAGATTCTGTAGCAAAATTGTAACTTGTATGGAAATTGTTACCTAAAATAATATCACCATCTTTTTTTTGTTTTTTTGTTTCTATTGTTAATTCATCTAAAATTGTATTTTTCAATTCTGTTTTTGCTTTTTCTAATTCGTCTTTGTTTGGAATATTTGTTTTTCCAATAGAACCTCCTTTAATATCAGATGAAACAACAGCTTTAATGTTTTCAAATTCTTTATCCATTTTCGCTTCTTTGAATCCTGGAACTACTAAATTTGTACCTTTTGAAGCGTTGTGTTTTTCACCTGCAACATCTGCAAATACTTTAGCTTTTACTTTTCCTTTAGCTGGAATTGTAACTGATTTAAATGTTTTGTATACAGAACCGTTTTTAGATTGAAATCTTGTTTCTTTTCTTAGTTTTTGTGCTTTTGATAAATTGTTTGAAATTTCAATTTCTCCTTCGGCTTTTTTTTCAGCACTATCAACACCAATCGAAGCAATTTCTTTTGATCTTTCAAGTTCTGTTGTCAAAACAGAATATTTTATTGAACCTTCTGTTTTTTCAACTTTTTGTTGTGTAACTTGTTTTGTTGTATCGTCTTTTGTAAATACAAAATCTTCTGCAACTTTACCTGTGATTTTTTCAAACTCATCATCCATTTTTGCCTCTTTAAATCCTGGAACTGTTAAGTTTGCATCTTTTTTAATATTATACTTTTCCCCTACTCCATCTGAAAATGCTTTTACAGTTGCTTCTGATTTTGGTTTTAGAGTCACAGCTGAATAAGTTTTAAACACAAGACCATCTTCTGTTTGAAATCTTGTTTCTTTTCTTAAACTTTGTCTTTGGTCTGTATCATTTTTAATTGTAATTTTTCCTGCTGAGATTTTTGAAATTTCTCCTGCAGTATTTCCTTTTTGACCATCTATATTTTGACCATCTGAGATTGTGGCTGTGTAAATGTCATTTGAAAATACTAGATTTTCAGTTTTTGGTTTTATTTCAACTGTTGCTGAATGCAAAAAGTAAGAAATAAAAACAAAAAATGCTAATGCCAAAACAAAAAATGCTAAAAATTTATACCAAATTCTTTTGTTTTTTTGTTTAAATGTTCTTTTGTTATTTTGTAAATTTGTAAATTCTCTTCTTTTTTCAGAAATTTCAATATCTGTTATATTATGATTTGTTCTTTGTTCTTGTTCCATATATTTATTTAATTATGTGGAGTAATTTTAACATATGATTGCAAAAAATTAAAGAAAATCAACTCCAATAATAAACAGATTAAATTTTGCTTTTTTATAATTTTTTTATAAAAAAACAAACCTTAAATAAAGATTTGTTTAAAAACTAAAATTATTTTAATAATTTTTCAATTTTATCCTCAATAGCTTCAATAGGTTCAGCTCCTGCCCCCCTTAAAATTTTATTTGTTTTGTTGTTTTTAATAACTACTCCTGGCGTTCCTGTAATTCCTGCCTCTTGAGCTTGTTTCATGTTTGCTGTAACTTTTGCTTTTGTTTCTTCTGAATTTATACAAATTTCTAGTTCTTTTTTATCAAGACCTAGTCCAACACCAATATTTAACATCTCATCAAAAGTCATTCCTTTTCCACCTGCTTTTGTTTTTGTAAAATATTGATCATGAAAAGCATAAAATCCATCTTTTCCTTTCTTTTCAGCTACACATTCTGATGCTGCGGCTGCTTGAGCTGCAAGTGGGTTGTGAAATGGAAGTGGTAAATGTCTGAAAACTGTGTTTACTTTTCCATCGTATTTATCTACAACTTCTTTTGGAGTTGAGGCAAATCTTTTACAGAAAGGACATTCAAAATCTGAATATTCAAAAATTGTAATTTCTGCATCTTCTTTTCCGTAAACATGATCAGATTTTGTAACTTTAAACTTTTCAGCCATTTTTGACATTTCTTCTTGTTCTTTCCAAACTTTCCAATCTTCTAGTGACTTATCAAATTTTTCTGGAGTTAAACCTTTTGTGTGATTGATAACTAAATAAATTATAACCAAAATTAAAGCCAGAAGAGTAACTAAATTTATTTTTGATATTTTATTGTTTTTAATTTCTTTGCTTTGAAATTCAAAGTTTTCTGAATTTACGTTTTGATGTTTTTTTTCTTCTTTGTGTTTTGACATATATTTTTAATTAAACTACTTTTTATATAGTTAAGCAATATTTTAACTTTTTTCAAAACAAAAATCAATTACTTGACAAATAATAGAAAAAATAATAAAATATGTTAGGATAAATTTTATTAACAAACGGAGAAAAATAATATGTGTAGAAATACTGCAAAACAAGACCTCTTAAAACTTAACTCTTCAATAACAAAAAGAGACGGGTTAAGAAGAGACCTTGTTGAATATGCAAGTAATTCTTTATTTTTTAAAGCCGAAAATTTATATCAAATGGCTTTAAAAAATGGTGATAATTTTATCGAAAAACTTCAAGAAATTGATAAGCTTTTTGAGAAAATTATCGCAAATAGTGGCGATAAAAGCTACAAAAACATGATTGGAGCTGGTTTAACTGCCACTCCAAGAAAAACTCTAATAAGACTTTTAGACCTTTATTTAGAGTTTGGAAGCACATTACCATCACAAACAAAAGAAGAAACAGCAACAGGAGAAGAAAAAATACTAGAAGTTGCTTAACGGATTTTTAAAAAAGCCTTTATTTATAAAGGCTTTTTTTGACCCAGGCCCTGCCTTGACCCAGGCAGGGCCTGGGTCTCCTCAGTCCTGGGTTGAGATTCGATTTAAAAAAACAAAAAATCGCTGCGCGATTTTTTGTTTTGAGTTTTGAAATTTTACCTTTTTACCCAAGTTGGAGCTTTTCTGGCTTTCTTTAAACCAGGTTTCTTTCTTTCAACAGATCGAGGATCTCTTTTCAAAAATCCTTTTGCTTTCAAGTCCCCTCTTGCGTTTGCATCAAGTTCCACAAGTGCTCTTGAAATAGCAAGTCTGATAGCCTCTGCTTGTGCGTTGATTCCTCCACCTTTAACATATGCAGACACAAAATATTTATCTGCTACAAGGTCTAGTGCTTCTTTTGTTTTTTTAACAAGTTCTTCTGTTCCGAAAAATACTTTGTTTTCTTTTCCGTTTACCACAATTGAAGTTTCTTGTGCAGGATAAAGTCTAACTCTTGCAACGGCTGTTTTTCTTCTTCCAACAGCTTCTGTATATTTTTCTTTTTTTGGCAACAAAGATTTCATTGTTTCTTTCACTTTTGCCAAAACTGCTTTTTTATTTTTCTTTTTTTTGTTTCTAAAAATATTGTCTGTCATATTATTCTGTTATGTTAAGGTTTTTCATTAAAACATCTCTTAGTTTATTTTTTGGAAGCATTCCATAAACAGCATTTTTTAAAGGTTCAGCAAATCCTTTTTTTTCAATCAACTCTCCTAAAGTAATTTCTTTTCTTCCTCCAGGGTAACCTGAGTAAGAGTCATATACTTTTTGAGCTTTTTTCTTTGCGTCAATGTCAAGTAAAGATACGTTTGAAACATTAACTTTTACATCAGCCACTTTGTTTGGTTGATAGTCAGGATCATTTTTTCCCATCAAAATTGTAGCAATTTCTGTTGCAAGTCTTCCCAATTTTTGATCTTTTGCGTCTAAATTAAATTCTTTCATAATATTTTATTTAACAAATTCAATAATAGCCATTGCTGCTCCATCTGAACCTGTTCTTTCTCCTTTTTTAATAATTCTTAAATATCCTCCGTTTACATCTTTGTATCTTGGAGCGATTTCTTCTAATGCTTTTTTAACAACAATATTTCCGCCTGAACCAAGCTTTGAGTTTAAAAGTCTTTTTGTTGCTAAATCATTCTTTTTTGCTTTTGTAATGATTTTTTCAACATAACTTCTTAAAGCTTTAGCTTTTGCTTCTGTTGTTTCGATTTTTTCTTTGTCCAAAAGAGCAATTGCAAGTGATCTCATTAAAGCTCTTCTTTGCTTTGTTTCTCTTCCGAATTTTTTATTTTTATTGTGATGCCTCATATTTTTAATAATTACTGTTTATGTTTTTCTAATGCTTTTTTTATTTCTTCTAACTTTTCTTGTGTAATACCGTCTATTTCTAAAATCTCTTCGTCTGTTTTTGATCTTAAGTCAGCCAGTTTTACAATTCCTGATGTTGCGATTTTCTCTAAAATATCTCCTGATACTTCAAGTACCGCGATTGACTCTCCTGTGTCAAAGCTCTCGCTTTCTGTTTCTTGTTGAATTCCTAGAACTGATTGTAATTGTTCTATCATAATTTGAATTGATTCTTTGATAACTTCTGTTGGCGTTACAGAACCATCTGTTTCAATGAAAAATGATATTTTGTTAAAGTCTGTTCTATCTCCTACTCTGGTATTTGTTACCTTGTAAGATGCAATTCTTATGGGTGTAAAGTTTGAATCCATAACAATTTCTCCAACTTTTAGTTTTTGGTTTCCTTTAATATGTTCTTTTGGCACATAGCCTAATCCTTTTGAAATTTCAAATTCAATTTTGATTGATTTGTTTTTTTCAAGGGTGAACAAGTATTGGTCAGGGTTAACAATTTCAACCTGAGATGGTAAGTTAATGTCTTTGGCTGTAATTTCTCCTTGTTTTTTAGCTTCAATTGTAAGTGTCATTGGTTCTTCTGAGTTCAGCTTAAACACAACTTTTTTTAAGTTTAAAATTATATTTATTGCGTCTTCTTTAACACCTTCAATCGCAGAAAATTCGTGTGGAATACCTTCGATGAAAACTCTTGTTACAGCAACTCCTGGAATTGAAGAAAGAATTACTCGTCTTAAAGAATTTCCTAAAGTATGTCCATACCCAGGATAAAGTTTATCAATTTCATATTCTCCTTTATTGTTTTTTTCAGAAACAATTTTTAACTCCCCTGGTTGTAAAATTTCTTTTTGAATCATAGTTTTTTTATTTTATTTGGTTTTTTGGTTTAATAGATGTGTTTATGAAAGTTTTTTGAAAATTTCAAAAATATTTATGGAAAAATTATCTAGTATAGTACTCAATAACTTGTTGTAAATTAAATTCACTTCTTTCTAAAACAGGATCTGATTTGATTTCTCCTTCAAGTTTTTTGTGGTCAAAACTTATCCAAGCTGGTAATTTTGATAAATCTTTTGAAGCAAGATTTTGGAACATTGCACGATCTTGACTTTCTTTTCTAACTGCAATTTTGTCTCCCACTTTTACTTGATATGAAGGAATGTTTAATTTTCTTCCGTTCACAGTGATGTGTCCGTGAGAAACCATTTGTTTTGCCATTGCTCTTGTGTCTGCAAGACCTGCTTTGTAAACAACGTTATCAAGTCTTGTTTCTAAACTTTTGTAAATCTCTGAAAAAGTTTCTTTTTGGCTGTTAATTGCATCTAAAATATATGATTTTAGTTTCTTTTCTTTAAGACCGTATGCAATTTTAATTTTTTGTTTCTCCATTAACTGTTTTCCGTAGTCTGAAATTTGTTTTCTTCTTCCACCTCTTTGAGAAAACCTTTTTTTCTGTTCTGATAAAGCGTATTTTGCTGTTTGACATTTTTCAAACAACACAGAACCGTATTTTCTACATTTTTTATATTTTGTTTGTACTTTGCTCATAATTTTAATATTAAATTTCTATATTCTTCTTGGTTTTCTTGGTTTAACCCCACCGTGTGGAACAGGAGTGTTGTCAGAAATTTCTGTAATGTCAATTCCTTTTGCAATAAAAGATCTGATTACAGCTTCTCTACCAGATCCAACTCCTTTAACAGAAACTTTTACGTTTTGAACACCTGCATTTAAAGATTGTTCTCCAACAATTTCTCCAACTTTTGCAGCAGCAAAGGGAGTTCCTTTTTTGGCTCCTTTAAATCCTAATGCACCAGCTGATGATGTAAAAAACAAATTACCCTCTAAATCTGTTAAAGAGGCTCTTGTGTTGTTATATGTTGATTGCACGTGCAAAATTCCTGTATTTAGTTTTTTCTTCTTTTTTGAAGATTTTGATAATGCTCTTGTTCTTAAAGCATTATTTTTTGTATTATCTTTGTTTGTTACAACTTTCTTTTTTCCCATATTTTTATAATTTTATTTATAACTTTATTTTTTAGTTACTTTAATTTTTCCTGATCCCATTGTTTTTCTTCCACCACCTCTTACTGTTCTTGAATTGTTTTTACTTGTTTGACCTCTTAGAGGCAATTTTTTAACATGTCTTGTCCCTCTGTATGAAGCAATATCAATAAGTCTTTTAATATCAGAAGATTTTTGTCTTTTTAAATCCCCTTCAATTGTCAAAGCATCAATTTCTTTTTTGATGGCTTGTTCTTCTTTTTCGTTTAGATCTTTTGTTTTTTTTCCTAATTCGATACCAGATTTTTCTACAATTTTTAAAGCTGTTGATCTACCAACACCAAAAACTGATGTTAAAGCCATTTCAATTCTTTTTTCATCTGGGATTGTTATACCTGAAATTCTCATATTTTATATAATTTAATTATCCTTGTTTTTGTTTATGTTTTGGGTTTTTTGAGCAAATTACTCTTAAAACACCGTTTCTTTTAACTTTTTTACAATCTTTACAGATTGTTTTTACTGATGATTTTACTTTCATATTTTTAATTCTTATAATCTTTTGATGATTCTGCCTTTTCCGCCATATTCATCCATTTTAACTTCTACTTTATCTCCTACCAAAATTCTAATTCTAAATCTTTTCATTCTCCCACCTAAATAAGCAATATGCTCATCTTCTTGGTCGTCAAATTTGATTCGAAACATAGTGTTTGGCAAAGACTCGGTAACTATACCTTGTTTAATTACTTCTTCCATAAATAATAAGTGCAAGTATTATAACAGAAAATATAAAAAACACAAAATCCAAAAAAAGTCAAATTGTGAATAAATTGGGGTATTTTTAATTTCAAAAAAGGACATTTTGGCTCAATTTTGGCCTTAAAAAAGTGCTGAAATGCCCTTTTTAAAACTTTACTAAATCTTACTTTATTGTTACAATAAAAAAAGTTATATTTTATAAATCAAACAAAAAAACGGAGAGAAAAATGACAAATGAAGAGATAAAAGAATTTATTCAAGAAAAATCAGAAGTAATTGATTTGATGAGTAAAACTTTAATTCGTGTTATAAAAAAAGACTTGTTAACATCAATTCCAGAAAACGAACAAATGGAAAAAATGTTTAAACATATTCTTTATGATTTAAAACACGAGTGTTTAGCAAGTTTTTTAACTGGAGAAAAAGACATTGATGAAATAAACAGTGAATTTTATTCTGTTGTTTATTCTTATGTTATAAGTGATTTTGGGCATATTCATCTTTCAGAAAAAGAACTTTTAATAACAAAAATATCTTTTGAAAAAACTTTGGAATATTTTAAAAATAATCCAAAATAATAACAACTTTAAACTTAAAACCGCGATTTTTCACAAGTCGCGGTTTTCTAAAGACCAAAATAAAAACAACCCGAAAATTGCTCCGCAATTTTCGGGACTCCATTTTCCCCTTCTCCAATTTGACTCAGATAAATTTATATATTATAATCTAAACCTATTTCTTTAAACAAAGGGAGAATGAAATGTCTAACTACAATGAATTTAATATCGAGGTTGACAACTTGAACGACCTTATTATTTCATTAGAACTAGAGGCCGATATAATTTCACAATTAGGTAAAAAAATAGATGCAAAAAGAATTTGCTTATTGTTAAATTTGGTTTATGAAGATTTTCTTGGAAATGGTAATAAAATATTTCTTGATGAATATAAAAATCTAAGTATGGAAGATATAAATACATGCAAGATGATTTTAAGAATCGTTGCAGAAAAAATACAGTCCACAGAATATCTAAAAGAAAGAGGTTTAACTCTTGATGAAAATAACCATGATACAATAATTATGTACGCTTTTAATCAGGTTATAGCACACTCCAAAAACAAATAAAACATTATAAACAAAACCACTTTGGATTTTATCCAAAGTGGTTTTTCTTTACCTTCACCAGCACTCAACAACAATTCCAAACTATTTAGGCTCTTAACGAAGTTCCGAGCACTTTGATTCTGTTTGTGTTTATCAAAGTGCTTGGTCGATTCCTAGTGGAAGGTACAAAATACTTAAAAACCAAAGCATTCGCTTTGGTTTTTGTATTTTGTCCTCCCACTAAATCGACACCAGTTCTAAACTCAAACTTCGCTTCGCTCGTTTTCGTTAAGAACTCGTCGTCTCGTCGCCCGCCGTTTTTTCTCAAACGCAACCACACAGAGAAAAAACATGGCTGGGCTTTTTTCGATTCCTAGTGGAAGGTACAAAATACTTAAAAACCAAAGCATTCGCTTTGGTTTTTGTATTTTGTCCTCCCACTAGGAATCGAACCTAGATCTAGAGATTAGAAGTCTCTTGTTCTATCCATTGAACTATGGGAGGATTGATTTCTATATGATACTACAAAAAAAAATATTTTCAAGTCCAAAAACCAAAACAAAAATTTCGGGCAAACAAACCCCACTTTAAAAATAAAAAACACTCAAAGAGTGTTTTTTATTTTCTGAGCCAGAACCCAGGATTGAACTGGGGACCTACCGCTTACAAGGCGGTTGCTCTACCGCTGAGCTATTCTGGCTTAAAGATATTTCTACCTTTTGGTAGACAATATCTTAACATATTTATTTATTTTTTCAAGTAACCTCAAACTAGTCTTCTGCTACTCCAAACCTTGTAAATTCAACGATTTCAAGCCCTTCTCCAAAGTTTTCTACAAGTTGTTTTACAGTGATTTCTGGATTTTTAATAAAAGATTGTGTTTCCAATACTCTTTCTTTAAAATAAGCATTGATTTTTCCTTCTAAAATTTTATCTTGCATTTCAACTGGTTTGTCTTTTACTTCTTCTTTCAAAGTTTCTGTTGCTGTTTCCATTTCGTGTGAGTCAATATCTTCTTTTTTCAAGTATTTTGGATGCTGTGCGGCAATATGCATCGCTACATCTTTTGCCATTTGTTCAAATCCTTCTTTTGAAAATACAGAATCATCTTCTGCTTTAAACACAACAATAGCTCCAACAGATTTGTTGTTGTGAACATAAGTTCCAAAAGCACCTTCTTTGTTTTCAATTCTTACAACTTCAATTCTTTCTCCAAATTTTTGTGTTGCTTCTGAAAGTTTTTCTTTTACTTCATCAGCGTTTTTGTCTGTTCCACCAAAAATCATTTGTGCAACTTCACCTGCTGTTTTTTGAAAGTCTTCATTGTTTGCCACAAAGTCTGTTTCACATCCGATTTCAAAAATTGCTCCTTTGTTCCCTTCTGTAACTGTTAAAATAACTCCTGAATTCAAATCTCTGTCTCCTTTTTTAGCAGCAATTTCTCCTGATTTTTTAGTCAATGCAACTTTTGCTTTTTCAATATCTCCTTCAGCTTCTTCTAAAGCTTTTTTACATTGCATAATAGAAACTCCAGTTTGAGCTCTAAGTTCCTTTACTAAGTCAATATTTATTTCTGTCATAATATTTTTTTATTTACAATCAGAGAATAGTTCTTTTGAAACAAATTCTAAAGCATCTCGTGATCGGTCGTTAATAACAATAGGATAATCTAATTTTGAAATATCTGTATCTGTGTTTACAAGAGCAATCACTTCAACACCTTTGTCTTGTGCTTCTTTAACTGCGATTGATTCATCTTTTGCATCCACAACTACAAGTGCATCTGGTTTTTTAATTAAGTCTAACAAACCAAAATAATATTTTTTAAGCTTGATAATTTCTTTTTCAAAACCTAATGCTTCTTTTTTTGTATATTTAGAAAATTCTCCTTTTTCTGAATCTTCCATTAGCTTTTTAAGTTTGTTAACTCTTTTTCTAATTTCTCCAAAGTTTGTTAAAGTTCCTCCAATCCATCTTGTGTTAACATAAGAGATATTTTCACATTCAGCAATTGCTGGTGCTAAATCTTTAATTTCAGCTTTACTTGCAACAAAAATCACTCTTCCTTTTTTTGCAAAAATTTCTTTTAACTTTTCTTTTGCCTTTGTAATTTGCTCTTCTGTTTTCTCCAAGTTGATAATATCGTAAGAATTTTTTGTTCCATAGATATAATCTTTACAACTTGGGTGTCTTTTTGACTTTGAGTATCCAAAATGTGCACCTGCTGCAAACATTTCTTCTACCATTTTACTGTTTTTTTCATTCATAATTGGATAATATAATAACATTTTTTAAGCCCTTTTTCAAGTCCGAAAGCTTGAAAAAAATAATAAAAAATATACAAAAGTTTCATAATTTTCAATAACTAAAAAAGCGACCACAAAAACCTGTAGTCGCCCAAATGAAAAAAAAATTTAAATTACTTCATCTAAAAAACCCCATTTTAAAAATTTTTTAGATGAATATGGTTTGTCTCTGAACATTTTTTTGCTTATCTGTTCAAATGACAAATTACTCTTCGAAACAAAAAGCTTAATAATCTTTGTGTTTGTTTTTTTTAATCTTTTTGCCTCTTTTTTTACTAGTCTATTGCCGTGCTTATCCTTAACCACGATTGTTTCCAGAATATCTTCTGTGCAACGAACACCCACAATTTTACCGTTTGCAATTTTATGCATACATAAAAACAAGCATTCATAAGCAACTCTCCAGTCACAATTTTGCAAAATATAAAACGCACAAGAATCACAACTCCCCACAACTACACCTGTGATTTTACCTTTATACCTTTTCATTTCTGAAATAATTCTTCTGCACTGATAGTAATTTCCACCCGTTGAATCTATTTCTAATTCAAAATCTGGAGACCCCATTGTCTTCAACAAGCTTATTTCAACTTTAAATCTTTTGTACATTTCCTCGTTGATGTCTCCCATTAATAGTATGGTTTTGTTTTTAACAACAAGATCTGCTCTGATTTGATCAAGGTTCATTTTATTCTCCTAAAAATACAAATTGAAAAACTATTTTATATTCTAACACTTTATATTTATCTGTCAATATTTAAATTTTAAAAATATATAATATAATTACTTCAATATGAAAAATAAAATATATGATTTAATAATTGTCGGTGGAGGTCCAGCAGCAGTTGCAGCTGGAGTTTATGCAGCCCGAAAAAAACTAAAAACTTTAATCATCACAGACGACTTCGGAGGTCAATCAATCGTTTCAGAAGGAATTCAAAACTGGATTGGAGAAATTGAAATTTCTGGATTGGAACTGAAAAAGAAACTTGAAGAAAATTTGAACTTTTACAAATCAGAAGATTTTGAAATTAAAAAATACACATTAGTAGAAAAAATCAAAACAAACAAAAAAGATTTTACAATCACAACAAACAAAAAAGAAAAATTTAAATCAAAAACAGTTTTAATCGCCACAGGCGGAACAAGAAAAAAACTTCCAGCCAAAAATGCAGACAAGTTCGAACACAAAGGTTTAACTTACTGTGCAACTTGTGATGGACCTTTATTTGCTGGCAAAGATGTAGTTGTTGTTGGTGGTGGGAATGCAGCTTTTGAATCTGCAGCTCAACTTTTAGCCTATGCAAAATCAGTTACCCTTTTACAAAGATCTGACAAATTTAAAGCAGAACCCATGACTGTTAAAAATGTTTTGAAACATAAAAACATGAAAGCCATCTTGAATACAGAGGTAAAAGAAGTTTTAGGAGGTGTATTTGTAAATGGTATTGTTGTAAAAAATAACAAAACAAACAAAGAAAAAGAAATGAAAACAGACGGGATTTTTGTTGAAATCGGATCTGTACCAGCAACTGGATTTTCAGAAGATATTAAAAAAGACAAAACTGGACACATTAAAATTAACTGTAAAAACCAAAGAACAAATGTAAATGGTATTTGGGCCGCTGGAGATTGTACTGATGTTTTGTACCGACAAAACGGAATTGCAATGGGAGATGCCATCAAAGCCATTGAAGATATTTACATTTATTTGAAGGGTTAGAATGCAAAAACAAAGCCCGAAATTTTGAAAGAATTTTGGTAAGAAAAAAACAAGCATCGCTTGTTTTTTTCTTACCAAAATTCTTTCAAAATTTCGGGCTTTGTTTACATTCTACAAGCCGCAGAAAGTCTCATCCCGGTTTTTGAACCAACCACTCCGTCTTTTGTTAGTCCATTTGCTGTTTGAAAATTGATTACGGCTTTTTTTGTTCTTTTTCCAAATATTCCATCTACTCTT
>PDQZ01000001.1 GCA_002747955.1 Candidatus Campbelliibacteriota bacterium | reverse complement strand
CTCCGTTAACGTCTTGAAAGAAAGTTCCTTTATATGATGAATGACTATTTAGTTGAATAACCTTGTTATTTGAGTCTGTTGGGAGAAGGAAATTATCATTTTTTATGAAACCACTAACGGTTTTATTAATGTAATCAAAATCCTCTTTTGGTAACTTAATTTCACTTCCATTTTCAAAACCGCTTTCTTGGATGTCTTTAATTAAATTGTTTTGAATATTTAGGTTGTATTCCTTTTTCTTTTCGTCATTGATAAGAATACTTATTTTATCAATTCTATAATTTGTTTGTACTTTGAAAGCTGTTTTGTATGAAGTATTTGTTCTTTCTTTTGCCGAACGATTAAATTGAATCTTAAAAATTCCTGATTGGTTATATGAAATAGTGTCTGGGTAAATTTGTCCCGCATCTTTAAAATAAGTATATGAAATTGTGTTTCCGTTTGTGTCTGTTGTTTTTTCTAAATACCATTTGTAAACTTGTTCTGTGTTTTCAGGATTGTCTTGTTTTGAATTTTCTGTTTTTCCAAATTCGTAAATTGTTCCTGTTTTGTCAGTTATTGTCCAAGTGTTGTTTGTGTATTGGTATTTTAAAAATGAACCGTTTTCAACTCTGGGTGTGTAAATTCCGTTTTCTTGCTCTACAAGCTCACCGTCGATTGATGATGAAAAATAGTTTTGAGTGTAAAGGTTGTTTGTACCTTTTTTGTTTATTCTTTGAATATATGGAATAGAGATTGACCAACCTTTTGCAACAATTGAATCTAAAGATTTGTCTGAGCTTTTGTAACTTAAAACAATGTTTGGAGTTAGCCCGTTTCTTCCTTTTGGAAGTTCGATACCATAGTTGTAGTTTAAAGAACCATCAAAATCAGAGATCTTGTGTTTTGCCTGATTTTGATTTTGATTTTCGGCTGAGTCTGGACTTGAAGCGCTTTTTGCTTGTGTTTTTGGTTTCTCTTTGTCGTCTTCTTTTGGTTTTTCTTTTTGGTCTTTCAGTTCTTCTTTCAGTTTTTCTTTTAACTCTTCTTTTTCATTTGAAGTTTCATCTTGCAAATCAGTTTGTTCTTTTTGTGTGTTTTCTAAATCTTTTTGAATATCTAAAACTTCTGTTGGTTCGTTTACTGTTTCTTGAACCTGTGTTTTTTGAACTCCTTGTTTTGTTTCTGTTTTTTGAATTTCTTGTGCAAAAACAGAACTTCCAAAAGTCATTTGAATAATTATTAAAATTGATATTAACTTTGTTGATATTTTTTTCATATATTTATTATTATTAAAAATAAAAAGAGCCAGAAAAACTGCTCTTTTTATATTAAAGATATTTTAACATTGTATTTGAAAACAAATTTTAAAATACTTTTTTGACTCATAATGAGATTATGTTAACAGTTTTTTGTGATTTTTGCAAATGGGAGCCCGAAATTTTGAGTGGTTTTTTCAAAAAACCATTCAAAATTTCGGGCGGATTTGAAAGTAAAATTTTATGATTAAAATTTAATCTTGATTGATTTTTTGTTTCGGCGTATTAAAATAATGTATAAAACAAGCTCGATTAAAAATTGGATTAAAATGTAATACAAAAACCAAGAAATTTTAAATTGTCCAAAATCAAAAACTTTGCCTTTATAATTAAAATAAAATAATAAAGATAAAATGATAAATATTTTTAATTCCAAAAAAATGTAAATACTTTTTTGTTTATCAAAAAAGTAGTAAAGTCCAAAATAAGTTATCAGAGTGATTAAAAATATATCAAGTTTATAACTTATAATAATTAAATCTAGTGGTAATTCAAACATAATTTTATTTTAGCGGATTATGAAATAATATCAATGGCTGAGATTTTATCTTTTCTGATTTTTCTGTTTGTTTTAGAAATGGCATTAACAAGTCCCAAAACTCCAAACTCAATTAACAAGTGAGAACCTCCGTAAGAAGCAAAAGGCAAAGTAGTTCCTGTAACAGGCATGAAGCCTAAGTTTATTCCAATATGAACAAAAAAGTGCACAAAAAAATACAAAGCAATTCCAAAAACAAGCAAGGACTCAAAGTTTGTCCGGCCGTTTTTGGCAACTAAAATTAATCTTAAAAAAATTGTTAAAAACAAAACATATAAAACTAAAATCCCGACAAATCCCCATTCTTCTCCAATGGCTGAATAGATAAAGTCTGTGTTTTCTTGTGGTAAAAAGTCAAGTCTATTTTGAGTTCCGTAAGATATTCCTTTTCCAAAAACTTGACCAGAACCAAGAGCGATATTTGACTGAACAATGTTGTAACCTGAACCTAAAACATCTGCTGTTGGATTGAAAAAAGTTTTAATTCTTTGTTTTTGGTAGTCGGCGAAGAAAAAATTAAATGCTAAAACAAAAACAACAAGTCCAAGAGCAAACAAAGAAAAAATGTATCTTTTTGGCACACCTGCAAAAACAATAAAACCAAGCCAAATGAAAAAGACAATCATGGCAGAACCAAAGTCGGGTTGTAAAGCAAGTAAAATAAAAATTATTAAAGAGTAAACTCCTGAAATTAAAAGATGTGAAATATTTTCAATTTCAACATATCTTTTGTAAAAGTATTTTGCTAACACAAAAACTAAAATGATTTTTGCTAAATCTGTTGGCTGAAAGGCAAAAAAACCTAAAGAGAACCACGACTGAGCACCAGAAAAAGCAGTTCCTATAACGAAAACCAAAAGGAGCAAACCTACTGAAAATATATAAAGAAAAGTAATAAAGCGACTGTGCTTTAAAAAGTAGATGTTTATATTTGAAATTAAAAAATAAAAAAGTATAGATATACAAAGTGAAATTAACTGTTTTTGGAAAAGTGAATTGTCACCAGAAAAAGAATAAATAACAGAAAGACCCATAATCGAAATTATGGTTGCTGAAACAAAAGAAACCCAATCTATATTTTTTATATTTTTTAAAAACATTTTATTCTTCTTCAATTCTTGGATATACTTCGATAATCACATCTTTATCGTCGATAATTTTTTGCCAAGTAAAGTTAACTTTAACTTCTTCCTTTTTTTTGATTCTTTCTACAAAAGTTTTTCCCACCTCAAAAACAACACCTTTTTTGGTAGACAAAGTTGCAACAACTTCAACATTTTTAACATCTTTAATATCTAGGTTTCTTAAACCTACTTGAAGCTGAGTTTGGTTGCCGTCTGTTTTTAAAATTTTTGAAGCAACTGTTATTTTCTGTTTAAACCTTTCTTTTTTTTCTGCTTGAACAACTGCACCTGTTGAAACTAAAGTTCTTTTGATTTTAATGTTTCCTGTTTTAATATGAGGAATAAAAATCATTTTCTTTTCACCTGGTTTTAAAACTATGTCTCGTGTTACATCATTTAAAACAACTCCTTCTTCATCTATGTTTTTAATTTTGTAACTTGCTTTTACTTCATAGTCGTAGTTTGGGTTTTCGATATATGCGACTGTGTTTGAAAATCCGTTTCCAACGTCGAAACTTTTAGCCCAAAGACCGTTGATTGGAACAACTTTGTTTAAACAAACATATTGACAATCTCCCCCACAGTCAACTCCTTCTTCTTTTCCATTTTGCAAACCATCAAAACATGTTGGTGGTTTGTTAGTAAATTTGTTTATATAGTAAATAGCAATAAGAGCTATTATTATAAAAAATACTATATAAACTATTATTTTTCTTTTAAATGCCCACATAATAATATATTATAACAAATATTTTTATTTAATTAAAATTTTGTTAAAATATAGGAAAGAAAATAAAATGAAAAAATATAAAATTAAGAATTTAAATGATTTGGAAAACTTTGCAAAAAAGTTTTTAAATTATTTGAAAAAAGAAAAAAAACCAGAAAAAAAAGTAAATGAAGCAAAAATTGTTTTGTTAAACGGTGACTTGGGAGCTGGCAAAACGGCCTTTGTCAAAAAAATTGCCAAGCTTTTAAACATCAAAGAAGAAGTCTTGTCTCCTACTTTTGTAATTTCAAAAGAATATAAAATTTTAAAAAATGATTTTGCAGATTATGGAAAGTTAATCCATATTGATGCTTATAGACTGAATACAAATGATTTTAAAAATATAAATTTAAATAATCAAGTTAAAGATTCAGGAAATATTATTTTTATAGAATGGTCTGATATTTTTCAAAAGAATTTACCTAAAAATTGTGAAGTGATAAATTTTGAATATATAAATCCAGAAGAAAGAGTGATTGAATTTAAAAGGTAAAGTTTAAAAAATAAAAGCACAATTTCGCTTCGCGAAATTGTGCTTTTTTGAAACGTATGTGTTATTACGTTGAAAAATAATTTTATGAAGACAACGAAGCTTAGCGCTAATTTTTGACGTTTTTATATGCCTTGAGATATCTAATTGGCACCAAGAATAAGGTTACAAAAGTTGAAAAAGTAAGCCCAAAAATCAAAGCAATGGCAAACGGGCTCCACATATTTGAAACGAAAATCAAAGGTACCATTCCAAATACTGTTGTTGCTGTTGTAATTAAAATTGGTTTTAATCTTAAAATCGCACCTTGAACAATAATTTCCTCTAAAGTTTGACCCAATTTTTCTTCTTTATTTTTCTTTTTTAAATTGTTAAAAGTATCAACCAAAATAATAGAGTTATTCACCACAATACCAACAAGAGCAATAAACCCAAGCATTGCGGTAAATGACAAATCTTTGTTTGTAATAAACAACCCAATCAAAACTCCCACAAGCCCCATTGGAATTACAGACAAAATCAAATAAGTATCTTTAAATGAATTAAACTGCCACATCAAAACCAAAATCATCAACAAAATACCATAAATCAAAGAAATCATCAGTTCACGACTTGAATCTGAAGAAGCTTCTGCATCCCCTTCAAATTTAATTTCAATACCTGCCTCCTTGAAATCTATTTCTTTTAACTTTTTCTCAAATTCTTTTTGAATCAAAGCGGTGTTAAATCCATCTTGAACTTCTGATGCTACTGCAATATACCTTTTTCCTTCTTGGTGACCGATATTTCTTCTGTCAGATTTAATTTCAATATCAAACAAAGAACCAACAGGCACATTACCAGCTCTTGTTTTAATTATTGTATTTTTAATACTTTCAACATTTACATTGTTTGACAAAGTATGACTTCTAGAATCTGAATTTAAATTTGTTTTAACGTGCACATCAACACTTTCCCCTTTCAAATTTAAACTAGTTGCCAAAACTCCATATATATTTGACCTTAAGAACAAAGAAAGTTCTGTACTTGTTAAACCTTTTTGAGCGAGTTTATATTCATTTGGTTTTAAAACAATTTTTTTAACTCCTAAATCAAACCCAGTTGATGCATTTTTAACTCCTTTAATGCTGTTTAAAATTTCAAAAGTTTTTAAAGCATATTTTTCTAAAATCTCTAAGTCTTCAGAAAAAAGTTTAACTTCAATGGGTGACCCTGTTGGCGGACCAGACTGAGGCTTTATAACTTCAATAGTTCCATCAGCATTAAATTTCTTTAACTCTTTCTCCAAATAAGCAATAGTCTCAAAAGAACTTTTTTTGTCTTCAATATTAATAACAATATTTGCTCTTTCAGAACTTGCAACACCCGGGTTTTTAGCTGTAAAAGCTGAACTTTGGCCAATGGTTGTTGTAAAAGATAAAACTTTTGGGTCTTTCTGAATAAGATCTTCAATCTCTTTTACTTTCTGAGAAGTTGTTTTTAAATCTGTATTAACTTTATTTTGGTAGTTAATAAAAATTCTATCGTATTCTTCTGGTGGGAAGAAGGCAGATCCAATCAACCCTGAAACAACAAAAGCTATCATTACAAAAAACAAAGCAATTGATGAATATCTGATTTGTTTCTGAATCTTTTGGTTACTTAAAACTTTTCTAAGCCGACTTATATATTTTTCAGAAATTTTATCAAAGACAGATTCTCTGACTTTTTCTGCTTTTTTGAAATTTCTAATTTTAGTTTTTGAAAAAATAATTAACAAAGACGGAATAAACGCCAAAGCCACAAAAAGAGAAATAAACAAAACTGTAATAATAGTTTTAGGAATTGCCCCCATAAACTGCCCTACGATTCCAGATAAAGTCAAAAGTGGCAGAAATACAGCAACTGTAG
The DNA here is from genome assembly GCA_002747955.1 of Candidatus Campbelliibacteriota bacterium. Taxonomy (GTDB): domain Bacteria; phylum Patescibacteriota; class Minisyncoccia; order Phycocordibacterales. The sequence continues at coordinate 23,285 of PDQZ01000001.1, read as the reverse complement.
TTAAAGTTCCTGCAATAACTGGTTTTGAAAAAACTTGTAAAGTTTCAAATGCTGCATCTTTAATATTTTTGTGTTTTTCTATTCTGTCTGAGATCCCTTCGACAATTACAATAGACGAGTCAATCAAAATTCCAATTACCAAAATCAAAGAAAACAGTGACATAAAGTTTATAGTTTGCCCTAAATAAAACATTATGATAAATGAAATTAAAAATGATAAAGGAATAGCAAAAGCTGCAATAATGGCTTCTTTTGTTCCTACAAAAAGTCCTACAATCAAAATTACAATTAAAATTGTTTGCAAACCACTTACAACAAGTTCTGAAAGTTGTTCTTTGATATCATCCCCAAAATCAATAACCTCGATAAAGTCAGATTCTAACTGTTTTTCTTCTTGGAATTTTTTAATAGTCTCTTGAATATTTTTTGTTAACACCATTATGTTTCCTCCTTCTTGTTTTGTGATTGCAAAAACTACAGCTTGTTGTTTTTTCAAACCTCCTTTTGAAATTCTTGAAAATGTTTTTGTTTCTGACAAACCATCTTCGATTTGGACTGCTAAATCTTTAACCGTAACAAAACTATCTTTGTTGTTTTTAACAACAATATGTTCTAAAGAATTGTAGTTTGTAACATTTGACTGGTACAAAACAGAAAGGTTTTGTTGGTTAAACTTAATTGAACCTACCGGAAAAACATTTTTAGCAGAAGATATCGCTCTTGAAACTTCTTGTGGAGTAACATTGTATTGTAAAAGTTTGTTTTTGTCTAAAAGAACTGTGATTTGTCTTTCTCCAATTCCTGAAACGGAAATTTTTGAAACTCCATTTACTTTTTTTAATTCATTTTTAAGTTCATCTGAAATTTTATATAAATTGTTTAAAGCTTCTGTTGAAGAAATCGCAAAAATGTAAACAGGCTGCTCTGAAAAACTAACTTCAAATACAAAAGGTTCTTCTGCATCTTTTGGTAAAGCACTCCTGTTTTGTTTTAATATGTCGTTTACATCTTCTTTAATCGCTTTGGCATCTGCTTTTTCATTAAGTTTGATTGTAATGGATGAAACATTTTCTTTAGAACTTGAAGTAATCTCATCCACCTGCTTTAAACCGCCCACAAGCTCATTTTCCAAAACTTTTGTAACAGTGTTTTCAATATCTTCAGCAGACGCACCTAAATAAACTGTGTTTACAACTAACACAGGGATTTTGATTTCAGGATATAACTCTTTTGGCATTTGAAATACAGAAAAAATTCCTGCAACAAAAAAGATAAAAACCAAAAAAATTGTAAATTTAATCTTGTTGATAAAAAACATATTATTTTTCAGTTAATTGAACAAATTTGCCCTCGTAAAGTCCTCTGGTATCTTTAATGATATTTGAAATATTTCGGTCAAAATCGTATATTTCGATTTTATCTCCAAAAACCCCACCAGTTTTAACTTCACTTTTTCTTACTTGGTTTTCTTTAAGATAAAAAATATAGTAAGTGTCGCCCAAAACAGAAAGTGCTGAAAGTGGAATGATTGTTTTTTGATTTTTTAGGTTTTCAAAATCGTCTATTTTGATTTTACAATCAAAAAATTGTCCATCTTGGTTTTTAAAATCTTTGCTGTCTAAGTCAAAAACGATTTTTGCTTTGTTGGAACTGTCGTCTAAAACTTGTGAAATGGTGTTAATTTTTACTTCCTTGTTATCAACGAACGCTTGCGAGTTTTTAGAGATGTATTTTGTTTCATTTTGATCAAAAAATGCTTCGGCTTGGATTTTTTCTGTTCCTTTGATTTTCAACAAAACACCTCCGGGGGCAACACTGTCTCCTTTGTGTAAGTTTAAGTTTGTAATTACTCCATTTGAAGTAGCCCGAATTTGAGTTTTTGCTAAATTGTCATACGCAATTTGCAAATTAATCCTTGCTTGTTTGATTACATTTTGTTGTTGAGAAATTTTTTCATCAGAAACTTTGTTTGTTTTTAAAGACAAATTTTGGTTTTGTTTTGCAAGCTCATAAGCCTGTAAAGCTTGTTGATATGAAGATGATTTTTTATTTGGGATTTCTAAAATCCATTTTTTGTCTTTTGAAAATTCAAAAGGAAATTTAACCTGTAAACCACACCCCCCTAAACTTCCCGGGTAAGCTGTGTAAACTGTCTGTATTCCACTTTCAAGCCCTGAAAACCTAAAAGAACCACCTGAATCTGCGGCTGAAGAATAAGTTTCTAAAACATATTTTCCTTCTTTGTTACAGTTATAATTTCCAGAAACAACTGGGGGTAAATCCGTTTCTTGCTCATCTTCTGGATAAAATCTTAAATCGTTGTTTAAAAAAGCAGTGTAAGCATTTTTAACAACAAGTTCTTGTTGTTTTTTTAATTCTTCAAAGTTTTGACCTCTTGTATTTTCGGTCATATCTTTTAAAGCAAGTTTGGCTTGTTGTAAAGCAACTTTAGCATTTTGAACTGCTGCTTGTTGTTGCAAACTTTTCAAAGACATAATTAAGTCTCCTTTTTTTACTTTGTCATTGTTTTGTTTGTAAAGTCTTGTAATTTTTCCACCTGTTTCGGCAACAATATTTACAGTATTTTCAGATGAAATTTTACATTGATTTTCTAAAAATGGTTTGTCTACTTTTGAAATATTGATTAATTCTACTTTTTTTTGAACTTTTTGTTCAACTTTTACTTCCTTTAAAAAAGTATTGTAAACTTTAAAACCAAGCAAAATCAAAAAAATAACTAGAATGATTAAAAACCATTTATTTTTAAATAAATTTTTCTTCTTTTCTCTTTTCATAACGTATATTATATCATAAAAGATTGTTATAAAAAAAGAAATAAGTTACAATATAGAAATGAAAAAGGAAAATTTAATAATTGCATTTTTAATTTTGATTTTATTTTTTGTTCTATTTTATTTTTTGAAATTTCAAAATCAAAATTCTAATTTTGAAAATTATGAAACTTCCAATATTTCAATAAACGAGATTGAACTTAAAGTTTATCTTGCTGACAATGACAAGAAAAGAACTTTGGGGCTTTCTGGAAGTGCAAAATTGAAACAAAACGAAGGTATGCTTTTTATTTTCAAAAAAGAAGGTGTGCAAAAGTTTTGGATGAAAAATATGAATTACCCTATTGATATTTTCTTTTTTAATCAAAATCAAAAACTTGTTTTTGTAAAAGAAAATGCAAAACCTGAAAGTTTTCCTGAAAGTTTTGGTCCTGATGAAAAAATTTTATATGTTTTAGAAACCAATGCCTTTTTTAAAACAAAAAATAATATTAAACTTGGAGATATTTTTCAGTTTTCAGATTAACAGTAGGTCAAGGCAAGACCTGGGTCTTTTTAGAAAAAACAAAACAAGCTTTATTTATTTTCTGCTTGTTTTGTTTTTTAAAAAATTATTTTGTAATTTTATTTTTGATTTCTTCAATTTTTTGCTCTAACTTATCTTGACTGTATTGTTCGTTTTTTGACACAGCTTCTTTTAAACTTGCAATTTGGTTTTTATAAGAATTTTGAATTTCATGATTGCCATTATATTTTTCCAACATCTTTTTTTCAAAAACTTCGATTTTATTTAAAGCTTGTTTTTTATCAATCAATCTTTTTTGCTCAAAATTTATGTATAAAATCAATAGGGTTAAAAAAGCTACGAAACCTAAAATCAAAAAAATTATTACTTTTTTATTTATATTATTGTAATGCATATTATGATTGTATCATAAAGGTCTGGTTTTAAAAAGCCCATTTTCGCACTGCTTTAAATTAAAAAAGAGCGAAAATGGGCTTTTTAAAATTTATATATTTGTTAAAATATCCTTATGAATACAAATTATGATTTAATTATCATCGGTGGTGGAGCATCTGGAATGTTTGCAGGATGTATTGCCTCTGAAAAAGGTTTAAAAGTTTTGATAATTGAAAAAAATAAAGAACTTGGAAAAAAACTTAAAATAACCGGAGGTGGTAGATGCAACATCACAAATGCTGAATTTGATAACAGAAAGTTTTTAGAAAATTTTGGAGAAAACAAAAAATTTCTTTTCTCCCCTTTTTCAAAATTCTCATCAAAAGACACTTTTGAATTTTTTCAAAATAATGGTTTGGAGCTTGTAGAAGAAGCTCGTAAAAGAGTTTTTCCAAAATCACAAAAGGCTTTTGATGTTTTTAAAACTTTGGAAAAAATTTTAATTAAAAATAAAGTTGGAATTTTAACAAACACAAAGGTAAAGTCTTTGGAAAACAAAAAAAACAAAATTGTAAGTGTTAAAACTGACAAAGGACAATTTAATGCTCAAAACTTTGTTTTAGCAACCGGAGGTCTGGCAGCACCTTTTACTGGATCAACCGGAGATGGTTTTAAGTTTTTGGAAAAACTTGGACATACTGTAAAATCACCTACTCCAAATGTTGTGCCGTTGAAAAATGATTGCCAATATTTTCACAACATTTCTGGAACTTCACACAACAATTGCAAGATTACTTTTATTCAAAACCAAAAAAATATTTTTAAAAAAACAGGGAGAATTTTGTTCACTCACTTTGGACTTTCAGCGCCTATGATTTTAAACTTATCACATCAAGTTTTAGAACTTTTAAAACACGGAAAGGTTTTTGCAACTTTAGATTTTTTTCCAGATTTGGATTACAAGCAAACAGACAAAAAAGTTTTAAAAGTTTTTAATCAAAACTTAAACAAAAAACTTAAAAATGTTTTACCTGAGATAATTGAAAAAAATATTGCAAATGCGATTTTGAAAAGTTTTCAAAATCAGATTGCAGAAAAAAATATCAATGAAATTACAGTTTCAGAACGAAAAGAACTTTTAGAAAAGTTAAAATCTTTTAAAATGGAAATTACAGGAAGTTTAGGTTTTGACAGGTCGGTTATTGCAGACGGTGGGATTGTCTCAGAAGAAGTTGAATTTAAAAATATGACTTCAAAAAAATACTCTAACTTGTATTTAACTGGAGATATTTTAAACATTAACCGTCCTTCTGGTGGTTTTTCACTTCAACTTTGCTGGACAACTGCTTTTGTGGCAGTTTGTGATATTTTTGAAAAAATTAAAAAAAATTAAAAAACTAAATTTTTTTAAAAGAATTTTTGGAAAAGTTGAGAGGCCTTGCCTCTCAACTTTGTGACAGGCAAGGCCTGTCACAAGGATTATTTTGTGTGAGTTTTTTAAAATTTATGTTAAAATTGTCTTATTATGTATGAACAATATTTTACAAATATTTATTTGTTTCGAAAAATAAATAATCTTGCGGGAAAAAACGAAACCCTTGATAGTTTTTTTATTTTTTGTTCTGAATATTTATTTTATTTAATGATAATTTTTTTTGTTATTTATTTTTTAGTAAAAATTTACAGTGACGGAAAAGCTGAATTAAAAGAATTTTTTATTTTTTTTACATCATCAATTTTGGCTTATTTTGTAACTTTAAGTATTAAACATTCACTTGTGGCTGGAAGACCGCCTGAAGAACTTGATTCTGTTAATTTACTTATCAAATACAGTATTGGAGATGCTTATGACACATTTCCTTCAGGACACACAACCATTGCTTTTGCTCTTTTCACCTCGATTGCACTTTACAATAAAGCACTTGGATTTGTATTTTTGATTATCGCATCACTTATTGCTTTTGCAAGAGTTTACACAGGAGTTCATTATCCATTTGATGTTTTAGCGGGAATGTTAATCGGAATGCTTGTAACTTTATTTTTCAATCGATTTTTTAAAAAAAGATTAATGTAAATGTTTTAGAATTAAAAGAAAAAGCGCGAAATTTTGAAGAAAAAGCACAAACTTCGTTTGTGCTTTTTCTTCAAAATTTCGCGCTTTTTTAGTTCAAAAAATTTTCAAGATCATTTAAAATTTTTTCTTCAAAACCATTTTCGGAAATATCGTATTTTTCTTTTTTTACATTTCCAGGTAAATTTTGAAAAAACTTTTTGATATAAGTAATTTGTCTTTTGGCGTATTTTTGCTCTTCTTTAATCCCAAGTTTGATAAACTCATCTTGAGATATTTTATTATTCCAAAAATCATAAATAAATTTATAAGACAAACCAAGATTTGAAAAAATTTCTTGAACTTCTTTTTCTGAATATTTTTTTTCTAAACTTTTTTTCAAATTTAAAGCTTCTGTGATTAAACCGTTTTCTATTCTTTGTTTAAAATTGTTTTCAATTTTTAAATCTCTTGCTTCTTTTGATCCATCAAGCCAAATGTAAAAGATATGATAGTTTTTTAATTCTTCTTTGTTTTCTGGTACAAAACCTATTTCGTTAATAATTTCCAAAGCTCTGATAAGTCTTGGTTTGTTGTTCAAATCAATTGTTTTGTATCTGTTTGGGTCTTTTTGTTTTAAAATTTCTTGTAATTCTTCCTGACTTTTTGGTTCAAGTTTTTTTCTTAAGTCTTGATTGATTTGAACTTTGGGTAAAAAGTTTTTGTAAATTAAAGATTTTAAATAAAAAGAAGTTCCGCCAACAATGATTGGAATTTTATTTTCTTGATATGCCTTTTTGATTTCAGACTCTGCTTTTTTTGCAAAATCTCCGGCTGAAAAAGTTTCATCTTCGTTTAAAAAACTAACCAGTTTTGTACTTTTCAAATCTTGTTGATCAAGTCCTGAAAATAAAGGAATATTTTTATAAATCTGTCTTGAGTCGGCTGAAATTTTTATCCCGTCAAAATTTTTTGCAATTTTTTGAGCTATTTTTGACTTGCCTGTTGCAGTTGTGCCTGAAATTATAATTAGTTTATTCATAATAAATATATAATAAAAAATAAAACTTAAAAAGCTTTATTTTAGTACTCAACTTGCAATGCCCTTTCTACAATTCCTGCTCCTAGATACTTGTTGTGGCCGTAAGTTGTTAAAGTTGTATCTATATCGTTTTCTGCATCATTATACACTTTGTTAACTATAAGTTTTGCATAGGGTTTTGATTCTTGAGATGGATCTTCTATTTCTGTGTCTTCTTTAAGCTCCCCATCACCATCTAAATCATCTGCAAAAGAAACGTAATAAACTGAGATTGCATAACCTTTGTTAATTGGATCACAAGCTGCTGGAGTTGCAGGTGGTGCGGGGGGTGGAGGACAGTGTGATGAGTCTAGGTCATCGACAAATTCACTAGCGTCCGTATCTATTTCAAAATCAAAACCATTACAATTAAAATTCCAAACTATAGCAGGGTCGGTATCTTTTTGATCATAGTCCGTTTCATTTTCAGCAAAACCAAGATCGTTGTTTTCAAAATTTAAAGCACATTCAATCACAGAGTCTGCAATATAAAAAGCTCTTTGTGATTCTTTAATAGATGTTGAAAGTTGAAGTTCTTTAAATGCAATATTTGTAATAAAAACACCCAAAGAAACAAGCAAAGCTGAAACAACAATTGCGATTAAAATAACAAAACCTTTTTGATTTTCTTTTTTCTTTTTTTTATTCATATTACCATTTTGTTAAATTTGCACTTAAAGTGTAGGATTTTTCATCACCTCTATCTGAAGTCCAGTAGACTGTAACTTCAACTTTTGCTTCATATTCACTTTCATTACCATCTTTATCTTCCAACCTGTTGATTTTTACAACCCTTGAAAAAATTGTTTCTGTACCACTTGTGTTGTAAGAATAAATACCTGAATTTTGTAAATACAGTTTTTTGCTTTTATACCCATCAGCGGTAGTATATTCAGATATTCCACGATTTGTAGGATCATCTGGAGCATTTAAGGTATTTACAAAACAACCATGATTGGAACAAATATTTATGTTATGTAACAACTCCTCAGTTCCGTTGGTATAATTGCTTATTTTGTTTCCTGCTTTTATATTTATAACATATTCCAATGCATCTTGAGCTAAATAAGCAGCTATAATTTGTTTTTCAGCAACTTTTGCTGCAATTAAAGAGCTTGAGGCCACACTCAAAGGAGCTGCGATAGAAACCATCAAAATTGTAATTGAAATTAACGCTTCAACCAATGTAAATCCTTTTTCTTTTTTTGTTTTTTTATTTTTTATCATATATTTATTTTATGGTTCAATTTTTCTTTGGGAAACTGTTGATTGAATATTAAAACGACTGTCTGCATCTCCTTTGGTGATATGTCCTTGCAACACAATAAAAACTCTAGGTTGAACACTGTCACCCTTTTCAGCACCAACAACGGCAAATTTTAAATATTCAATATTAACATCATCTCCGGTTAATGTATTTTTTGTTGTGGCTCCATTTTTTGTTTTTTCGACTTTGATTTGACCATCGTCTAAATAATATACAACTTCTTCATCATCGTCAGATTTTAAATACAAAACATTACTATTAGCAGCAGAGGGTAAAATACAATCTTCATCGTTGCCAGAACCATCTCCAGGACTTGTGGCAGAAGAGTTGCAATTGTAAAAAGAACCTGTTCTGATCTCCCTGGTCATTGACTCCATAGCTAAATTTAAGTTATTTACAACAATTTTAAGAGTTTTGGCCTTTGAAGATGCTGAAATAATGGTGATCAAAGCCCCAAAAGCGATTGTTACTACAACTGTAAAAAGAGAGATGGAAATTAACATTTCGATCAATGTAAAACCTTTTTCTTTTTTTTTGTTTTTTAGTTTTTTAATCATATTTTTAAGTTAATTAGCAAGAATCTTTAATTGAAATATCTCCGGCATATCCAATACTTACACAACGACCGTAATCACCTTCTCCATCTGAAATTGTAATATTTACTCGGGAAGCACTTTTCTCTACTGTGTCATGAGTAGAACCTACTGAAACAATTGTAGCATCTGGATCTGGTCTTAAAAATGAAATATTAACACTCTCAACACTTTCTTCGCCACCACTGCTATTTATAATTTTAATTTCATGTATTTTATTTCTTCTTGTTAAAATAATCTCACTGTAGCATTCTGAACCTGAAGCACCGCAATTTACTTTATTGTAAATACCTGCTTCAGTTGGCACCTGCTCCTGATCCAAACCATCTCTAAATAAAACTAGTTTTTCACTGTCTTTTTCAATATAAAAACCATAACGATAGTTTGAGTCTGAAAAAGTATTTTTTGCGTTTGTATAAGTTCCCTCTCTTGATTCTCTGTTTATACCAAAAACTTGAACTTCACGAACAGCTAAAGCTGTTGTGTAAGCTGAATTTTCAAGCTCAACATCACGACCAAAGTTTGAATAGTTAAACATAGAAATTGAAAGCAAAATACTTAGTAAGGCTATAACAACCAAAAGTTCAAGCAAGGTAAAACCTTGCTGTTTATTTTTTTGGTTTTTAAAAAAATTATTTACTATTTTTTTCATTAGCTTCATTATAGCAAATTTTTATTAAAAATAAAATATTCTTTGGGTTTGGGGGCCCGAAAATTTTGGAAGGTTTTTGGAAAATGCGCGTCAACAAAGTTGACGCGCATTTTCCAAAAACCTTCCAAAATTTTCGGGCGGAATTTAAAACTAAAAAATATAATAAGAAAAGAAAAAATTAAACACGATAAAACTCTGCAAAAACTTTTGAAAAATTTGCTACTGCTCTTTTGGCTTCTTGTTGAGTTAAGTTATATGAAAAATTGTGAGCGATTTCATTTCTGATTTTGTGCCCTGCCCAAGCATTCTGCAGGGTTTGAAAATCTGAATTTTTCAATATTTCTCCTAGACTTTCTCCTTCGTAACCAAAATCAATCAAAGTTTCTTCAAGTAAGTTGTCAGCATCCATAACTGCCATTTTCCAATCAGAAGGATTTGCAGAAGAAATGTTTTCAATAATTTGCTTCCATTTTTTAGCTTTAATTACTTCTTCTGTTTGATTTTCTGTATCTTCACTGTAAACCGTATCGTAAATAACTTCTTCTTCTTTATCTAACTGTTCACTTTTAATACTTAAAATATAGTAAATTACTAAAAGTAAAATGATAAATAAATAAATAAAAGCATTTGTCCCACCGAAAAATAAATCAAAAAAAGAAGGCATTGATGGATCAATTGGATTTGTAAAAAAACTATTTAACCAACCTGAAAATCCACCAAAAGAACCTCCATGTGGCGGGAAGAACAAAGAGTAACCGTTTGAAAGTTGACCAAAACCTCCGTTGAACAAATCTAAAAGTCCAACTTCGCCATTGGGACTTCCAAAAGCACCAAATGGATTTAAAATAAATCCAAAAATTGATTTGAAAAATAAATATATTAAATAATATATAAAATCCCAATTTAAAATTAAATGCGTAGATATTACTTCTGTTCCGTTCATATGTAATTAGATTATACACTAAAAAAAGAATTTATTAAATTCTAATTGAAACCACAGCCAAACAAACTCCTAAAATTCCTGAGATAAAAGAAACTATCCAATACCTAAAAACGATTTGAGTTTCAGACCAACCTGATTTTTCAAAGTGATGGTGCAGTGGTGCTACTTTAAAAATTCTTCTTTTAAACACTCTTATTGAAAAAACTTGCAAAACTGTTGATGCTAAAGTTAAGTAAAGCATCACAGCTACAATTGGCAACAAAAAGACTGTGTCTGTTGCAAAGGCAATGACAACAAGAGCAAATGACAAAGCATTATACCCCACTTCTGTCATATAAAATCGAGCCGGAGAAATGTTAAACCACAAAAAAGCTAAAATTCCACCTACGACTACAAAACAAAAGGCGGAAATATCAAAAAGTTGTTTGTAAAATGCGATAAATCCAAAAGCTGAATAAACAGATGCCATAACTCCGCCTGCCAGCCCATCAAGCCCGTCTATGTTTGAAGTGGCAAAAGTTGCCAAAAAAACTGTCACAAAAAACGGAACAAACAAATATGAAAGTTCATAATATCCGTAAAAAGGAATAAAAACTTGTGAATAACCCAGTTTTGAGTAAAACCAAAAACCAATTAAAAGTGCAATGATTAAAACAAAAATTATTCTAAATTTTAACGGAAGTCCAATAAATTTTCCAATTTTGATATTTTTGATTGTTAAAATATCGTCCAAAAGTCCCATCAAGGCTCCTGCTGCAAAAGCCGAAAGCGGTAACCAAGTTTGAGACCTTGAAAGAAAGTCTATTTTTCCTGATGGGTTTCCAAAAATTCCGAAAGAAACTATCCAAAAAATAAAAACTGTAAATAAAACAGAAAAGACAATCACAATTCCACCCATTCGGGGAGTGATTTTGTCTTTCTTTGTTTTGTTAATAATTTCAGAAATTTCTCCATTTTTGTCATCAAGCATCACTTCTTTTTTATCATCGTTTCTTCTCCAAACTTTGTGTTTATACAAATACGACAAAACAACCGGAGTGATAAAAAGTCCGAACAAAAATGAAACGACCCAAGGAATTAAAACCTTAATTATATCAAGTCCTGCTAAGTCCATAATTATTTATTATTTCTACTATTTTTTAACAACATTTCCAAAACCTTCAAGAGCTTTTAAAAGTTCTGTTGGAATCATCCAGATTGTTGTATTTGATTGGTCAGAAGACAAATCGTTGATTGATTGTAAAGTTCTTAAGTGCATTGCACCTGGAGTGTTTGAAAGTGTTTGAGCGGCTTTCGCTAAGTTGTCTGCAGCTTCTCTATCACCTTGAGCTTTAATAATTACAGCTCTTTTTTCTCTTTCAGCTTCGGCTTCTTTTGAAATTGTTCTTTTTAGTTTTTCAGGAATAATTACATCTTTCAATTCCAAAGCTTCAACGTCAATTCCCCATTTGTCTGTTTTTGTGTCTAGCTCTTCTTTAATTTTTTGAGCAATTTCTGCTCTTTTTTGTAAAAGTTCATCCAAAGTTTTTTCACCAACAGCATTTCTCATTGTTGTTTGAGCTAGTTGTGAAATTGCGTAGTAAAAGTTTTCAACTTCTAAAACAGCTTTGGCAGAGTCCATAATTTTGTAATAAACAACAGCGTTGATTGAAACTGGAATGTTGTCTTTTGTAATAACTTCTTGATCTGGAACATCTACGGCTTTTGTTCTGATGTCTACTTTGTGTAATGATTGAATAATTGGAATAACTATTCTCCATCCTGGATTTTTTGTACCTGTGTACTTTCCGAGTGTGAACATTACCCCTCTTTCGTATTGGTTAATTTGTCTGATAAAAATGAAAAAAGCAACTACCAAACCTACTATAATAAAAATTGGATCCATATATTTTTTAAATTAATTATGTTTATAATGTTCTTATTATAACAAAAAAATTTATAAAATAAAATAAAAAAGCATTTTTCCTGGCGGAAAAATGCTTAAAATTTAAAAATTATATACTTTTTTTATAAGCAATGGATTCACTTTCTAAGTCCACATGGTATATTTTTGTTTTACCACCTGAACTGTCGATCATGTGGGCTCTGCAGAAATGTCTATTTGCCTCTATTGGCATAGATACAGCATCACAGAATCCAAAAAGAACTCCTGTGTTCAAATTTAGTACAGCACTAAATTCTTTCTCACAATACGATAATCTGTAATGAACCCAATTATTTTGTTGAAAATGACCATCTCCCTGCATTTGTGTACCAACTATTTTATACTTTTTGTTGTTTACAGTAAGATAACCATTTAAGATAGAAAATCCATCTTTTATAAATGCCATACCAAAATTTTCCTTACCTTTACTACCCATCGTTTTCTCCTGTTTTTTAATAGAATATTAACCTAAAATATTATAACATTTATTTTGTTTTTGTGAATCCAAAAGGTCAACCAAAAACACCTTGTGCAAAATTGCAATAAGGTGTTTTATTTAATCGACAAAGTTAGACACTCATTTTTCAGACTTTTAAGTTTTGTTTTTGAAAAATTTTAAAAATTAGACACACAGCGAGGCGACGAATGAAAAATATTTGAGGTGTACTTGAAGTACATTGAAAATATTTTTACATGAAGTCAACGAAGCTGGGTGCTAATTTTTAGAATTTTTTAGAGTGTCTCTAATTTCTTCAAGCAACACAACATCTGCTGCTTTCTTTTCTTCTTTCTTTTCCTCTTCTTTTTTGTTCATTTTGTTGATAGCTTTTACCATCATAAAAATAATGAAACCTAAAATCACAAAGTTTAATATATCTGTAATTACAACTCCATATTTTACAACAGGTGCAGCAGCTGCTTCAGCTTCTTTTAGAGTTTCGTATTTTCCACTCAATGAGAAGAACATTTGTGAAAAATCAATTTTTCCCATAACAAGTCCTACAAAAGGCATAAATAAGTTTGTAACAATTCCTTTTACAAGTGTTGCAAAAGCGGCCCCAAAAACGAAACCTACTGCAATGTCAATTGCGTTTCCTTTGATTAAAAATTCTTTAAATTCTTTTAACATATTTATTTTATTTATTATATTTATAATACAATTATATCTTACCATTATATTGCCAAAAACAAAAGCACGACTTTGGTCTGATTTTGGCCTGCGTGGTTTGTGTGGGGTCAAAATCGTGCTTTAGTGCGATGTGATTAAAAATAGAAAACCAAATTTTTATTTTTATTTCGTTTTTGTAAGTATTTTAATACTCTTTTTCAAAGATGAAATAAAGTAATCAATGTCTTTTTTAGTATGAATGTAAAAAAATCCTACTCTTAACCAACCAACATTGTGATTTAAATAATTTTCAAATTTTTCTTCCAAGCACAACAAATCGTGTCCATACGGACCTGCACAAGAACACCCAGCTCTTGTTTCGATTTTAAATTTTCTTGATAAAACTTCTGAAAGATCATAGCAGTTAATACCTTTGATATTGAAAGAAAAAATAGATAAAGTTTCTTTGTTTTCAGGAGTATAAATTTCAACATTTTCAACTTCCTTAATCTTTTTGAAAAAATATTTTTTCATTTGATCTTCATGTTTTGCAATATTTTCAAGCCCGATTTGATTTCTTAAATTATAAACTTCAGCAGTTTTGATAAATTGTAAAATAGCTGGAGTTCCTGCGTCTTCCCTTTCTTCTATATTTTCAGAATAAAAACAATATGATTTTGAAACATATCTTACCGTTCCCCCACCTGCAAAAGTTGGAGCTAGGTTTGTGTTGTATAAATATTTTTTAATAACCAAAAGTCCACTTGCTCCAGGTCCACCAATAAGCTTGTGTGGAGACATAAACAAAGCATCGTATAGCTCACAGTCTACATTTCCATAAGCAGAAAATGAAGCTGAGTCAAAAGCCACAACTGCGTTGTATTTTCTTAAAAGTTTTGAAATTTTTTCAAGAGGATTTAAAAGTCCTGTAATATTTGAAGCAACAGAAAAAGAACCGTAAATCTCACTTCTTTTTTTATTTTCTTCTAAAACTTGAGCTAGATATTTCAAGTCAATTTCTTTTTCTGAGTTTAAAGGAATGCGAATAACATCGCAAAAAGATTCTCTGTATGAAATTTCGTTTGAATGATGTTCAAAAGGTCCAATAAGTACAAGCGGTTTTTCTTTTACTTCTCCAAATCTTTTTTTAGTTGCAGGCGGAATATAAAGCCCTACAATTTCTTGAAATTTTTTAATGGCTCCCGTTGTTCCACTGCCAGCTGGTAAAACCACAAACTCATCTGTAAGACCCAAAGTTTTTTTTAAATCTTTGTGGGCTTGTGCGTAATACTCTGACGTAATCTCAGAATTGTGCGAAACTTTTGAGTGAGTGTTTGCATAAGTTTTTAAAACTTTTTGGATTTTCTTTTCAATTGGTTTGTAACCAAGTCCTGATGCTGTAAAATCTAAATAAAGTCTTTTTTTATCACAAATTAAGTTTTTCTTAATTTGGTTTATTTTTCTTGTATTCATTTGGTTGAAATTATTGGTTAAAATTATTCATAAACTGGTCCATTTGTTCAAAGTTATCAAAATGTTTATTTACCTCCTTTTCTTGTCCATTTATGTTTTCATAATAATGAAAATTTCCTTTAAAATAATCTTTTTGATAATTTTGGAAAGGTACTTTTTGAAGCTTTTTACTCTCTTTTAAACTTTCTAAATCAGAAACTAATTTTTCCAGATCGTTGAATGAAATAAAAACTGAAAAAAGAAAAATTATCAAACCTAAAAAGAAAGTTAGTTTTAAATTTTTTACTAATTCTTTGTCTGTTTTTTCTTTTTTGTCTTTTTTCAATAAAACAAATCCGAAAATTAAAATCAAAATCAAAAAAGACAAGTCAAGTAAAAATCCACCAATATACAAAAGATAAAATTGGAATAAGTTTAAATATTCAAAAATATTTAAACTTATTAATTGATACAAAAATAAAGCAAAATTATATGGGTTAAAAATTGCAAATAGGAAAAATATTGTATCAATAACTAACAAAAGTAAAGCCGCAGTTACCAAAAAATATCCAAAAAACTTTTTGAGTTTATTGTCTTTTTTTGTTTTTTTATCTTCTAAATTATTTTTTATATTATTCATAATTACAATTATATTAAATTTTAAAATAAATTCAAATAAGTTTATTTTTTATAATATTTCTTCAAAAAATTATCTTTAAATTCAAAAAAGTTTTGGTCAATAATGGACTGTCTGATTTTTTCCATCAAATGCACAATAAAGTGCAAATTGTGAATAGATAAAAGTGTCGCTCCTAACATTTCTTTCTCCCTTAACAAATGATTTATATATGCTTTGGTATAATTTCGACACGTATAACAAGAGCAGTTTTTATCAATAGATGAAAAATCCTCTTTGTATTTTGCAGATTTTAGAGAAATTTTTCCATTTTCAGTGTGGGCCCCGCTGTGTCTTGCCAGTCTTGTTGGAGAAACGCAGTCAAAAAAATCAACTCCATTTTCAACTCCTTCAAACAAGTCAATCACCTCTCCTATTCCCAACAAATGTCTTGGTTTGTTTTCAGGCAAAATCTGATTTACAACCGCTACGGCTTTTTTCATATCGTTTTTATCAAAAGACCCGCCAATTCCAAAACCTTCAAAATCCATTTTACCGATAAATTCGGCTGACTCTTTTCTCAAATCTTCGTATCTCCCACCCTGAACAATCCCAAACAAAGCTTGCGGATGTTTTTTACTATCTTTATTTTTCAAAACTTTTCCTAGCAAAGACTTTTTTTTGTCTTCAAGTTTTTTGTGTTCAAACAATGATCTACAAGCCCACCTATGAGTTCTTAACATTGCTTCTGTTTGATATTCATAACTCGCTTGAGGTGAAGTACACTCATCGAATGCAAAAATTATATCGGCTCCCAAACTGTTTTGTATTTGCATTGATTTTTCAGGAGTAAACAAGTGTTTTGATCCGTCTTTGTAAGACCGAAACAAAACTCCATTTTCTGTAATTTTTGCAATAGCACTTTTATTTTGATTGATTTTTTCTTGTTTAAAATCTGTGTTGTCTTTTGCAATTTTTGAAACAGCTGTTCCGAAAGCTGCTCCCAAAGAAAAAGCTTGGAAACCTCCTGAATCTGTCATCATGGGCCCCGACCATCCTGAAAACTTGTGCAGGCCACCTGCTTTTTCTACTATTTCAGGTCCTGGAGAAAAATATAAATGGTATGTGTTTGCAAGAAAAATTTGCGCTCCAAGTTCTTCTAACATTTCAACAGTTAAACCTTTAACTGTTGCTTTTGTTCCAACGTTTGCAAAAGTTGGAGTTTTGATGTCTCCGTGTGGAGTTGTAAAAATTCCTGCTCGAGCCAAAGTATCTTCTTGATTTTTATTTTTCAATTTTGAAATAATCTCAAAATCAAAATATTTTTTTTGTTTGTTCATAAAATGTATTTTAACATATTTAAAAGAAAAAAGTGTATTAAAAAATCCGTGAGGCCTTGCCTCACGGATATTGTTTTTCATATTCTTCTCTCCACTCCCTGAACTCTTGCGATGAAGCAAGTTCAAGTCCTTTTTGAGTGATTAAAATTTTACCCTTCGGGCCTATTTTTACACAATCTAACTTTAACAATTCATCACAAGCTCGTATCAAAAATTTTCTACACAAACCTGTTTTTTCTGTAATTTCCCTGAACTTTTCATCCAGTAATACTGAATTCAGAACAAGAAAAACTTGTTTTTTGTTTTGCATAGAAATACCTCAAGTTAGAAAAAAATACATTATAATTCCAATCAAAAACCAAAATAAAATTAAACTGGTTATCTTCATTGGATACACTCACTTATAAGCCATACATTATTTACCGCCAATCCAAGTGGTGTGATTTCATAATCAACCCCTCCATCTTTTTTTATTTCTTTTTTAACAAAACCTTTTTCCAAAAGAGAGGTAAAAACTTTGCTAAATTCAGGTTCTAAAAGCCCACTTTCTTCTCTTAACAAATAAATTGCACTGTATCCAATTGTAAAAAGAAGTAATATACGAAATTCCGAACTTATTAACGAAAGCTTTTTTGCATCACGGCAATCATATTCAATAAAACTTTCTTGAATTCTCCATGCTGAATATATCGCAAATCCTGTTTCGGTTGGTTTATAATTATAACCTTCTTTTTCATATTCTTTCTTTTCTTTTTTCAAAAACCTTTTTGCCAAAAGAGAGTTTATTGTTTCATAAAATACATCTCTTGGTAAAACAGATTCCCTTTTTGCAATATCTAAGTTTTGATAACCTAGAATAAAAAGAAAAAGGACCTTTACCTCTTGTGCTTCTATCGATAAATTTTTATTTTCCATTTTCTTTCTCCCGCAAGTATCTTGCCATTGTTTGCCCAAAAACCGTTAAAACGAAATCATTATTTTGATTTCTTTGAATAATTTTTTTGTATTTCAAAGCATCAAAAATTAAATTTTTTTCTTTCCTTGAAAGATATGTAATTTCGTCGATACTTCTTCCATCAAATAAAAAAAGAATGACATCCTTTTCACTGTTTGAAATAGTGAAAACTAATTTTCTTTTTGTAACCATTTTTTCCTCACTTTGTTATTGTTAAAAAATCTTTCTAAATTATACTATTTTAAATTTTTATGTCAAATTGAAGTTGGGGGTTTGACTCGAAAATTGGGCCTGCGTTTTTGGGGTTTGGTCCAATTTTCGGGCTTTTCGATATTATTTAAAAAACACAAACAAAATTTTTGTTTGTGTTTTTTCCTGTCCAACCGCCAGGACTTGAACCTGGGACCACAGAGGTATAAGCTCTGCGCTCTACCAACTGAGCTACGGTTGGTTGCAAAAAAAATTATATCACATTTTTGCATAAAAACAATAAATCAGCCCATACCAAAGTTTTTTAAGTATTAAAAAATAAATTATATTTGTGAAAATTCTAAATGCATTTTAACCATTTTGTAAAACTCCCCCTTTTTCTCTACAAGTTCCTTGTAACTTCCACTTTCAACAACAGATCCGTTTTTAAACACAAAAATTTTATCTACATTTTTAATAGTTGAAAGTCTGTGAGCAATAATAATTGTAGTTTTGTCTTTCATCAAAGTTTCCAAAGATTGTGTTACTTTTTTCTCAGATTCAATATCCAAAGCCGAAGTTGGCTCATCCAAAATCAAAATTTTAGGATTTTTCAAAAAGGCTCTGGCGATTGATATTCTTTGTTTTTGTCCACCTGAAAGTTTCAGCCCTTTCTCACCCACATTTGTTTTATATCCATCTTTCAATCTAGAAATAAATCCATCTATATTTGCGTTTTTAGCACTTTTTACAATTTCAGCATCTGTTACTTTCTTTAAACTTCCATAAGCAATATTTTCCTTAACTGTTGTGTTAAAAATCGAAATATCTTGTGAAACATAAGCAATGTTTTTTCTTAAATCATTTAAATTTATTTTGTTTGTTTTTACCCCATCAATCAAAACTTCTCCTTTTTGAGGATACAAAAATGCACCAATCAAATCAACAGAAGTAGTTTTTCCGCTTCCTGATTGACCTACAAAAGCCACTTTTTGTCCTTGCTGGATTTTGATATTTAAATTATTTAAAGAAAATTCTTTTTTATCTTCATTCTCTTTATCATTTTGTTCTTTTTGATCTTTGTCTTTTCTACTTTCATATTCAAAAGAAACTTCTTTAAATTCAATATCACCTTTTAAGTTTTTTACTCTTGTTTTCCCTTTTGAATAATTTTCTTTCTGATTTTTCAAAATCTTTTCAGCATCACCGACAATTGTAAAACTGTCTATATATACGGCAATTTCTCTTAAAATAAAGTTGTTGTTTCTGACAATCCAACCTGAATACATTACAACTGAAATCACTTCCCCTGCTGTAAGTTCGTTTTGCAAAAACAAATAAAAAACAAAAAGATAAATAGAAAGAAACATTATTTGAAACAAAACTGCAATAATTATTGAATTTTTAACATGGAAGTTTCTTTTATCTATAAATTTTTTCTCATAATTTTTATCAAATTTATTGTTTATATTTAAACTTTCTTTTTTCTCTTTGTTAAATTTTTTAATCTCAATTAAAAAATTTATTTTTTCTGTAATAAATGAAGAAATATTTTTTTGAACATCATTTAATTGTTTTGTTAAAAACACTCTCTTTTTAACTGTTGAATAAAAATAAGCTACATTTACAACAGCAAAAAACAAAACCACCCCTAAAACCTTATATGAAATTAAAGCTACAAAAAACAAAGATGCGATTAAAAAGAAAACAGCAGACAACAAGTTGTTTGTAGTAAAAACAACTCTTGCTATATTGTTCGCAGCCGAATCTGAAAGATAAGTAATTCTTCCTAAAGGATTATTTTTAAAAAATGAAACAGGATATTTTGAAATTACTTTAAAATAATTTTTCTTATATTTTTTGTAAATTTCATTTGAAATATTTTTCAAAAAATATAATTCAAAATAAACACCCAACAAATTCCCCAAAAATCTAATTGAAAGAAAAATACCTAAAACCACATAAAAAGAATAAACTTCATAGCCCAAAAAATCTATTTTTTCCAAATCTGTGATTGAATCAACAATTTTTCCTGTAAAATACGGAAACAAAGCGTCAGCAAGACCTAAAAGGAAAACACAAATAAAAAAAATCCAAAAATTATTTTTATTTTCTAAAAGTTCTTTTTTAAACTTTTTGAAACCAAGTTTGAAATTTTCACTTTTTAATTTTGAAGCTGTTTTACTATTTTTTAATTTTTGAATAAAGTTAAGCATATACTTTCATACAATATTTTTATTTTTTTCTTTCATTTTAACAAAAAAATAAAAATATACAAAAAGCGCGCAGACTTCGGCTGCGCGCTTTTCAAAACCCCCAACTAACCTTCTTCAGTTTGACTTTGTGCCTCACTTTCTTCTGAAGAATTTTCTTCACTTTCATTTTCTGTTTCGGCATTTGGATTTTGCTCCTCTTGATTTTCAGCAACCTCATTTTCACTTTCTTGTTCTCCCTGAGTTTCCGCTTCTGCGCTTGAGTTTTGATTTTCACTCTCTGTGCTTTCGTTTTCACCTTCTTGGTTCTGATTATTTTCATCTACTTGATTTTCGGCTTGACTATCATTTTCTTGTTCTCCTGAAGAGTTTTGGTTTTCTGTATTATCTGTGTTTTCTGTATTTCCGCTCTCTTCTTCAGTTTCAGATTCAGTTTCTGTTTCCTCATTTTCAGTTTCTTGTTCTTCTTGATTTTCTTGATTTTCTTCAGACCCTTCTGAATTTCCTTCTCCTTCTTCTGTTTGTTGGTTTTCAGTTTCAACTTCCTCTTCCTCTTGGTTTTCAGTTTCTGTTTCAATCTCTGAATCAGTCTCTATATCAGTTTCTGTATTATTTTCAGTTTCTTCTTGTTCAGAATCTTCTCCTTGTTGATCTTGATTTTCTTCCAAACTATCAGTTTCAGACAAATCTTCTAGATCTACAAAATCAGAAACATGATCTGTTGTTTTGAAAATTGCAATCCAGTTAAACTCAACATCTTCTTGCTGGACATCTTTGACAACAACATCAAAACTTGTCTTTGTGATATTTCGAACAATCAACTGTGCAAAAGAATCAACATTTGTAATAAGAACATTTGGTTTTTTCAAATACTCTTGACTGAACAAAACTTTAACTCCTTTTTTACCAGCTTTGATTTTGTTTGTTCCTGAAAAATCTTTTTGGTTGTAATAAACAGTTTTGGTATAAGAAACTATATTTTCAAATACAACTTTGTTTTTAAACACAAGTTCTTTAATAAAGTTAAATACACCTGAATTTTTAACACTTACAATAAGTTCTTCATAATCAAGTCCGACAGATTCCTCGTTCTCCAATGTTTTAACCATAGGTTTTTCATAATGAGAAACATTTACAAACACATCTACAAGTCCATCTGAATTTTGGTCTTCCATTGCAATACCAATTACTCTTCCTGAAGAAACAGCCTTCACTGCATAACCATTGTTTGAACTTGTAAGATAATCTCCTTTTTGAACTCCTCCGTTTTGAGCACTAAACTTTACAGGAACTCGTCCTGACATTGCAACCGGAACACCTTCTAAGAAGTTACCAATAACAACACCCGGTTTTGTAGAAACAACACCCGCTGTTGTTTCTTGAGCTTCTACACTAGACTTTTCAACACGATTATCTCCCACAAACACAACCACATCACCAGCTTCGGCTCCATCTGAATTTTTGTAAATTTCAGCCAAGTCAGCCCCTCCACCAATATATGAAGTTCCGTCTGCGTAAACATCTCCATCAGTATCTACTCTAAACTTAATATCTTTTGTAGAATCAACATCAGAAGAAAGTCTTAAAATATCAACGTCATTAGTGTTTGTTTGATTATAAAATTCAACAATCGTATCACCGTAGTTATAACCATCTTGAACAAGAGTATTTCTTGTAATTGTAATTTCATCAAGACCAAAATCGTTGTGCCACAAAGTTCCAGAAGGTGGCATCTGAACTCTAAACCTTAACAAAACATTAGACTGTCCAGCCAAAGACGTAAGAGAGATTGTCTCTTGATTCCAAATATTATCTGCATAAGAAGACGCTGGTCCATTTTGTCCATATTCTCCAAGATCGACCCAATTTGTTCCACCATCAATACTTGACTGTACTTTTAATGTAGCTCTGTTAGAACCACCACTTTGGTTCCAGTAGAAACCAAGCTCCCAATTATCCTGGCTCATGTCAATGGGATTGGCAGTCGTCATTAAAAATATATCCCCGATAGAAGTTGGGTTTGTGGCCTCTGTATACACATAGCCAGTGTCTGTTCCATTGTTAACACCAGCTGTTGGTCCTACATTGCTTGAAGGTGTAGCATTGGTGTCATGTCTCCATCTTCTACCTCCATTTGAAGGAGAACCGAGTCCTGAAGTCCCCACAGTACCACCTGAAGAATCAGTCACTCTAAAATTCCAATCATTATTTGAAGGATCAGTAAGTGTTGCGAAAGAATAGAGAGTTTCATTACTTGTGCCAACCATATTTGGACTTGTTTGAGTTGTTGCCGTATTTTCTACATACAAAGAAGAACTGCTTTGGTCAGCTCCAATTGCAACATTTCCTTCTGTAAAAATATCATCTGAATTTAAATCTGGCGCATCTGTTGTTCCCACTTGCAACCAGTCTGCATCACCCCCAGAAGGAGCATCAGAACAGACCCAGGCTGTTCCATTAAACTTCACAAATTCATCAGCAGCACAACTCAAACCAGCCAAAACATCTGTATTTACATAAGCTGATAAATCAACCGTTGTACCATCGCCTGACAAAGACAAAGTGTTTCCAGACAAACTCAAGTCTTGAATTTCATTTGTCACAGACCCATCAACTTCTGCTGTTAAGTAACCATTGTTTGCAACAAATGTATCAACTTGTGATTCTGTAAGTTGAGTATTTGTATCAATATCAGCCGAACACACAAAACTTGTACCATTCCATTGCAGTTTTTCTGTCCCTGAACAAACCGGTGAGTTTACAGAAAAAGTTGTTCCGGATAAAGAAAGTCCATTTCCACTTAAATAAGTTGTATTTGTATCATCTAAATATGAAGAAAGGTCAACTGTTGTATTCGCTCCTGTTCCATTTCCAAGTGTCAAAATATTTCCTGCCAAAGAAATTTGCTGATTGTCTGTGTTGTCTAAGTACGAAGCAAGTGAAACATTGTTTCCATTTGTAATTGAAAGTGTATTCCCCGCAAGTGATAAAATTTGATTGTCAGTATTATCTAAGTAAGGATTTAAGTTAACTGTTCTTGATCCACCAGCATCAGTTAAAATCAAATTATTTGAATTTACAGAAAAATTTGTTACAAGCTCGTTTGTTAAAGACCCATCAACCTCTGCTGTTAAGTAACCATTGTTTGCAACAAAGTTATCAACTTCAGCTTCTGTAAGTTGGGTGTCAGTGTCAACATCAGCCTGACA
>PDQZ01000004.1 GCA_002747955.1 Candidatus Campbelliibacteriota bacterium | reverse complement strand
TTAGCATATTTACATTTTGATTGTTTGTGTCTTCCAAAACGATCATAGTTTGATGCTTTTGGATCTTTACAAGTAAACATGATTGATGAAGATTTGTGTTTTTTTGAAGAACTTGAAGAACTTGATGAGCTTTCCTCAGGCTCAGGTATTATTTTTGAAACATTGTCATCACCATAATTTGCTGTATAAATATTTCCAGCAGAGTCAATTGTAATTGATTGTGGATTATCTCCTGTTGTTCCGAAAACAGAACTTACACCAGCAGGTGTAATTTTTGTTACATTATCACTACTACTATTTGCTGTATAAATATTTCCAGCATAGTCAATTACAATTGCTACTGGACCATCCCCTGTTGTTCCTAAAACACTACTTACTCCTGCGGGTATAATTTTTGTGACAGTGTTATCATCATAATCTGCTGTATATACATTTCCGTCAGAGTCTACTGTGATTGCACTTGGGGTATCTCCTGTTGTCCCTAAAGTTGAAGCTATGTAAGAACCTCCACTTAGGGTAAACTTTGTAACATTATTACCGTCAGCATTTGCTGTATATACATTTCCGTCAGAGTCTACTGCGACTGCATCCGGATTACTTCCTGTTGTTCCTAAAACACTACTTACTCCTGCGGGTGTAATTTTTGTGACGTTATCATCACCATAATTTGCTGTATATACATTTCCAGCAGAATCAATTGCAATTGCATTTGGGGTGTCTCCTGTTGTTCCCAAAACACTACTTACTCCTGCGGGTGTAATTTTTGTGACGTTGTTATCACTCTGATTTGATGTATATACATTTCCAACAGAATCAATTGCAATTGCTTTCGGATCTCGTCCTGTTGCCCCTAATTCAGAACTTGCTCCGTCTGGTGTGATTTTTGTTACATTATCACCATCATAATTTACCACATAAACATTTCCAGCAGAGTCAATTGTAATTCCTACTGGTAAATATTCTGACTCTGCCCAATTTTCAATACTTTCAGCCATTGTTTGTGAAACAGAAAGCCCGAAAACAAGTGCTGAAAGTGCTAAAATTTTTAATATTTTTTTCATTTTCTTTAATTAATTACCTTGATAATTCTTAAAGGAATATTTCCCTTTTCCTTTTTATATTAACCAACTTTTTTCTTGACAATATCCCTTATAATTTCATTCTACTCCTGTTTTTAAATTTTGCAAGTTTTTGAATTTTAATCTATCACAGCCATTACTTGTTACAAAACTTAAAATAAAAAAACACAATCTATTAAATTGTATTTTATTTTCCTCCATCAAGTTTTGCTTGAAGTTTTTCTAACTCATCCCATTTTCCTTCATCAGCAAGTTTTGCTTGTTTTGGCCAAGTTTTTGGATCGTGTTGTGAAAGTTTGTTTTCTTCCAAAATTTCTTTAAGTTTTTTAACATCTGCTTTTGCAAGTTTTGCAAAAGTTGAAATTTTATTTTCTTCAAACACAGAAGCAATTTTTGGACCAACTCCTTCGATCTTTGTTAAATCATCTTTTGAAGCCTTTGTTTCTTTTTTAGAAACTTTTTTAACTTCTTTTGTTTCTGTTTTAGCAGTCTTTTTTGTTTCAGCTTTTTTAGAAACTTTCTTTACATCTTTAACATCTTCTGCTGTTTGAACTAAGTTTTCTTTAACTTTAATATCTAAAACTTTTTCTCCTTTATAATAACCACACTCTAAACATACTCTATGTCTTTGGTGATATTCACCGCAGTTTTTACACATAGATAGTCTTGGGGCTTTAATTGTGTGGTGAGATCTTCTATTATTTGAATGCCCTCTTGTTACTCTCATTCTACTACTCATAGTATAATATTATAATATAAATTTCAAAAAAAACAAGTTTTGGTTGCCTAAAATTTGTATAAAAAGATTGTAAAATATTTCTCGTCTGATACAATGTTTATATATGAAAAAAATTTTAATTATTTTAGCAATTATTATTGCTTTGTTAGTAGGAATGTATTTCTTAAATAACCAAAAACCAAACAACCAAAAAGTTATTATAGAACCAAGCCAAAAACCTACTCAAACAGAAACTGAAAATCAAAACCAATCTGATAATCAAACAAAAAATCAAGAAGAAAACAAAAATCAAGAAGAAAAAACAAACGATATTACACAAAAAGAAAATAAAGTTTGTTGTAGAAAAGGTCCCGTAACACCAGAACCCTCATACACTTACTTTTTTACAAAAGAATCTGAATGTCAAATTCCTTACAAAACGGTAAAAGACCAAGGTGGAAAAGAAATAAAAGCACATATGGTTGGAGTTTCCTACAAAATTGTTGACAATTCTTTCTGTAATCAAAAATAAAAACTGCGATTTGCAGTTTTTATTTTTATGATTTTTTTTCTTTCATCTTTGCTTCCTCTTCAGGAGTTGTTGGTTCTGGAACAACTTCTAGATTATCTTCCACCACAACTTCCCCACCTTTTTGTTCACCTGTTGGTGTTGGTGTTGGTGTTGGTGTTGGTGTTGGTTCTGCTGTTTCACCTTCTTGATTTTTTGGCATCATTGGATCAGTCGTTGGTTCTACCGGCTCAACAGCTGGTTCAACATCATCAACTGGCATTGGTTGTATTGGTTCAACAATAGGTTCTACTACTGGTTGAACAGCAGGGCCTGCTGGTTCTGCCATTTTTGATTTATTTTTTGTATAATAATTGTAAGCAAAAATTGCTCCTACCAAAATCAGTATCAATATAATTACTGAAACTAATGATTTTGTTTTATTTGTTTTATTGTCTTCCATATTATTTTTTACTGTTAGTTTTTAGTAACCCTTTAATTATATTACAATTTAAACAAAATTACAAATTTTGCTTTTTAAAAACAAAACAAGCCTCGCGCTTGTTTTATCTTGCAAATTCCACCACTCTTTTTTCTCGAATTAAAGCAATTTTGATTTCTCCTGGATATTTAAGTTCTTCTTCAATTTTCAAAGCAATTTCTCTTGCCATTTTTGATGCTTTAAAGTCGTCTATCTCGTCGGGTTTTACAAATACTCGAATTTCTCTTCCAGCTGAAAGCGCGTAAGCGTCTGTTACACCACTAAACTGTTTTGTGATCCTTTCAAGTCCTTCAAGTTTTTGTAAATACATATCAGCATTATCTGATCTTGCTCCTGGGCGAGCAGCTGAAATAGAATCAACTGCATTTACAATATATGCTTCCAAGTTTGCGTTTGGATATTCTCCATGATGAGATTGCATTGCTTTTATAATTTCCTCATTTACTTCATACTTTTTCAAAAGATCCATTCCAATTTGTACATGAGTTCCCTTTGTTTCAAAATCAACTGCTTTTCCAATGTCGTGTAAAAGGGCTCCGACTTTTGCAACGTATGAATTTGCCCCAACTTCTTTTGCGATCATTTCGGCCATAACAGCCATCTCGATTGAATGCTTTAAAACATTTTGCCCGTAACTTGTTCTGTAATAAAGTCGTCCCAAAAGATCTAAAATCTCTTCTGGTAAGTCAAAAATTTCAAGTTCTTCAGCAGTTTCTCTTCCCTTTTTTTTGATAGTTTCTAAAACGTCAATTTTTGCTTTGTTGATTTCTTCTTCAATTTTTGCAGGTTGAATAACATCTCCTTTTAGCAAATTTGTCAAAGCCTTTTTTGCTACTTCTCTTCTGATTGGGTCAAAAGATGAAATGATTATTTCATCAGGAAGCTGATCGATTAAAAGTTGAACTCCTGTTTGTCTTTCAAAAGCTTTAATATTTCTTCCTTCTTTACCGATAATTTTTCCTTTGCATTCTGGATTTTCAAGTTTCACAGAAGACTGAACTAGGTTGTTATCAATATTTTTAGAATATTTTTCAATAGCGTTTATGACAATTTCTTGAGCTTTCTTGTCTAAAATTTCTTTTTTGACAGTTTGAAGTTTTTTTAACTGAATATATAAATCTTGGTTATGCTCTTTTTCTAAATTCTGAAAAACTTTTTTTAAAGCATCAGCTTTTGTGATACCTGAAATTTGAGCCAGTTGGTTTTGAACTTCTTCTTTTTTTCTTTGGTAAAATTCTTTGTTGTTTTCAATATTTTCTAAATCTTTTTGAATATTTTTTTCTTTTGAAATTAACAAGTCTTCTTTTTCTTCAAGTCTTTCTTTTTGTTTTTTTAAAGCTTCAATTTCTTTTTTTAAATCATCTCGAGTTTTGTTTGCTTTTGAAATTGCTTGTGAAACAATTTTCTGCCCTTCTTTTTTATCTTTTAAAATTTTAAATTTAATTAAAAGTTCTTTTAGGAAAAAACCTAAAACAATCAAAACAAAAGCTACACTTAAAAAAACAATTAAGTCTTCTTGATTGGAAAAAATCTTTTCTAATTTATTCATAATTATATTATAAACCAAAATGAGAAAAATATAAAATGTTTGGAAATTGAAAAAGCCCATTTTCGCTCAATTTTTAATTTCCAAAAGCGCGAAAATGGGCTTTTTCAATCCCTTGACAAATCTCTTTTTTAGGTATATAATAAACAAATCATTCTTTAATTTTTATATGGAGAAAATACAATGAAAACTTTATCGTTTGCAATTTTGACTGGTCTCTCTTCACTTTTTTATTTGGTAGAAATACCAAACCAAGAAAGGCTTGAAAAAGTCCAAAATGGCGAGTTAATTCTAACTTGCCACATTGGTGAAAATCAAAAAGTCATTGACCCTAAAAAGGTCATTGATTATAACTCAGAAATTTCTGAGTGGATTTTTATCAACGGCAGTGCAAAAAATTGCACTTTAATGCCAGTTCAAAACACAAAACTGGCAAAAAAATAAAAAACAAACACGGAAACAATGCGCGGAAATTAAACCCCGCGCTTTTTTATTTATTAAAAACTTTACTTTTTTAAATTTTTAGTATATAATATACTCACAAATGTCCTTCGGGATCCATCTACTCCTTATGGGGTAGACAAATAAAAAAAGAAAAACTTAAAACAAAAATGTTTTAAGTTTTTCTTTTACCATTTTAAATTCATTTGATGAAACAACTCCCACATTTTTGAAAAACCGTTTTTTGTCAATAGTTTTTATTTGAGACAAAATTGCGTAAGAAGAATTTCTATATTTTGGATTTTCCAATTTTAAATTATTTGGATTGAACTTATGATAAAATTGATTGTTCTTTCCAGAACTTGTAAGTGGTAAAACCAAAAACATATTCCCCAGTCTTTTTAATACCAAAACTGGTCTTTGATAATTTTCATTTTTACCATCTTGTTCAAAACCAATATTATAACCAAGTTTTACAAACCATATTTCTCTGTTATTTATAAAGACTTCACTATTGTTAAAACTATGGGTTTTCTTTTTAATTTTGTTCCATTGATTAAAATTTTTATTATCTATATTATTCATATTAATATTATAACATTAAATTAAAATTATATTTAAAAGGACAACAACCGTTTGGTTGTTATCTTCGAGTGCAAAATATTTGAAATTGAACCTTTTAACACTTCTGCTTGCAAAAGGACACTGACAGATATTATATCTACCGAAATAAAAAACGAGCCTTTCGGCTCATCTTTTCGGGTGCAGAATACCTGGAATCGAAACTGTTTAACACTTCTGCTTGCAAAGGAAAACAGACAGATATTATCTGCCAAAAGAAAAACACTTAATTAAAAGCGTTCTTCTTCGGGTGCGGGATACCGGAATCGAACCGGTAACCTCTGCTTGGAAGGCAGATATTATAGCCGTTTAACTAATCCCGCATTTTGTAACAAATATTTTAACAAATATTTTTAAAAAAGCAAATAAAAAAACCTTGGTTTGTGCATTTGCATTTACCAAAGTCGTTTTATTTACTTTTGAAACATTTATTCTGAAATGTTTTTTTCTTCCAGCTTGTGCCCTTTTAGAGTAAAGTAAGAAGTTAAAATCAATACCAAAAACATTGTTCCCAAAATTACAACTGGAGTTATGTATCCAAACTCCATGAAAGGTATTTCTGTACAAGAAACAGAGTCGATTGAACATTTTGGTTCTGGGAAGATTTTTGTGTTTTGAACAAACCATTGATAAATTGAAATACAAATTCCAACCAACGACATTGCCAGAACATAAAAGTTTGCTTTTACGTCTTTCCAAAACCAAGCTCCTGCAAACAAAAAGATTGATGGCCACATTAAAAGTCTTTGGAACCAACAAAGTTTACAAGACGCGATCCCGTACACTTCTGTAAAAATAGAACACCCCACGATTGAAAGCAAAACCATAAAAAAACCAATTTTTGCTCCATGTTTTTTAAAAAAGTTTAAAATAAACTCTTTTTTGAAAAAATACATAATGACAAACAGCAAAGTCATAACTTGAATAAAAATCATTGCTGATGCCATTATTTTTTGAAAAATTTCTACGCTCATAATTTTATTTTAATTTATAATGCTTTAATTTTATCATTATTAAAAAAAGTTGCAATAACCAAAAAACCTTCTCAAACGATAAGCAAAACCTAATTTTTCCTTACGAAAAAATTGTATTTCATGTGGTTGTGTTCTTGCGTGGGAAAGACCGTTAATTTTTTACCGTTCAAGCACATTGAGTGCTCGACAAGTAAGAAATTTAAAGTAAAAATCGTTAAGAAATTTTGTCTGTTTGAGCGAAGCGAGAAAAAAATTTTAAAAATTAACAAATAACAAGGCGATGAATAAAAAAGTTTTGAGACGTACTTCAAGTACGTTGAAAAACTTTTTTATGAAATCAACGAAGTTATTTGTTAATTTTTAGAATTTGACTTTAAAATTTTAGATTTTTTATTTAAAATTTTAGGTAAAAAATTTCAGGGTCTTGATTTAAAGCATTTCCAAGCACGCTAATTCTGGTTTGTTTTCATCAGCGTGCTTTGGTTTGTTTCTTTTTTTATCAAGAAAGAAAAAATAAATTTCTATTTTTAATATAATATATGTTAAAATATAGAAATGAAAATATTATCTATTGAAAGCTCTTGCGATGAAACAGCAATGTCTATTGTAAATTTTGGGAAAAATGGAAATTTTACAGTTTTATCTGACACTGTTTTGTCCCAAGTTGAAATTCACAAAAACTATGGTGGAGTTTTTCCAACACTTGCAAAAAGAGAACACACAAACAACATTTTTCCTCTTTTAGTTGGAAGTTTAAAAACTGCCAAAATGCTTCAAAAAAGAAAAAGAATTAAAAAAATAACATCGGAACAAAAAAAGGAGCTACAAAAACTTTTTAAATACGATACAACAAATTTAGAAAATATTATTTCTCTTTATCAAAACTACAAAGTTCCAAAACTTGATGCGGTGGCTGTAACTTATGGACCTGGACTTGAAATTGCACTTTGGATTGGTTTTAATATCGCCAAAGCACTTTGTATTTTGTGGGATAAAAAGTTTGTACCTACAAATCACATGGAAGGACATATTTATGCGTCACTCATTCAACACTTGGAAAAAAATAAATACAAAGTTTCAAAAGTTCAATACCCTGTGCTTTCGGTTTTGATTTCAGGTGGGCACACAGAACTCGTTTTGTCTAAAAGACAACACCACTACAAAATTTTAGGGCAAACTTTAGACGATGCTGTAGGAGAAGTTTACGACAAATCAGCTCGACTTTTAGGTTTTCACTATCCAGGAGGCCCTGAAATTTCAAAGCTTTCTGAAAAATTTAGAACAAAAGTTAAAAATTCAAAAAGAAAAATTGAAAATGAAATCAAACTTCCTCGACCAATGTTGAAAAGTCCTGATTTTAACTTTTCTTTTTCTGGTTTAAAAACAGCTGTTTTGTATAAAGTTAAAGAGCAGAAAAAAATTACAAAATCTTTTAAAGAAAAGATTTCTTATGAATTTGAAAACGCGGTTTCAGAAGTTTTGATTTCAAAAAGTAAAAAAGCAATTGAAAAATACAAAGTCAAAACTTTGTTAATTGGTGGTGGTGTGAGTGCCAACAAAAAACTTCGAGGTGATTTTAAAAAACTTACAAGAAAACAAAATGTGGATGTGTTTATTCCTGATGTGAAATACACAGGAGACAACGGATTGATGATTGCAGTTGCAGGGTTTTATAATACTCAAAAGAAAAATTTTAGTAAAATGCAAAAAACAAAATCGGTTAACGGAAACCTCAAAATAAAATAAAAAAACAGCAGAAATTGACGAAAATCTTTGTTGACTGCACAAAAAATATTCTCACCGTAATAACAACATACGGCTCGAATATTTTTTTCTTGTCGTCTCGATTTTCATTCAATTTCTGTTGTTTTTTTAAAATACTTGAAAAATTGCTCAAACATTTTTCACTCTTCGCCTCGCTGTGGAGCTAATTTCTAACGTTTTTTAAAATCTAAGAGTTGAGTATTTAATTTCTAATGTTTTTAGAAAACTTTAAAAATGAAAAGTCCGAAAATGGCGAAGCCATTTTCGGACTTTATTTAAAAAACAAAAAACACCTTACGGTGTTTTTTATTTTTAAACTTCAATATAAGTAGGAACCTTCATAACATTTATCATAACTTCATCTGATTTATTTTGATTTCCAGTACCTGTAATTGGTGAACATTCGTATTTAAACAAATATTTACCTTCTTCTGTAATCGGTTTAGAAGTAAACTCTTTAATATCTTCATAGTCATAATTTTCTGGACTTCTTTCAAACCAGTATCCACCATCTGTAGCACATCCACCAACAGAATCTGCACAAACTTTTCCGCCATTTCTATAATCTTTAAATTCTTTATAATTAACATCACTATATGGATGATGATCAATGTCAGTAATTTTTCTTGTCTTATTTATAGGATCCAAAATATATCCTTTACACTTTTCAGCATATGTTGAAGTCATTTTCAATTTAATTGGGTGGTTGAATGGTACAGGATTTGTTAAGGCTTCAATTTTAACTCCTAGACCTGAAACTTTAACTACTCTAGATGCTGAATAATAATTATACCCATAAACACTTGGATTATTTGATCTACAAGAAAGAACAAACAAATAATCAGCTTCTACACCTAGCGGTTGTGTCTCCCAACTACCTATTGCTTTTCCACCATTTACATCTATTTGATGTCCAGCCCAGCCACTGTCATTGTTACTTTGACCTCCAGATGTTGCAATACATTCTGAAACATTTTCAGCCTTCCAATCCAAATTTACTTTTGAATTTAAAGGAGCGGCTGTATCACTTACTGTAAATTTGATTTTAGGACCATCTGGTGCGACAATCAAGAACAAATTTCTTATTTCAACATCACCACCATTTTTACACTCTAAACTAAAGCTTGTACTTTTTTCTAAATCATCAATTTCTAATTCATGATCAATTTTTCCACCACTTATTTTTGAGGTCAAATCAGTTTGTCTCCACTTTTCTGTTCCGTCTCTTGGAGTACAAGACTCTACTCCACTTGCCGTAATTTTAAATTTAGCAATTTTTTTACCATTATAGTTTTTTATTTGAGTTTCTCGTGTCAAACCATCTTCATATGTGTTTGTAGCAGGGTTTATTCTTTTAACAGAATCAAAAACCATTCTAATTCCACTACATTTTGCTTCTTGTTCTGAAGAAGTTAATTTTGGTAATCTTGACCCGTTTGGATTTGAAAAACACATCCAACCTACTGCTGTTCCTCCCCAAGCACAACCTTTAAGTTTTTTTGTGTTAGTATTTCTTTTCACAACATAATTTGCCCCTGAATATTTAATACCCCCTTCTTCCCAAGGTCCTGCGCCAGGATCATTTTTATTTTCAAAATATGATGCGCCAGAAATATTTCCGCTTGTTAAACTAATTTTTGCACCATTTCCTCCCATTTTTAGCCAACCCACATTTGGTGACCAAGCATAGCCTTTTAGGTCTCCTGTACTGTCATCAAAATCTACTCCGTAGTTTACACCACCATCATCTTGATAATAATTACAACTTGAAGTATTTGTACAGTTTAAACTTAACCAACCCACATTTGAAGACCAGGCCCAACCTTTACATCTATTGCTGTCTGAATTTGGTGTGCCAGCACCGTTTCTTCCCGTTACCATTTGGGGTTGGAAAACTCTAATTTCAAACTCTTCTTCTCTGTACACATTTGAATCTGCTTGAGATTCAACCTTAATCTTTATGTTATATACATTGTCTGAAATGTTTCCAGAACTTTCTTGTTGTTGACTTAAACTTTCTTCTGATCCAAGTTCTCTTTGAAGAACCAAGCTTCTACCATCAATTCTAAAGTAATCTGAATCTTCCCCTGAAAGAGTAAATTTTTCAGATTCAGCAGAAATTCCTTCTGTAATTATGTCTCCAACTATGTATCCTACCGGCATTCCAGCCATAACTCTTGTTCTTGAAAGTTCAAGTTTTGTTATAGAACTTGTAGAGTGAACCTTGATTTCTTTGTATTTAGGGATTGCATCGTTACCTGCGTCGTCTTTACAAGTTGCTTTAATTACTTTTTCCCCTGGACTAGATGTTACATTGTTAATATTAACACCTGATGGCTGATCAACACTACAACTTAATTTATCATTTGTCAAATCAATTGATTGTCCTAAAAAGTTGTCTATACAACTGAAAAATTCTGCACAAACAAAAGTTTCACCTTGGTTTAAAGAAATTTTGTTTTTCTTACTAATTGTTGGAGGTGCTATATCTTTGTCTGATACAATTCGCACGGTTCTAGTGATTTTTTCAGATTGTAAACCTTTTTTGTCTTTACAATAGTAATCAATTTGGTATTCTGTACCTTCCGCTGGTTTTGGATTTTGAGATGTAAATTTAAGAACACTTGTAAGAGATGTCGTATTTGTAAAAGAAGGTTCACCTGGCATCTTTACTCTAAAGTTCTCCCCCATCACATCTTTGTTTTCATTATCATAATCATCAAAACAAGAAACTCCAGGTTCTAATCTCTCAAGTCCATATGATACTTTAAAAAGACCTCCATCTTCTTGGTGAGATGTGAATTTAATTTTAGGTGGTTCTTGGTCTGGGACCCTTCCTTTTTTAAAAATCAAATTTACAGAACCAACGTTACCAGCATCATCTTTACAAGAATATCTAATTGTTAAATTTGTATTGTCAGGAGCATTAGCAACAGCCTCCCAAGGATTTACTGGAAATGTGTATGCGTCATTTTTATAATCTTTTCCGTCTTCTGTGTCTTTACAAGATTTAATAATATTTTCTTTTTTTAAAATTTCTTTTAGTTTATTTTCTTGATTTGCATAATCAGCGCCATCTGCTTCATCAGTTGACGTATATATATTATTTTCAACA
This sequence comes from Candidatus Campbelliibacteriota bacterium, assembly GCA_002747955.1. Classification (GTDB taxonomy): domain Bacteria; phylum Patescibacteriota; class Minisyncoccia; order Phycocordibacterales. The sequence continues at coordinate 25,738 of PDQZ01000004.1, read as the reverse complement.
ACATAATTGTTTCCCACTCTTTTAACAATCTTAACTTGATTTTGTCCTGATCCTTTAGTAATCTCTTTTAAAACAACTTCCGGACCAGTTGTATCTGTTATTTTAGGAACAGTTAAAATAATTGGAGTTGGGTGTTTGTAAGCTGTTGAATATTGAAATTTTCTTTCTCCACCTTCAAAGGTTAACTCTTTTTTTGCCAACCAGACTTTTATTTTGATTTTTTTGTCTTCATTGTATTTTTCTTTTGGTAAAAGTTTTGCTCCACCACCTTCTAGATTAACAATTCTAAACATGTCATTATCTTCACCTGTACCAAAAAGTCCTGCTTTATAAACATCTTCTGTAAACATTATTCCTTCGTTTTTAACATCTTCTGACCAAACTCCTGGCATACTCAAAGACACAAAAAACTCTTCTGGTCCTTCTCCATTATAATTTTGAACACGAATCGTCTCACCAGTTGACGCTGAAACTGTATTTAATACTAAAAAACTTAGTAAAAAGATTGCACTATATATTATTTTTTTCATAAGTTCATTTTATCAGAAAAAACACAAAAGTAAAAGGTTTTTTTATGTGTAAAAGTTTAAATTAAAAAACCTTGTGACAGACCTTTGTGACAGGCCTTGCCTGTCACAAAGGTTTTTCACAAATCTCCGTTATAAAACCAACCCTTGACTTTTACTTTTTAAATATTATATTTAATTTATGAGAAAAATATTTCTATCTTTAACTTTTGTTCTATTTACTCCAAGTTTAGTTTTAGGACAAGTTATCTTTTCTGAAATAATGTACAACCCAGAAGGTTCTGATACGGGTTATGAGTGGATCGAAATATACAACACTTCGGGTCAAAATATTGATCTGTCAGACTGGAGATTTTGTGAAAATACAAAATGCCATCTTTTAAAACCAGAAATTCAGGGCGGTAATGTTTTAATTGCTCCAAACTCGTTTGCAGCTATCACATCCTCGATTGAAAAATATTACGAAGTTTCTACTTTTTCAGACAATGTTATAAAATCGTCTTTTTCTTTATCAAACAAGGGTGAAAAACTGATTTTAAAAAATCAAAACGGTAAAATTTCAGATGAGGTTGAATACTCAAAGTCAATGGGTGGAAATGGAACTTCTGACACCATTTCTCTTGTCGACAACACTTGGCAAAACTCCCAAAACACTCTTGGTTCTGAAAATATTGCCAAAGAAATTTCAAACTCATCGAATGATAACGAAAATCAAAACAGTTCTGACAGCACAAGCTCTGACAACGGAAGTTTCGAAGTAGACGAAACCAAAGAAAAGAAAATTGAAAAAAGAAAATCAAGTAAAAAATCTATCAAAGTTGGAATTGACCAAACGGGAATTTTACTTCCCAAAACTGAAACTCGTTTTGACTTGTATTTATCGGGCTTGAAAAAAGAAAATTTAGAAAAAAATGACATTGTTTGGTCAATGGGAAACGGAGACACTATGCGTGGAAAAAGTTTTCATTATCAATACGATTTTCCAGGAGAGTATATTGTAAACGTTGAGGTCTTAAATAAAGAAAAGCAAATAAACGGAGTTATAAAAATCAAAGTAATTGAGCCTAAACTTGAAATTTCAAAAGTTGATTACCAAAACCACTTTGTTGAAATTAAAAATAATTCAGAATATATTTTAGATTTGTCAGGTTGGCAGATTGCTTCTGGCAAAAATAAATTTTCCATTCCCGAAAAAACTTACATTAACGCTTTTGGAAAAATCATCTTTCCAAAAAAAATCACTTGGCTTGAATTTTCAAAAAACCAAAATGTTTTTTTAAACTACCCTGATGGGAAAAACTTTTTTAGATATAATTTCTATAATCAAGTTAAAAAAGAAATTTTGGAAAAACAAAAAAAGATTGAAGAGTTGAAAATTGAACAAAAAGAAAAAAAGAAAAAGAGTTTCCAAAAAGCTCAAATTTATAAACCTTATGTGCAAAGAACAACTCAAAAAGAAAATTTTGAAAATAAAAATGGAGATATTGAAGAAAAAGTGACTGAAAATAAAAATATCAAAGAAGAGTTGGAACAGGATATACAAAGCATTGATAATTTAATTCAAGACGCTGAAAAAAATGGTTATCAAAAAACTGTTTTGGAACAAAATGAAAATCAAGGAAGTTTTTGGAAAGAAAATTTGTTTTTAATTATTTTTATTTCTTTTCAGTTAATCATTATTATCATTTTGTTTGTCTACAAAATTTTAAATCATAAAGAAAATATTGAAAATCAGTTTGAAATTGAAGATTTTGAGGAATAAAAACAAGGCTCGATTTTGACTGCGTGGGTGCGTTTGTCAAAATCGGGCTTTTTAAAAACCTTGACCCAGGCCTTGCCTGGGTCAAGATCGACATTTTAATCAATTTTTAAAATGTTTTGTAATTCTTTTTTGTCTTCTTCTGAATATTCAAAAGGTTTTGGGTGGGTGTAAATATCTTTGTCTTCGACTCTTGGGATTAAGTGAAAATGCAGATGATCAACCATTTGCCCTGCGATTTTTTGATTGTTTTGCAAAATATTTAAACCACAGTTAAATTCTTGGCGAATTTTTTTAGCAAATTTTAAAACTATTTTTTGTAATTCTAAATATTCATCTTCTGGCATGTCCCAAACGTGAATATATCTTTTTTTTGGAATAACCAACAAATGCCCTTTTTCAAAAGGAAAAGCATCTAAAAATGCCATGTATTTATCGTTTTCATATAAAATTGTTGCTGGAATTTCTCTGTCTACAATTTTTTCAAAAATACTTTTTTCTGTGTTTTGTTTCATACCCACATTTTATCAGATTTTTTTATTTTTTACATATTGAAAAAAAGCCAAAAATATGTTATAAATATGTCTAAATTATCAAATATTGTGGGAAAAAAAATAAACAGAAAAAAGAAATACGAACCAAGAATTCGTATCAATGACCAAATCAGATACAACGAGGTTCGAGTTTTAGGTCCTGAAAAAGAAAACATGGGGATCATGTCTTCAAAAGAAGCTTTTTTAAAAGCTCAGGAGATGGAACTTGACTTGGTTGAAGTGTCTGCAAAATCAAAACCTGTTTTAGTTATGATTGCTGACTACGGTAAGTATCTTTATGATCAAAAAAAGAAACAGAAAGAGTCAAAAGCAAAACAAAAAACAACTGAGACTAAAAATATTCAAGTGAAAGTTGGAACAGGAGAAGGAGATTTGATTTTGAAGGCTAAAAATATCTCAAAATGGTTAAAAGACGGAGACCGAGTAAAACTTGATTTATTTTTGAGAGGAAGGGTAAAGTATTTAGACAAAGAATTTCTAGAAGAAAGACTTAAAAGAATTCTAAAACTTGTAACTGTTCCTTACAAAATATCAGACGGTCCTAAAAAAAGCCCCAAAGGTTTAACTTTATTTTTAGAAAAAGGTTCAAAGAAAGACATTGAAGAGTTTGAAAAGAAACAAGCCGAAAAAGAAAATAAAGAAAAAGCAAAAGTTGATAATACAAATAACAAAGAAGAAAATGAAAACAAATAAATCACTGACAAAAAGATTAAAGTTGACAAAAAACGGAAAAGTAAAAAGAAGAGCGGCAGGAAGAAATCACTTTAATTCAAAAGAAAGCAATAAATCAAAAATGGCAAAGAAAAAAGATGTTGCTGTTACATTGACTGCAAAAATTAAATCAAGATTTTTGCCAAAAAAATAATTTAAATTATTTAAAATAAATATTATAAATCTCTGGGTTCCTGTTTCAAAGCAGATGACCGAGTTTAATTAAAAATACAATGACAAGAGTTAAAAGAGGAATTTTAAAAAATAAAAGAAAAACAAAAATATTAAAATTAGCAAAAGGTTTTAGAAATGCAAGAAGCACAAAATACAAGCAAGCAAAACAAGCTGTAATTCGTGCTGGACAACACGCATTTGCACACAGAAGAAAGAAAAAAAGAGTTTTCAGAAAATTGTGGCAAATTAAAATCTCAGCTGGTTTGAAAGAACACAATATTTCATATTCAAAATTTATTGATCAATTAAATAAAAAAGAATTTGGAATTAACAGAAAAATGTTAGCTGATTTAGCAGAAAACAACAAAGAAGCATTTGCAAGAGTTGTTGAAAAAGTAACTAAATAAAAATTGAAAAAGAAAAACCAAAATTTGCCTTCGGCAAATTTTGGTTTTTTAATTATATTGTTTCAAAATTTACTATGCATTTAAAGCTAGTAATAAATTTATAACAAAGTAACAAATCAACAAAGCTGTTCCTATGAGCTTGACTTTATCAAAAAATTTACTGTACTTACAATTTGTAAAATTTTCTTTTTTATATTTTTTTTCTAAATAATAACCAATTTTATAAACTAAAACAAAGTTCGCGTAAACAGAAAGTGTGGCAACGAATACAAATGCAAGCGTTGCATATTGATCGGGCATTATCGTGTACAAGGGCCAAAAAAGAAAAAAGCTTAGACCTATAGGAAAAGTTATGATGAAAAAAATCATAATAAGGGCACCAAACCCATGACCTACTGAAAAGTTTTCCATATAAAATGCTAGTACTATGAACATAAAAATCGGATAAATTACAACAGCAATTCTCCCCCATTTTGAACATTTTTTGTTTTTGTTTTGTTCTTGATTATTTTCGAAATTGTTTTGGTTTTCAAATCCGTTTTGAAAATTATTTTGGTTTTGGTATACGTTATATTCATTCATGGGTATATTTTAACATTTTTTAAAAAAAATAAAAAACCAAAATTTGCCTTCGGCAAATTTTGGTTTTTTGTTTTTTTTAATTTTCATTTTATTTTTAACATTTTAAACTTTTTAGAAAGTTAAATTATGCTATAATAAAATTAGTAAAAATTTTTGGAGGTTTATAATGAAAAAAATATTTTTCTTAATTCTGACAATTATTTTTCTAAGTGTTTGGGCACACTCATTAAAAATATTTGTTGAAATGGGGCTGAGCAATTTATTTGCCTTTATTTTAGGTGGATTTTTTGCGCAAGCTGGATTGTCTATTGTCATTTTAACTCCATATTATTTATGGAAGTTAAAAAACAAAATAATTTAAAACTCTCGCTTTTAAACGGGGGTTTTTTAAATATTTTCAATATTAAAACCAAAATATGTTATAATACTTTTTAATGAAAATATCTCTTAACAAACAACAACAAAAAGCAGTTGCAGCCACAAAAGGACCCGTTTTAGTTTTGGCCACAGCAGGTTCTGGAAAAACAATGACTTTAACGGCTCGAATTGTAAACTTGATTAACAAAGGAGTTTTACCACAAAATATTTTGGCTATTACTTTTACAAACAAAGCAGCCGGTGAAATGAAACAAAGGATTCAAAAAGCAATTTTGAAAAATGCAAAAACAAATTTTAAAATCACAGAACAAGGTTTTGAACCTTTTGTTTCAACCTTTCACTCTTTGGGACTTTTTATCATCAAGGAAAATTATCAAAAACTTGGAATTTCAAAATACTTTTCAATTTATGACAAACAAGACACCACAAGAGCAGTTAAAGAAGCTATCAAAAATTTAAATCTTGATTCGGCTGATTTTGAAATCAAAAATATTGTTTCATATATTTCCAAAAACAAATCTAAAATGCTAACTATTCAAAACTTTAACACAGAATTTATTCAGTCGGCTTTTGCTGAAAATTTGTTTAAAATTTGGCAAGAGTATGAAAAAATCAAAACAGAAGACGGTGCCTACGACTTTGATGATTTGATTTTAATTCCAACTTTGTTATTACAAAAAAATAAAGAGATACAAAAACACTATCAAAACAAGTGGCAGTATATTCACATTGACGAATATCAAGATACAAACAAAGTTCAAAACAAACTTATTTCTTTGTTGGTTAATCCTGAAACTGAAAATATTTTTGCTGTGGGAGATGACGATCAGTCTATTTACGCTTGGCGAGGGTCGGATATTGAAAACATTTTGTCTTTTGAAAAAAAGTACAAAAATGTTTTGAAAATTTTTATGGAGCAAAACTATCGATCGACAAAAAATATCACTCAAGCGGCCGACTTTATTATTCAGCAAAATCAAAATCGATATCCTAAATCTCTTTTTAGTCAAAATCAGGAAGGCGAAAAAATCCATCTGCACAATGCTTTTTCAGAAAAACAAGAAGCCGAGTTTGTAGCACAAGAGATTAAAGAAAAACTGAAAAATAAAAATATAACTGAAAATGATATTGCTGTTTTATACAGAGCAAATTTTCAATCTCGTATTTTGGAAGAAGCAATGTTAAAGCATTCAATTCCCTATCAAGTGATTGGAACAAAGTTTTTTAATCGTGCTGAAGTAAAAGATATTATTTCGTATATTCAAGCCGCTTTGAACCCAAACTCACTTGTTGATTTAAAAAGAGTGATTAACAATCCGAAAAGAGGGATTGGTCCGGCTTCTGTTGTTAAAATTTTTGCCGCAAATGACAAAGAAAATATTGATTTGCCAAAAAAAGCAAAAGAAAATTACAAAGAGTTTTTGGGGATTTTAAAAGAAATCAAAGAGCAATCTACAAAACTGAATATCTCAGACTTGATTGAGTTTACGATTAAAAAATCAGGTTTTCAAAAAACTTTTGAAGAAAAAAATACAGATGATGATCAAGAGCGTCTTGCCAATATGTACGAGCTTGCTTTGTTTGCCAAAAAATATTCTGGACTTGAAAATGAAGTTTCGACTATTCAGTTTTTGGAAGATGTGGCTTTAATGTCAGATGCTGATACCAAAAAAGATGAAGAAAAAAAACCCACTGTAAAACTGATGACAATTCATGCTTCAAAAGGTCTTGAGTTTAAAACAGTTTTTGTAACGGGAGCTGAAGATATTTTGTTTTCCCCTCAAGCTGATTTGGACCAAAAAGAATATCAAAAAAAACTTGATGAAGAAAGACGACTGTTTTTTGTGGCAGCAACTCGAGCTAAAGAGTTTTTGTATATTACTTGGTGTTCAACAAGAAGTGTTTACGGTAGAACCGAAACAAACTTAGTTTGTCCTTTTGTTTTGGATATTCCAGAGAAACTTTTGGAATATTCTTCGACCTTTAATGTGGATGTTTCGGACAATGATGATGAGGATATTGTTTACTTAGAGTGGTAACCAGATTACTTCGCTGTCTTCACAAAAAAATTTCCGAGTCGAATGATTATTACGGTGAAGGGATTTTTGTGCGCAGTTGACAAAGTTAAACACTCATCTTTCAAGTGTGAAAAAACGCCAGAAATTAGATACTGAGCGAGGCGGCGAATAAAATTATTTTGAGACGTATGTGTTATTACGTTGAAAAATAATTTTATGAAGCCAACAAAGCTCAGTGCTAATTTCTGGCGTTTTTTAAAAACTCAAAAAATGAGATGAATAACGAGGCAGCGAATGAAAAATATTTGAGACGTACTTGAAGTACGTTGAAAATATTTTTACATGAAGCTAACGAAGTTATTCGCTCATTTTTTAAGTTTTTTTATCTTTTCATTAGGATTATAACCCCCATAAACACCGCCAAAAACGGCCAAATCTCATTCCAACTTATTTTCATCAAGTGTATTCCAAAATACCTTTCTGAAATCACCACTATCCCGGCTATCAAAAAAGCAAGTCCAATTAAATTGTGTTTTGTAAAAAATGACATATTATTTATTTATTAAACTGAAAGATCCATGTGTTCTATACAGTGCTTTGCTGTTTTATTTGCTAAAATTCTTTTTTCTTCAATCTCCTTTCCACAAGTCTGACAAATTCCATATTTCCCATTTTCAATATCATCTAAAGAATCATTAACTTCCTTTAATCTAATTTCAAGCTCATTTAAAATAGCATTATTTGTTGAAATATTTGTCATTTCATCTGCTAAATCGGCTTGGTCCAAAACATCACCTTCGTGTGTATTTGTTTCTTTTGGATCAAAACCACCTTCAGCGCCTTTTGAAGCAACGCCGATTTTTCCAATTTCTTCCAAAAGTTCCTTTTTTTCCATTTCTAGAAAATCTTTTATTTCTTGTGTGTTCATATATCTATTATATTCTTTTTTTCAATAAATTTCAATATATGTTAAAATACTTTTATGAAGTCAAGCAATGATTTAAAAATAAAAAAAGATGATTTTGAAAAAATTATTTTTATTGCAGGCATCAATCACACTTCCAAAAGATCTGCTGTTTGGAAAAAAGTTCTAAAAGAAAAGTTTCCAAACAAAGAACTTGTTTTTTTAGATGACGTTTTTTACGTTTATATAGAAAAAAACAAAATTGAAAGCATAATCAAAAGAGCTTTAGAAGAATTAAAGGACAATAAAAAAACTATAATCATTGCTCATTCTTATGGTGGAATTTTAGCAAAAAAAATAATTCAAGAAAATTCAAAACAAAAAAGAGACAATGTCGTTTCTTTGATCACTTTAGTAAGTCCACACTCATATGATTTATTTGGACTTAAACAAGTTAAAAAAGATTTAGGTGTTTCAAAAAATATCAAAAACAAAAAAATCAAAATTTTCACTTTTGGAGGATATTTTGATATGGTTGTTCCCTTTTCTAAAACATCACTTAGAAACTCAATTCACAAAAACTTAAAAACTTACCACATGGCATTTTTACTTTCTAAAAAAATTGTAAATAAAGTTTTGGAGATTTTTGAGTAAGGTTAAAGAAAACCTGAAAATCCCTTCGGGATTTTCAGGTGCCTAACTTCAAAATCTAACTTTACAAAAACAATAAAGATGTTATAATTTAACATTATTCTTACACTACAAAAGGAGAAGGCTGGTGAACACCAAGGAAGAAAATTTTTTAACCAAAAAGTTTATCTTGGAACAAAAAGATAAACTTCAAAAAAAATTATTTTTTTTAATATCAGAAAATGCAAGCTTGCACGACCCAACACTTACCATAAAAGATATTAAAGACAAAAGAATTGCAGAAATTAAAAAAGCCTTGGAAAGAATTAAAAAAGGTTCTTATGGTTACTGCCAATATCAAGGCTGTGGAATGCCAATCGAAAGAAAAAGACTTGAAGCAAAACCACAAATTTATTCTTGTCTAAATTGTGCCAGAAAACACGGTTAAACTAATTAAAAATCGAAAAACAAAAAGCCGGCATCTTGTCGGCTTTTCTAATTTAATATAACTTTTGGTTTATAAAACCTATAATCAAAATTATTTTCTCCCAAGTACGAGTAATTTCCATTGTGACTTATTTCATCCTCAAACATTTCTTTCATTTCTTCTGCTGTAAAGTACGATTCGTCAAGCTCATTTTCTTTTTCTTCATCACCCTTAACACTTCGCATCATAATAAATTCAATATCACCTGTCTGATATTGCCCCTCAACAGCACACATGTTTTTCAAACTTTCACCATAGTGTGCAAACTGCTGTGGATCATAACTGTGAGCTTGAATGTTTTGTCCATTTTTAAACCCAACAATAAAAATAACTTCTCCATTATTCAAATGCCCAAACCCAGCCTGCAAAGGAATACTTAAACCTTCTGCATTTCTTCCCAAAACAGCTGAGTTCAAATATTTTCCTGTGTGATGGTCATCGTTTTGTTTAATTTCAAGATGATCTTTTTTCCCACTTATCAAATCAAAAATTCTTTCAGGAATTTCTCTTCTAACAAGCATTGACGGTTTATTTAAAATACTGTCTACCACATCGTCATAATCCATTTTTTCAGTACCGTTTTCCAACATAAATTTTTCAATATCTTCTACAACTTCATTTATATTTTCACTTCCTTCTTTAAGTTTCTGGTTTAAAGAATCTGCAAAAGAAAGAGGTTCTTTTTCTGAACCCTTTTTATAAACCAAACTTTCCTTTTTGTTCTTCGATATACTAAACTGCCCTTCCATTTTCATAAAAATATTATATCACACTTCAATTGTAACATAAACAAAAAACACTTAACAAAAAGTGTTTTTTATTTTCTTAAACTTCTGGTTTTGGTGGAACTGGAGCTGGTGATTTTTGAACCACAGGCTCAACTTTTAAATCTGGTTTTTTTAAATCCCCCATTACATTGCCTTCTTCTTGAACCTCTGGTTTTGGCATTGGATTTTTAACTTCCATTTCTGGCATTGGTGCTGGCTCAACTAATTCCATTTCTGGCATTGTTGGGTCTTTAACTTCCATTTCTGGCATTGGTGGATTATCAACAGGTTCTGGCATTGGATCAACAACAGGATTTTTTGGTTCTTCTGTTACCGGTTGATCTTTTTTATAATGATTGTAAGCAAAGATTGCTCCTGCTACAATTAGTATCAATACAATTATTGAAACTATTGTTTTTGTGTTATTTGTTTTATTGTCTTCCATATTATTTTTATTTATTGTTAACTTTTTGGTAACACTTTGATTATATTATATTTTTAACAAAAAAACAAATTTTACCAAAAAACAAAAAACAAGCATTGCTTGTTTTTTGTTTTATTTTAACTTAAAGTTTAAGCCAAAACCAAAGTCATTTTTTCTGAATCTATATCAAATACATTGATTTTAAATTCATAAGTATCTCCCAATTGTAATTTTTCTTTTAGTTCTTCTTCATTTTTAAATTCTGAAACGTGAACCAATCCGTAAATTCCTTCTTCCACAGAAACTAAAGCTCCGTGTTCTGAAATTTTAATTACAACTGCTTTTACAGTGTCTCCTTTTTTGTATTTTTCTCCTGCTGTTTTCCAAGGATTGTCAACAAGTGCTTTGATTGAAAGTGAAACTTTGTCTTTGTTAATTTCAATAACTTTAACTTTTACAGTATCTCCTACTTTATACAAAGATTTTGGATCTCCAATCAATGACCAAGAAATTTCTGAAATATGAACAAGTCCTTCGTCTCCTGATGGTAGTTTTACAAAAATACCAAAATCTACCACTCCAATAACTTTTGCCTCTAAGATGTCTCCAATTGAATATCTTTCCATCATATTTACATCTTCTTTTACTTCTGTTTTTTTAGATGAATCTTGTGGGCTTTTTTCATTTAAGTTTTTCTTTTCTGAGAAAATTAGTTTTTTCTCTTTTGGGTCAACTGTGATAATTGAAAGTTGTAATTGTTCTCCAACAAGTTTTTTAAGTTCTGCTAAAATTCTTGTTTTATCTCCTCCACTTACTTTTGGATAGTGAGCTTCTGAAAGTTGACTTACTGGCACAAAACCTGTTAAACCTTGCCATGTAACCATAAGCCCACCTTTGTTTGCGTCTTTAATGTGAATTGGTAACACTCTTCCGTCTTTTTGATATTCTTCAGCCTGTTTCCAAACTTCCATTTCTTTAGCTTCTTTCAAAGAAAGTTCAATATATCCATTTTCCCCTTCTAAGTCTACAACTTTTGCTGTAACAGAAACTCCAGGAACAATGTCTTTGATGATGTCTTTGATGATCAAATATTCTCTACCAAAAATAATACCTGTTCCGTATGGTTTTAGATCCACATACAAAGTGTTTCTTTCGTTGCTAATAACTGTTCCCTCAATGTTTTCTCCTACTTTTGGCAAATCTTTGATCTCTTGTCCAAAAGCTTGATTGTTTTTTATTTCTTCCATTTTTTCTTCTTTTGTAATTATTTAAAGTTTTGTTTTCTCAGATCTTTCATTTTCAAAAAACAAGGTTAGCTAAAAATAATTGGTTTATAATTTAAATTTTACGAAAAAATTCAACCATTATTATAACACGAATTTAATTTTTTTTAAAACATAACCCTGTGTTTTACTTTAAAACAAACCCTTGCCTTTTTTTGTATTTTTGTTAAAATATTTTTGTTAGGTATTTTAACTTCGTTTTTTTTCACTGTTGATAACTTTATCAAAAAGTGAAAGAAAATTTTTAAAATATTGTAATAAATAGTGAAAGGATAAAAAACCCTTTCAAAAATAAAAACTTTGATACAAAAACATATATTTATTATATAACTAACAAAACCTTTAAAAACAAAAAAATGCCATAAGGCATTTTTTTGTTTTTCTTTTTAAAATCTTTTAATTTTATCAAAAATAAGCTCTTCTTCAAAGATTTTTGTTTGAACAATTGGTATTTTGTTTAAACCAAAAGTTTTAAGTCTTTTTTTAATTTCATTTTTAATATAAATATTATTTTTACCAATTCCACCTTCAAGAACAATCAGATCAACTCCCCCTCCAAGTCCTGCATACTGATAAATAAAACCTGCAATTTGATTTAAAAAGATATCACAAGCCAATTTTTCATTTTTATATTTTCCTTTTTTCTGCTTTTTTTCTAAAATATATTTATCAAAAATCTTCTCGGTATCTTTTGAACCAGTCAAGCCGTAAAAACCTGATTTTTTAGAAATCATCTCTGAAACTTTGGAAATACTTTTTCCAGAAAGTTTTGACAGAATAATATCAAAATCAGAATCAATATTTCCAGCTCGGGTTGTCATCATAAGTCCTGAAACAGGAGTTAGCTCCATTGAAGTTAAAAATGATTTTTTGTTTTTAACAAAAGTCACAGATGCTCCACCGCCCAAATGCAGAAAAATGATTTTTAACGGAAGTTTCTCTTTCTTCTTTTTATAAACTTCATTTAAATTTTGAAGTGAAGATTCAATGGCAAGCCCATGATATCCATATTTTTTCAAATGATATTTTTGAGCAATTTTTTGGTCAACCGGATATGTCGAAAACTCTTTTGAAATTGTTCTGTGAAAATCAGTATCAAAGACTGCATATAAATCCGATTTTGGAAAAAGTTTTTCAATCTGATTTATTTTTTCTAAAACAACTTTGTTGTGAATGGGTGCGAAAATAGTATATTTTTGAATTTCTTTTTTAAGTTTAGAGTTTATTTTTAAAGGACCAACATTTGGACCACCTGCAACCACTCTAAAACCAATTTTTAAATTCTCTTTTTCTTGTCCAATTTTCTTTAAAAATTTTTTTTCTTTAATTTTATCTTTTAAGTTTTTAGTGTTAATAAAAACTTCGTCTAAAACTTTTTTATTATAATCAAAAAGTTTATACTTTACAGAAGTTGAACCACAGTTAACAGTTAAAATATTTTTTTTCATAAAACCATTTTAACATTTTTAAATTTAAATTAAAATAAAAAACAGAAAAATTATTTTTCTGTTTCGTTGTTTTCTGTTTTTTTATAAACCTCTTTTGTAAAATAAATAACCGAAGCAACAAAAGCCGAACCAGCAAAAATAAAAAAAGCATAGATAAGTAAAGAGGCTAAAACAATAGCAGGAATATACATTGAAAAACCATTAAAAATATTTCCAAACACCATAAATAATAAAATACAAATACTTGGAATTGAAAGTATAAAGAAAGTGAAATTATTTACAAAACCAAAATATTTTTTATTGTCACAACAAAGAGCGAAAAATCCCGAAATAACAGAAAAACCTATTAACATTAAAGGTGCTAAAATATTGTCTTGAAAAGACAAAAAATCATCTTTATTATACATTGACACAAAAGCCAGAGCAAATTGAAAAAGTAACAGAGTAATTATTTGTTGTTCTGTGTTCATATTTTTATATTCACTTTCTATTTTATCCCATCTATTTTTTGTTCTGTGTTCATCTTTTATTTGATATTCACCTTTTATTTTATATCTTTTTTCCATATTATTATTCTAACATTTTTGAGATAAAAAATCCCGAAATTTTGCGAAGCAAAATTTCGGGTTTTTTAGTGTAAAAACTTTAAGCCTCGCAGTTTTTACATTGAGTCAGCTTTCGGTTAAACTCTTGAGCTGAGTTCATGCTGTGTTGATAATACAAAGATTTTAATCCCATTTTCCAAGCCAAAATATATAAATTGTTTATGTCTTTTGTTGGGGTTTCTGGGTGAATCATGATGTTTAAAGATTGTCCTTGATCAATATAAGGTTGTCTTGCTGCTGCATGAGCAATAATATCTGCCTGAGAAATTTCAGAAAAAGTTTTGAAAACATTTTTCTCTTCTTCTGACAAAAAGTCTAAGTTCATCACAGAACCATTGTCTTGTCTGATTTGTCCCCAAACTTCTCTTGTGTTTTTACCTTTTTCTTCTAAAAGTTTTTCTAAAAACTTGTTTTTAATTGTAACTTTCATGTGAGCCAAATCTTTTACATAAGAGTTTGACATTAAAGGTTCAATACTTTGAGAAACTTGCCCTAAAATAAAGGCAGAAGATGTTGTTGGAGCAACTGCATTCAAGGTTGTGTTTCTTCTTCCGTAACCTTTTAACATTTTTGGTTCTCCATATTCTTTGGCCATTTTCTCAGACGCAGCGTAAGATTTTTCTTTAATAAATTTGAAAACTTCTTTGTTTAATTTCATAGCTTCTTCTGATTCGTAAGCGATCATTTTTGATTGTAACAAAGAGTGGTATCCCAAAACTCCCAAACCAAGCGCTCTGTTGTGTTTTGCAAATTTATAAGCTTTCTTCATAAAATCGTAAACTCTTCTTTCTTCCAAATTTTCTGATTTTTTGTAATACTTCATTTTTTCAATAAACTCAGTCATCACAGCATCTAAAAAGTAAGTTAAAGTTTCAACTGCGTCTGTGTTTTTCCATTCATCGTAATGAAGTAGGTTAACTGAAGACAAACAACACACAAATGACCATTCCTCGTTTGAAGGAAGCATAATTTCTGTACACAAGTTACTTGCTTTGATTTTCAAGTTTTCTTTTTTGTAAACGTCAACAGTGTTGTTGTTTGCGTTGTCTGTGAAGAAAATATATGGATAACCAACTTCTCCCCTGATTTGCAAAACTTTTGCCCAAATTTTTCTTTTATCAACATCTCCGTCTATCATTTCTTGCATCCATTTGTTTGTCACTGTAACCCCGTGAGTTAATCTTTGAATTGGGTTTCCTTCTGTTCCGATTTCTAAAAATTCTTCAATATCTTTGTGTTCCAGTGGCAAATATGGAGAAAACGAACCTCGTCTTGTTGAACCTTGTGAAACAACATCTACTGCTGTTTGAAAAAGTTGCATAAAATGAACTGAACCTGAAGAAACACCGTTGTCTTTGATTTCAGCTCCACGTGGTCGCAAATGTCCAAAATACCCAGAAGTTCCTCCACCCATTTTTGACATCATTCCCACTTCAGCTTGAGTGTATAAAATATCACCCATATTGTCTTCGATTGATGAACCAAAACAAGAAATTGGAAGCCCTCTTTTTTTCCCGAAGTTTGCCCAAACAGGAGTTGATAAAGAATAATATCCTTTTTCCATATATGAGTAAAACTTGTCTGCAAAACCTTTTTTGCCTAAAATTTTCTCAGCCGCTTCTGCAATATCTCTAATTCTGCTTTCAGCAGTTTCCCCTTCATTCAAATATCCTCTTTTTAAAAACTCTCTACTATTTTCGTTTAACCAGTACATATATTATTTTATTATTAAGTTAGTAATTTAGAACAAATCATCTTCTGTGATTGATTTTGATCTTTTTGTATAGTTGATTGATCTTTTAGCAAAGAAGTCAACGTGTTTTGTAGCTAAAATTTCGTCGTCGAACCAGTCTGTTTGTTCAAGTAACTTTTGATCAATTTCAAACATTGGCTCAAGTCCAATACTTTCCAAAGAAACATTTACTTTATTTTTAATAAACTCTTTTGTTGTAGCTTTTGGCACAAAGTCGATGTCTCCTTTTTCGTAAATCCATTCGATTACATCTTCTTCTACTTTATAAGCTTCTCTGAAAGTTTCATAAACTTTCTCTTCGTATTCTTCGTCGAACCATTCTGGGTGCTCTTCGTTTTTCACAATGTTTATAACCTCTGTTCCAAAAGCACAGTGAATAGTTTCTTCTTTTGAAGTAGCTTCAACAACATTTGAAATACCTTTTAACCAGTTTTTGTGTTTGTTAAATGACATGATCACAAAGAACTGTGAGAACAATGAAACATTTTCAATAAAAAGTGAAAATAGCAAAATTGAACGAACATATTCTTTATTGCTTTCAAATGAAACACCATCGATGATTGACTCTAAATAGTCAATTCTTCTTTTCATCACTGGAATTTCTTCGATTTTCTCAAAGTCTTCGTTAAGCCCCAAAATTTCAAGCAAGTGTGAGTAAGCGTCTTTGTGTCGAACTTCTGATTCGGCAAAAGTTACTCCTACTGAACCAAGCTCTGGTTTTGGAAATTTATCATAAAGTTTTGTCCAGAAAGTTTGTACTTCAATTTCAAGCTGAGAAATTGCCATCATTGAGTTTTTGATTGCGCTTTTTTCAACTTCACTTAAAGTTACTTTATAGTCTTGAATATCAGAAGTATAGTTAAACTCTGTATGAATCCAGTATGAGTTTCTGATTGCATCTGTGTATTCTGCAAGTTCTGGATATTCGTAAGGTTTTAAGTTTGTTCTTTTTTTGAAAATGTCTCTTTTTCTGCTTTCGTTTCTTTTATTTCTGTAAAGAATATATGCTTTGGCTGTTTTTAGAAACTTGCTTTCCATCAGCTTGATTTCTACTATATCTTGAACTTCTTCAACTTTTGGTAAACACTCGTTTTGAGTTTTACATTTTTGGTCAAGTTCTTCTAAAACCTTTTGTGCAACAGCTTTTGCGTCTTCTTCCTTTCCCTCTTCTGTTTCCTTTAAGGCTTTAAAAATTGCGTTTTGAATTTTTTTAATGTCAAAATCTACTTCGTCACCGTTTCTTTTAATTATTTTTTCAATAGAAAAAACACCATCAGATTTTCCGTCTGTTTTTATATTATTATTCATATTTTTGCAAATTAAACTTAATAAAAATTTAGGAGCTTTTAATTTTTAAAGGCTAAATTTATATTATTTTTGTTTAATTCATTTTAGCATACATTTTTGATTTTAGAAAATTTTTGACTTTCTTTATTTTTCAAGACCTCCAAATGTCAAGTGTGCATAACTTTTTTAATTTTTTGAAAAATAAAATTTAAAAAGAAAAAGGCGCAACTTGTGCGCCTCTAAAATTCATTATTGTTCAGTACATTTTTCAAACTCCAAAGTTTCTGAATTAACTTTTGGGGTGATTGCCAAGTAACCACTCCTAAGCCCTTCAAATTCGACTATATAATAAACTACTCCTCCCCAACATTTCTCAAATTTATTTTTATTAATTCTTTGTACTTTTTTATTTATGATTTTTTCTTTATTTTCAATACTCTCTTCACTCTCTCGTGGGGGTATATTTACTAATGCTATAAATAAAGCAAGGCTGAAAATAAAACCCAAATTTTCTTTTAAAAAATTAATCATTTTTATACCCTCATTAGTTTAAACAAAATCAAATTTGATTATAACATCAAAATATGTTTTTGGCAATTTTATAAATGGAAGACTTTTTAAGGCAGATGGGTGAAAAAGCCCGAAATTTTTTGGAAGTTTTTTGGAAAATGTCACAGGCAAGGCCTGTGACATTTCCCAAAAAACTTCCAAAAAATTTCGGGCTTTTTCTAGATTTGAATTTTTAAATTTTGCTTTAAAAATGTTATACTTAAAGCATTATGAAAGTAAAAAAATATAGTATAGATTTTGGCGGAAAAGAAATGTCTTTTGAATTTTCAAATTTGTGTTCAAATGCTGAAAATTCAGTGATCGTTTCTTTGGGAGAAACAAAAGTTCAGGTAGTTATTGCAAAGGGTGCTGTTTCTACAAAAAACTATTTCCCTTTAAGAGTTGATTACCAGGAAAAGTTTTACGCCACAGGTGAAATTTTAGGAAGTAAATACAACAAAAGAGAAGGAAAACCTTCAACCGAAGCAGTTTTATCAGCAAGAATAATTGACAGGACTATCAGACCTTTTTTTGATAAAAATATTAAAAACGATGTACATATAATCGCAAATGTTTTATCCTTGGGAGACTATGACCCTGATGTTTTGGCAACAAACGGAGCCATTGTTGCTTTGATGTCTTCATCTTTAAACTGGCTTGGTCAAGCTTCTGCTTTAAGAGTTGTTAAAAAAGAAAGTGGCGAGTTTGAAATTAATCCAAAATACATTGATTACAAAAACAATGAAAAAGTAAATGACACATTTTTGTCATTTAGAAATGGAAAAGTAATCATGATTGAAAATGAATCGCTTTGTTTAAACGAAGATCAATTTTTAGAAATTGTTCAAAAAGGACTTGAAGAAAGCAAAAAAGTCGAAGACTTTTTTGCTTCTATGACAGAAGAAGTTAAAAAAGAAAACAATATTCTAAAAGATATTCCAGAAGAAAGAGACTGGACAGAAATTGAAAACTTTTTTGAACAAAATTTCCAAAATACTTTAGAACAGAATTTTGAAAAAATTTTAGACAATGATTTTACAGAAAACTTAAAAAAAGAATTTATTTTAAAAGTTTCAGAACAAGGTTTTGAAAACAAATATTCTCCAGACGAGCTTGGAAATGTTTTTGAAAAAGAAATCAAAAAAATTGTTCGTAAAAATATTTTAGAAAAAGAAAAAAGACTTGATGGAAGAGCACTTGATGAAGTTCGACCTTTGTTTGCCAAAGCGGGTGGATTTTCAAAAAAGGTTCACGGAACAGGTATTTTTTACAGAGGACAAACTCACGCAATGTCTTTTGTAACTATTGGGGATTTGAAAGATGCTTTGTTTATAAGTGGAATGGAAGTGAACGGAATTAAAAACTTTATTCACCACTACAACTTCCCTCCTTATTGTGTTGGAGAAGCAGGAAGACTTGGAAGTCCATCAAGACGAGAAATTGGACACGGAAGTCTTGCTGAAAAAGCTCAAAAAAGAGTGATTCCTTCAAGTGAAACTTTTCCTTATACAATCAGAGTGGTTTCTGAAATAATGTCTTCAAACGGTTCAACTTCAATGGCTTCTGTTTGTGGAACAACTCTGGCTTTGCTTGACGCGGGAGTTCCTGTAAAAGAAAAAATCGCAGGAATTGCTGTTGGGCTTGTTGAAAAAAACGAAAATGAATACAAAATTTTAACAGACATTGTAGGAAAAGAAGACTTTTACGGGGATATGGATTTTAAAGTGGCTGGTTCTAAAAACGGAATTACAGCTGTTCAACTTGATTTGAAAAATGATGGGCTGAGTTTAGAAATTATCAAAGAAGTTTTAGAAAGAGCAAAAGAGGCTCGGTATGAAATTTTGGAAGTACTTGATGCTGAAATTTCTGAACCAAATGTTTTGAATGAAAACATTGAGGTAGTAGAGAAAATTACAATCCCTGTTTCAAAAATCGGAGTGGTTATTGGTAAAGGTGGATCTGTGATCAACAATATTACAAAAGAAAGTCGAGCCAAAGTTGATATTAAAAGAGATGGAAGTGTTTTGATTTATGGTACGGGAGAACAGACTGGGAAGGCGAAGATTATGATTCAGAGCATTATTTCTGCTTTCGAAAGCTAAAACTTGAAAAACCAGTGGCTAACTTTGTCGTCGTCGCAAAAAAACCTCTTCACCGTAATAACACATACGGCTCAGAGTTTTTTTGCCCGTCTCCTCGTTATCCATCTGGTTTTTCAAGTTTTAGTAAGAAACTTATTACTTTGTTTCCTTCACGAAAAAATTTCTCAACGTAATAACACATACATCTCGCAGTTTTTTTGTTCGCCACCTCGCTTGGCATCTAATTTCTGGCGTTTTTCTACACTAAAATTGTTTCGTTGTATTTATAAAATCGACAAAGCCAAATAACGCTACGCGTTATTTGGCTTTTTTGATTATACTCTTTTTAAAACATGACTATATACGTCTTTTCTATGAGAAATTATAATAATTAAAATCTCTTTTTTGTTTGTAACCTGATAAACTATTCTGTACTTACCAACTTTTAATTTTCGATAACCAGACAATGTGTTTTTTAAAAAATTTCCAAAAACAACCGGATCTACTGAAAGTTTGTTTTCAATGGCTTTTTTAATTTTAGTTTTTTCTGTTTTAGAAATTTTTTTCAAGTCATTTTTAACTTGTGAATGATAATATATTTGAAACATTTTTGTTAAATTTTAATCCCACATATCTTGATGACTAATTTTTTTAAACTTCTCTGAAATTCTTCTGTTGGCTTCTTTATTGAAATAAACATCTTCATGAACACTTAAAGCAAAATCCAAAAGTTCAGCTGTTGTTTTTGAAATTGATTTTTTTTGTTTTTTAGCCAAAGCGTTAATTGTTTTTTTCGTGTCTTCAGAAAGAGTAACCATTGTTCTTTGTTGTTTTGTTGCCATAAAAAAAGTGTAACACATCTGTTACACTTTTTCAAATTTATTAAATAACCAAAATTGGTTTTATCTTTGTACATCAAAAGGCAAATGCAAAATCTCAACACCTGCTTTTTCTAAAAATTCTAAACCTTCTGTGTTTCTATATTCTTCTGCATAAACTAATTTTTTAATTCCTGCTTGATGTATCAGCTTACTACATTCACGACACGGAGATGCTGTTAAATATAACGTAGCATTTTTGCAAGATTGTGTTGACCCTGCTGTTTTTAAAATAGCATTTGCTTCTGCGTGTAAAACATACCACTTTGTTTGATCATCTTTTTCACACTCATTTTCAAAACCTGTTGGTGTTCCATTATAACCATCTGAAATAATAGCTCTGTCTTTTACAATCAAAGCTCCCACCTTTTTTCTTTTACAATGCGACAGCTCACTCCACTTTCTTGCCATTTCCAAATAAACTTTGGCATACTTCAAATCTTTTTTATTCATGTATTTATTATATCATATTAAATAAACCTGAGATTTTAAAATTTTTGACACAAAAAAGCAGGAAATTTGCCTGTGTTTTTGTGTTGGAGTGCAAATTTCCTGCTTTTTTTAAGTTTTTATTGTTCTTTTTCCACAAGAACCTCCCTTGGTTTCGACCCATTTTGCGGTCCAACCACTCCTTTTTCCTCCAAAATATCAATTAGTTTTGCAGCTCGTGCATAACCTATTCCAAACTTTCTTTGCAGATACGAAGTTGATGCTTTTTGAGAAGCAATCACTTCGGCTTTTGCATCTGCATAAAGTGGATCTAGATCCATTTCATCTTCTTGTGATTCAAAATCAATAGCAGATGAAGATGCTGAAACAAGTTCTTGGGCATGTTTATCCCTGTTTTCTCCTTCCAAGTTTATGTCATCTTCCAAAACATTTTTATAAGCTTTTTTAATAAATCTTACAACTTTTTTAACCTCATCTTCTGAGATAAATGAAGACTGAACACGAACTGGTTTTGGCATTGAACCTGTCATATAAAGCATGTCTCCTTGTCCCAAAAGTTTTTCAGCTCCCGCCATATCCAAAATAGTTTTAGAGTCAATAGCAGACGAAGTTTGCAAAGCAAGTCTTGTTGGAACGTTTGCTTTAATAAGCCCTGTTACAACATTTACAGACGGTCTTTGTGTTGACAAAATCAAGTGAATTCCCACAGCCCGAGCCTTTTGAGCAATTGAAACAATCCCACTTTCAAGCTCTTTTGGAAACTGTTGCATAATATCTGAAAGCTCGTCAATTACAATGACAATATACGGCATATTTTCAGGCAAATCTTCGCCTTCTTTGTGTTTTTCTTTGGCCTTTTTAACAACATTTTGATGATAAGATGCAATATCTCTTAACTTGTGTTCTTGTAAAATTTCGTATCTTCTTTCCATTTCATTTACAGCCCACCTTAAAGCCAAAATGGCTTTTTTAGCATCTGTAATCACAGGTGTTAACAAATGTGGAATACCATCGTAAAGTGTCATTTCAACTCTTTTTGGATCAACCAAAATGAATTTCAAAAAGTCAGGTCCGTGAGTATACAAAAGCGAGTTTAAAATCGCGTGCACTGTTACGGATTTTCCAGCTCCTGTTGCACCAGCAACAAGCATATGCGGAGTTTTTTCAAGACCAATTATTGTAGTCTGCCCTGAAATGTCTTTTCCGATTGCAAGTGGAAGTGCAAATTTTGAATTTTTAAATTCAGGTGATGAGAACAAAGAACCTGCTCCCACTGTGATTTTGTTTCGGTTTGGAATTTCAATTCCTACCAAAGACTGCCCTGGGATTGGAGTTTGAATAATAATTGACTTAGCAGCTAATGCAAGTGCTAAGTCGTCTGACAAAGCTGCGATTTTTGAAACTTTTACTCCAGCTTTTGGTTTTAAAGAATACCGAGCAACAGTTGGTCCCACAGAAACACCCTCGATTTCAACTCCAATTCCAAAAGAAGCCAAAGTTTGTTTGATCAAATATGCGTTTTGTTTTACATCTCCTGCGTTTGGTTTTCCGCTGTCTTTTGAAAGTAAAGAAAGTGGTGGCAAAACAATTTTGTTGTTGTAGATTGTATTTTTGGCTTTTTCTGACAAAGTTTTTTCTTGGTTTTTCTTTTCTGACAATGAAGTTACAAAAAATGGTTTTTTTTCTTTTTTTGGTTTTTCTTGTTCTTCTGTTTCGGTTTTTTTATCATCTGTATTTTCCTTTTGAGCTTGGCTTGTGTTTACTTTTATTTCAATTGGAACTGATTTTTGAAGTTTAGCTTCTTCTTGTTCTGACAAAGACTCTGTGTAAGGGATTTCTTTTTCCTTTCTTTTAAAAATAGATGGCAGTTTTGGGATTTTGTCGATTAACAAAACAAGTGAGATTAAAATCAAAATTACAAAAAAAGTAACTGACATTGGTTTATCAAAAAAGTCTTTGATTTTTGCCACAAACTTTCCTAAATACCCTCCGTTTTGGAAAATAAGTTCAATCAGCCCCAAACCTGAAACCAAAAACAAAAATGAAGCAAAAATTTTCACTTTGGTAAAAGTTTTTTTAATAGACATAAAAAATGTCAAAGCTAAAATTGTAAATAAAGCTGGAAACAAGTAGTAACCTACTCCAACTGCGTAAAAAAGTTTATCATAAACAAAGTTTCCTACTTTTCCTGAATACCCAAAAGCTCCCGCAAAAAGAAAAATTGAAACAAACAAAAGCAAAGCACCGATTGTAAAATATAGTGTTTCGTCTTGAATATTTAGTTTTTCTGAAAGGGTTTTCTTTTTTTCAACCAATTTTAATTTTTTGGTTTTTTTAGAAGTTTTTTTCTTAACCATAATGTTTGTATTATAACATATTATGATATAATTTAGATATTATAAATCTAATAAAATAAAAATATGAGTTTTTTAAATAAAATATTTAATTCAAAAAAAGGTAAAAAAATTACAAAAAATGTAAAAGATTTTTCAGGTGATGTCAAAGAAAAAGTTTCAGACTTTGCAGAAAATGTTGATGACAAACTTGAAATTTCTGAAAAATTTGATGATGTTAAAGAAAGTGTTAGTGAAACTTTTGATAACGTGAAAGAAAAAGTTTCAGAAATTGATCAAAAAACAGGAGTTTCAAAAAGTGTTAAAAAAGGTCTTGATAAAGCGGGAGATGTTTTGGAAGAGGCTGGAGAAAAAGTTGAAGCTTTTATGAACGATAAAATTACTTTTGATGATTTTGCAAAAGTTGAGATTAAACTTGGGGAAATCGAAGAAGCTGAAAAAGTTGAAAAATCAGACAAGCTTTTAAAACTTAAAGTTTCTTTTGGAAGAGAGAAAAGACAAATTGTTTCTGGAATTGCAAAAGATTATAAACCAGAAGAGCTTGTTGGGAAAAAAGCCACTTTTGTGACAAACTTGGCACCAAGAGAGATTTTTGGATTAGAATCTGATGGAATGATTTTAGGAGTTTCAGATAAGGAAAACGGATTTTCAATTTTGAGTCCAGAAAAGGATGTTAAAACTGGAAGCAAAGCATCTTAAAAAATATAAAAAAACAAAAACCAAATAACGCTGCGCGTTGTTTGGTTTTTGTTTTGATTTAATTCCCCGCCGCCTTCGGCGGCGGGGAAACTTTTATTTTGAAAAATAGCATTTTTTTCTAAAAAATAGTATAATAAAAGCAACAAAATAATATAATAAAATGAGCATTTTAAATATTTTCTCAAATGATGACGCAAAAACCTTTGCAGGATTAAGAATAAACAAAAATGGTTTTTTGGAAGTTTTAGAATTGCAAAAAGTTAACAACTCTTACAATCCAGTTTTTTGGACAAAAGAATCTTTTGATACTTTTATAAAAAAAGACGGGGTTTTGGATAAAAAAAAGTTTATTGATTTTTTCAAAATCATCAGAACAAAAACAAAGAGTTCAAATTTTAAAGTATGTTTTCAAGAATTTGAAACAAAAGATGATCATTTTAAAATTGTAATAAACGAGTCTTTAAAAATCGCAGGTTTTGGTCCAAAAAACAAAGAGATTGAAAAACCAAACACCAAAGGAATTATTTTAAGCAACAACTTAACTGAAAATGAAAATGTTTTATATTTTCACAAAAACAATATTGTCTTTTTAGAAACCCAAAAAGGAAAAGTTAAAAACAAAAAAGAGTTTAACATTTTAGACCTTGATGCTAAAAAAGTTTTAGAACT
The DNA here is from genome assembly GCA_002747955.1 of Candidatus Campbelliibacteriota bacterium. Lineage (GTDB taxonomy): Bacteria > Patescibacteriota > Minisyncoccia > Phycocordibacterales. The sequence continues at coordinate 1,360 of PDQZ01000004.1, read as the reverse complement.
TTTAAAAAATCTAGAAAGCAAGAAAATCAAAATGGTGGGTTCCTGGGGTGAACTTTTCAGAACAACCAAAAACTTACTAAAAGCTTGCGGGGCTGAGGTTGAGGAAGTAAATATTTGGCAAAATATTTTATCTTTTTCTGATGCAATCCCTGATATTTCAAAAGAAGAGTCACAGTATGTTGTAGAAATTTTAGCTTTAACTGTTCCAAAATTAAGAAAATGGGAGTATCTACCGATAAAAGTTGAGAAAGAAAAAATTGAAAGTAAAGACAAAAAACTTGAAAACAAAGTAGAAAAGAAAAAAGAGAAGAAAGAAGAAAAAAAGAAAATGTTTTTACCAAAAACAAAAAAGAAAAAAACTTTCTTACCTAAAAACAAAAAATCTTTACTACCAAAAGAAGAAAAAGCAAAATCTTTACCCAAAAACAAAAAGAAAGAAAAGAAGGAGGATAAGGAAAAAGAAAAGAAAGCAGAAAAGAAAAAACACAAAAAAGAAAAACCAAAGAAAGATAAGAAAAAAACAGAACCAAAAAAAGAAGAAAAGAAAACAAAGAAAATAGACAAAAAAGAAGAGAAAGTCTTTTTGAAAAAATGGAAAGAAAAAACCGAAGAAGAAATAAAAAAAGAACTTCAGAAAAATCTTGAGGTTTATGCAGACAAAGATATTTTGTTTGAACAAAAAACAGAAGAAGACAAAATCGCCGAATACTCTGATTTTAAAATCAAACAAAAAGAAAACCAAAATTCTTTCTGGCAAAAAATAAAAAACTTTTTTGGACAAAAAATACTTTAAAACCTAAAAACAACCAACTTAAAAAGTTGGTTATTTTACGTGTTTTACAAAATTAACAAAATTAAAATTTATCACTTGTGTTAAGCCTCCGATTAGCTCTCCAAACTCTATGCTTTACAACTCTATTTTAACAAAAATAATACAGCACATTTATTTTAATACCTCCAATAAGCCCGAAACTTTAAAGCAGATTTTCAGAAAAAAGTCCGACAAAGTCGGACTTTTTTCTGAAAATCTGCTTTAAAGTTTCGGGCCACCTACCGCACCCCCCTAACCCACTCACTCGCTCAATTTATATCAAATTTTGAAAATTTGATATTTTTTAATTAAATAAATTACACATTATTTATAAAAAATAAAATCCGTTGAAAAAACCAATTTTGGGTATAAGGCACATTCTTTAAACTTTTAAATTAACATAAACTAAGCCTTATACCCAAAATTGGTTTTTTCAACCCGAACCTGCCTTTATATAATAACTTAGAAATCATTTTTTGATTTCCAAAACTAAAGGTTTTGATATCAAAGTTTTTATATATTATCAATTTAATATACACAAGGGTTTTT
>PDQZ01000009.1 GCA_002747955.1 Candidatus Campbelliibacteriota bacterium | reverse complement strand
TGTTGTTGGATTTGTAGGTTTTGTTGCTTGTTCTACATATTTACACAATGATGATTTGTGTCTTCCAAAAGGATCGTAGTTTGTTGCTTTTTTGTCTTTGCAAGTAAATCTAATTGAAGATATTTTTTTCTTTTTGTTTGTATTTTCTGTATTTTGATTGTTATTGTTATTATTATTGTTTTGAACAATAACAGTTCTTGTTTCTGTTGTTGTGTTTCCTGCACTATCTGAGACTGTATAATTTACTGTGTAACTTCCCGCTGTTGTTGTGTTCACAGCTGATGAATCAGTTGTAATTGAACTTGTTAGGTCTCCGTCTTCAGGATCATTTGCATTTGCTCCAAGCTCTGTGTATGCGTCTCCCACTGTTAGGATTTGAGGATTTGCTCCGGTTAAGGTGATAACTGGGCTTGAACCTGATACAACGTTTACTGTTCTGTTTTCTGTCACAGTGTTTGAATCATTGTCTGTTACTGTGTATGTTACGGTGTAACTTCCTTGAGTTGTTATATCAACTGCTGTTGCGTCAATTACAATTGAAGATGTTAGATCACCATCTTCTGCGTCGTTAGCTGTTGCTCCTAACTCTGTATAAGCTTGGTTTAAAATAATTGTTTGTGGGTTTGAACCTGACAAAGTAATAACAGGACTTGTGTTTGTTGTCACATTTACTGTTCTGTTTTCTGTAACAGTGTTTGAGTCATTGTCTGTTACTGTATATGTTACTGTATAACTTCCAGCTGTTGTTGTATCAACTGCTGTTGCGTCAATTACAATTGAAGATGTTAGATCACCATCTTCTGCGTCGTTTGCGGTTGCACCAAGTTCTGTGTAAGCTTGTCCAACAAGAATTTCTTGTGGGTTTGAACCATTAAGAGTAATTATTGGATTAGTATTTGAAGTCACTTGAACTTCTCTTGTTGTAGATGTTGTATTGTTTGAGCTGTCAGTTACAGTATATGTTACGGTGTAAGTTCCTGGGTTTTGTGTATCTACTGATGATGAATCAATTGAAATTGAACCTGTAAGATCTCCGTCTTCTGTGTCGTTTGCTGTTGCTCCAAGCTCTGTGTATGGATTTCCTGCTGTTATGTTTTGCGGGTTGTCACCGTTCAAAGTTATCACTGGACTGTCTCCTGCTACAACGTTTACTATTCTTGTTTCTGTTGTTGTATTACCAGCAGGGTCTATTGCTGTGTAAGTGATAGTATGTGTTCCTACTGTTGTTGTATCAACTGTTCCTGTTTGAGAAACTGTACATGAACTGTTGTCTGTACAACTTGCACCTTCTTCTGTATATACTTGATTAACAAGAATTTCTTGAGGATTTGAACCATTCAGAATAATAACAGGAACTTCTTTGTCAATGTTTGCTACGTCATATGAAACTGAGGTTGTGTTTCCTGCAAGATCTTCTATATTAAAGGTGTTTGTTTCGTTTTGACTAACTGTTTTTGTGTAAGTTGTTGGAGATGTTTGTGTCCAACCTGCTGGTGTTGTAATTTCTTCTGATGTTGTCATTGTTACTATTACATCTTGGTTAGTTAAATTAGTTTCTGAGTAACTTACAGTTGCAGTTGGTGGAGCTGTATCAATATTATCTACCGTATATACTACAAGACTTTTATTCCCCGCCATATCGGCAATACTCAATGAATCAGTTTCATTTTGAGTTACAACCTTTGTGTATTCTGTGTCTGATATTTTTGTCCAACCGGTTTTTTCTTGTATCTCTTCTGAAGTGGTCATGGTTACTGTTACACTTCCATTTGTGGGAGAACTTGGATTATATGAAAAACTTGCTGTTGGATCAACAGTTTCCATTGTAATTGTTAGCGTAGGAGATTGATTTGATTCTTGATATCCTGGACCATTTTGTTTTTGAGTAAATGAAATATCATGATCTCCATCTGCAAGATCTTGAGAAAGTTTAATTTCAAAATTTCCTGTCGTTGTACAGGTTCCAGTGTCTGCTGTTGCTGTACCTGCAATATATATTTTTACTTCACTTCTTGGAATACAAGCGCCTGTGATTGTAGGTTGAGTGATGTACGTAAGATTATCAGTATCTGAGACTCCTGTATCTGAATCACTATCTAAATCAGGTGCTTCTGTTGGGGTTGCTGTTGTTTCTTCGATGTTGATTGGGTTTGCACTTGCTTTGTAAGCAACGTTTCCTGCCATGTCTTCAGCTCTTACACAGATGTATTCTCCGTTGTGAGTTCCGTCTGTAAGAGTAAATGAAGTTGTTAACCCTGTAGTAAACGCATTTCCGTAAGTATCAGTAAAGTCACATATAGAGTCAGGGCTATACCCATATTCGTAACTTGCCATATCAGGATTAGTGTCCTCCACACTAATCCTAATACTTTCAGAAGACGCTGGGTTTGTTTCGACATCGTCAGTGAAGTTAATGTTTGGAGATATCGTGTCAACAGTAATGTTTGAGTTTGGATTGTAGGGAGAAATAAAGTTTACAATATCCATATCATCAGTATTTTGAAAATCTAAAGCTGTGAAAGTAATATTTCCATTCTCCCCTGCTTGAACTGTGTAATTTACAGAATCTCTATATTTAGGTGTTGTTGAACCAGAATAGTTTGGTGTTTGTAAACCAGCTGTATCACCAATTGAAAATGTTGCTTTGTTATAGTTTTCTTTCCATATATCCTCCTTCTCCAATTCTAAAGTCATAGAGATGTTGTCTCCTTCTTTGGCGTAATTTGAGTTTTTTGCGTTGTTTGAAGCTAAAGAGATTGATTCAAAGGACGGTGGTTGCTTTAAAGTATACCGAATTGTAATTTCATCTATATCAATATTTTTCCCTTCTTTTGAATTTAAAAATGTTTTAACAAAAATTTTTTTACTTACTGTCGGAAAAGCAAACATAAATGCATCTACCTCCCACTCCTCCATGGTATTTTGTGGATCAGTTGTAACTTCCCAAGAAGGAGCATTCCAATACATCCAATCGGTTCCATTTTCAGAAATCTGGAACCTCAAATCAAGGCTCGCATCATTTGTAGAAAAACCATCAAAAGAAGCAATTGGTCTTGTTTCTGAATCACCTGCTGTTTTTACAATATCTATTCCATCAGTTGGGAATCCGAAAAACTCCATTTCTGTGATATTTACCCAGCTGTGACTTGTTGAATTGTTGTCAATAATGTTAATTCTATAATACCTATAAGGTGTTGTATTTGTAAAATTAAAAACTTGTTTAGGTTGATTATTTAGAATTAAATTATTTGTTTGAGTATCTAAAACCACCCAACTAGACGCATCATTTGAAGCTTCAAGAGTCCAAGTTTTTGGTGCATAAGTATCATTATTCCAACCACCTTCTTGTTGGCTACTTCTGTAAAGAGAATAAGAAGTAATAATTTGAGGTGCTCCAAAATCGTATCTTAGCCACGCAGGCAAAGAAGAAGCAGATCCATTTCCCCAACCCTTTCTTGTAATATTATCATCAAAAGCATCTTTTGGTTCATTGGCAGAATAAGTTGAACTGGCTGTTATATTTGCACCAACATCAGTTAGGTCAACTTTTCTCAATTGAGCTTTTCCATTAACAATCTCAATTTTAGAGCTGTCAAAAGTATAGTTTGCAGGATCCGTAAACGGAGTGGTAAAAGTTTCTGCAAAAATATTTGTCGCTGTTAAAAAGAAAACAGCGGTTAAAATTATTTTAATTTTTTTCATACCCCATATTTTAACATATTTTGTTTTAAATTAAAAAATCGAATCAATTATTTTAACCTTGGCTTTTTTGTTTTTAATATCTAAATAAACCGCTAATAACAATAAATCAAAATCTGAAATATCATTTTGTTCAACATAAAAATTTACCACCTTTTCAAACTTTTGCATTTTTTTAAAATCAAAATGTTGCTCAGGTAAAAATTCAAAATTGATGTTTCTGGTTGTTTTTACTTCAACAAAATAATAAATTTTTCCTTTTTTCATTATCAAATCTATCTCTCCGAAAGGCTTTAAAAAATTAGCATCAACAAAAGAAAAACCTTTGTTTTCAAGGTGTTTTTTGGCTATTTTTTCACCTAAATTCCCTATTTTTCTTTTTTTGGTAAGCATAAAACTGTGGATTACTAAATTTTAAAAATGTGTTGTAATTATAACACACAAAAGTTAAAAATGCTCAAGGCCTTGTTTTACAAGCTCTGTAGAGAAAATAGAAAAAAAATAGAAAAATCAAATTCCTTGCAAGTATATAAAAATAAGCCTTTCCACATTTTTTTCCACAATAAAATTTATATTTTTTAACACCTAGAAAGAAAAGGTGTTTTAAAATTAGATTAAATATAAAAAATAAAGTCCTGAACAATAAGGCAAGGACTTTTTATAGGAGAAACCAAAAGGTTACTCTCAAAATTATTATACACTTTTTGAAAAAAAAGTAAATACTTTTTGTGAAAAAAAACCAAAAAATAATTTTGGTTTTTTAATTTATGGAGTTTTTATTTTCTAAACTTTTAAGTATTTTGAAACTGCAAGGTAAGTTGAAATAAATCCTAGAATAATTCCTGTGATTAACATTCCTGATGCGATTTTTAAAATATTTGATGAAAAAAATTCGTTTATATTTAAAATAAATACTTCGTTCAAATGCGGAGATATGTAGAATACCGCTGCCCAAGAAATAAATAAAGCAAAGACTGCTGAAACTATTCCGTAAATAATACCTTCTACCACAAAAGGTCCTCGTGCAAAAAACTTTGAAGAACCTACAAGTCTCATAACTGAAATTTCTTCTTTGTGAGTGTAAATAATCAGTCTCATTGTGTTAAAAGTAATCACAATAGAAGTTAAAATCAAAATCAAAGATACAACAAAACCAATTTTGTAAGTATTTTTAACTAAAATATTTAACTTATTTATAGCTCTTTTGTTTTGTTTATAGTCCAAATTTTTGACCAAATCTCCGTATTTAATTTGTACATCTCGACTTTCAATAAAGTCTGTAATTGGTTTATAAGCACCGATTTTTTTAGCTTTGATATTCAAAATAGCACCAAGAGGGTTTTCAGGAGAAATTATTTTTAACACCTCCATATTAATAGAATTTTCTGGTGTATTTTTTTTGAAGTCTTCTAGAACTTTATCTTTTGGTGTGAAGACGGTTTTTTCCTTGTCAACTTCCGGTAATGCTTCTACCATTTTTTTAAATTCAATTACTTTGTCTGCTGGGGCATCGGGTTGAAAGTAAATATTGATATCTACTTTTTTTTCAAATTGAATGATTGACTGTTTAATCATATTTGTTGATAGGAAAATCGAAAGACCAACGATTAAAGTAATAGTCATAATCAAAACAGAAGATGCTGAAAGCAAACTGTTTCTAAAAAAGTTTTTTAATCCTGATTTAATTATTCTTTCTAAAGTTATAAACATAATTTTATTTTTTTATTTTTTTAAAGAACAAAAGTTCCCTCTTTGTCATCTTTTGTAATCTTTCCGTTTGTAATAGTTACCACTCTTTTTCTTAAAGTGTTTACAATTCCTTTGTCGTGAGTTGCTAAAATGACTGTTGTTCCAAAAGAATTGATTTTTTTAAGAAGTTCCATAATATCTGTTGTGTTGATTGGGTCTAGGTTTCCTGTTGGTTCGTCTGCAATAATAACATCAGGGTTGTTTACAATTGCTCTTGCGATTGAAGCTCTTTGTTTTTCACCACCTGAAAGTTCATTTGGAAATCTTCTTCCCTTGTCTTCAAGCCCTACAAGTTTTAAAACATGTGGTACTGTTTTTTTAACTTCTTCATTACTTTTTCCTGCTGCCTCCATTGCGAAAGCTACATTTTCGTAAACATTTTTATTATAAACCAATCTAAAATCTTGGAAAACTGTTCCAATATTTCTTCTGTGTTTGTTTAATTTTGATTGATTTAATTTTGAAATATTTACAGAATTAAAATAGACAGAACCTTTTGTAGGTTTTATTTCTCCTAAAATTAATTTCAGTAAAGTTGTTTTACCAGCCCCTGAAAAACCAACTATTGAAACAAACTCTCCTTTTTCAATATTTAAAGTGACATCCTTTAAAGATTCTTCGCCTGTTTTATAAATTTTTGTTACTTCATCAAGATATATCATATACTTAGTATTATATCTTAAAATACAGAAAAATAAAACTTGTGTTAAAATTTAAAAATGTTATAATAATAATCTATAACGGTAGGAGGGGGATTTTTAGAGAAAATTTATTATTTGTTTGCTTGTGTAACCTTTTCTAAAGATTCCCCAACCTACCGACCAACAACTTTATTTTAAGTTGTTTTTTAATTTAAAATATAAAAAATTGACTTATTTTCATATTTTTATATAATGGTTTGTAGTATTAAACTAAGATTGGAGAAAAAAATGACAAACACTAATCAAAAACAACTTGGTAATTTAGAACTAATACCACAATACATAAATTTTAAATTAGAAAACTACTCTAGTTTTTTATTTATAAATAAAGACAACAATGTGGCTTTGGGTTTTTATAACATAAGTTATGAAAAAATGATAGATGTAGTTAAAAATATGCTTTCATATGATTTTGTTAAAATCAAAATCAATGGAAAAGTTCATGAGGCTAAAACTAAAAAAGAAGCCATAAAACTTTTTAAAAATAAAATTCAAGAGCTTAAAGAATTTTACATAGAAGTTCAGGGTAAACAGTAGGGTTCTTTTTTCCCGTAACTTTAGCTCATCAAAATCACTGTTATTCATATTTCAGTGGTTTTATTTTTCCACTTGATTTTTTATTTATTTTTGTTATTATATTGTTCACTGGGAAACAAGCAAATGGGCCTGTAGCTCAGCTGGCTAGAGCGCTCCCCTTGCACGGGAGAGGTAGCAGGTTCAAGTCCTGTCAGGTCCACAAAAAAAACAACATTAAAAATGTTGTTTTTTTATTTTTCATCATCATCCCACAAAACTAAATATGAGATGAATAACAAAAAGGCAATAACTCCACCACCGATTATAATTATAAATAAGTTCATAAATTTTATTTAACTTTTTAAAACTTTTTCAAAAACTTCTTTTAAAACTTGTGGGTTTGCAGAACCTTTTGTTTCTTTCATTCCTTGTCCGATAAAATACTGAATTAGTTTTTCTTCACCGTTTTGGAAGTCTTCTTTTTGTTTTGGATTTTGTTCAACAATTTTTTTAGCAATTTGTTCAAGCTCGCCCATATCTGATTTTTGGATAAACCCATTTTCTTCGGCAGTTTTCTTTGTTTCTCCCCCGTTTTTGTAAATTAAAATCAAAGTATCTTTAGCACCTCTTGAAGACAGATCCCCATCGTTAATCATCTCAACAAGATCTATTAAGTTTTGAGATTTAATATTTTGAAGTTCTCCTTCTATACTTTCGTCTTTTTGGTATCCAGCCACATCTGATGATAAATAGTTTGATAAAAGTTGAATTGATTTTTTATCTGAGATTTTTTCCAAACACAAGTCAAACAGATTTCTGAAGTCAAAATTGTTTAAGTAAAATTCTATATCATCATCCTTCAGTTCAAACTCTTTGTATCTTGCAATAGTTTGATCTGGAAGTTCTGGCAGTTCCTTTCTTAAATTTTCCTCTGAAAATTCTTCTATTTCTGAAATTTTGTATTTTGGAATATCTGGGTCTGGGAAATATCTATAATCATCTGAATTTTCTTTTTTTCTTTGTGAAAATGTTGCTTGCTTGTTTTCGTCCCAGCCACGAGTTTCTTGAACAACTTCGTTTCCGTTTTCAATTTCTTCAATCTGTCTTTGGATTTCGTGTTCGATGGCTAATGCAACGATTTTAAATGAGTTTAAGTTTTTAACTTCGGTTTTTACACCAAGTTTTGAAAAGTCGCCGTCAAAATGTCCATGTTCTGAAACAGAAACATTGGCTTCAATTCTCATCTGTCCTTTTTCCAAGTTTGCATCTGAAACGTCAAGAGTTCTTAAAACAAGTTGCAGTCTTTTTGCAAAAGCACTCGCTTGTTCTGAGCTTGTAACAACAGGTTCTGTAACAAGTTCCATCAAAGGCACACCTGCTCTGTTAAAATCAACCAGTGAAAAATCGTCTTTGTGAGAAGAAGTAGCCGTGTCTTCTTCTAAGTGAATTCTTGTAATATCAACATCTAAGATTTGCCCTCCTGAAATGAGTGGGTATTTGTATTGTGAAATCTGATAAGCTTTTGGAATGTCTGGATAAAAATAGTTTTTTCGGTCAAATTCTGAAAAGTCAGCCAACTTCCCGTTTATAGCCAGTCCAACTTTTAGAACGTCTTTAACTGCTTGTTTGTTAACATATGGTAAAGTTCCAGGGTGAGCTGTACATACAGGACAAATGTTTTGGTTTACTTCTGAATAAAACGGGTCGTTTTTACATGAACAAAACATTTTTGTTTTTGTTTTTAATTCTGCATGAATTTCAAGCCCGATTGTTGGGAAATATTTTTTACCAGTTTTATCACTGATATAATGAGTTTGTTCTTTTTTAATTGTCATTTTTCTATTTTAACATTTTTTGCTAAAAAACAAAAACAAAAAACAAGGCCTTGTCTTGAGACAGGAAAGGCCTGTCTCAAGACAAGGCCTTGCAAGTTCATGAAGAAACTAATTACTCAAAACTTTCTTTTCCAAAACAATGTCTCCATCAGAATCTTCTACTTTAAAACTTTTCCTTCCGATAACCGCTCCTCTTTTGTTTATAATTGTAACCCTCCAGTCTCCTTCTTCTGCATTTGTAATATATGAATAACCTCTGTAACCGTTGTTTCTACCGCCTATGATATTGTATTTAACTTTTGACTTTTGAACCCATTTTTCTTTAAAGTCATCGTAATATTCCCAGACATGTTGGATTTCTGTTTCAAAACCTCTTGGAGCAAAAATTGAAACAAAAAAGTAAACTTTTCCACTTTTGATTTTATGAAAAACATCAAAATATTTATCGTAAAATTCATACCAACTTCTTTTTTCAACTGTTAAAACCCTTTGACCCGATACATTTCTTTCAACTAAATGAGCAACTTGAGTACTTTTTACAGAAAGCGGAATAGGAGGCAAGATATTTAAAAAATAAAAAGTGTTAAAAATTGAAAAAACAATTAAAATATTTCTTAATATTTTGTATCTTCTTTTTTTTAGAATCGGCAATATTTTAAAAAATATTTTTACAATAAAAAGAATTGTGAACAAAGAAACTAATCCTGACATGATAAAAACATTGTCAGACATTTTTCCAACTGTAATGGGTATGAAGAAAACAGAAAAAGCAAACAAAATAAAATAGAATATCATGATTTGAAATTCAAATCTTTCATAATGTCTTTTAAATGTTTCATTACCAACAAACAAGCCGTAAAGTAAAAGCAAAAAAGGCCAAGAGACTGCAAAAATACCAGATGATGTGTAAAAAATCACAAAACCTGAAAGCAAAGCACCGAAGGCAAATTGTGTTACATAAGTTCCATTTTTATAAAGCGAAAAAATAAATTTGTTTTTGATGTTTTTATAATCTCCATAATTTATCAAAAAAATGAAAAATAAAGCAATAGATAAGTAAACAAAAATAATTGTTCTATAATAAGCTGTATCGATACTTGTTAAGGTGAAAAAGTCAAACAAAAAACCACCCAAAAAAATTAAAATGGAAATTTTTTTGTTGTTTTTTTTAATGAATTTTTTTGTTTTATTTTTTGAAGATGAAATTTTCTCTACAACTTTCATAATTAAAAATATTATATCAGAATAATCTTGTTTTGAAAATAAAAAAGCCCAAAAATTGCGGAGCAATTTTTGGGCTTTCAACTAAAACTAAACAAAAGTTAAAAGTTCGGCAAAATCAAAATATGATATTTCTAAAAATAAAGTTAAAACAAAAGACAAAACTATAAATGGACCAAAGGCTACTTGTGAGTTTAGTTTGTTTTTTCTTGAAAGCAAAAGTAGAAAAATAGAAACAAAAGCTCCGATGAAAAACGAACCAAAAAGAAACATAAGCTCCTGAAAAATATTTTCAAAAAACAGTCCCAGCGCAAAAACAAGTTTCCAGTCTGCCCCGCCCATGGCACGCTCTTTTGAAACAAAGTAAATAGCCCAGATTGGAAGTGCGATTGAACCTGCGTTCACCAAAACGTCAAAAGTATTTTTAAAATCAAAAGATAAAGTTTTAAAGTCAAAAATTGCGTAAAATAAACCAAAAATAAAAAGCGGGTATAAAATTAAGTTTGGAATAACTTTGTGTTTTAAATCAAAAAAGAAAATAATAAACAAAAAAGACAAAACTGGGATAAAATACAAAAACTCAATTTGTAAATGATAATTTAAAAAACTTCCATATTTGTTCATCAAAAAACAAAACATTAAACTAAAAATTGCTCCTGAAAAAATTTCTGCAAAAAAATATTTAAAAGAAATTTTAGTTCTACACTTTAAACATTTCCCTAAAAGCAAAATATATGAAAAAATAGGAAAAAGTTCAAAGAAAGAAAGCTTGTGTTTGCATTTTGGGCAGTGTGATCTTCTGTTTAATCTTTCAAAAAGTGTTTTGTTTGTTTTTTGTTCAAAAACATTTGGTTCAATTTCTGCTGTAAAAACATTTAAGAACGAACCAAAAATTGCCCCCAAATAAAAAACAAAAAAATATGCTAAATAAATTATATCCATAGTTTATATTATACTATATTTAAAAAATTTGTTAAAATATATGCATGACAAATAATAAAAATGTATCAACAGATGCTTATCGAGGTGTGAGAGATTTTTATCCGAAGGATTGGCTTTTTCAAAAGTGGCTTTTTTGGAAAATGCAAGAAGTTGTGGAAAGTTATGGGTATGAAAACTACAACGCTTCGCCTTTAGAATACAGCTCTTTGTTTATAGCAAAGTCGGGGAGTGAGATTGTTGAAAATGAAACATATAATTTAACAGACAGAGGTGGACGAGAAGTAACCCTGCGTCCTGAGATGACTCCTACTGTGGCCAGAATGATTGCAAAGAAAAGAAATGAAATTCCCTTGCCTATTCGCTGGTATTCTATTCCAAATCTTTTTAGATATGAAAAACCACAGAAAGGAAGGTTAAGAGAGCACTATCAGTTAAATGTTGATTTTTTTGGACAAAAAGAACTTAGCGCTGATATTGAAATTATTGAAATTGGTTATAAAATTATGCAAAATATTGGAGCCGAAGACAAAGATTTTGTAATTAAAATTAATAACCGAAAAATTATCAACAAAATTTTAGATCATTTTGCAAATTCAAAAGATGATATTTATGAACTTTCAAAAATAATTGATAAGAAAAATAAAATTTCAAAAGAAGACTTTAAGGAAAGTTTAGAGCAATATACAAAAAATGCCGATGATTTGATTGAAATATTGGAAAATAATAATTTTGAAAAAATCAAAGATATTGTGAGCGGTGATGAGATTGAAAAAACTTTAAATTTGATTGGAACTTTGAAGGAAAAAGGAGTTTCAAACACGGTTTTTGATTTATCTTTGATGCGAGGGTTTGATTATTATACAGATATTGTTTTTGAGTTTTTTGACACGCACCCAGAAAATAATCGTTCTTTGTTTGGTGGTGGAAGATATGATGACTTACTTGATATATTTGGTAAAGAAAAAATCCCTGCTGTTGGGTTTGGCATGGGAGATGTAACAGCTCGAAACTTTTTGGAAATTCGAAATAAAATGCCAGACCTAAAGTCAAAAACAAAAATTGTTTTAATTCCAGTTTCGAAAGATTTTGAAAATGAAACTGAAAAGTTAGCCGGTATTTTAAGAGAAAACAAAATCAATACAGAACTTGATTTACTTTACAGAAAACTTTCAAGGTCGATAAACTCAGCTGAAAAGAAAAATATTGAATTTGTTTTATTGGTTGGAGAAAATGAAGTTCAAAACCAAAAATATAATTTAAAAAATATTTTAACTCAAGAAGTTTTTGAGAATTTAAGTCAGGATGAATTGATTGAAATTTTTAAAAAAAGAAATTAAAAAAAGCTGAAAATTTGTAAAGCAAATTTTCAGCTTTTTTTATTCATTTAAAAACAAATGTGTTATGTTTTTAAATATTATAAACCTAAGTTAACTTTCACTCCTCCTGTGTTTACGTTCAAACCTACATTTGAATCAATTTTTACTTCTGCATCTTCTTTTTGTTCTGTAGAATCTTTTTTAGGTTCTTCGTTTTGGTTTTCAGTATTGTCTGTATTATCTTTTTTAACCTCTACGTTTTGTTCTTGTGTTTTTTCTTCTCCTGAAGTTTTTACATCAATACCATCTTTATTAATTTTTACAGTTGTTCCATTCCCAGCTTTAACATCAATTCCATTTTTATTAATATCAACTTCACTTACTTCCTCTCCATTTTTAACTTCCACATCTCCTTTAACTGTCACACCTGTTTCGTCGATTTTAATTTTATCTTGATTTTTCATAAAATAGTATCCACCCCCTAAAATCAATATAACTAAAATCGCAATTACTATGTTTTTCATATTTATTTTATTTTACTTAATAACTTTCCCATTATAACACTTTTTTTTATAATTCAAAAATATTTTTCTCAACAAATTTCCAATTTATAATTTTAAAAAAATTATCCACATAATCTTTACGAACATTTTTATAATCCAAATAATAAGCATGTTCCCAAACATCTAAAGTTAAAACTAATTTTGTTTTCCCATACTTTTCTTGAACAAAATCCATCAAAACACAATCTTGGTTTTGGGTTTGAATAATTTGAAGTTTATTTTCTTGATCTAAAACTAAACTTACCCAACCTGAACCAAACAAAGTCAAAGATTTTTCTTTAAATTCATTTTCAAAATTTTCCCAAGTTCCAAAATCACTTTGAATTTTTTCTTTTAGTCTTTCAGAAATTTCTTGTTCATCTTTGTTTGGAGTTAAACAATCCCAAAAAAAGTTATGGTTAAAATAACCTCCTGCATTATTAATCAAACCTTGTGGTTGTTCTGAAATTTCAGAAAAAATTTCTTCAATACTCTTATTCTCTAACCCCTGTTCTTGAACAAAATTGTTAAAATTATCTGTATAAGCTTTATGGTGTTTGTTATAATGCAAATCCATAATATCTTTTGAGATACAACCTTCAAAAGCATTTAATTCATATTTTAATTCATTTCTTTTAAACATATTTTTTTATTGTAACATAAATTCTAACAAAAACACATGCTATTGATTTTCTTTAGCCTTTCTAATAGCAAATAATGTTGCATCTTGAAGGTGCTTGAAACGATCGCTTTGGAGTTTCACACCACCAAACCAACGAGTAACACAAACAACAATATTTACCATATTGTTCTTTTTGATATTTGATAAAATCACATTTCCCGCCCCTGTTTCCCCATCGTCTGATTTTGTTTCGTATAAAATATTGTCTTTTGAAATGACTGCTGCCCAAGAATTGTGAGTGGCTTTTTGATATTTTTTATTTGATTTTAGCTTTTTTAGAAATTGTTTAATATCTTCTCTATTTTCTACCCTTCCGTAAGAAACAGAATATTTAGAACCTCTGTCGTAGATTATTTTTTCAAACAAAACAAAATTTTCTTTAGGTTCTGTGTTATTTCCAAAATCCATCATTTGTTTTTTTGGCATTTTATTTATCAAATTGTTTTTTGTATTCGTATAAGCACAATGATGCTGTTGTTGCAACATTTAAAGATTCAACTGTCTTTTGCATTGGAACTGAAATGATAAAATCTGAATTTTCCAAAACTTTCTGAGAAACACCGTCGGCTTCTGAGCCTAAAATAAAAGCTGTTTTTTTATCAAATTTTTGGTCCCAAAGTTTGTTTTCTTTTTGTCCTTCAAGCATATCCAAAGCATAAATCCAAAAACCATCTTTTTGCAATTTTTCAATTGTTTGGTTTATATTTGAAACTTCAACAATATTAACTTTTGATAAATTCCCAGCTGATGTTTTAAAAACCGTTCCATTTACCGGTGCTTGATTGTGGTTTAAAACAAAAACTGCACTTGCCCCAAAAGCAGCAGCAGATCTTAAAATTGCTCCGAAATTCCCCACATCTTCGATTTTATCTAAAATTAAAACCACTTGATTTTCTTTTTCTTCATTTTCTTGTTGCCATTCTGGATAAGTTTTGTATTTAAACTTTTGGATTAACGCTAAAACACCTTGGTGATTTGATTTTTCTGATTTATTGTCTGCTTCGTTTTGAGAAATATATTCAACTGAAATACTTTGTTTTTTGGCTTTTTTGATTATTTCTTCAATTTGTTTGTTGTCGGCTGTTTTTTTAACAATTAAAACTTTTTTGATTTTTAAATTGTCTAAATCTAACTGTTCTTTAACAACGTTTTTCCCGTAAATATAAAATTTATTTTGTTTTGTCTTTTTATTATTCATAAAAACATTTTATCATAAATAAATAAAAAAGCCCATTTTCGCTCAATATTTAATTTAAAAAAGCGCGAAAATGGTCTTTTTTATTCCCTTTTTAATTTTTTGTGATAAAATACTTTTATAAATTGCTTTTCAAAAACTCTATAAATACTTTTTTGATTTATAATTTATGCTTTCATAGTTTAATGGATAAAACCCAAGTTTGCGGAACTTGTAATGTAGGTTCGATTCCTACTGAAAGCACAAAAGCTTAAAATCCTGTGCAAAAACAATATTGTGTTTTCTGAACTTTCTGTTATAATATTTAAATATTTATGGCAATAATTAAATCAGCAAAAAAAAGAATAAAATCTTCTGAAAGAAAAAGAATTTTCAATCTAAGAAGATCAAGAACAATGAAAGAAGAAATCAAAAACTTTCTTTCAAGTATTAAGAAAAAAGATGTAAAAAAAGCTGAAGAAGCTTTACCAAGTCTTTACAAATCAATCGACAAAGCAGCAAAAAGAGGAATTATCAAAAAAAATAATGCTGCTCGAAAAAAATCAAGGTTAACTAAAAAAATAGTTGAACTTAAAAAATAAAACAGGCTTAAAGGTCTGTTTTATTTTTTAATTTTAAAAAAACCCTGCTTGCATAAGCAAGTAGGGTTTTAAAATTTTACCAAAGATCTTTTGCTCTATTTTCTTTTATCTTTTTAATAACATCAGTACTAACATACTGATTGATGTTATCGTAAGTGCTGGAGTCTATGACTCTGTCTTTATATTTTTTTCCATAAGCACTTTCTATAAAATAAAAACACAAAATATCTTCTTCAAAGTAAATTTCTTGCCACCACCATTCTTGAGGTATTTTTTGTGACTCATACTTTTTTGCAAACTCCCTTTTTATTTTATTATATGTTCTGCCTTCTGTTTTACTTAAACAATAATTTTTTTGTTCTTGTAAATTCATTTCCTCACCTTTTACTTTCGTGTAAGGTGTTTCAATATCGGCTTTCTGTCCTATAAGTAAAATACTTTGTCTTAAGCTTGATTTATTGTAATTATAAATTACTCCTAAGTCGTAAGCGTCTTTTTGAAAATATTCCTCGTGAATAACGGCCTCAAGAGATGTTTTATAATCTAACTCTAAAAATAAAAGACATTTACTGTCTTTAACCTTATTGTAAAAATCAATTCTTTCAAATGCAGGTCTTTTTAAACTATCATTGTAACTTCTAAAGTTATCTACATAAAAATCCAGAGAAATACCATACATTTGTAAAATTTGTACTAGGGTTTTATCTCCAATTTTATCAGAACAATAAGAAATTTTTTCTTGAAAGTTCAAGCTTTGCCAATCTTTTTCTTTCAAAAAAGATGTGCAACCCAATAGGATTGCCGTGAAAATTAAAAAGGATAATATTTTTTTGATGTTCATTGTGAACTCCTGCCCTTTTAGGCAACTTTTGTTAATTAAAAATTATTGGTTTATTATACAATATTTTTAAAAATATGCAATGAAAAAGTTTTTATTAAAAACCGAAATTCTTAAACTTTCATTTCAAAAACAAAAAACACAATTTTATTGTGTTTTTTGTTTTAGATTAATGTTTTAAATTTCTCCATCACTTCGTTTTCAATCTCCTCTCGAGGTCGACCATATTTTTCAATCGACATTTGTTTCAAATATTCTCGAACTTTTGCATCACCTGATTTTGGTGGATAAGTAGCCAAGTTAAATGCTTTTTGAGGTTCCCCATCAACCAGCATTTTAATGTAACAATTCCAGTTTTTTAAATTCATAATATCGTTTGCCCCAAATGTAGGTGCTACTTGTTTTTCCAAAAATTCTGCATCTTCTGGACCTACCCTGAAAATTGCCATTGAACCCACGTTTCCAAAAACAGCATCTCGAATTCCCTCGTCAATTTGTGAAATAAACTGATGAGCAATATTTAACGAAAGTTTATACTTACGCGCCTCTGACAAAATCTGTGAAATAGAATCTGTTGTAACGTTTTGGAACTCATCTATGTACAAATAAAATGGTGGTAAGTTTGAATCAAGCGAGTCAACACGAGACAAGGCTGCCATTAAAATTTTTCCAACAATAATAAGGCCGATTAGGTTTGCGTTTATATCTCCTAACTTTCCTTTTGACATATTTACAAGCAAGATTTTTCTTTGGTCCATAATGTCTCTAAAATTGAAAGCTGATTTTTCTTGTGCGATAATTGGCCGCAAAAAGTCGTTTGATAAAAATACATCGAACTTGTTTGTAATATAAGGCACAATGTTTGCAAGCTCTGATTCTCCACCTGCTTGTGTGGCAATTTTTTCCCAAAACTGTTTTACAATCATATTTTTACATCGAGAAAGTTTCATGTTTCTGAACTCCTCATCAGACAAAACTCTTGAAATTTCAACCATTGTGTTTCCACTTTGTGGATCTTCCAAAACAAGCATTGTGGCATTTCTGAAGTATTGTTCAAAAGCAGGACCCATTGACTCTGGAACAGATGAATAAAGTTTTTTGAAAATTCCCAAAAGCTCATCAACCACAAAAGATTTTTGTTCAGGATGAGTCACGTCATATTCCATCATATTCAGCCCCATTGGCTTTTCCAAGTTAGTTGGATCAAAATAAATCACATCATCGTATCTTTCAGGTGGAATTTGAGCTAAAATATCTTGAATATCAGAACCGTGCGGATCGATAAAACAAACCCCGTCTCCGTTTTGAATATCTTGGACAACCATATTTTTCAAAATCGATGTTTTACCAGTTCCCGACTTACCAACAACATACATGTGTTTCATACGATCAACTGCCTTCATATAAATATCAGTTTTCACACCTTGGTGATCGTTAAAACCAAGCAAAATTGGTTTTTCATTTTTAAAAGATGCATCACCCAGGTTTTCAAAAGAAGCACTTGTGTTTTTTGGGCTTTCTTTTTTTGGAATATTTGGTTTTGGTTTGTTTTGAAAATCAGTTTGATTTTCTTTTTGAATTTTGTTTTGGTTTTGATTTAAATTTTGATTTTGTAAAATCTGATTTTTCTTTTCAATATTTTTTTGATTTTGTTCTAAAACTTTCTTTTGAAAATCTAAAATTTCAGAATTTATATTTTCTTCTTTTGTTTTTGGTTTAACTTTTGACTCATCGCTCTTGATAAAACTTGAACCATCAGCAAAGTCATCCCCAAAATCTTCCATATATTCCTCTTCTTGTGTTTTTGCTCTTTGCTTTGTTTCAAAAACAAAACCGTCTCCTTTTATTGTCCAATCATCTTTTGGTTTTTCTAAAACAAAGTTATCAATTCCAGAATTTTGCACTTCAGTTTTTGGTTCGACTTTTGGCTCTGATTGAGAGTTTTCTGTTTGAACTTTTTGAACAAAATCATTTTGATTTTGTTCAACTTTCTTTTTTTCTTGTTGACCAAATGAAAAAGCAGTTCTTTTTTGAGTACTCTGACTGTTATTTTGTCCAGCATTTTGATTTTGTCCATATCTTTGAGCTTCTGACATTAACTTTTTTGAAACTCCTGATGAAGTGAAAGATGAAACAGACAAGTTGTCTCCTGCTTTCAGTGCCACATAAGGGAAATGAAAAATCGAAGTTAACTCTGTTGTGTTCAAGTATATAAAAGTATTTTTATCAAAAACTCTGTAAGTATAATCTTGGACTTTTATATTTAATTTATTTTTATTTTCAACTTTGTGAAAAACAAATTTGTTTCCATTTGGATGTTCAAACTGGTTAAAAGCAGATTCAAGCTCCAACAAAATAGCATCTGCTTGATATTGAGAGTTTCCAGCAGCTATTAATCTTAAATTTGTTTTGTAAAATCTTGAAGAGTTTTTGTTACGGATTTCTTCGGCTATCAACCCTCTTTTTTCTCCGTCTTTGATTTCTTTCTCACCATCTTTTTTCGGAAAAAGTATTTCTTTTACTCCTAAACCAAATCCTGAAAAAATTGATTCGTTTTTAATTTCCAAAGAAGTTTTAATATCTTCTCCTTTTTGGACTTTATCAAGAGCTTTGACGGCTTTGTCGTTTACTTTTGATGAAGCTGGAGACAAAACCAGCTGAATGGCTGCTCCTTCAGCAACAGCTAAATTTGAAAATGATTTTAAAATGATATTTAATGGATCATAGTTTAACTGTTTGTAAGTTTTAATCGGCAAAATATCTGATTTTTCAAAATCAACATCTGCATAAGCAATATGTTTTTGTTTATTAAAAATATTGTAATCATCTGTAATTTCCTTAACCGATGCTTTGGGAAAAATAGCTAAAAGTTGATTTTTAAAAATATTTTTCTTTTCATTTGGAACAGCACAGAAAAAGACAACTTCGGCTCGTCCCTGAGGATATGCAATTTCAATTGAAAAATATTTTTCTTTATTCTTCCCAACATCAGCAACCGAAAACATACCAGCATAAAACTGTTCCATTGATGATAAAATTTCTTCTAGTTTTTTTTCTTTTTCTTTTTCATCTTCAAAAGCGGGCAAAGAAACTTCAAACAAAGTCATATGAAGCCCTGGGTAAAGCGGAGAAAGTTCGTGAATATCTGACTTATAACCTTCTTTGATATACTGAACTAAAAAACGATGAAAGTCGTCTTGAATATGAAATGATTCGGTTTTTTCAATAGCGTGAATAGTGTTTCTAATTCCGTTTTTTTGGACAGAACCTAAAAGGGCTGAGATTTTTTCGTCATCTTCTTCGGGAGAAAGAGCAAGAACAATTCTTTCGGCGTCTTCTTGTTTGTCTAAAAACTCAGGGTCGAAGTTTTCTGGATTGTCCTGTTTGATATATTCTTCAACAACATTTTGAACTGCTTCTTTTTGTTTGTTTTCAGAAATTTTTTCAAAAGAATTTCCAAAATTTGCCATTGATTTTCTTTCAACGCTTTGTTTAAAATTATTTAAATCTTCTTTTGGATTTGAAATTGGTTTTTCTAAATTTGGTCCCATATTAAATTATTATATATTAAACTTATTATATCACTTTTAAGATTAAATCAAAAGAAAAAGCCCGAAAATTGCTCCGCAATTTTCGGGCCAAAAAAGAAAAAAATTACTTAAAACTTCCTGAAAACAAAAAGGCTGAAACGGAAGTTGCTAAGTTTAATGACGAAACACCACTTTGCATATCAAGTTTGATCATTTTGTCTGAAAGATTTTTTAAGTTTTCAGAAACGCCTTCTCTTTCTGTTCCGAAAATGATGATTGATTTTTTTTCTAAAATATTTTCTTTAATACTCTGCCCTTCCGGATCTGCCACAATAATAGTTCGGTTTTGCAAATTTTTGATTTCTGAAAAATCTTTGATTAAAAACACAGGTAAAGCAAAAACAAGCCCTGCTGATGCTCTGATTACTGATGCTGAAAAAGGAGAAATTCTTCCGTCGACAATTAAAGCTCCTGCTCCAAATGCTGCTGCCACTCTGACTGACATTCCGATGTTTTCTGGATTGGCTGGATTTTCTAAAAAAACAACAGGTTTGTTTTCAGAAATTTTTTCTAAACTGTATTTTGGTTTTTTAACAATTGCTAAAACTTTTGAACGGATGTCGTAAGGAATAAGTTTTTGAAATTCTTGTTCTTCTAGAAGTTTTCCATTTTCAAAAAGAAAATCTTTGATTTCTTTTTTTAAAACATTTTTTTGTAAGTTTTGCATTTGTTCTTTGTCTGCGTAAACTATTTCTTCAAAAACTGCTCCAAACTTGAAAGCGTGTTTGAAAGCGTGTATTCCTTCAAGTAGAATAAACTGTTCTTTGCCCTTTCGGGCTTGATGAAATCTTTCTGTTATTTGCATTTTATCCATTTTTATATTCTAACACACTTTTATTTTTTGGAAAATATGGTAAAATATCGCTATGTCAAAAACAGAATTAACAAAAAAAGGATTAGAAAAAATTGGAGCTGATTCTAAAGATACAGGATCAACTGCCTCACAAATTGCTATTTTATCAGAAAAAATAGACAACCTTGCTGAACACTTGAAAACAAACAAAAAAGACTTACACTCAACAAGAGGTTTGTTACAAATGATTGCAGACAGAAGAAAACTAATCAAATACTTAAAAAGAAAAGATTTAAAAACTTGGGAAGAAACAGCAGAAAAACTTGGATTGAAAAAATAAAAAACAAGCTTGTTATATTTAGGCTTGTTTTTTTATGTTTTATTTTTTGTTTTGGTCGAAAATCATCGAAACTGATTTTCTACCATTGACATAAAAATTAAAAATGATATGATAAATAAAGTTTAGTTAAAAAAGGAGGTAAAAATGAAAACCAAAATTACTTGCTCTTGTTGTAGAAGAGTAATTGGTGAAATTAACGAAGTTTTCTATCAAGGAGACTTGGTTTTTCATCCAAAAGGTAAATATTGCAAACACGATCCTTTTGTGAAAAAAGAGGAGAATTTATTTTTTAATCTTGTAAAAAAACAAATTGTGTGTTTTCCAAAGTTTAATTTTGAACACACAAAGCTTTTTTACATTGGTCCGAAAAATAAATTTTTGGTTCTTTTGTGTATGCTGTATTTCAAAAAAAGAGGTCTTACTGTTAAAGAAAATCATTATGAGATTTTCTTTAGCTGGAAGCTTTTGATTTCAAAAAATTTCGGGCTTATTGGAGGCGGAAATTTTTTTGAAAATAATAATGGAAAAAAATTTTAGTAAACTTAAAATAAAATGGGAGTAAAAAATGAGCTTGCCGATCTTTTGTCGTCAATGTGGTGCTTTAATTGGAGAGGTTGATAGAGATATCAGTGTGACTTATGGAAGAAGTTCTGCTGAGATTTTTAATCATACTTACAAAGGACAAGTATGCAATCATCAAAAACCTATAAAAACAGAATATACGATTTTTTTGTTTTTCAAAAGAAGAGAAATTATTTATCCAGAAACACACACTTCTGTTTCTGAAACCTCTTTTGAGTGGAGAAAAAAGAAAAAAAATAAACCAAAGCCGGCTTTTTAAGCCGGCTTTTTTAATGTGTTTTGTGCTTGTTCAAATTTTTGGAAATTTTTTAAAAATTATTTTTCTTTTCCAAAAAAGTTTTTAAAATCATGGTTGCTGCTTTATCGTCAACTCTTTTTTCTTTGTTTTGTTTTTTTGATTTTTTAAAGTCACGTCTGATGTTTTTTTCTATTCCCCATTTTGATTCCATTGAAGTGAAAATTTCATTTACAAAATGAACTTTGTGTTTTTGAGAAACTTTTTGGGCAAATTCTTTGATTTCAGAATTGATTTGATTCTCCCGCCCTTTTTGATTAAGTGATTGCCCAATGACCACTTCAGAGATTTTTTCTTTTTCTAAGATTTCAAAAAACTTTTGTGTAAAATCTTGACTATTGCTGTAAACCCCAAAAGGCATTGCAACACAACCTGAACTGTCAGAGATTGCAAGTCCGATATTTTTTTTTCCATAATCAATGCCAATGTATTTCATTTTTTAATTATATCATATTATATAAAAAATTTGGTTTTTAGTTTCTTTTCTGTTAAAATAGAGTTACAAAATAATATAAACAAATATGGCGGGATTTTTATCAAAACTAACAGGTGGAAACGAACCTGAAGAAAATTTTAACAACGAAGAGATTTTTGATACTGATATTAACTATTCAGTTGATGAAATTATAGAAGACAACAATCAAATTTCTTTATCAATTGACGCTTTTGAAGATGAGGATAATATTTACATCAAAGCATTTATCCCTTCTGTTGAACCAAAAGATATTGATATTGATATTTCAAGAGATACAGTAACAATTTCAGGAGAAAGATCTTCTGTTGAAGAAATTTCAAACGATCAGTATTTCCAAAAAGAACTTTCTTGGGGAAAATTTTCAAAAAGAATTTTACTTCCAAAAGAAATTGACATTGAAAATATTAAAGCATCGGCTCATAATGGAACTTTAACTTTAAAACTTCCAAAAACAGATAAAGACAGAAAAGTAAAAGTTAAAATTGGTGGTTAAAAAAACCCGAAATTATGAATACAAAAACCCAAACTTCGTTTGGGTTTTTGTATTCATAATTTCGGGCTTTTTCTGAAAGTTTTTCTGGACTTTTTTAAATTTTAAAAGGAAAAAACCAAGCGATGCTTGGTTTTTTCCGAATAAATAGTTTTCAAAAAATAATATAATAATTTTAACTTCTAACACAACCTGATATTCTCTGATCGTGTCATACAAAATTATAACACAAGTTTTATATTTTGCAAGTTATTTTAAACTTACCTGTGTATAACTGTGGACAAGTTTGTGGATTGATTTTATAATAAATCTTTTAAATTTTACCGAAAAGTAGTGATGTAAAAATTAAAATGTTTGAAACATTTGAACCTTTAAAATATGCTTGTTTTTTTAGTTCCAAAAACTTTTGATATTTTTCTAAAAATTCTTTTTCCCCTCCTTTTTCTAAAAACTGATTTTTGTGTTCTAAAATATAAAAATCTAAACTTTCTAGAAAGTCTAAATATTCTTCTTTTTCCATTTCTCGGATGTTTTTTTCTTTATCTTTAAAATCTAAAAATAAAAAATCTTCGGCTTTCTTGTTTTCAAAATTTGTATGTCCGTTTATCAAAATAGTTCTTGATAAAACTGTGTCTAAAAGAAAATCTTTTTGAGGTAAAAAAATAAAAAAAACTGTATTTGAATTTGGTTCTTCTGTTGTTTTTAAAAGTGCGTTTTGAGCCTCTTTGTTGATATTTTTTCCAGCAATGAAAAAAACTTTTAAACCTTTTTGAGAACTTTTGGTTACTGAATTTTTCTGTTTGATTTTTCTGGCAGTTTCAATTTTTATTAAATCTTCTTTAAAATCAAAAAAATCTAAATTTTGATTTGTATCAAAATTTAAATTTTCTTTCAAAAACTCTTTGACTTCATTTCTATTTCTGTCATTATTCCCGATGATTGTGTAAAAATGATGCAAATTATTTGTATTTTTTTCTAATATTTCTTTTATTCTCATTTAGTTTTTTTAAACAGCTGAGTTTGTAACAGAGTAAATTGGAAGCAAAACAGCAGATAAGAGCAATCCAACCCCACCCCCAAGTGCTGTAATCATAATCGGTTCGATCAAAGAAACAAGAGAACTTACTTTTTGAATAACTTCTTTTTCATAGAACTTGGCCATTGTTTCTAAAATATCTGTAATACGACCTGATTCTTCTCCAACTTTAATCATTTGAACAAACAATTGTTCAATATCTTCGTGTTTATTAAAAGCTTTAGACAACGAATCTCCCCCTTGAACATCTTCCCCAACTTCATTCAACATTCTTTCATAAATTTTGTTATCAACAACTTTTGAAGTATTGTCAATTGTTTTTACCATTGGAACACCTGATTTTAACATCATGGAAAAGTTTCCAGCAATTCTAGCAACATATAATTGCCTATACAAAGAACCAAACAGAGGTAGATCAATTTTAAATTTATCAAAATTTTCTTTTCCTTCTGGAGTTTTGATATATTTGAATAGAAAGTATCCACCCACAATCAGCACAGCAATTAAAATAAATCCATAATTAACAAGAAAATCAGAAAGCCACAAAACTATTTCTGTAGCAAAGGGTAGCTCTGAACCATTACTTTTCAACATTTCTGCAATTTTTGGAATAACCATTGTAAGCATCAGATACATAACTACGAAAAATACAACCACAACGAAAGATGGATAGATTAAAGCTCCTCTTACTTTGGCTGTAATGGCATATGATCTTTCCAAATAGTCGGCTAAATATGAAAAAGATTGAGTCATTTTACCCGCTTCCTCACCTGCTCCAATCATGTTTACATAAAAAGATGAAAAAACTTTTGGGTGTTTTGCCATTGCATTCGTAACTGATGAACCATCTGCGATGTCGTCTGCGATTTCTGTTAGTGTTTCTTTTAAAAGATAGTTTTTTGATTGTTCAGACATCATTCTGAAAATACGAATAGCTGAAACCTGAGCCTCAAAAAGTGTTGAAAGCTGTTTTGATAAAATAACAATGTCCTTATTTGAAACCCCTCCCAAAGTAATTTTTTTCTCAAAAAAAGATTTATCATCTTCTGATTTAATAGAAGATATGATATATCCTTTTGATTGCAAAGATTTAATAGCAACATCTTTTGTGTGAGCGTCAATTTGCCCATTTTTTTGTTTTCCGTTTTGATCAAAAACTACATACTTAAAAAGTGTCATAATATTATTTTTTAATAACTTAATCTTAACATATTATATGATAAAAAAAAAGTTATTGTAATTTCTTTAAGATATTTAAAATACTTTTTTCTGTATTTTCATAATTATCAACCTCAAAAACTTTTATTTCAGAAAGTTTTTCTGCAATAGCTTTATTCTCGTTAAGTCTTTTGTTGTAATTATCATTTATAAAACATATTTCTTTGTCTTGGTGATAATTTAAAAAATCTTCTAGAAAATGAATTTTGTTCTCAGCGGTAAAATATACTCTATCAAAAACTTTATCTAATCCCAAAGACTGAACTTTTGTTTTCTGAAAATTAAAATCACCCCAGGTTAGCAAAATGATTTCACCATCAAGTTTTAAAATTTCTTCTTTAATATTTTTAAATAAATATTTTTCCAGGTCATTTTTTAAAATATTTTCTATTTTTTCTGGACTTTCTTTGTGCACTTTCCAAATTTTTTCTGATAAATCGTCTGAATTTTCAAAACCTAAAATTTTTTGTAAATCTTTTTTAAATTCCTTGGCATTAAAAATGGTATGATCTAAATCAAATATATAAATTTTTTCTTTTTTCATATTATAAACTTAAAATATCTTTTATTAATTTTTTAGCACCATGTCTGACAAGACTTCTTTTAACTTTGTCTGATTTTGAATACTTTACTGCTTTGTTTGATAAATAATTTTTTTGAATAATTTTGATATTTTTTAAAAAATCTTTGTCACCAAGGCTTGTTATCATTTCTGCTTTTTCTTTTTTATAAGCTTTTTGCAAATTCTCTGGAATTTCTGTGTTTTTGTTCACAAAAATATAATCTAGAAAATCGTCTTCTTTTGATGTTTTGTAAAGCTCTTTAACAAAATCTGAAACTTTAAAATTGTCTGTGTGACCGCTTTTTGTTACCAAATTTGCAATCATAATTTTTTTAGCTTTTGACTTTTTAATTTCTTTTGCAAAGTTTTGGACCAAAAAGTTTGGCAAAATAGAACAATAAAAGTTTCCAGGAGCTATTACAATATAATCAGCTTCTTTGATCCGTTTTATAATTTTTTCATTTAATTTTACTTTTTTATCTAAATAATATTTTTGATAATTTAAAATATTTGCATTGTCAATTTCAGCTTCGCTTTCAATTAACTTATCATTTTTTTGAATAACAAGTTTTGCTTTTTTTAAAGTAATGGGCAAAATTCGCCCTTTGATGTTCAAAATACTTGAAGTTTCCTTGATTGACTTTTCAATTGACCCTGTAATCTTTTCAATGGTTGAAATAAAAATATTTCCAAAAGAGTGACCCTCCAAAAAACCTTCTTCATATCTGTGTAAAAAAAGTTTTCTTAAAAAATCAGAGTCAGGACTTAAAGCAACAAGGCATTGTCTGATATCTCCTGCTGGCAAAACTCCGTATTGGTCCATTAAAACTCCAGTTGAACCACCAGAGTCGAACATTGTTACAACCGCTGTAATATCTAAATTTGGATATTTTTTTAACTCTGAAAGCAAAGTAAAAGAGCCTGCTCCACCGCCGATTGTAACGATTTTTATTTTTTGATCTTTTTTTGTTTTTGAAAATAACATATTTTTCTTTTAATTATAATATAAAATGAAATATAAAAAAGCCCATTAGAAAAATCTAACGGGCCAACAACCAAGTTTATTCTCTTTCTAGCCAAAATATTCTGGAAACATACAATTGCATAATGCAAGTGATATTGATCACAAATATCATTGTCCAAAAAAAGACCTTTTCAAACATGCTATTTCCAGACCAAGATGGGTAAAAAATAACTGCCATAATAAGTATAACGAACATTCCAGTCAACGCTTTTGATATGTGTAACCTAGTTTCACTATCAAAAGGAATTTTTGGGTGCACTTTTTTCATCATAATATAAAAAGTTATGATGAAAATCAGAATTGATAAAATCAAAAAGATATTTGCCGACATCTCAACCCTCCTTTTTGGATACTTTTTCTCTAGATAGTCCGAATTCTAGATAAAGAATAAAAAGTGAAATAAAACATGAAAACAGAACTAAAAAGATTTTTAAAATTTTATGTTCTGGCAGTTCATACCATGCCAACAAACTCAACCCTATTGCAAATACTGTAAAGCCGTACAAAATGTTAGTTACACCTCTGAAAGTACAGAATAATAAAATTAGAATGTCGTTGGAAAATAATTTTACTTCCTCCTTAAATTCCTTTTTTAAATTAGAATTTCTTATTTCTATAAACCATAAGGTGAATAGAAACAAGACTATTGGTATAAGGTTTAAAAATATCATTTTAAATCTCTCCTTTTTCTAAATCAAAAAATTTGTACAAACATAATATATATCCACAAGATATATTTACAAAAATTAAAGCCCCCCAAAGGTACAAAGTTTCTGGTAAAATACAATCTGTTTTACAAGAAACCAAAACATTTAGTGCTCCAAGCCAAGCAAGAAAAAGTCCAGCAAGCGCGAAGTACAAACTATAGTATTTTTTGAAATTAGGTCTAACTTTGTAAACCTTAACATAAAAAGTTGCCAAATAAACAACGGCAGTAAATCCTAAAAAAATATTAATAAGCATTTTTTTCCCCTTTTTTAATGAATGTCTGAATTATTATAAAACATTTTTGGGTTTTTTACAAGGTGTGGAGGGTGATTTTTTGGTTGTTAAAAAAAGCCCGAAATTTTGGCATAATTTTTTGAAAAAGTTGAGAGGCAAGGCCTCTCAACTTTTTCAAAAAATTCTGCCAAAATTTCGGGCTTTTTTACTTTGTTTTATTTTTTATTAACTTTTAAAACCACGCCGTATTTTTTCTGTTCTGATTCTGAAAGTCTATCTGGCCTGTTAAAAGGACAAGTTTTGTCCGAACATCTGTCTGGAATTGTTTTTGTTCCTTCAACCACAAGTTTTTGGCAAATAGGACATTTCTGACCTGTTGGTTTTGCATTCATGGCATTTTTACAATCAGGATAATTTGAACAAGCATAAAACTCTCCAAATCTTCCCATTTTTTTGGTCATAATACCGTCTTTACATTCAGTACAAGAAACTCCTGTTTCGTTGGCCTTTTTAGTTTCTTCATCTTCTTTGATGAATTTACATTTTGGATAACGAGAACAAGAAATAAACTTTCCATATCTTCCCTCTCTTAAAACAAGTTTTCCTTTTTCTTCCTCTTTTACTTTATCATCTTCTGCACATTTTGGACAAGCTTCTCCTATTTCTTTTGGAGCCTCCAAAACTTTTCCTTCTTCGTTTCTTGCTCCGGTACAATCTGGGAAAGCAGAACAAGACATAAACTTTCCTGACCTTGAAAGTTTCCAAACCATTTTTTTGCCACATTCAGGACAATCAAAACCTTCAACCTCTCCGATGTTTGTAATTTTTTCGATATCTTTTTTAGATTTTACAGCTTCTGTAAATTTGTCATAAAAATCAGACAAAAGTTTTACATAGTCATATTTTCCATCTGCAAGTAAATCAAGCTCATCTTCCATTTCAGAAGTAAAAGCATCTGAAATATAGTTTTCAAAATGTTTTTCCAAAAATCCAGAAACGGCCATTCCAATATCTGTCGGGAACAAAGTTCTTCCTTCTGAAGTAACATAATTTCTGTCTTTTAAAGTTTTAATAACAGCAGCATAAGTTGAAGGTCTCCCAATTCCACGACTTTCCATTTCCTTTACAAGTCCTGCTTCTGAATACCTGTTTGGTGGAGTTGTTTGTTTTTCTTCAATATTTAGTTTTAAAGATCTTAAAATATCTTTTTTCTCAATTTGAGGTAAAATCTGGTCTTCCCCTTTGGCTTCTGGGAAAACTTTTAGCCAACCTTCAAAAACTAAAACTGATCCTGTTGTTGAGAAATCTTTAATTTCTTTTGAGTTTGAAGCTATAATTTTTGTTCTTTTTGTTTTTGCATCTTTCATTTGTGATGAAACAGTTCTTTTCCAAATTAAAGAATAAAGTTTTTTTTCATCATCTGTGTGCCCTAAAACTGTTTTTGTAACATCTGTTGGACGAACTGCCTCGTGAGCTTCTTGAGCGTTTTTTGATTTAGATTTAAAAACACGGTTTTGCAACATCTCTTTTCCAAAAGAGTCTGTGATGAAAAATGAAATATCTGAAACTGCTTTTTTAGATAAAGTTGGAGAGTCTGTTCTCATGTATGTGATGTAACCTTTTTCATATAGTTTTTGAGCTGCTCTCATGGTTCTCGATGGAGAAAAACCTAAATAGTTGTTTGCTGTTTGTTGCAAAGTTGAAGTAGTAAAAGGAGCGTTTGGTCTTTTTAAAACTTCTGTTTGTTTAATATCTACAACTTCGAAATCTTTGTTTTGGTTACAAATTTTTTCAACCTTTTCTTTTTCTGTTTTGTCGTAAATATCGCCTGGGTATTTTAGATTGATTATATTTCCAATTTCATTTTTTGTTTCAACTGAAATTTTAAAATAATCTTCTGGAATAAATTTTTGAATTTCTCGCTCACGTTCGGCTAAAATTCTTAAAGCTGGCGACTGAACTCTACCTGCTGAAAGCCCATACCAAAGTTTTGTCCAAATTAAGTTTGAAAGTCCATAACCAAAAAGCCTGTCTAAAACACGACGAGCTTCTTGAGCTTGTTTCAAGTCCATGTCAATGTCTCTTTTATGTTTTAAAGCTTCAATAATTGCGTCTTTTGTAATTTCGTTAAAAGAAACACGGCTGTATTGCCCTTCTTTGAGTTTTAAAACTTCTTTAACGTGCCAAGCAATTGCTTCTCCTTCTCGATCGGGGTCGGCTGCTAAAATTACTTCTTCTGATTTTTTAGCTTCGCTTTTTAACGCCGAGATTACTTTTTTCTTATTTTCTAAGATTTCATAATTTGGCACAAAACCTTTTTCAATATCAATAGCGTTTGCTTTTTTTGATGCTGATTTTGGAATATCTCTGATATGTCCTACAGAAGACAAAACTTTATAGTCCCCGCCCAAGTATTTTTCAATCGTTTTGGCTTTTGCAGGAGACTCTACTATAACTAATTTCATAAACTATATAATAAACTAAAATTATATTTTTGCAAATCTTTAACAAAAAAACCAAAATTTGCCGAAGGCAAATTTTGGTTTTTTTGTTTAAAATTTTATAACTTTGTTAAAATCTCAGGACCGTTTTTTGTTATCAAAACTGTTTCTTCAAACTGAGCTGATTTTTTCCCGTCAACTGTTTTGTATAAGTATCCATCTCCACCTTCTTGCATTTTCCAACTTCCAACGTTAATAATCGGCTCAATAGCCAAAACCATTCCCTCTTTAATCTGGTCATCAAAACCTGAGTTTTTAAAAGATGGTACAAAAGGTCTGTCATGAATTTTTCTTCCTACTCCGTGTCCACCAAGTTCTTTAACAGTTTGGAAACCGTACTCTTTAGCTGTTTTTTCAGCCACAGCTCCAATATCATCTGTAGTATTTCCAACAACAGCTTGTTTGATGGCTTCATCTGTTGTAATTCTTGCAACAGCAATAAGTTCCATGTCTTGTCTTGAAAGTTTTCCAACTCCATAAGTTCTACAAGCGTCTACAAAAAAACCTTTATATTGAATTACAATATCACAAGAAACCACATCACCTGATTTTAAAACATAAGGGTTATCAGTTGAAATTCCATGAGCAATCTGGTCATTTATAGAAACACAAACAGCAGACGGAAAAGGATAAGGTGCACCTTGTGGAGTGTAACCTACTGTTGCAGCAACAGCTCCTTTTTCTTTGATTTTCTTATTTACAAAAATGTCGATGTCTTTGACAGCCACTCCCACTTCTACAAAGTCTTCCAGTTCCTCAAAAATTTGAGCTAAAACTTTTCCACCCTCTTTTAAAATTTCAATTTCCTCTTTTGAATAATAATTATACATAAAAGTATTATAACATTTTTTAACAAAAAAATATAAAAGTGCTATAATATGTTCAATGAAAAGAAAAATTATAAACTCGATTAAAAGAATTTTAAAAGCAACGATACTTACTATTTTTGTTTTATCTGTTTTGATATTTGCTTTTTTAAAATTAAACCCAGCTTTTGGTGGAAAACCTACAGATGAAAGTTTAACCAGAATACAAAATTCAGAAAACTATAATGGAAAAAACTTTGAAAACAAAATACCAACTAACCTGTCTGTAAAAATAAAAAACAAGCATCCTTTTGCAAAAGTTTTTAAAAGCATTTTCTTTCCTCCTGAAAACAAAAAACCAAACTCTCCGCTTGTATCTGAAACTCTTGATGGTGAAAATTTTTCAAATGGAGATATTGCGTGGCTTGGACATTCAACTGTTATTTTTAGAACAAATAATATGACTGTTTTGACAGATCCTGTTTTTAACAATGCGTCACCCATTCCTTACACTTTCAAACCCTTTGAGGTTACAAATAAAACAGAAATTGAAAATCTTCCTGAAAAAATAGATGTGGTTTTAATTTCTCATGATCACTACGATCATTTGGACTATAAAGCGATAAAAAAGTTGGATTACAGAACTGATAAATTTTTAGTTGGACTTGGAGTAAAAGCGCATTTGTTAAGGTGGGGTGTTTCTGAAACAAAAATACAAGAATTTGATTGGTATGAAGAAACTGTTATAAATGACACTAAGTTTGTTTTTGCTCCAGCAAGACATTTTAGTGGTCGAAGTATAGGCGACAAAAACAAAACTCTTTGGGGATCTTGGATTGTTAAATCTGAAAATTTAAGTTTGTATTTTTCAGGTGACGGAGGCTATTCTTCTGAGTTTAAAAAAATAGGAGAAAAATTTGGGCCTTTTGATATTGCTTTTTTGGAAGATGGAGCTTACAACAAAAACTGGCCTAAGACCCATATGTTTCCAGAAGAATCTGTCAAAGCAAGTGTTGATTTGAGTGCCGAGGTTATGGTTCCGATTCATTGGGCAAAATTTGATCTTTCTGTTCACACTTGGAAAGAGCCTATTGAAAGAACGGTTAAAGAAACAAGACTTAAAAATATAAATTTAGCAACACCAAAAATTGGACAAATTTTTACTCTTAAAAATATTCCAAAACTAAACTGGTGGGAAATATAAAAAAGTATAAAAAATAAGGTGAAAACCGAGGAGACAAACAAAAAATACCCGAGGTGTGTTTTTAATACACAGTGAGGGTATTTTTTGTGCAGATGACAAAGTTTTTCTTTAATTTTTTACTATTAAAATGCCAAAAATTAGATGCTAAGCAAGGCGGCGAATGAAAAATGTTTGAGATGTATTTTAATATACATTGAAAACATTTTTACATGAAGCTAACGAAGCTTAAGGCTAATTTTTTATCATTAAAATACCAAAAATTAAGTGAAAACCGAGGAGGCAAACAAAAAATACCCGAGGTGTATTTGATATACAGTGAGGGTATTTTTTGTGAAGACGACAAAGGTTTTCATTAATTTTTGGTATTTTAATCGAGGTTTTCTTTTTTGAATAATTCTTTTAGTTCCTCTAAACTCACCTGCCTACTTTCCCCTTCTCTTGACTCTAAAGTAACTTTATTTTTCTCCATATCTTTTGCTCCGACAATAATAAAATACGGAAGTTTTTCTTTTTTAGACATTCTGACTTTTTTTCCAAATGAAATTTTAGAGTCATCAAGTTCAACCCTAAAATCGTTTTTTAGTTCATTGTAAATATTTTCTGCATATTCAGCCGTTTCGTCTGAGACAGAAATAACTCTTGCTTGAACTGGTGAGAGGAAAAATGGAAAGTTTCCAGCTGTGTGTTCAATGTAAATTGCTAAAAATCTTTCTAAAGATCCAGCAATGGCTCTGTGGATCATAACTGGGTGCTGTTTCTGCCCTTCTTTGTCTGTGTAAACAAGGCCAAATCTTTTTGGCATTGAAAAATCAAGTTGAACAGTTGCAAGCTGTCGTTCCCTTCCAAGCGCGTCTTTAAACTGAAAATCAAGTTTTGGTCCGTAAAAAGCAGCTTCCCCTTCAACCCTTTTGTAAGGTAAATTTTCTTCTTGTGCAATTTCTTCTAAAATCTTTTCTGCTTTTAAAAACAAACCGTCTTCGTTGATCATATATTTTTCAGGCTCCTTTGGATCAGAAACAGAAAGCGAAACCCAGAAGTTGCCCTCTTTGAAAAGTCCAAGTGGAGTGTAAAAACCTTCAATAACACTGATAATGTTTTTCACTTCATCTTTGATTTGTTCTGGAGTAACAAAAGCGTGTCCGTCGTCCTGAGTAATTGATCTAACTCGAGCAAGTCCCAAAAGCTCCCCTGCTTGTTCATCTCTGTAAACTACTCCGTTTTCTCCAAACCTTAAAGGCAAGTCTTTGTAACTTCGAGCTTTTGAAGCAAAAATTTGTGTGTGGTGCGGACAGTTCATTGGCTTCATTACAAACTGTGTGTCTGACTTTCCTTTCACTTTAAAAAGTTCATCTCCAAACTTATTCCAGTGCCCCGAAATTTCGTAAAGTTCTTTTTTTGTAATATGTGGTGATGTAACTTTTCTCCAACCGTATTTTGATTGCAGTTTGTAGATTCTGTCTGTGATTGCATCTCTTAGGGCTGTTCCTTTTTCTGTAAACAAAGGAAGTCCTGCTCCAACATGTTCTGAAAAAGTAAACAAATCAAGTTCTTTTCCAAGTTTTCGGTGGTCTCTTTTTTCAGCTTCGGCTTTTTGTTCTTTGTAAGCTGTAAGATCATCTTTTGTTTCAAAAGCAACTCCGTAAATTCTTGTTAACATTTTGTTTTTTTCGTCTCCTCTCCAATACGCTCCTGCTGTTTTTTCAAGCATAAAAGAGTCAGTTGAAATTTCAGAAGTGTTTGAAACGTGTCCGCCGGCACATAAGTCAACAAAATCTTCTCCTGTCTGAACTAAATTTGCTTTTTTTCCTTCTTTTTCTAAGTCTTCAATCAGTTCTGTTTTGTAAGGATTGTCTTTGTAAATCTCTTTTATTTCTTCAATACTTTTGTCTAATTCTGAAAAATCTAATTTCTGAGAAATGATTTTTTTCATTTTCTTTTGAAAATCTTTCAGGTCAGATTCTGAGATTTTGTTTTCTCCAAAATCAATATCATAATAAAACCCGTTTTCGATCACAGGTCCAATTGCAATTTTTGCATCTTTGTATTTATCTAAAACCGACATTGCTAAAATGTGTGAAAGTGAATGTCTGATTTTGTAAATTTGAGTGTGTTTTTCTTGTTCCATGTTTTATATTTTATCATAAAATGAAGAAAAAAAGAAAAACCGCAAAATTTGGCTGTGTTTTTGTGTTTGCCAAATTTTGCGGTTTTGTTAAAAAAAATATAAAAAGTTTTACTTTTTATATTTTTTTTCCAAGTTTGTAAGCTCTTTGTCTTTTTTCGTTTTTTTCTATTTTTCTTAAAGCTTCTGATTTTCTTTTAAAATATGAAGGTTTTCTTTCTTCATATCTTGTTGATTTTAACTTGTTGATAAAACCTGCTGTTCTAACTTTTTGAGAAAATTCTTTTAAAAGCCCAACAGAATTTGTTTTACCTTTTGCTTTTATTTGTATGTTTTTTGTCATTGCAAAATATCATAACATATTTTATTTTTTTTTCAAGTAAAAATATTTATTTTATAAGTTTATTAATATAAGAAGAAATATCTTTTAAATCAACCTCTTGTTGAGAATAATCAGACATTTTCCTAATTAAAGCCTTATCTTTCTTAGCTTCTGTTTCACCAATAATGATTGAATAATCAGCATTTGAATCTAAAGCTTTTTTTATTTGTTTTGATATCTTTTTTTCTTTAATATCGTAATGAATAGGTACTTTTATTTTTGAAAAAGCATCAACAACGTCTAAGTATTTTAGATTTGCAGTTGAACCTATTTTCAATAAATGAATATTAACTTTTTTTGAAGTTAATTTTAATTTAGTTTTATTTTTCTTGTTAAAGTTTAAAGAAAGACCAATAGCTGAAATTTTCTTTTTTCCAACTGTTTTTTGAGCTATGTCATCGTAACGTCCACCAAAAGCAACCTCAACAGGTTCTTTGTCTTTTGGTCCTTTAGCCATGATTTTGAAAATAATTTTTGAAAAAAACATTTTTTCACCATACATTTTGTCATCAATAACATAGTCAATTTCAAAATTTTCTAAATATTCAATAATTTCTTGGAAATGAGAAATTGAATTTTCTGATAAAAATTCTAAAGCATTTGGTGCTTGTTGATTTATTTCATTTAAATATTCTTTTTGACCTTGGTTGTGATATATTGCCAAAGGGTCATTTACAATTTTTTTAGCCTCGACTGTTTTTAATTTAGCTTTATTTTCTCTATAGTACTTTGACAAAGCCGTTTTAAAACTTTTTACGGACTCACTATCTCCAATAGCATTTAACAGAACTTTTATTTCAGTGTAGCCTTCTTCTTTTAAAATAGCAATTGCTGTTTTGATAACTGTTGCTTCTGCAATAGCTGATTCCATATTTACAATGTCAATTCCTAAAGATGTATCAACTCCACTTTTTTTTAAAATAGGTTTTTTGTAAAAAAACATTTTTAAAGGAGAAACTCTTTTTGAAGAAAAATCTTTTTTAAATTTTTTTAAAACTTTTACTTTTTCATCTTCAACCAAAATATTTTTTTTAAAAACTTTTTCTTCAATATCTAAAAAGTCAAATCCAAAGTGATTTGCTATATAGTCTGAGTTATAGTTTATCTGTTTTTTCTTATTTATATCATCTATTTGCATAAGAGTATTATATAATATTTTTATTATTTGTCAAATTTATAAGATTTTGGATTATAATCTGCTGGATTTATATTTATTTGATCAAATGGGTAAAGTCTTAAAATTGGACTTCCCACAATGTCTTCTTTTTTAATAGGTCCAAATTCTTCTGAATCCAAAGAGTTCCCACGGTTATCCCCTAAAACAAAGTATTCATCTTTTTTCAAAACAATGTCAACTTCTTTTTTTGTACCATTGTTTTTAATATAAGGTTCACTGACTTCTTCTAAAGTTTCTGAATCCTTTTTTTGAATATAAACTTTGTTGTTTTTTAAAACAACTCTTTCTTCTGGCAGTGCTATTACTCTTTTAATGTACTTATCTCTTGGATCAAAATAAACTGAGTATTTTAACCAACTTTCTGTTTTTTCGTGTGGCGGGATTAAAACTACAACTTCTCCCCTATTGATTTCTGAAATTTTTCCTGTTAGCTTGCTTACGATCAAATAGTTTGCTGTTTCAAAATTTGGGCTCATTGAACTTCCTTGAACAATGTATGGCTCTACTACAAAATATTTTATAGGTATTATGATTATCAAGGCGATGATTATAATACGAACTAAATCCAAAATATTCCTTAAAAGAATTTGCCATTGATTTAATATCTCAAGCAATTCTATTTCAAAAATTACACTTAAACCATCAAATTCTTCTTCATTATGCAAATCTGGAGGAATTATAAGCTTGAATTTTGTTCCAACATTCATTAATTGTAACCCTTCTTGAAACCCTAAGTTCATTTCTTCCAAAGAAAAACGGGTTTTTGTTTTTTTTAAAAAAACTGTTCCATCCTCCAATTCTCCCTTATAGTATATCTCTGCTCCATCTGTGATTTGTGGTTTCCGTCCTGTTCCGAATTTCATAACCTCATATTTCAAACCTGAGTCTGTTGTATACTCTTTACCTATTTTCATATTATTTTACTTATTTAGAAATAATAACATAAAAAGTACTTTTTTAAAAGAACATAATAAAAATAAAAAAATAATTAAGTAATAAAAAAACAAAAACAAGCGAAGCTTGTTTTTGTTTTTTGTTTAAGTAAAACTATTTTCTCCATCCGTCGATGATGTTTTTTGCTCTTTCTTTTCCTCCAAGACCAAAAGCAATACCAAGTGCCAAAGAAAATCCAGCTACAATTGAAATAACAATGTATTTAATTAGGTCTAGAATTTCTCTTGTTACTGAAAATAGTCCTAAAATTGTAATACCAGCCATTAAGTAAATTACAAATGCTGCAATGTTTCCAACTAACTTGTCTGATTCTACATTAACTGCTTTTGCAACTGAAGATGCTATTGTTTTTACAAATCTTGCGGCATAAACTGCTGCAACAAAAATGATAATTGCAATAACAATATTTCCAATTGTTTCTAAAACTGAGTAAAGAAATGCTGTTACAACTGTAAGTTCTAAAATGTTTACAGCTACAACAAAGAAAATTAAAAATACAACCCATTTAACAAGTTCTCCTAAAAATTTTCCTGAGTTTAATTTCATCCCTGCTTTTTCTAAAGATTTGTCAAAATCTAAATCTCTTAAAAAGCTATCTAGTTTTACAGCTTTTACAGCTTTTTTAACAATTGTTTTTAAAACTCCTGCGATAATGTAACCTACAAATACAACAATAACTGCTAGCAATACTTTAAAAAAGTATTCACCCAAAACAGAAACAAAAGTATTTGTGTTTTCCACTAAAGAGTTTGTAATTTGATTTATATAATCCATATTTAATATTAAAATTATTTATAATAAAGTCTTTTAGACTTTACTTAATTATACAACTTTTCAAAACTATTTCAATAAATAAAAAACAACAAAGCTTTTTGCTTGATTGTTGTTTTTATTTCTTTGTTGTGATTTTGTTTAAAGTGTATCTTCCGTCTTTTGTTTTTTTGAATTTTTTGTTTGAAAGATTGATTAGAATAGTTTGTTTTCTAACTTCTTTTTTCTCTAAAACTTTTTTAACAATTTCTTCTTTTGTCAAAGCTTTTTTAGATTTTTTCAAAATATCAGCAATAACTTCAGCAACTGTTCCCCCACTATATTTATTCCATTCTGTTAGACCGTATTTTCCTCGCCCAATTAGAATAAATCTTTTATCTTTGATAAGTTCGTTGTGAACTGTAGCTGTATTTACATTTCTGTGAAATCTTTCAGCAATTTCATTTGTAATTTCTGTAAAGTGCATTGGGTGTCCTTCTTCATTTAGAATCAAATAAGCACAGTCTTTCACACCTTTTGTTGAAATATTTCTTGATTTTGTATCACCCCATTGACCAAGTTCATTTGAACCAATTTTTTTAGACAAACCAATAAGTCTTTTAACTGTATCAATTTTCAAAATCTTTTTGTTGTCTGTATAGTGACTTAGTTTTTCAGAAAATCTATCTAAAATTTCTTTTTCAGTCAAAACTTCGTCTGTTGATAAATCTTGATAAAGTTTTTTTAGTGATTTTTCAAAAGCTTCAAAAGACTCTTTTTGTGTATACCAAACTTTGTCTTTATATTCTTGTTTTTTAACTTCAAAAAATGGTTCTGATAAGTTTAAAATAAAGTGAATATGATCTTGAACATCTTGATTTGTTGTAAACTTTTCCAAAAGCTCTTTTTCTCCAATGATACCACCATAACTGTCAATAGTTTTTTTCAATTCATCAACCGCCTGTTGAGTATGAGAAGTTAGTTTTTCAGTTTCTAAAATTAGTTTTTTAGCTGAATTTTCAATTTGCCTGATTCTTTCTCTAGTAATTCCATAACTCTGACCAATAGAGTCAAGAGTTTGTCTTGGTTTACCTTCGATAAGTCCAAATCTTTTTTCCAAAACCTCCTTTGATCTTTCTGGAAGATTTTCTAGAATTTTTTCAGTTATCTTTGATACATTTTCAATTTTCATATTTTTTTCTTTAAAAAGTAATAAAATAATAATAACACATTTTTTAAATATACACAAGTAAAACACAGGTAAAAAAAGCCTTTAAAAATAAGGCTTTTTTTCTGGCTGTGTATAAAAAATACAAAAAAAGTAAAAATTAAAAAAAAGTAAAAATCTGGACCGTTAAGCAAGGTTTTATCCTTTTTTATGCTCGTTATTTTAGAAAAACCCCTCGCCGACTTCGTCGGCGAGGGTTTTTTGTTTTGTTTCAAAAAAGCAAAACTCTAAACTATTTCTACTCTTTTTCCAATTGCCTGAACATATTTATAAAATACATCAACTGAAGGTGACATTTTTCCGCTTTCAATTTTTGAGATATATGTTACATCTTTTCCTAAAATATCTGCAACTTCTTGTTGAGTTTTTTTAGCTTCTTGTCTTTTTTCTTTCAAATCTCTTGCTCTGTATTCTTTAAAAATTCTCTCCAAACTCTTTTCTGCTCTTTTTGTCCCAGGTTTACCAAACTCTTTATCTAAAATTGGTGTTAAATCGTAACAATTTTTCCCAACTGGATATTGGTTTAAATCTTTTTCTTTTTTTTTATTCATAATTTTATTTATCACTTAAATATTCTTTTTTTAACTTAATTGCTTTTTGTAATTCTTTTTGTTGTCTTTTTTTATCTTTCTTTTTCATTCCTTGAAATAAAACAACAATTTTTTGGCCGTCATAGAAATAAAAAACTCTAAAAATACTTTTTTCTGTTTTTAACCTTAATTCATAAATCCCATCTCCGTTTTTCATTCTTTTGATAAGATTTTTCTTTTCAAGTTCTTTTCCGTAAGCTAAAAGATATAAACCTTCCCTGATTTCAATTTTCTCATCGTGTTCCAACTTTTCATAAAACTTATCAAAGTATTTTTTGTATTTTATTATTTGCCTTTCCATGTTTTTTTAATTTTATCATATATTGCATAATACTGCAACATAGAAAAACCCTCGCCGACGAAGTCGGCGAGGGGCTTTTACATCTTTAATTATCTTAAAATTACACTTTGTATTTTCTCCTCAACTTTTTTAACTCAAAAAATCTTCTGCAATTTTATAAGCTTT
Source organism: Candidatus Campbelliibacteriota bacterium (assembly GCA_002747955.1). Lineage (GTDB taxonomy): Bacteria > Patescibacteriota > Minisyncoccia > Phycocordibacterales. The sequence continues at coordinate 62,152 of PDQZ01000009.1, read as the reverse complement.
TTTTTCTTCACCAAAATCAGTTAAAATCTGCAAAGAAAGTGGCATTTTATTTCCCTCTTCTGTTTGGACCATTCCTGACGGAACAGACAAAGCAGGATTTCCGATAATATTTGCTGTTACTGTAAAAATATCTGATAAGTACATTTCAATCGGATCGTTTTTATTTTGTCCAAGTTTAAAAGCATAAGACGGTGTTGTTGGCATTAAAACTGCATCGTATTTATCAATTACTTTTTTAAATTCAGCTTTAATCTGTTCCCTTAACGCGTTTGCTTTGTTGTAATACTGGTTTTCATATCCAGCAGACAAAACATAAGTTCCTAAAATAATTCTTCTTTTAATTTCTTCTCCAAAACCGCTTGATTTTGTATTTACATATTCTTCTTGCAAATTTTGTCCTTCTTTTTTGTTTCCGTACCTGATCCCGTCATATCGAGCCAAGTTTGAAGAAAGTTCAGCCGGCATCAAAACATAGTAAATCGGCAAAGCATATTTAAAGATATCTAAATTTATATCTTCAACTTCATAACCTTTTTGTTTTAAAATTTCTAAAGATTGGTTAAAGTTATCTAAAACTTTTTGATCTTTGATTTGGTTGATAAATGAAAACGGAACAGCAATTTTCTTGCTAAGTTTTACTTCTTTTTCTAAAAAGTTGTCTTTAGAAATTGTTGTCATATCAAAACTGTCTTTTCCAGAAATAGCATCTAAAACAATTTCAGAGTCTTTGATATTTCTTGTGATAGGACAAATCTGGTCAAGTGAAGAACCCATTGCTACGGCTCCGTGTCTTGAAACTCGTCCGTAAGTTGGTTTAACTCCCACAAGCCCACAAAAGGCTGCTGGCTGTCTAACAGACCCTCCTGTGTCTGTTCCAAGTGCGTAAACACACATATCGGCCGCCACAGCTGCTGCTGTTCCTCCAGAAGATCCTCCTGGAACCCTTGTTGTATCAAGTGGATTTTTTGTAACTCCAAAAGCTGAGTTTTCAGTTGATCCCCCGCAAGCAAATTCGTCTTGGTTTAAATAACCCAGAAAAATTGCCCCTTGTTCTTTAAGTTTTTCAATTACTGTTGCATCGTATGTTGCTTTGTATTTTTCTAAAATTTTTGACCCAGCGTTTGCATTTTGCCCTTGAATTAAAATATTTGCTTTTACTGCAACGGGAATACCTGTTAAAACAGTTTGTTTTCCTTCAGCGAACATTTTTTCTGCATTTTCTACTTGCTCATCTATGTTTTCAAAAACAAAAAGAAAAACATTTAGCTCTTCGTTTTTTGCTTTGATATTTTCCAAGCAAAAATCTGTAAGTTCTTTAACTGTGAGTTCTTTGCTTTGAAGCATTTGAGATATTTTTGGAATATCTAAGTTTTTTAAATCTATATTCATAAGCTTATAAAATTTTTTTAGTTTTTAAATAATCATCTTGTGAGTCTGGAAATTCTGCAATTACCTCTTTGTTGTTAAAGTTTGTTTTTTGGTCTTCTACATCGTTCCTGAAAGTGTTTGTGTTTGTAAAGTTTCTTTGAATATCGTCTGTAATATCAACTTCATTGATTGTGTCGATCATTTCAAAAATGGGACCGAATGAATCTGTAATTTTTACAATTTCATCTTGAGTTAAATGAATTTTTGACAAATCAGCTGTTTTTTGAACAATTTCTTTTGTAATTTCTTGTGTCATATTTTGTATTATATCATAATTTAAATTTATTTTATATTAAAAAAGGCACCAGATTGCTCTGGTGCTGTGAAAGTTGTAAAAAATTAACGAGATTATTAATCTCGAAACCCAGGATGCCAGATCACGGTTGGAGGGTTTCCACCCCAGATTGATCTTATTTCGTTTTGCTCCCTTATGTCTGGGCCCCCAGACGGCGGTCTTATTTTACACATTTTATGCTCCTATGTTAGGTTTACAAAAACTTTCTTACTATAAGAAAGCTTTATAAATTATATAATAATAATAATACAAATTATTTACACGCATTTATTCACAAACAAAAATAAGCGTTAACAGGCCTTGCCTGTTAACGCTGGTTAAGAATAAAAAATAAAAAAACAAAAACCGCGAAGCGGTTTTTGTTTTTATCAAAGTTTTTTGTATATTATAATTTAAAATTTTTATTCTCTCATTCCACCTTCCGGCTCGTCTATTTTTAAATTTACTCTTGAATTGTTTTTCATTCCAACAACTCTCAATAGAGTTCTGATTGCAGAAGCAGTTCTACCGCTTTTTCCGATCACTTGTGACATATCGTCTTTGTGAACCTTAAGTGTTAGAAGTACTCCCATTTCATCCACTACCCTTTCGACTTTTACATCATCAGGATTTTGAACGATTTGTTTTACAATCATTTCCAGAAATTCCACATCTGTCTTACTTTCCATTTTTTGAATATTTTAAATTTAATAATAACCGGAGCCTTTTTTGGAACAAAAGCTCCTTAAAAATATAATATCAAAAAAATAAAAACTATCAATAGGTTAGAAAAGCAAAAAGTGTATAAGTATAATGGTGCTTTTTTGTTTTAACACAAAAATAAACGCAATTTTGGCTTCGTCAAAATTGCGTTTATTAAAAAAAAATACAATTTAAAAAATAGCAGAAATTAGATAAAAATCGAGGCGACAAATAAAAAATACCCGAGTCGTATGCGTTATTACGGTGAGGGTATTTTTGTGCAGTCAACAAAGATTTTTGCAACCTAAAAAACGTTAAAAATTAGATTCATAATGAGGCGACGAGTGAAAAATATTTGAGACGTACTTGAAGTACGTTGAAAATATTTTTTACGAAGTCAACAAAATTATGAACTAATTTTTAACGTTTTTTTCTTTATTTTTTTGCTGATATATAGTCTTGAAATTCGCTTAACTCATTCAAATTCCCCTTTAAAGCAAGTTCTGCTTGTTCTGCCCATGAAGCTGGGTTATGAAAAGCGTATTTATCACCTGCTGTATCTAGAATTTGATTTAATCTTTCAAGAGAAGTTTCAGAAAGAACTTTTAAGTTTTCAATTCCATTTCTTTTTAACAAAAGTTCAATTTTAGGACCAACTCCGTCTACGATTTTTAAGTCCTGCATTTCTATTTCAGAATAAGGAGACAATGTGCTTTTTACCACACTTTGTTTAATTTCTTCAATATTGTTACTGTTTATAATTTCTTGATTTTGTGATTTATCAAGAGAAATATAGCTTTGATAATCTGTTTTTTCTTTTTCTTGATTATTTTCTTGTTGATTTATGTTTTCTTTGTTTGATTTTGTTTCAAAATGATTTTTTTTTGAATCTGAAAAATCAACATTTTCAATGTTTTGGTCAAAATTATCAAGTCCTTGTTGGTTATATGAATTTGTCAAATCATCTTTAATGTATTTGTCTTCTATATCGTCGTAAAAGTCATCATTTACTTGTTCATATAAAAAGAATTTTTCATATACCAATCTGACAACATAACCTAAAATAAACGACACGAACATCAAAACAAAGATTTCAAAAACTACACTTTCTCCACTTTTATTTACTAGAATTTCTCTCATATTTTATATTTTAATTATTTTTTTCTTTATACTCCTTGACTTTTGCTTTACAATAAATTTTATTTATCACTTCTCTTGTATCTTTTCCTACAACCCCGTCTGGTTCTTGTCCGTTTTCTTCTTGAATTTGTTTTACATAATCTCTGTCTGTTTTAGAATAATATCCATCAAGCTCCACATCAGCCCCTAGATGATCTTGTAAAAACTTTTCAAGTTTTGCTGTTTCTGATACAGAATTTCTAGAACCATATTTGATAAATCCTTTTAAGTATGCTGAACAAGTATATTTTTTAGTTACTTTTTTTCTTGTTTCAACTCTTCTTACGTTCCTTACACTTCTTTCTTGATATTCATCATCTCTGTTGTCGTATTCGTAATATCTGTTGCTTTTTTGGTATTTAGAAACTGGTTTTGAACCACAGTACCCTTGCACATTACATGTGAAATAGTAAATCGCTCCGATAAACCAAACTACTATAATCAAAATGATTATTAACAATATTGTATTTTTTTTACTCATAATAACTTATTATATCACTAAAATAAATTTTGTAAAGCAAAATAAAAAACGACTGTGAAAAAGCCGTTGACAACTTATTTTAAAATTATTCTGATATTTGGGCTTTATTTTTTAAATCTTTTTTTAAACTAGGGTCGTGTACAAAGGCATCTTTGATAAAAGATCTAAAAGTGATTGTTGAAACAATTATAATGATAAAAACTCCAACCATTATATAGAATTTCTTTTTATCTCTTTTTTTTAACATATTTGTATATTTTGTATAAAATAACATATTTTTTGAAAAAACACAAACAAATAAAAAACACCAAAGTGCTCAAACTTTTGTGTTTTTATTTCTCAGATAAAACTTTTTCAGCTCCTAAAACCGCTAACTTTGCAATATCTTTGTCTATATTTTTCAGAATATCTTCTTTTCTTTTTTCCCCTGCTTTTTCTGCTCTTTCTAAAATCTGTGATTTTAAAGTTTCAGCTTCTTTTAAAATTTCAGCTTCTTTATCTTTTGCTTTTTGCATACTTTCTTTTACTCTGTCGTTTGCATCAAGCCTTGAATCTGCCAAAATATCATCTGCTTTCTTTTCAGCATCGTTTACAATCTTTTCTGCTTCCTCTCCTTTTTCAACTCCTTTTTTTATTATTTCTTGCCTTTTTTCTAAATTTGCAAAAACTTTTCTAAATAAAAAATAGTAAAGTATAAACAAAATAATAATAAAGTTTACAATTTCTGCTGTAAAAATTTTCCAATCAAGTCCGAATGAATTTATTATTTCTTGCATGATTATTGTTTTTTGTTATTAGATAAGGAAGAAAAGCCCGATTGATGCTAGACCAAAAAGTTCAACCATACCAGCACCGATTAGAAGCCAAGGTGTAATTTTCCCTGCGGCTTCTGGGTTTCTTGAAATTCCTTCAAGACCTTTTGAGAAAATAAGTCCAATTCCCAAAGCTGGTCCGAAAACTCCAAATCCAACAATAAGTGCTTTTGCAAGCGGTGTTAAATCTGCTAATTGTGAAACAGCGTCTACGGCTGTTTTTGCGTGTTCTGTGTGTTCCATATTTTTATTTTATTTAGTTAAATACTTCCATATTTTAACATATATTTTCACTTTTTAAAATATTTTAATAAACATAATTGTTCTGACAAACCTCTCCTTTTTGACAATAAAAAATGTAATCTTGATATGTTAAATCAACATAAATCAAATCTGAGTTAAAATCTTTTTCGAATTTGTCTACTCTGAATATTTTCTTTTGAGATAATGTTTTTAAAGTTGGGATAATTTTTTCAAAATCTTGGTTGTATTTAATTAAAATTTTTTTGTTGCTTTTTGTGTACAAAACAAAATTTCCGTCTTTGTTCCTGATGACTTTTTTAATGCTTAAGTTGTAGTTTTCAAAAGCTTTTAAAAGTGTGGTTACTTTTTCAAATAAAGAAGGTGTGTAAACTTGGTTATAATTTTGAAAGTCTCGTAAAACCTCTGTTTCATCTTGGTTAACATATCCTAAAAATAAATCTTGGAAAACAACAAAATCACCTCTTTTGATTTCGGTTTTTTCTTGATTGAAGGGGGTGAAAATTTTACCGTTGTATTCTGTGAAATTGCACTTTTCTTTTTCAAAGCAAAATAAATATTTTGGATCTTTTTCTTCAATTTCGATTTTTATTTTTCTTAAATTTTGATAAGAAATATCGATGTTTTTAATTCTTTTTTGATTTTCCAAAAGCACTTTTTCCATTTGACTTTCAGGATAAAAGATAAAATTGTTCTTGTTGTAAATTCCAAAATATTTTTCTTGTAAAATTGTGTCGAATTGATTTTGAATATCTTCTTTTGAAACATATTTATTTCCTACAATGTTGAAATTTTTAATTTTCATAAACTGTGCATTGTGTAAGAAAATAGTTAAAATAAAAAGTGAAATTATGGGTACAAGAAATTTGAAAAAAAACTTTTTAATTTTTTTTTCAATTAAATATTTTCTTCTTTTTTTTGAAATATAAACCATTAAAATTATTATAACATTTTTGTGCTGAAATAAAAAAGCCCATTTTCGCACTTCTTAAAATTAAAGTTGAGCGAAAATGGGCTTTTTCATTTGAGACAGATCTGAGATAGGCCTTGCCTATCTCAAGGCAAGGCCTATCTCAATGTTTCTTATTTAAAAACTTAAAAAATAAGATATATAACGCGGAAACAAACAAAAAATCCTCGAGTCGTATGGGCATTACGGTGAGAGGTTTTTTGTGTGCGATTGACAAAGTTAGAAACTTATTTTTCAAGTTTTTTTAAAAAATTTAAAAATGAGATACATAACGAGGCGGCGAGTGAAAAATATTTGAGACGTACTTGAAGTACGTTGAAAATATTTTTACACGAAGCCAACAAAGTTATGTGCTCATTTTTAAAGTTTTTTCAGATGGTTTTTAACTACTTGTTCAACTTCTTTTAAACTATTTGCTTTCATTAAATGTTCTCTAAATTCTTTTGCTCCATCAAAACCGTTTATGTAAATTTTGAAAAACTTTTTCATCAAAGCAAATGGTTTTATTCGTCCACCAAACAAAATTTTGTTTTTAAAAGTTTTTCCAAACTCTTTTTCAAAATATTTTGCGTGTTTTAACATTATTTTTGTTTTTTCTTGAACACTTTTTTTCGAAAAATCTTGGTCTCTAAATAAAGTTGGATTTTCAAAAATTCCTCGACCAATCATAATTCCGTCTGCACCATTTTCTTTAAGTTTCTGAAAACCTTCTTTTTTAGATTTTATATCTCCATTGAAAATCAAAACTGTGTTGGGAGAAATTTTGTTTTTAAGCTCTGTAAGTTCTTTAGCAAGCTCCCAGTGAGCCTGAACTTTTGACATTTCTTTTTTAGTTCGCAAGTGAATAATCAAAGCATCAAGTTTTTGTTCTAACAAAAATTTTATCCATTCTTTGTTGTATTGATTAAAACCAATTCTTGTTTTTAAGGAAAATGGAATTTGGTTTTTGCTTTCTTTTATTCCTTTTTTAATGTTTTGAATAATTTGTCGCACCAGGTCCCAGTTTTCTTCTTTGATCAGTTCAGAACCTGATTTTTGTTTTAAAATGTTTTTTTGAGGGCAACCTGTATTTAAATCAATTCCATCAAAACCCATATTTGCAACTTTTTTTGCAACTTCTTTGTAATTTTCGGGTTTTCCACCAAAAATCTGAGCGATGATTGGTTTTTGATTCTTTTCAAAATTAAAAATTTGAGTTTTAATTCTTTTATACCCTTTTTCAGAAGCAAGCCCGTCTGTTGCCCCAAATTCTGTGTAAAACAAATCAGGTTTTCCGATTTGATTTATAATTTTTCGAAAAGGATTGTCGGTTACGTCGGCCATGGGAGCTAGCACAAAAAACCCTTCGGGTTTTTTGTACTTCAACTTTTGCCAAATATTTTTCTTTTTTTTCTTAAACATAAACAAAATTATATCATATTTATTTTTTAAACTAAAAAATATATTTTTGCATTAACTTTTTAGTTTCTTTATAATCAGGGATTGTTTGCTCAACCAGATTCCAAAATTTTTTTGAGTGATTCATTTGATCTAAATGACAAAGCTCGTGAACGATAACGTAATTTAAAATTTTTTGATCAAGCAGAAAAATTCTGTAATTAAAATTTAAATTTCCTTTTGATGAACAAGAACCCCATTTTGTTTTTTGGTTTTTAATTGTGATTTTGTTGTATTTAAAATTGTAAAAAGAGTTGAAGTATTCCACCTTTTCTTCGGCTTTCTTTAAAAAATCATCTTTTCTTTTTTGAAATTCTTTTTGACTTAAAGAAACTTTCTGTAAATTTTGCTGTTTTAACTTTTGTAATTTTTTTAAAATCAAAGTTTTATTTTTTAAAATAAATTTTTGAGCATTAAAAAATAAAAGTTTTTTAGGTCTTTTGATTTGAAGTTCGTTTTGAGATTTAAAAACAATTTTTATATTTTTAAGTCTGCTTGACTTTTCTTCTGTATAAAAAACTTCTTGATTGTCTAAAATAACTGATTTTTTCATTAAACTTTTTTAAACTCGGAAATTCTTTTTTTAATATTTTCAGATTTATAAATTCCAGAACCTGCGGCAAAAGAGCAAACTCCTGCTTTTTTAAGTTTTGAAGCGTTTTCTATTTTCACTCCCCCGTCAACTTGAATATACATTTGCGGATATTTTTTTACAAAATTTTTAATTTTAGTGTAAACTTTTGGTGAAATTTTTTGTCCACCAAAACCAATTTTTTCAATTCCCATAAATTGAACATAATCAAATTTATATTTTTGCAACAACTTATTAATTTCTTTTTGCTTGTTTTGAATTTTAATTCCTAAACCAATTTTTATATTCTTATTTTCTTTCTTTTTGAAAAAGTCAAAAACCTCATCCCATCTTTTTGTAGAGTCAAGATGGAAAATAACTCTTGCGGGTTTTGCTTTTGAAATTGAGTTTAACCATTTTTCAAATCGACCTTTAATTTTCATATCCAAGTTTACCATCACATCAAGTTCTAAATTTGTATTTTTAGAAATTTTTCTTAATCTTAAAAAAGATTCTTCACATCCAGCAGAAGCAAAAGTTTTTGATTTTACGAATTTTCCATCACAGATATCAACCTGAACATTTTTTGTTAAATTGTTTACTTTTTTAATTTTTTCTTCAATTTTAGAAAAATTTTTTTCTAAAATTGCAGGTACAACATCATTTGTTTTTTTTCTTTTCACTTTTTAATTTTAACATTTTAAAAAAACTTTACAAAATATATTTTTTATAAAAAAACATCAATTTTAAAATTGATTGTTTTTTCAAAATTATTCTTCTGTTTTTTCTTCTGTTTTTTCTTCACCTTCTTGTGCTTCTTCTTCTTGTTCTGTTTCAAATTCAGGCCCTTCTGCTTGTGCTTCTTCTTCTTGTTCTGCTGTAACGGCTTCAGAAACAGATGCGATTGTCATTTCAAGATCCTCACTTACAAATGAAACTCCTTCTGGAAGTTCAATATCTTCGAGTCTAATTGTATCTCCAACATTTTTAAGCTTTGATAAGTCAACAATAAGTTCTGATGGCAAATCTCTTGGCATTGCTTTTATTTCAACTTCTGTTAAAGCAGTATTCATAACAGCCCCTTGTTTTACAGCTTCTGACTCTCCTGTAAATTCCAAAGAGACCATAACTTCAAGCTCTTGTCCTCTAACAATTGCATAAAAGTCAACATGACTGTATACATCTTCTTTTGGATCAATTTGAACTTCTTTTACCAAAACATCGTGTTCTTCACCGTCTACAACTAAATTTATAATTGTTGAGTATCCGCTTTCTTCAAATACTTTTACAAAATCATTATAATTTAGAACTAGATTTAAGTTTTCTTTAATTTCAGGTCCATAAACAACTGCTAAAATATCTTTCATTTTATCAAATTTTTGCCCTGAATTTCTTGTTTTTGCTTCTAATTTCATCATAATTTTTATATTATACCTTATTTTATTATAAAATCAATCTTTTTTAAGCTGCATTTACGTAAACACCCACAATATCATCGTTATCTTGAAAAAGTTCAATCAAATTTTCAAGTTTTTCTTCGTCTTCTTCTGAAAGTTTTATTTCTGTTCCTTCATTTGGAACCCAGTCACCTTCTTGATTTTTAGAAAAAGCCCAAGAAACTGCACCTGTTGATGCAAAAGAGCCTCCATTTTTCGTAAAAATTGTTTTAACTTCAGTTACGGTTCTATTGGTATTGTCTGTTACTGCTTTTATAAGCATCCCAACTCCTGCTGGACCATACCCTTCATATAAAACTTCAGTTAAAGCTTGCGCATCTGAACTTGTTGCTTTTTTAATCGCTCTTTCAATATTGTCTTTTGGAACATTTTCAGCTTTCGCAGCATTTATAACATTTAAAACAGATGTTGCATTTGGATCACCGTTTGCATTTTTAATTGCAATTTGAATCATTTTATTGTACCTTGAATATACTTTTGATTTTGCAGAATCTGTTACTGCTTTTTTGTGTTTAATCTTTGACCATTTATTATGTCCTGCCATATTTATTTAAATTAATGTTTTATAATTATACCAAATTTTTAATATTTTCTAAAATCTCATCTGAAACTTCTTTTGGAGTTTTATTCTCAGTATCCACAATCAAATCAAAGTTTTTATCATTTAAAAAATCTTCTATTCCATAAAGTTTTAAATACCTTTGTTTAACATTTTTTAATCTCTCTTCTTCTTTTTTTTGAATATCTTTTATTGTTCCCCCATCTCTTTTTTGAAGCCTTTTAAGTCTAGTGTCTTCATTACAAATAAGTTTGATTTTAAATGAGTCTGGAATAAAAAAATACCCAAGCCTTGAATCAAAAATAAAGTTGTCGTTTTCTTTTCCAAATTTTTTTTGCCTTTGATCAATTTGCAAATCTATTTCAGGATTTTTCTCAACAACTTTTTCAAATTCGTAAGCTGTCATATTTTTTTCTTTTGCCATTTGCCTGAAAAAATCTCCTGATGATAAAAACTGATAATTTATTTGATCTTTTAAAATTTTTGATGTTGTTCCCTTGCCTACTCCACCAAGTCCTGAAATTGTTATTTTCATGATTTCATTATACCAAAATTTAAAGAAAAAATAAAAGCCCATTTTCGTTCAATATTTAATTTAAAAAGGGCGAAAATGGGCTTTTATTTTTCATATGCTAAAATTTTAATGATTTTATGTTAAAATATATTTATGAATTTTAGAAATTTTTTTTACAGTCCCGACGCTTCAAAAGAAAAACTTGAAATTAAAAATGACCTTTTTAATCACTTAGTAAAATCAAGAAGGCAAAAAGAGAATGATATTGTGATTTTAAAAAATCTGAAAGATGACTTTGATTATTCTTACAAAATCCAAAGTGTTCAAAACAAAAAAGCTTTTTTAGTTTTGGAAAGCAGAGAAGAAGTTAAAAATGAAAATCAAAATAATTTTCATTTAGGTTTTTGTATCATTGATCCGAAAAGCATCAAAGAAGTTTTGCCATACTTAAACCAAACAGGAGTTGAAAAAATCACCTTTATATATTCTGATTTGAGTCAAAAAAGTTTTAAGCTAAAAAAAGAAAAACTTCAAAAAATTTTAATCAACTCTTGTGAGCAATGTGGCAGAGGAAGTTTAATGAAACTTGATTTTAAAAACAGTTTAGATGATTTTTTAAAAGAAAATCCAAACTCTTTTGTTTTAAATTTTGGTGGTCAAAATATAAATGAAATTGATATAAAGAATATCAAAGCTTGTGTTATAGGGCCTGAAGGTGGTTTGTCTGAAAGAGAAATGAAACTTTTTGAAAAAGAAAAGATTTTATCTTTTAAAACATCCAATGTTTTAAAAGCTGAAAATGCAGCTTTGTGCTTATGTTCAAAAATTTTATTGTAAATATTTTAAATTTGGTTTTAACAAAAAACACACTAAAATTTAGTGCGTTTTTATTTTCTAATCTTCAATGTAAATAGGAACATTTCCAACCTTTAAGTTCAACTCTCTTTTTATGTATTGACCAAATTCTCCATTACATTCAAAAGTAAACTTATATTTTGAAGACTCTTTAACATCTTCTGACCTCCAAACTCTTAGATAATCATTGTTTGTATTATACCAAGTTTTTGTAAATGCATCTGATGCTGGAACTGGATTTAAAGGGTTTTGTCCAGAAATATAGTCAAACTGACTTTGACATTGTGTAGAAAATTCAGATTCTAATTTTAATTCTATTGGGTAATTAAATGGAATCGGATTTCTTGTTGGTGTAATTGATACTTCAAGTTTAGCAACGTCAACAGTAACTTCTTCTGACCAGGTTTGGGTTCCGTACTCTGCTTGATTGTTTGATCTACAAGTTAGAATGAAAGTATAATTTGGAAAATCTTTTAAAGGGCCAACTTGTTCTTGATGGTCACCGGCTGTTGAATCTTTGTTTCCAGCCCAAGAACCATAAGCTTTACAGTCTGCTGCATATTTTACATTCCAATTTAACTCAGCCTTTGTATTGTAGGGAATATTTGTATCTGTTGCCCAGAAATTAATTTCTGGTTCAGGAGGTCTTACAAATACGTATAGATTTCTTAATTCTTTATTACCTGTTCCGTCATCACATTCTAAAGTAAAGTTTGTATTTTCAACAAGTCCTGAAACTGTGTGTGTTTGCCATTCTCCTGAAACTGAAACTGATTTAACTGGGTCATCTGTCCAGTTTGTAGCACCACCATTTAAAGCTTTACATGATGTAGCCCCTTCTGTTTTCCACTTTAAAACTAAGTTTTCTCCAAGCCCAACTTTTGTTTGCGGTGTTAAACCATTTTCACTTTCAGTTGTGAATGAAATTAACATATTTGAACAATAAGCTTTTCCTGCACTTGGAAATCCAAGCCACCCAATAACATTATCAGACCAAGCAAATCCGTGTAAATTTCCACCTGGTGTTCTTGAAACACCATAAGCTCTATTTGATGTTGCTCCCCCATTGCTTCCTCTGTATTTTAAAAGTCCATTCCAACCATCATCATCTCTTCTTAGCCCTGTTGTGAAAACAGATTCTCCTTCAAGATTGTTTGAAACAAATCTAGCTGTACTGTATGGTGCACCTGGAGCAATATCTAACCAAGAAACATTTGGTGACCAAGCGTATCCTGATAAAGCCCCTCCCGTTTCAACATTTACGCCATAATCAGAAATAGAACAAGAAGCTGTGTTGTTACAGTTCAAACTAACCCAACCTGCCCCTTCTGACCAACCATATCCTTTACATTTATATTTATCATCTAAAATAATATTCTCAGGCACAACTTGAATCGCAAAACTTTTTTGAACAGTTGAAGTTCCAACTTGTGATTGGATTCTAATTTGATATGCATTGTCTGAATTATCATCTCCAGGTGAATCATAATCTGGGTTAAAGTTAATTTTCAACAAATTTTGATCTATTGTGAAAAATGAATTATCTTCGTCTCCTACTCCTGAGACTAAAGAATATATTGGAGTTTCTCCTGATGGAACATTTAAAGTGGTGATGCTTGAAACTGCATACCCTGTCGGCATGCCTGATTTTAGAACTTGCAAAGGAACATCTATTTCTAGACTTAAACTGTTTTCAGGAACAATGTTTATAATGATTGTTCTTGGAACAGCTGAATTACCCGCTGCGTCTGTACAGTTATAAGTTACTGTATAACTTCCCAATACCGCTGTGTTTACATTTTCAGTTACTGTTGGAGTTACAGCTCCATCAACGTCATCAGTACAGGTTACAGTTGGTATAGAAAAGTATGGTGGGTTAATTGTTATGTCGTAAGATGAATCAAGAATAGTATTAATTACAGGCGGTGTTGTGTCTGGAGATTGAACAACAGTAACAATAAAATTTTTTATTTTTTTATCCCCTGTTGAAGTCCCCACTCTCCCTTTTACACTTATTGCATAAGTATTATCCCCCGCTGTGTCGCCCGCATCTGTTGGATTATCAAAATCTGGGATAAAATTTAATCTTAATTCATCATTAACTATTGTAAACTTTGAATTATCTTCTCCACCTGATTCACCCTCAAGAGAGTAAAATAAACTAGAGTCTGAAAAAGTTCCCACAAGTGTATTTATAGCTGAACCTGAAAAGACATCTGATTGATTTAAGGTAAAGTCTACATCAGCAAAAGTCAAGCTTGGGAAAACCAATCCTGTTATAGCTATTATTGAATATATTATTTTTTTCATAAAATCATTTTATCAAAAAAAAAGCAAAAAAACAAATGTAAATTTGTTTTTTAAGTACTTATTTTAAATAATAATTTAAAGTATAAATCCAGTCTTCATCAACATCCCCTTCGGCTTTTTGTTTTTCTTTTTCATTTAAAAGCCATTCTAAATATCCTTGGTCCTGTTTTGCCACGTCTTCGACTGTTAAACCTTTGTATTTCCCAAAAACAAATTTTTTAATTAAAACTGGTTCAGAAGAAATTTTGATCATTTCTTCTAAAATTGCTTCTCTGTTTTGAAACTGTTTTTCCATTTTCAAATAAAGCCTTTGAAAAAGCTCTTGTAAAACCAAAACGTCACCCAAAGCATCATGGGCTTGTGCATTTTCAACCTCAAGCTCCATTGCGTATCGTAAATACTGCAATCGATATGCCCCAAAAAAACAAGCTGTATCAAGCTTTTGAGCCACTTTTAAAGTATCAATAAATCTTGGCACTTTTAGATTTTCATTCTCAAGCATCCTAATATCAAATTTTGCATTGTGAGCCACTAAAATATTTTCTCTATTTTCCAAAAGTTTTTGAAGTTCTTGATATGCTTTTGAATTTTCAAAAACTTCTTTGCCTTTTACATCTTTGGTTACATAACCTGTTGTTTCTGATGCTTCAATGCAAATATCTTTTTGAGGATTAAAAAGTTCGTCGACTTTCTTATCTTCAAAAACATAAGCAAGTTGAAAAAGCCGATCGTCTTTTTCAACCCCTGTTGTTTCAGTATCAAGAAAAATTAAATTCTTAAAAATATTATCTTTTTTTGTCATAAAAACATTTTAACATTTAAAAGCTAAAAAACAAAAAAACACCGTTTTTGAAACTGGTGTTTATTCTAGGCTGCCTTCTGTATTGTTAACTGATTTATAAGCTTCTTTGATTTGCCCAACCATTGAACCATGGTCAAGCTCAACACCGTTTGAGTTAAAACCAAAGTCTTCTAACTGTTCAGCTGACAATGAAGCAAACCAGTCTGATTCTTGTTGGTTTAAGACTGGATCTTCAACTTGTTCCACAACTGGACCATAACTTGTGTCAACCAATTTTTCTTCTAATTTCTGACTTTGGTTTTCTTTTCCACCTTTTGGTATTTCACAGGTATTAGATTTTTTACCTGTTAATTTTTCGAAAATTCCCATATAAACTAATCATACATTTAAAAACGAAAAAAGTCAATGAAAAAATGGAGTATGGAAATAAAGCACGAAATTTTAAAAAAGAAAAAACAAGCTTCGCTTGTTTTTTTCTTTTTTAAAATTTCGTGCTTTATTTTCTACTCCCCTTTATTTTTTAGAATTCCAAATACACCTTCAGAAACTTCGTAAATATCGTTTTTTAAAATTGAATCTGAGTTTTCATTCCAAATTGAATGAGCAGCTCCGATTATCCCTTTTAAATTTTCTAATTCAACATCATTGTTACTGTCCCACTTTTTCAAACTCCAATTGTCTTTTAAATCATTTTGCATATATTCTATATCGTGCTGATTGAAATTTGAACTTGAAGGAACAAAGAACAAATAGTATGAATTGTAAATTAGAACTTCAAAACCATTCTTTTGTAAATCAGGAACTGATGCTCTGTTTTTTCTCCTTTCTTCAATATCGTTTGGATCTTGAGCATCTCCATCAAAACTCCAATAAGTAACTTGAATATCTTTTGAAATTTCAGAAAGGTTTTCTTTTAAAATCAAATCATTCCACATTCTGACTTTAAAACCTTTTGATTTTAAAAAGTTTGAAGTGTTTTGAATATAACTTAACTTGTCAGCTTTATTTGCTGAAAAGACTTCGTCTGCCCCCATATGGAAGTATTTCAAATCTTTAAAAAGTTCTGCGTATTCTGTGTAAATGCTTTTTGAAAAGTCTAAAGCTTCTTGTTTTGAAATATTAAGTTCACCTTGAAAATATCCGTCTGAAATATTGTCAACAAATGCTTGCCCAAACTTGATTTTTGCTAAATCTAAAAATCCTTTTGCATGTGCCGGCATGTCGATTTCTGGAATAAGCTCTATATTTTTTGTTTTGGCGTAATTTATCAGTTCTCTGATTTGGTCTTTACTTAAAAATTGTTTTTGGGTATTTGGGTTTGTGTAAATTCCGTTTTGATCAACAGTTGCATTTGCCACAGTTTGGTTTAAAAATTCTGATTCTAAAGCTGCATTTTGATCGTCTGACAAATGGAGCTGCAAGAAAGATTTATCATAAGTTGAAACTAAATCTATGTATTTTTTAATCTCATCTGGAGTGTAAAATCTGCGAGCAACATCAAGATTGATTCCAAATTGATAAACTTTTTGCCTATTTTCTTTTATGTCTTTTTTACTTTTATTTTTTTTAGTCTGGCAACATCTAATTTTAAATCTATCTTTATTTGTATTTTTAATTTCGACTTTTTGTTTTAATAAAATATTTAAAAAGTTTTCAAGAATTATTTTTAATCTGTCCAATTGTGCTTGGTTTAAATTTTGAACTTTTAAATTTTGTAAATTATTTAATAATAAAAAATTTGATTGTTGAATTTTTAAATTTTGAGCAGAAATTCCACTAGCTCCAAAAAAAGTTGACAATATTACTAATGTTAAAATTATTTTTTTCATATGCATAAATATAACATAAATTTTAATGTTTTAAAATGATTAATAAAATATTTAAATTCCCCCGCCGACTTCGTCGGCGGGGGATTATATTTTTAAATTTAAAATGGAAAAACCAAGCAAAGCTTGGTTTTTCCATTACTAACTCAAATCAGTGCAAGCACTTCATCGAGTTAGTATACTTATTATATCTTTTCTATTCTAAAATACAAGATATTTTTAAACCAAATGTGGATAACCAAAAACCACAAAAAAACATAATTTTGCTTACGCAAAATTATGTTTTGTGTGGAAACGACCGTTAATTTTTTACCGTAAAGAAATTTAAAGTAAAAATCGTTAAGAAATTTTGTCTGTTTGAGCGAAGCGAGTTGCAAAATTTTAGATTTTTACTTTAAATTTTAGGTAAAAAATTTCAAGGTCTTGATTTAAAGCAGTTCCGAGCACGCTGATTTTGGTTTTTATTTGAAAGCGTGCTCTGGTTTGTTTCTTTTTTTATCAAGAAAAAAAGAAAAAATAATTTTATTTTTTCTTTTTAAAATTCTTTAAAAAAAGATTTTCTGCATCTTCTTTGGTCTGCACTCTAATTCCATTTTTCTTCAAAAGCGCTTCATAATCCGGTCTTTCTAAAGTCTCTCTTTCAATAAGTTCTTGAGAAATATTTTCAAAAGCCTCCATATTTTCTTTCAAAACTTTTTCAGCCACATCCATTTGCTCTTTCATTATTCTTTTAACTTCTTTATCGATCAACTGAGCTGTTTCTCCTGAATAGTTTGAACCTTTCACTCCATCTCCTGAACCTCTCAAAGTTCCACCATATTGATCTTCAAGAGCCAAAACTCCAACTGCATCTGACATTCCGTATTTTGTTACCATGTCTCGCGCTGTTTTTGTGGCTACTTGCAAGTCATTTGACGGGCCTGTTGTTACATCTCCAAAAATCATTTTCTCAGCAGCATAACCCCCAAGTGTTGTGGCAATGTCTGCTAGAAAATCATTTTTAGTATTCATCTTTTTATCATCAAACGGCAAGTGAAGTGTATAACCCGCTGCTCGTCCACGAGAAATAATTGAAACTTTATGAACAGGATTTGCATAATCAAGAAGTGATGAAACAAGTGCATGCCCTACTTCATGATAGGCTGTTCTGATTTTTTCATTTTCAGATAAAATGTGAGATTTTCTTTCTGGCCCCAACAAAACTTTTTCAATTGATCTTATCAAGTCGTATTGAGAAACTTTTTTTCTATTTTCTGATGCAGCTAAAATTGCCCCTTCGTTCATCAAAGAGTACAAATCCGCTCCTGAAAATCCTGGTGTTCTTTCAGCAATCACTTTTAGGTTCACATCTTCGGCATACGGTTTTTTTCTTCCATGAATTTCCAAAATCTTTTCCCTATCTTCTTTATCAGGAAGGTCAATTGTTACTCTTCTGTCAAAACGTCCTGGACGCAAAAGTGCTGGATCTAAAACTTCTGGTCTGTTTGTTGCCCCCATTACAATTACTTTTTGATCGTTATCAAATCCGTCCATTTCAACCAAAATTTGGTTTAAAGTTTGTTCTCTTTCATCATTTCCTCCACCTGTTCCACCACCACGCACGCGACCAATAGCGTCAATTTCGTCAATAAAAATTATCGATGGTGCAGATTTTTTAGCCATTTTAAACAAGTCTCTTACTCTTGATGCTCCCACTCCCACAAACATTTCAACAAATTCAGAACCTGAAACTGAATAAAATGGAACTTTAGCTTCCCCAGCCACAGCTTTGGCAAGTAAGGTTTTTCCTGTTCCAGGTGCTCCCATCATCAAAACACCTTTTGGAATTTCAGCTCCAATATCTAAATATTTTTTAGGAAATTTTAAAAAGTCAACAACTTCCATAAGCTCAGCTTTAGCTTCTTTGGCACCTGCAATATCTTTAAATGTGGTTCTGTTTTTTTTATCATCAGGATCAATAAACTTTGCCCGAGAATCTCCAAAAGAAAAAGCTTGCATTGCTCCGGCCTTAGCTCCCCTTGTCATAAAGTAAATCAAAAGTCCGATTAACAAAAATGGAAATAAAAATGGAGAAAATTTTACTAAATAGTATCCAAAACTTGTTGGATTTTGAACTTTAATATTTGCTTTTACAATTTGTTCGTCTGTTACTCCAAAGTTTTTTAAAGTTTCAGACAACGAACTTTCAGTTTCTTTTTTTCCTTTTAAAACTTTATCATCTTCAGTTTTAACTTTCAAATCGTTAAGCTCAACTAAAATTTCTTTCACTTCCCCACTTTTAACTTTTGTTGAAATTTCAGAAATGGAAATTTTCTGTTCTTTATCTTCTTTATTTAAAAAAGATGTTACAAAAATTACAAGTAAAATTATTAAAACAATATTTAAAATTTGTCCAAATAATTTATCTGTTGGTTTTTTATTTTTTTTATTGTTTTTTTTATTTCCTCTTTTTTCTTCTCTTTTAATAATAATTTTATTTTCTTTTTCTTTTTTGTCTTTTAACATAACTAATTATTTAATAAATATTCGATTTCTTGATAAGCCTCGCTTAAAGCACCTGACGGGCTTTGATTACCTGATTTTATGGAATTTACCATATATTTAAAAATCTGATTTGTTTGTTCTTCTGAAGGATCTACCCAAGTTTTTGCATATATTGCCTCTTTTTTAAATATATCCATATAAGGATCATCTGCTGTTTCTGCTGACAGGTCTTTTCTAACTGATGGTAAATATGTAAGTTTTGATAAACTTTTTTGGATTTCTGGTCCAGACAAGTGTTGTGCTGTTTTGTATGCACCCATTTTATTTTGACTGTTTTTTAAAATCGCAAATCCCCAAACATTTGCAAAAACAGTTTTGTCAAAGGTTTCTGAAGTTGAAGGAATTTCTGCCACATCAAAGTTTAAGTTTGGATTTTTCTTTTGTAGATTAGCAATTTCAGAAACAAAACCAAAGTAGGTTGCTAAATTTCCTGCAATAAAATAATCTTTTGAATTAGGCAGAGTCCTGTTCCAAGAGTAAATTTTACTTAACTGATTTGAAAACTCGTTGAAAAAAATCAACCCAGCAACTGATTTGCCTTTACCAGAAAAACTTTTATCAGAAACTAGTTTTCCGTCTTTATCGTAAGTAACTATTTGATTACCAGTTTGCAAAAGGAAAGTTGAAATTATTTGTTTTAAGTTTGCAACGTTGATTGTTTCCCCAAAAGCTGTTGCTGACTTTAAAATTGTTCCATCACTTTCTTTTTTTGTTAAGCTTGGAGCCATTTTTACAAAATCTTTCCACTCTTTTGGTGGCAAAGCAATTCCAGCTGAGTTAAACATGGTTTTGTTATAATACATCACCATAGGATCAACCATAAAAGGCATTGCGTAAAAACCGTCTTTAGAATCAAAAATTGAAAAAACATCTAAATAGGTATCTTTGAAATATCTAGCTGACATATATGAGTAAGGGATTTTAGATATTTTGTTTTGATTCTCAAATAAAGTGCTTTGAGAAATTAAAAATAAATCTGGAGAATTGCCAGAGGCGATTGCTTCTAATAAATCTATTTTGAAATTATCTTTATCTTTTTGAACATAGTACACGCCTTTGTAATCAGAATTTAGATTTTTTAATTTATTTAACATATTTTCCATTATAGAAGAATCTACCGTTCCCCAAATTTGAATTTCTCCAATTTTAACTTTTTCTTGCCCTCTGTTTGTTGGTTCGTAGATTGTAAAAAAGATAAAACCAATAACAGCCGAAGCGCTGAAAATACCCATTACAACCATTTGAAATACACTTAAATTTTTCATATTATTTTTTTCTATAAATTAACCCATAATGATAATCCCCCACATCAATGTTTCTTTCAAATTCAAAAGGAGATTCTTTTAAAAGCATTTTTGTTTTTTCCTCTGAGAAAACATTTTTTTCAAAAGGACCAATATTTTTAAAAGATTCTTTCCAGTCAATGATTAAAACTCGACCATTTTTCTTTAAAATTCTATAAGTTTCATTAATAATATTTTTTTTGTTTTCTAACATAAACAAAACAGAAGAAATTAAAACAAAATCAACAGATTCATCTTTCAGTTCTGTTTGTTCATTTTCTAAATTAATTTTAGAAAAGAAAATATTTTTTGTTCCTTTTTGTTTAAAATCACTTTCTAACTTTTGAATAAAGTTTTCGTCAAGTTCATAAGCATATAAGTTTCCTTCCAGACCAATTTGATTTAAGATAAGCTCTAAAAAAGCCCCAGAACCAAAACCAAAATCAATCACATCAGAACCTACTGATAAATGAATTTGTGAAACAACTTCTTTTGGGTTTAAAAATTTCATATTAACATAATAATAACAAAATAAATATTAAATTCAATGTTTGGTGCTGGCAAAATCAGAAAATAGAAAAAGAAAAAACTGCCCGAAATTTTGAATAGAATTTTTGGAAAAAAGGAAGTCGAAGACTTCTTTTTTTCCAAAAATTCTATTCAAAATTTCGGGCAGATTTTTTTTTTTAAAATTTAATTTTCTCTTCAATTTCTTTTTCTATTTCTTCAATACTTCCCTCTCCGTTGATTTTGAAAAAATCGTAATATGAATCATTGATAAAAAAGTCAATTGCTTTTTCAGTATCCCTTCCGAACCAGTTTAGTCTGTTTTCGATTTTTTCTTCTGTGTCATCTTTTCTTTTTCTCGAAAGCATCCTTTCTTTTGCTGTTTCTCTTTTTGTTTCAATATACAAAACAATTGGGTTTTCTACTCCATAAAATTTTAGAGCTCCGTCTAAAATATATGCCTCTCTTAAAGTTCTGGGAGTTCCGTCTAAAATCAAAAACTTATCTTTTCCATAATACAGATTTAAAATTTTTGACCATAAGTGAATGGCTAAAAACTCTGGTTGCAACTGTCCTGTTTGAGAAATTTCAAGAGCTTTTCTTGAAGTGTCTGTGGTCATTGATAAAAAATTTCTAAACTCATCACCAAGCTCTATATGCAAAACTTTTTCCCCTTTTTCTTTAATTCTTTTTTCTAAAATTTCAGCCTGGGTTCCCTTACCACAACCTGAATTTCCTATAAAAATTATTGTTTTTTTTGTTTCCATAGTAGTATTATAACAAAAATAAAAAAAGAAAAAAGAAATTATTTTTTTTAAAAAAACAAATTTGCTTAACACAAAAATAAAACAAAAACTGCTTTCGGCAGTTTTTGTTTTATTTTTTTATTTTCTTTTTTTAAAATTTCTTTTTCTAACAATAAGTGAATTTGAGTATTTCTTTGGTGTTCTTGTTTTTTGACCTTTTCCAGCAGGCTTTCCCCACTTTGTAACAAGTCTTCTTCTACCAACACCAGCTTTTCCTTCACCACCACCATATGGGTGATCAACTGGGTTCATAGCAGAACCTCTAACTTTTGGTCTTCTTCTCATTTTTCTTGCTCTACCTGCTTTACCGATATTTACAAGTTTATGATCAGAGTTTGAAGCTTCACCAATTGTTGCATATGCATTTTTTGAAACTTTTCTAACTTCTCCTGAAGGCATTTTCAAGTTTACATATTCTCCATCTAAAGCTGAAACTTCAACAGCAGAACCTGCTGAACGAGCAAGTTTTGCTCCACCGTTTTCTTTGATTTCAACATTAAATACAAATGTACCAACTGGAATGTTTTCAAGCTTTACTCTGTTTCCTCTTTTAATGTCTGCATTTTCTGATACAACAAATTCGTCTCCTACCTTTGCACCTTTTGGTGACAAAATATATCTTCTTTCTCCATCTTTGTATAAAACAAGAGAAATAAATGCTGATCTGAATGGATCATATTCTACAGTTTCGATTTTTGCAGGAATATCTCTTTTGTCAAACTTAAAGTCAATAGTTCTAAAAAGTCTTTTGTTTCCTCCACCTCTGAAACGAGTTGTGATTCTTCCGTGTGCGTTTCTTGCACCTGTGTTTTTTGTACCTTTCATTAACGGTTTGTAAGGTTTGTTTGTTGTCAAAAATTCCTTGTATTTAACAACTGACATATTTCTTACACCGTTACTTGTTGGTTTTAATTTTCTAATTGCCATAATTTTATTTTACTTATCAGGTGTTTTATCACCTATAATTTAATTTATAATTTTAGATAACGCTTATTTTGTCTCCTTTTTTGAGGTAAACATAAGCTTTTTTAATTCCTCTTTTAACCCCCCATTTTCCTCTTACAAATACTTTTTCGTCTCCTGTAACAGCAATATTTACTTTAACAGGTTTTACTTTGTAAATTCTTTCGATTTCTTTTTTAACTTCTGTTTTGTTAGCACTTTTTTCAACTTCGAAAACATAAACATTTTTTTCTGACAATAAAGTTGCTTTTTCTGTTAAATGTGGTTTTTTAATCACATTTTTTAAAACAGGGATATTTACTTTTTTTTCTTCTGTCATAATTATTTGTTTAATTTACTTTCTAATATTTCCAAAGTTTCTTTTGGGTTTGAGATGATTAAATATTTATATTTTAATAAATCCAAAATATTTAATTTTCTTAACTCATCTGTTGCTACATTTTTCAAGTTTGCAAAAGATTTTAGATTGTTTGGGTTTAATTCTGTGTTTGTAATCAATGCAGAATTTTTGCTTTTAGTTAAAATGTCTTCAAAACCTTTGATTTTTGATAAATCTTTTAACATTTCAACTGCTTGTTTTGTTTTTGGAGCATCAAAAGAAATTTGATCAACAAAAATAATTTGATTGTTTTTTAGTTTTTGTGACAAAACTTGGAACAATGCTTTTGTTTTTGCTTTTTTGTTAATTTTTTTGTCAAAATTTCTTTGATTTGTAGGACCAAATGTGATTCCTCCGCCTCTCCAAATTGGTGATCTTGAAGATCCGTGTCTTGCTCTACCTGTTCCTTTTTGTTTCCAAGGTTTTTTTCCACCTCCTGAAACTTCCCCTCTTCCTTTTGTAGAAGCGATGACTTGTCTTTGATTTGACATCATTGACACTGCTGTTTGGTGAACTAAATCGTTGTTCAGTTCCAAACCAAATATTTCTTTTGGTAATGAAATTTCTTCTTTTTCTTTACCTTTAATATCGTAAACTTTTATTTTCATAATAAATTTTATTATTGACTTACTTAATTTCGGTCATTGATAATGGGATTTCTCCGAGACATTTTTTTAAAAAGATGCCAAACTTTTTTTGAAAATTAAAAACTTTCAAAATTGTTCCCCCGAAAAAAAGCTTCGCTTTTTTTCGGGCAAACTATCTAAAAACTTTTAAAAATTCTCTCAAAATTTCCTTGTATTATAACATAAAAAACTCAAAATGCCAAAAATTTTTTAATAAAAAAAGTGACAGACAAAGCCTGTCACAAAGCTAATATATGAACTTTATTTTTTCATTTTTTGATTATATATTTTCCGAAAATTTTCGTCTTGAAAATTTTCGGGCGAATCTCCGTTTTTAATTAACACCAAGTTTTTTTCTCCAATAAAAAACGGTGTTAACTTTATGCAATCAGGGACATATATTAAAAATGAGTGCCTCCACTCACCATCTTGTTTGATATAAGCTTGCCCCATATACTTATATCCAAAATCATCAAGCATTTCTTTTTTACAATTTAAGTTTCGTTTAAGCCAAACTTTAACGAAGCTCATGTTTTCTTGACCCAGCTTAAATTCTGGCATGGGGGCAAGCCCTGCTTTAACGATGCTTGCCAAAAAAACTAATTGCAAAAATAAAAATTTTTTCATTTTTTTCTCCTATCGAGTTTAACTAAAAAAATGGTTTATAGAAAACCATATACATAATACAATATATATTAAATAAAGTCAAGAAATGTACCATTGCATCAAATAAACAGCTTCAACAAAAAAGCAGAAAAAACAAACACAACCACCCAGTTTTTTCTACTTTTGGTTTTTTAATATTTTTTATAAACCCTTCCTCTAATAATAAAATAAAAACACATTTTATAAGAAATTATTTAAGGCCTTGCCTTAACAAGGCAAGGCCTTGTTAAGGCAAGGCCTTGTTTTTTCTTATGATTTAAAAAACCACCTTTTGCTTGGCGGTTTTTTGTAAATATATTCTATATTTGTGGACCTATGTTTTGTGTTTGTGTTGATGTTGATGTCCCCGCTCCTGGCAATGCTGGAGCTGTAATATCACCAGCATTGTTTTGATTTCCTGAACCAAATATAGTAGTTTGAACCAACTTTACTATCCCCCACAAAGAAGCCAAAACAATAACAGCAACTAAAGGCCACAAAATTCTTGATTTTAGTTTTTCTGGATTTTTTTCTTTATCAAAAACGTAAAGAGCAACTCCAGTTGTAAACGCAAGGACCACCACTGAGAACAAAATCACGTTTAAAGTACTTATCCAACCTGTTGCTTTTGTAAAAAGAGTATCATTATTTTGTTGTGCAGCAAATGTTATTGCTGGTGCAATAGCTAAAATAGCTGTTGCTAAAAATGTTTTTTTCATATTTGTTTTTATTTAATTAAAATATATTGCTATATTTATACAAATATTATATCAAAATTAAGTTTTTATATAAATGCTTTAAAAATATAGATGTGGAAAAGTTTTTAAAAGCTTGGTGTTGGAGTTTTTTAAGTTAAAAACCGCAAAATTTGACTGCGTTTTTGTGTTTGTCAAATTTTGCGGTTTTTGTTTTTTAGTTTTTTACGATTTCTACAAGGTCACCAGCTTTACCAGCCACTGCTCCTTTCACAAAAATTCTGTTATTTTCATTGTCAATTTTAACAATTTTCAAGTTTTTAACAGTAATTCTGTCTGATCCCATTCTTCCGGGCATTTTTTTACCTTTCCAAACTCTTCCGGGAGTTGTTCCAGCACCAATTGATCCTACTTCTCTTTCAGCATGCTTGTTACCATGTGATCTTCTACCTCCTGAGAAATTGTATCTTTTAACACCACCTTGGAAACCTTTTCCTTTTGAAACAGAAGAAATTGTAATTTTATCTCCTACTTCAAAACCTTCCAAAGTAACAACATCTCCTTTTTTCAATTCAGGTTCTTCTTTTAATCTAAATTCTTTTACGAATCTGAAAGCTTTTCCTAAATGTCCTTTTTGAGCTTTTGTTAAGTTTTTTTCTTTCTTTTCTCCTGTTGCTAATTGAACAGAATTGTAACCGTCATTTTGTTCTGTTTTTGTTTGTGTTACAACATTTTCAGCAATGTTTATAACTGTTGTTGGCACAACTTTTCCTTCTTCATCGAAAATTTGTGTCATTCTGTCTTTTTGACCTAAAATAAATTTGTTCATATTTTTCTTAAATTAACAGACTTGTTTTTAAATTAAAAATATTGGTCTGCACTATTGCTTTGTCTTTGGCAAAGTTAGATTTTAAATTCAAAATTTTAAATTCGAGTATATAAATACTCAATAGAGTCTACAAGCTAACTTGTAAACTCTATGAATATTGATATGTTTATACCATTTTTACATCAACGTTCACTCCTGTTGGAAGTGCAAGTGATGATAAAGCTTGAATAACTTTATCTGATGGATTCACTATATCTATCAATCTTCTGTGAACTTTCATTTCGTATTGTTCCTTTGAAGCTTCATAAATAAAAGATGATCTGTTCACTGTCCATTTTTTTTGTTTTGTTGGAAGTGGTACAGGACCTTTTACTTCAGCTTCTAATCTATCTGTTTGAGCTAAAATCTCTTTGATAGATTTATCAAGCATTTTTGCCTCGAAAGCAGAAACAATAATTCTTAAAATTGATGAATCTTTCTTTTTTGTTTTTGCTTCTGTCATTGTAAGTTTTATTATCCAATAATTTTTGTTACAACTCCAGCACCAACAGTTCTACCTCCTTCTCTCAAAGTAAATTTCATTTTATCTTCAATAGCAATTGGAGTGTGTAGTTTTACTTTAAATGTTGCTGTATCTCCTGGCATAACCATTTCAACACCTTCGTTTAGAGTAACTTCTCCTGTTACGTCTGTTGTTCTAACGTAAAACTGTGGTTTGTAACCTGTAAAGAATGGAGTATGTCTTCCACCTTCTTCTTTTTTCAAAACATAAACTTCAGCTTCGAATTCTGTGTGTGGAGTAATTGATCCTGGTTTTGCAAGAACTTGACCTCTTGTGATGTCTTCTTTTTTAGTTCCTCTTAACAAAATACCAGCGTTGTCTCCCGCATGTCCTTCTTGAAGTTGTTTGTTAAACATTTCAACTCCTGTAACTGTTGTTTTTGTTGTGTCTTTAATACCAACAATTTCGATTTCTTCTCCAACAACAACTTTACCTCTTTCGATTTTTCCTGTTGCTACTGTTCCTCTACCTTCGATTGAGAAGATGTCTTCAATAGGCATTAGGAAGTCTCCATCAAGATCTCTTTCTGGAATATCAAACCATGTGTCCATTGCATTTGTAAGTTCTAGAACTTTTTGTACCCATTCGTCATTCACATCTGTTGCTTCTGCTGCTTTTAGAGCTGAACCTTTGATAAATGGTGTTCCTTCTGCATCAAATCCGTATTGGTCTAGAGTTTCTTTAATTTCTTCTTCAACTAATTCAACCATATCTGGATCATCTACCATATCCATTTTGTTTAGAAATACAATCATTTTTGGCACACCAACTTGTTTTGCCAAAAGAATGTGTTCTCTTGTTTGTGGCATAAGACCGTCTGTTGCAGCAACAACCAAGATTGATCCATCCATTTGTGCAGCACCAGTAATCATGTTTTTAATGTAGTCTGCGTGACCTGGAGCATCAATGTGTGCATAGTGTCTGTTTGCAGTTTCATACTCGTTGTGAGAAAGAGCAATTGTAATTCCTCTTTCCTTTTCTTCTGGAGCATTATCGATATCATCGATGTTTTTTAATGTTACATTTTCACCTGCTAAGTGAAGTGAGTTCAAGATAGCAGCTGTAAGTGTAGTTTTACCGTGGTCAACGTGACCCAGTGTTCCCACATTCATATGTGGTTTATTTCTATCAAATTCTGACATTTTATTTTTCTTTTAAATTTAATTTATTTTTAATAATAATTTGCAAATTAAAAATAGGTTTTTTCCTATTTTAACTAATTTAGTCAATGACTAAATACAGTTTTACTTTATATAATAAATTACTGAAAATTAAAAAATTTTATTCGAAATAAAATTATTAATAAGTAAAATTGTAACTGATATTTTAACAAATTTTAAACTTCAAGTCAATTTGAAGCTCTTATTTCTAAACAGTTTTTAAACACCAGTTTTAATATAAGGAATAATAAAAAAGGCGGAAAAATTTGAAAATTAAAATTTTAAAATTTTCCGCCGAACAATAACCAAAAAGTTATTGT
Organism: Candidatus Campbelliibacteriota bacterium; assembly: GCA_002747955.1. Classification (GTDB taxonomy): domain Bacteria; phylum Patescibacteriota; class Minisyncoccia; order Phycocordibacterales. Next base: position 34,395 of record PDQZ01000009.1, on the reverse strand, counting down.
TTTAAATCTTGATGAAAACGATTGCCTGTTCTAAAACAAGAGTAGTATACTCTCACCTTACCATTTCCCAGCTGATAAAAACCATCTCTTTGGCTTCTATCATATTCGAACCAATTGTCAAAATCGGTTTTAGTTGCAACGCCATCAACAACAATTTTTTTGCTCATTTATATTCTCCATTTTGTTTGGTTAAAAAAGCTTTGATATTATAAAATATTTTATTTTTTTTACAATACTTAATTTCCCCAGAAATTTAGCACACAAAACCACACAGCCAAATTTCTGGGGACCAATCACAAAAAATAAAACAGAAGCAAACAAGTTGCTTCTGTCCCTAAAAGATTATACAAATAAGTATAATTTTTTTGTTTTTCTTCTAACGGAAAGTAACGATGTTCTATTATAAGAGAAATTTTTTGGATAAAGGTACCTTTCTTTTTCAAAGCAAAATACCACCATCCTTCTTCCATTTTTTTCTGTCTTAAATGAAAAGGTGTACTGATACCCTTTCATTATCAAAAAAAATTTTTTAAATTCAAAAATAATTTTTTGCAAAAGTTCCTTCATTCTCCACCTCCGGCTTTGCAACAAAACTCAACTTGAACAATCCACCTCCGTCTTTTTTCCGAAAAGTGATTGTCTTTTTATATCCACCTTCGTTGTCTTTTTTAGTTTTTTCAGAAATAGGTCTGCCTATTTCAAGAATTTGACCTATTATGCTTTTCTTTTCACCTGTTTTAACCTCCTTTTCTTTATTGTCTTCGATGTTTATAATAGTATAAAAGACTTCGGAATCTATTATAAATACAACCTTTCTTTTTTTGTCAGATACATTTTGAGCTGATAAAATTCTGTACCCTCTTTCACTAATGAAAGAAATTAACTCCTCCAGGGTTCTACACTCAGAAAAATCTTTTCTTACTGGTTTTTTTCCACCTAACCTACTCATTTTTTTCTCCCTTTTGTTAAAAAAATTTTAAATGATTTCCTAGTATATTTTACAATATACTTGACAATTTAGCAAGTTTTTGGTTTTGAAAACAAACCCGAAATTTTGAAAAAGTTTTTGGAAAAAGTTGAAAGGCACAAGCCTTTCAACTTTTTCCAAAAACTTTTTCAAAATTTCGGGCTTGGTTTTCGTTTTCCTACATATTCCTAAAAACTTCATTTACCTTTTTTTGCAAAAGTTCAAAATCTTGTTTTGAAAAATTATCTTTTAAAATATACTTTTCTTCAAAATACCCAAGTTGAAACAAAAAGTTTGCCAAAAAAATAAGCTCTTTTTCTTTTACACTTTTTAAATCTTTCAAATCTTTAATTTCAAAAACAAACTTTTCAAATAAACTGAAAATTTCTTTTTCAGGATGCTGTGAAATCAAATTTTTAGAAATTAAGTTAAAAATATTTTGAACAATTCTAATTTTTTCTTCTTTGTTGTATTTAAAAGCGTAATAAAAATTCTCCAGAAACTGTCCGCCTGTTAAACGAAAACCACCTTTTCCAACCACTAAATACAAATCAGCAAAAGTAAAATTCTGCAAAAAATTTCTCATTTTCGAACCGTCTTTTTTAGATGAACTTACATTGACCCAAACCAAACCAAATTCAAAAGAAAAGACAAGAACTTTCTGATCTTGTTCTTTTTGTGTTTCTGATTTTAAAATAAAAGCTTTTGTTTGGTAAACTTGATACATTTTTATAAATTAAATTTCTTTTTTACTATTTATTTTTTGAACAATTTCTAAAAAATTATCAAAATTATCTACTCCCTCTCTGAATTTGTCATTTACTTTTTGACCACACTTCAAACACTTATGTGTCAAAATATATTTCCCTTTTACAACTTTGTAATCTGAAACTTCCATCAAACCACCGCATTCGTTTAACCTGTCTCCGACATTCAAATCAACATGTTTTGAAAAAAAACATTCTGAACAATGATTTGTATATCCATTTCCAAAATTTTCGGCCCCGCAGTTTTGACAAATAAAATCCTCTTTCTTTTTCTGAAATTTTTTTGACATAAAATAAAATTTTAAAACTATTTTTGATGAGAAACCAAAACATCAATCAAAGCATTTGCAATTTTTGTTTCAGCATCTGGAATAAAAAACTCTTTAGCGTTTTTCTGCATGTCTTCTATTAGCTTGTCTTCGAAAATTCTGTTAATTTCAAATTTTAAAATATTCGGAGTTAAGTTTTTCTGACGAATCACAATCCCCGCTCCCGAACGCGCATAAGCAAAAGCGTTTGATTCTTGGTCTCTTGAAACTTGTTTTGAAATTGGAATTAAAACAGAAGCAAGTCCCCAGTTTGCAATTTCGTTAATACTTCCTGCCCCTGAACGCATCAAAACCAAGTCAGCACAACCTGCTGCTTTTTTCATCATCAAGTCGTCCATATATGGATAGATTTTGTATCTGTCTTTGTGTGGATTATCAAGCAAAACAACTCCTGATGAACCATAAACTTCATCATAATTTTTCTTTCCTGTTTGATGAATGATCTGGTAATTTCTTAACAAGTCAGGCAAAGCTTGAACCACTGTGTCGTTTATAATCTGACTTCCTTGTGATCCACCCAAAACCCAAATTGTTTTTAAATCTGGTGACAAAGAAAAGAAAGAGTGTGCATCGTCTTTTTGTTTAAACTTGATTTCATCACGAATTGGGTTTCCAAGTTGAGCTGTTTTTTCTTTTGGAAAGTAAGATGCTGCTTCTTGAAAACAAATTGAAATTTTTTCAGCAAACTTTCCTGCGTAAAGTAAAACTCTTGAAGGAACTGTGTCTGAAACGTGAATAACAACTGGGATTCTTAAAATCCTTGCTGAAACCACAACTGGAAAAGCAACATATCCTCCGTTTGTAAAAACAACATCAGGATAAATTTGAAACATTCGAACCAAAGTGTCCAAAACTCCCCAACCAGTTTTAAACATATCAATAATATTTGCAAAAAAACCACCAGATCTTCTTAATTTTCCAGCTGAGATTTTTACAAAATCAATTTCATTTTTAAACAAAATATCTTCATCATAAGGCTCTGTGGCCATGTAGATAATTTTGGGTTGCAAAATATTTTTTTCATCAGCAATTTCTCGAACTTTATCAACCACTGAAATTAAAGGGTAAAAATGTCCCCCACTTCCACCTCCTGTTATTACTATTTTCATATTTACATTTTATCACAAAACTTTAAAAACTCCATAAAGTTGAAATACCTTATCTCCCAAATTCAAGGCAAGGCCTTGTTAAGACCTTGCCTTAACAAGGCCTTGCCTTAAATTTTTTGAATTTAAAAAAAAAACCATTTAACTTTGTTAAATGGTGTTTTAAACTAAACTAATTTTTCTTTTTTTCTTTTCTTGTTCTGTAAATAACCAAAATAGCAAGCCCAACAATGATAAATGGAATTCCATCTGCCATATTATCTGTTTTTTCTTTTTTGTAACTTCTTTTTTCTTGTTCTGTTTTTGCTATAATACAATCTTTGTACTCTTGTGTTTTTCTAATCTCACCATATTTTATCTCTAATATTTCACCTGATGGGCCCAGCTTATCTTCTAATTTAATATCATTTATACATTCTTGTTCAGCATCAAAATAAGAATCTGTTTCTATCCCAAAAACATAAAGTTTTAGAACTGAGTTTAAAACCATCACAGATCCAATTGCAATAATAATTATTCCAATTGTTGTTGCAAAAACATTGATTAATGATTTGATTTTTTCTATTGTTTCGTGTTTCATATACTTTTATTGTATACCTTTTAAAAATAAAATCAAGAAAAATTCACACAAAGTGCACATTTTAGTTAAATTGAGAATGAAATTTGTTTTTTAGTTCCTTCTATTCTTTTAAAATCTAAAACAAATCTCTTGCAACATAAACAAAAAAAGAAAAATAGAATAGAAACATAAATAAAGTTATAAATTTATAAAACAAAATCTTTGTTTTTGAAAAATCACCTTTTTTATAAATTTTTTGGAAAAGTTTTATTTCTACAAAAAACAAAAGTAAAGACAAAACGGCCATTGAAAGTGCATTGATGATAGCTCCTGTTGTAATAAGCGACTTTGGCTGGTCAAAGCCTGAAAGCAAAACCAGAAATCCAAAAAAAGCAATTGCAAAAACTGAAATATTGTAAACTTTTTTTAGTTTTTTGTCACTTAAATTTATATTTTGTTTTTCTTTTTCTTTTTTATAAATATTTTTAACCAATCTACCTAAAAAATCATAAATTCCAATTTGAACACCAAAAATAGCAAAAGCTCCTGAAAACAAAAACACCAATCCAACCCAAACAGAAATGTCTTGGGTAAATTTTTGTGATTCAAAAATTAAAAATGAAAAATCTTTATTTAAAACCACATCCACACTTTTTAAAGAAACATAAGAAATGTAAGACAAAATTGAAATAATCAAAAGTCCACCTAAAAAGAAAAAATAAAAATTATGTTTTAAATATTTTTGATAAAGATTTTTCTCTTCAATATTTTTATTTTCCTGATTTTTTAGTTCTTGATTTAAATAAAAAGAATTTGCTAAAATCAAGTTTCCTCCACTTCCAGCATACACAATAGCTGACAAAAAGACAGTTAAAGAAATTCCCAAAGGTAAAAAATAATAATCATTTCCAAGACCCAAAAATCCTTTAAATAAATTTAGAAATTCTTGAAAGTCAAAATAAAAAATAAAAAGAAAAATTGAAATTAAAAATAAAATTGAAATATTGATTTTTTGTAAAAACAAAAGTTTTTTATATGCGTTTTTTGAAATAATCAACATCAGTCCTGCAAGAGTGACAAAAAACAATGGTAAAATAAAAGTAAGGCTTTTAGATAAATTCAAACTTTTTGTTAAAAGTTCAGACGACAAAGCAGCAAAAGCAGGCCAGCCAAAACCAATTAAAGTTGTAAAAATAATTAAAACTCCCGAATATTTAAAAACTTTTTTAAAAATAGAAACAATATCATCTTTTAGAAAAATCGTATTTTTAGTAATAATATTTAACAAAACTAATTGCAAAAAAATTCCAAACAAAGCACCATATAAAATTCCAAAACCATAGTTTGCAGACAAAAAAGGCCACAAAATAAACTCTCCTGATCCAATTCCCAAAGCAATAACCAAAAAAGCAGGCCCTAGATTTTTAAAAAAGTTTTTTGATATATTTATTATTTTTTTCATTTAACATATTATAACAAAAATTTTAAAAATAAAAAAAGCCCGAGCGTATACTCGGGCAAAGAATCAACCACTAAAAGGAGATTACGTGAACCTCCACAATATTATAACTTTTTTAAAAAATAGTGCAAACACAAAAAAGACCCGAGCGCATGCTCGGGTCAAGGACTCCCATGAAAAAAATATGAAGTTAAAAACTTCACACATAATTATATACCATTTTCATACAAAAATCAAGCGTTAATAAGCCTTGCCTGTTAATACTTGGTAAAACAAAAAAACACCGCTTATTTTTTGGGTGTTTTTATTTTCTATAAAGATAAGTTTACCATGCAAAGTGTGCAAAGGCCTTGTTTGCTTCTGCCATTTTGTGTGTATCTTCTTTTTTCTTCACAGCTGGTCCTTCACCTTTTGATGATTCAATAAGTAAATTTGCCAATAATTCTGCAAAAGTTTTACCTTTTGAAGCTCTTGTAAAGTTAATTAACCATCTGAATGCAAGTGCTGTTTGTCTTTCTTGAGAAACTGGAATTGGAACTTGGTAGTTTGCCCCTCCCACTCTTCTTGATTTAACTTCCATTTCTGGACCAACATTTTGCAATGCTTCTTCAAAAACTTCAATTGGATCTCTTTTTTCTTTTTCTTTAATGATATCTAAAGCATCATAAACTATTTTTGTTGCTGTTGATTTTTTACCATCAAGCATTACATAATTTATAAACTTTGATAATTTCTTAGAATTGTACCTTAAGTCTTCTACAATTCTGTCTACTTTTTTGTGAGGTCTTCTCATATTTATAATTATTATTCTTTTGGTTTTTTAGCTCCGTATCTTGATCTTGCTTGTTTTCTTCCTTCAACAGCTGTTGCATCAAGTTTACCTCTAACAACAGTGTATCTAACACCAATATCCTTTACCCTTCCTCCACGTACAAGTACAACTGAGTGCTCTTGTAGTTGATGTTTTTCACCTGGAATATAAGCTGTAACTTCAATTCCATTTGTTAATTTAACTCTGGCGATTTTTCTAACCGCTGAGTTAGGTTTTTTAGGGTTTTTTGTTGTAACTTTTGTACAAACACCTCTTTTGAAAGGAGAAAAGTATTCAGTAGGTTTGTTTTTTAGAGTATCAAAACCTTTTGATAAAACCACAGATTTTGGTTTTTTTACTTGTTTCTTTCTTTTTTTTCTTACTAATTGATTTATAGTTGCCATAAAATATTTTATTTACTATATTTAATTCTTAATACAGTGCCCTATATTTTAAAACAAAAACAATAAAAAAGCAAGTTTTTTAACTTGCTTTTTTAAACATTTTTTCTACATTTTTAATCATCAATAAAAGTTCTATAAGGATCAAGTGTGTCTTCATCTTCTTTTTTACCAGCCCCCTCTTTTTGTTTTTTTGAATCTAGAATATCACCATAATCTCTAACTTCCCCTTTTAGATCTTTTTCTTCTTTTATTTCTTGTTTTTCTTCAAAAATAGACTTAACATCTGTCTTTTTCTTTTTTTCACTATTATAATACAACACTTCTTGTTTGATTTTTTGGAAAATATTTTTATCCAAATCTTTTGTCAACGCAAGAGTTGTTTGATCATCAAGTAAAAGTTCTTTTTTCAAGTACTCTGCAAAACGAGACATTGGCAACAAATTCAACATAACATAAGAAATCAACTTATTCATGTTTCCAACCTTATCCATTCTTAACTTGTATTTTCTCCCCAAAAAAGTTGCATCCTCAATAACCCACTTTTCAAGTAACAAAGATTTCATCACTTCACTTGAATTATCATAAGCATTTTTAACTTGTTCTTCTGTAAATATTAACATATTGTTTATTTTTAATTAAAATCCTTCACAACTTCCCCTTTCTTCATTTTGATACTTTTTCTCAGCATAAACACCAAAAAGACTCCTATCTCCTGAACACGCAACAAATGATTTTTCTCTACACCTTACACTTCTGTATGAATAACACTTTTGCTCTTCATCATCGCAGGTATATAAAGTGTCAATTCTTTGTCCATCTTCATACCCTTTTCCATCTTTTGTGGTACAAGAAAATTCTTCTTCAACACCATCACAATCATCTTCTGTACTAATAACAATTCGTCTTGTATTTTCATCATCAACCAATGAACTTGCATTCAAATACACTTCACTGTCTGCATAAGATAAATTACATGTTTGGTCTACAAACATTGATCCGATAACACATTTACCATTTTTGTGAACATAAACAGTATTCCCTTTTTTTGTCAAAAATAGTTCTTCTTCTTGTCCAAAGTCACGCTGTTGATTATCAGCTGAAACACATTTACCAACAGTACTTGATGTTAAGTCGTATTCAGAACTATTTATATTTTCAATATCAGGAATAGGATCGTAACTAATTCTCAAAGAATGGTCTCCGTCACTTGTAATTTCGCTAAACAACAAACTAGGAGAACATATTGTTTCTCTGTCGCTACAACTTCTAGAACTTGAAGTATGTCCAAACTTTACACAATATTGGCGGTATCCATTAGCACCACCTTTTTTAACAGGAGTTGAAGAACCTGTATATGAATATTTACCATTTACTTTTTCATCAAGATCTCTTTCTAGATTAATTTTGTCCCTTGCAACTTTACCAACACTATTAATGAAGGCAACGATAGGATCTTTTGAGGCTTCTTCCATTATTTGATTTCTTTCTGCAATGTTCGCATCTTTAACTCTTTGAGAAATTTCTATAAATTGTGTCTTGTATTCACCAACCAATCTTAATTTTTCTTCATATTTTCCTTTTTTAACTTCAGCTTCATTTAACCAGCTTTGAACAACCGAACCACTATCTATTGTTCTTTGCCTAAATTCTTGATATCGCCTACTGCCCATACTACGCAAATTACCCAGGGGAATTGATGAACATTGTGCTTTTGCATCCCTAAATACTCCAATTGCATCATCAAGCGTTTGTATCATGCTCTCAAGCGTTTTTATCATAATTTCTGGTGCTCTTGGGTTAAATGACATATCGGCATAGTCATCCACCAGTCCACCATACTCTTCATTATCAATCTCATCACCCGTTTGTTGATAATCCTCAAGACCAGTTCGGCCTGTTTCTGAACTTGTTTGTGACATACCTCGAATTCCATCTTTTTGAAGAAGTTTTTGGAAAAGTTGATTTAAAATGGCTCCAATAATTTCATCAAATTCATCGGCTGTAATAAGCTCATTTGTTTCTGTGTTTGTAGCAGAAGCAAGCCTTTCAGCCATAATTCTTCCGGGAGTTGTAATTGGACAAATATCCCTTCTTTCCAAAGATCCATCATACTCACCTCCGTCATAACATCTTCTCTCTCCAAAAAATCCATTGTTTACACTCTGCTCCCTTTCTTTGTCTTCATTTCTTTTTTCAATTGCTTTTTGAATACTTGCTGAGGTTTTAAAGTACACTTCGTACACATTATCAGAACCATTTGTTGTAATACTGAAAAAATTATCTATATTTGAATAATAATCTATTCCATCTTGAATAGCTCCTTCAATATTGTCTGCCACATCTGATATTTTACATTTTGGAGTATAATCAAATTCTTGAAATTGAGCTTGTGAAAATTGTAAATGCAAAGCAACTTTAATAGGAAATTCAAATTCTGAACATAAAAATTTCAAATTTTCATTTTGATAAATAACTTCCCCTAAAATATCATCAACTGTTCTTCTAAAAGCTTTTTCTAAGTTTCTACCATAGTAGGGGTTCCCATCAAAACCACCATTGATCCAGTTTACAGTCGTTGAAACCAAAGATCTGATAACTGTTCTTTTTAAAGCATTAGCTACACCATCTAAAATACAGTCTTTAATTGCATTCATTCCTGTAGAAGATTCTGTTGGCTTGTCTGATGATGGAACAGAAATGGTATTAGCTGCCATACTACTTGCAATCATTCCAAAAGCAGAACCTAAACAGCTAGCCGCAGCCCCTAAAACATCAGAGCCTGCATTTCCCCTACCATCAACTCTTGAACCATCGTTTCTATAAGTTTCTGGTTTTTGTGTTTGAGTATTTGTTTGCGCACTTAACATACTTACTTGTTGATCTACCAAAAAAACAGGAAACATTAGAAATATAAATGTTACTGTAAAAATAAATAGTTTAAATATTTTTTTTGAGAAGCTAAGTTTCATATTATTTTGCATTATTTTATTTAATCATTTAAGTATTTATATACTTCTTTACCTCTTTTAATAATTATATCATTTATTTTATCAAAAGATTCAAAAAATGCTAGTGCTTTAAGTGGATCTTCTTTATAATTTAAAACCTGTTCTATGTATTCAATAATGAAAAAATAAGAATTTAAATAATCTAGATAAACTTTAATAAAAATTTTATCGTTAGGAACTTCCAACTTCAACAACTCTTTTTGGGTTACAATATAAAAGTGTAAATTTTTCTCTAAACTTTCTTTACCTTCATCCTTTTTTTCCACTATAAACTTGTAAGCAGCAACCCATTCTGCTTCTAAATTACTCACCTTACTTCTTTTAAGTAAAACTTTATTGAATTTTTGCTTAAAATCATATAAATTTTCAGACTCTGAAATTTTTAAATCTTTTTCTGTTAAAATTTTGCTTATTTTAAAAATATCACTTTCTTCATAAAGCTCTTCAGCTGCAAAATTCAAAGCCCCTATATTTTTATTCAGTCCTTCCTTCTTAATATCAACTGTTTTCATAAACAGCTCTCTTGCAACTTTTTCTGTCACATTTAATTCTTTGTTTAAAATTTGCTTTTCAGTATCCTCATTAATTTTTTTAACATCATTTTGTGATTTTTTACTATTAAATGTGTCTGTCGGATCTGTTCCTTTTTTAACTTCTTTTCCATCTAAAACTCCGTCATTATCCGTATCAGGATTATTTACATCTGTTTTATAAAGTCTTTCTTGCCAGTCTAAAAGCCCATCGTCATCTGTATCTTTTTCTGAAACATTATATTTAATTGATTTTTCAAGTTTTTCTTTAGCAACTTTTTTTTCTATTTCACCTTTTTTAAAATAAGATTCTATCAAAATAAATAAAACAACAAAAAACAATGGCACTATCACAAAAGCTACCACTTTTCTTGAAGGCAAAAATTTTTTAAAATTATTATTCATATATTAGACATTGTAACACTTTTTTTGTCTCTTCACAAAGTTTTTTTAAAAAAACAAACCCGAAAATAGCTTCGCTATTTTCGGGCCAAACTTAATCTTACACTTTCAAATCAAAATAAGAAGCTGGCTCATTTGGGCTGATTTTTAGTTCTCTTGTATCAATCATTCTATCAACAGAAGCATAAGTGTCTGCCATTTCAAGCCCTGCTTGAGTATACTTTTTAATTTTTTCTATTATTTTTTCATAATCACCCTCTCCATTTTTATAAAAATCCAAAAGTTCGCTTTGATAAACATAAACATTTTTATAAGTATTGTAAAAACTTAAATAATATTGATTAAAAAATTTTGACTCCAACTGACTTTCTTTTTCTTTTAAAAGTTCAGAAATTTTTTTATAATACATAGCTTTTGCTTTCATTTTTGATATTTCACTTTCGGTAACTTCCCTATAAGCCGGTAATTGTTCTGCGAACTTTAAATTATTATTTTCTTTTAAAATTTCTTGTGATTTTTCATAAGAATAAGGAAGTAAATTATTAAACAACAAAAACATGTTTTCACTTTCTTCAGTGGCATTTACAGAATGTGTATTTTCTAAAAAAACTTTTCCCAAAATATTCATGTCTTTTTTAATTAAAATATTTTCTTGATCGTAGCCTGCTAAAAGATCTTTTTCTTCTTGGGTTAAATTTGATTTAAATTTAATTTTTTTAATTTTAAACTGTTGATTTTCTTGTTCCTTTTGAGTTTTTCTTCTTTTTGCAATTTGTTTTTCTATATTTTCAACACTTTCTTTAACAACCACAATCTCTTCATTTTTTATATTTTTAAAAGAAAGGGGATTAGTTCCATCCCTAACTTCATCTCCATCATTTATACCGTCACCATCAGAATCTGGGTTGTCAATATCTGTTTTATATATAATTTCTTGCCAATCCAAAAGCCCGTCATTGTCTGTATCATCACTTTCTTTTTTTTCAAGTTTTTTAGTATTCCGATAATCTGTTTTTATTTTTTCAAGTTTTTGATACTGCTTGACTTTCGTAAAGTTTTTATAAATTAAAAAAATTAAAGTTAAAAAAATTAAAATATAAAGTATCGTTGTAAAATTTTTTTTAAAAAAGTTAAAAATTTTTTTCATATTCATATTCTATCACATAATTAAAAAATATGTTACAATATTTTTATGATATTAAACCTAAAAAATAATATTTTCTTAAAATCAATCGTTTTTATTTTACTTTTGATCTTCTTTTTTACTTTAAATTTAAAAGAAACTAAAACTTCAGCATCTCTTTTGCTTTTCGGTGGTTCAGTGACAAGTTTTCAGTATTGTCCTGTCACTTACGGATCTGTAAATTATTTTTTATCACCCCCTATTCCAATGCCTATTATGCAAACACCTGAATCAAGAGGTCGTGCTTTTGCTAACTTTGGTGGTTTTTCACACCCAGGTCAATGGGGAAAAGGAACTTTGGCACCAGCACTTGTTCCCTGCATGATAACCTGCGGTCCATATATTTGTATTATTGGTTATGGGTATGTTCCTATTTTACAAGGTACATCACCGTAATTTAAAAAGCAAAATCAGGCTTCGCCTGATTTTGCTTTTTAAATTCACTTTTTAGTCATAATATCTTTTTAAAATCTCCAAAAAAATTTCCAAATTCAAGTCTTCGGCTCGGGTTTTTTGATCAATTTTCATCTGATCAAAAATTTTTACAAGTTTTTCTTTGTTATATTTCAAAGATAAATTTTTCAACATTTGTTTTCTTTTGTTTGAAAAAGCACTTTTGATAAATTCGAAAAACTCTTGCTCTGTAATGTTGTTCTTTTTAAAATTTTCTTTTGAAATGTCTGAGATTTGCAAAACAGCCGAATCAATTTTAGGAACAGGTTTAAAAAGTTTTTTTGAAACAGTTATAATATATTTTGCTTTTCCAAAAACTTTTATAGACAAAGAAAAAATATTTTCTTTTTTATTTTTCTCACTGTCTGTTACCCGCTCTACAACTTCTTTCTGCAAAAGCAAAACCATCAAAGACGGAACAATTTTATTTTCCAAAGTTTTTGAAATAAAAAGTCCTGTTATATAATATGGCAAATTTGCAATAATTTTAAATTTTTGATTTTTAAGACCCAAATTTCCAAAATCCAAATTCAAAACATCATCTTTGATTAAAAAAAACTTTTTTTCTTTGATTTCCTTTTGAAACTTTTCTTCTAAAAAATCATAAAGCCTTTTGTCTTTTTCAACAGCAAAAAGAACAATATCATTTTCTAAAAGTCTTTGTGTTAGATGTCCTTTTCCAGGACCAACTTCCAAAACAATATCTCCTTTTTTCAACTCTCCAGCCTTTATAATTTTATCAATTATTTTTTTGTCTTTTAAAAAGTTTTGTCCCAAAGACTTTTTGGCTTTAAGATGAAATTTATTATTCATTTTTATATTATAGCACAGTGATAATAAAAGCCCGAAATTTTTTGCCCCTGTTTTGCTTGTGACAGGCCTTGCCTGTCACAAGTCACAAGCAAAACAAGGGCAAAAAATTTCGGGCTTTTCCAAACTTACTCCTTTTTTCTTTCAGAATATGTTGCTGTTTCTGTATTTACAAAAACTGTATCCCCTTCTTCCACAAAAAGTGGAGCTTGTATTTCTAATCCATTTTCCAAAACAATTTTTTTAGTTGCACCTGTTGCAGTATTTCCTTTTACAGCTCCTGGAGCTTCTTTAACTTTCAAAGCAACTTTTGGCGGAATTGACAAATCAATTAATTTTTCATTAAAATAAAGCCCTGTTACAATATCATTTTGTTTTAAAAACTGAATTTGATCTTGGACATCTTCAAGTTCCAAAAAAAATCTATCTTTAGGGTTATCAGCAACACAAAACCAAACTTCATTTTTCTTAATATACAAATACTTAATATCTTGTCTTTCCAAAACCGCTTCATTTACCTTATCTGAAGCATGAAAAGTTTTTTCAAGTGTTTTTCCAGAAGCAATTGATTTGATTTTTGTTTGATTATGAGGTTTGTTTCTATTTTTTTTAGAAATATTTGATGTTAAAACTCTATATGGTTCATCGTTTAAAACAATCACTTTCCCCCTTTTAATTTCATTGTAATTTAACATAATAGTATATTATATATTTTTTTATAAAAAAATAAAGCACATTCCAAAAAATAAAATGGGTTTTTTATTTTTAATATGTTATAATTTTTTTATGAATAAAAATAATAACGAAGAATATATCAAAGCCGAAAACTTAGGCAGCAACAAGCAATCTCGAAACAAAAAAACAGAATATGCAAAAAATTATGCTGAAGAAAAATTTTCTGAATTAAAAAAAGAAGCTTTCTTAAAAGGTTTTGTATACTTACTGCCTTACATAGCATCATTTTTTATATTTTTTGGTTTGATTTTCTTGGTAATTTTTATTTTATTTAAACCACCTTTTAACTATATTTTTAGTTTTCTTTTGTTGTTTTTCATTTTTAAATTTTTATGGAAATTGTATAAATTCTTTAAATAAAAACACTTGCTTTTTTAAAAAAAATTTGTTAAAATTTTTGTCATATTCCACAGTAGCTCAGTGGTAGAGCAATCGACTGTTAATCGATTGGCCGTAGGTTCGAACCCTACCTGTGGAGCAGAAAAAAAAAGACAGCCTCAAGCAAAAGCTTGAGGCTGTTTTTATTTTTAATTTTTTAATATTCATAATCAATCGCGTAACTTTTTAAAAGCGGCCGAATTGCCACAACTGAAAAAGGTTTATAAACTTTTTTGAAGACATTTTCATCCAAACCAAATTCTTGAATTATCTCATCAACAATTCTATCGGCAATATTTTTAATAGCCTTTACGGTCAATTTTTCACCCCCCTTATTTTTTTCACAAACCCGATCAAATAGCTGATATTGGAAATAGTTTTTTAACATTGGGATCATGATTGAAGTCAACATTGGATTAATTTCCTTTAAAATCTCACTACTCCACTTATCCAAATAACTTTCAGATAAAAGTGTCTTTGCCCAAACCCTTGCTAAAAAAGTTTCATTGTTGCTTTTAATGTGAATTTTCAAATTAAAAATAAAATTTGAAGACTTTGGTTGTAAAAGGTTTAACCCATCACCCATGGGTCTTAAGCTTGTAACTTCCACCACCAAATCGTGGTCATAAACGACAATTTCAGTTTTAAAAACGTTCATTTTTTTCTCCTATTTTGGTTATTAAACTTCCTATATTCTACCAATCTAAAAATATATGTCAAGTTTTTTAAAATATTTAAAATGTTATAATATTTTCATGATTATTATTAAAAACAAAAAAGCAACATTTAACTACGAAATTTTGGATAAATTTGAAGCCGGAATTGTTTTATACGGCTTTGAAGTAAAATCTCTTAAAACCAAAGGAGGTTCTTTTGGAGGTTCTTTTGTAACTTTAAGAGAATCTGACAACAAAGGAAAAAAGTTAAACAAAAAAGGCACAACTGAAGTTTTTTTAAAAAACTTTTTTATTCCACCCTATCAAGAAAAAAACACTCCCGACTCCTACGACCCCTATCGAGAAAGAAAACTTTTGCTAAACCGAAACGAAATTGAAAAACTTCAAAAAAAAGTAAAAGCAGACAGACTAACTTTAATTCCTTTAAACTTTTTTGTTTTAAACCACAATATTAAACTTTCCTTTGCTCTAGCCAAAGGGAAAAAGAAACATGATAAAAGAGAAAGTCTAAAAAAACGAGACGACCTAAGAAATGCCCAAAGAGAAATAAAAAACAAAAGATTTTAAAATAAAATTAAAAAGCAAAACCACAAGGCTTTGCTTTTTTGTTTTTTAAACTGCAACTTTTTGATTCTGAAAAAATTTTTGCAATTCACAATTTTCTTCAGAATTTATAATATCAGAAAAATAATTCTTAAGAACGGAGATAAATTTTTGTTTATCTTCGATTCTTAAGTCAAACCTAACTTTTCCACAAGTCTTTGGGACAAACATATCTCCTTCAGCAAAAATGTTTTTGACATACTCCAAAGATTCATCGTGTCTTAAATCTGACAATTCAAAACATAACAAAAATTGATAACTTTTTTTATCACAAGAAAGTGTATACACACAAACTTCGTGCGAAAAGTCATAATACCCTTTTGTTGATTTTTTTGGAGGTAAATCAACAACCAAAACCCTCTGCCCTAAATTCATTTTATTACTCCAGATGAATGAAACCTTTTTAATTGTAATATATAAAAAATAAATTTCAAGTTATAAAAAACTAACTTTTTAAAGTTAATTTTCTGAATTGTAAGATTCTTCTAAAGCATCTTTTAAAGCGTAATAGCCTCTATCATAGCTTTGCCTTAATTGTAAATATTTTTCTTCTCCCATTTTTTTAATTCTTTGTGCCAAAACTTTCTCTGTGTTGTGTTGAATCAAGTTATATTGGTTTAAAATATTTTGATCATCTGTCTCTTTCTTATAATATTTTATTTGAAGTAAAATTTCCTCAAGAGACTGGGTCATGAATCTATAGTTTTGAATATCCCTTTTTGTACCATTTTTTTCATTGTGCATATATGCTTCTGAAAGCATTAAGGCTGTATTTGTACTTCCAGAAACTACAACTCTAGCTAAATTATTTAAGCCTCCCATATACCCACTTTTGCTTTTAAAATAGTCAACTTTATAACTTTCATCTCTCCAAAGTTTATTTCTGATATTATTTACTTTTGATTCAACTGTTTCTGTATTTCCAATACACAAATCAATCCCCACACCCGCATAAGAATTAGCTATTACTCCATTTTTATCTTTATTATCATCTGAATACTCCAAAATCATATCAATTCCATTTTCCATATCATCATAATCACAAGTTTTGTAAGCATTTGTGTGTTCACCAAACAAAGCATACTTGTTAACCAAACAAGGCAATACGTCTTCAAAGGACTGGGCTAAAAGTTGTTTTTTAAAAAATTCTTTTGCTAAATTAACTTGGTTATGTTCTATAAAACTTTCTATTTTCGCCCTATCTATTTGGTCAAATTTTTTTCTCCTTTTTCTTGCTATTTCTAAATGGTCATTAACTAATTTTGGATCATACAATCCTCCATTTTGAGAAGAAAACTCTAAAGGATTTATTTCATTTTTTACTTTTTGAATTTCTTTTTGTTTAAAAAATTTATTTAAAGCAAAAATATCTTCTGGTTTTTTACCATACAAAACCTCAGTTTTAGAGGCAAAATCACTAAATTTTTTTTCATCATTTTCCTGAAGCTCATAAACTGTATTTAAAATTTCCTCTTCTGTTTTTCCCTCTTTTTGTTCAACAGATCTTGGTTTTATAAATTTTTCCATCATATTTAAATTATAACAAAAATTTAAGAACAAAAAAGCCCATTTTCGCCCTTTTTTAAATTAAACATTGAGCGAAAATGGGCTTTTTTGTTTTATATAATTATTTTAACTTTTTCAAAAAAGCTTTGTTGTTTGGCTTTCTTTTTAGAAACTCTTTTATGCTTTCTGTCTCTTCCCTCTCTGAACCTTGTTCTAAAATTTCTTTTAAATATCTTTTTCCAACTTTTTTTGAAAAAATACCTTCTTTTTTAAATTCAGAATAAATGTCATCTGAAAAAACTTCAGCCCATAAATAAGAATAGTACCCCGCATCATATCCACCAACAATATGCCCAAATGATGCTGGAAAAAGTGATTCTTTGGTTGGCTTCACAGAAGAAATTTCTTTTTTCAATTTTAAAAAAAGTTTTTCTGGATTTTTATGTCCTTTTGTATGTAAAATCATATCTATAATTCCGTAACATAATTGATTTGCATAAAAAGATGCTTTTTGAAATTTGTCTGCATTTAAAATATTTTGAATCATTTTTTGTGGCATTCTTTTTCCAGTTTGGTAATGCTTTGTGATTTTTCTTAAAACTTTTTCTTCTTTTAACCAGTTTTCCAAAAGCTGTGATGGAGTTTCGACAAAATCCCATTTTACATTTGTTCCAACAAAAGATGGATATTTAGCTTTTGTTAAAGAATTATGAAGTGCGTGTCCAAACTCGTGAAAAATAGTTTCAACTTCTCCAAGCGATAATAAAGACGGAAGTTTTTTAGTTGGTTTTCTAAAATTACAAATCAAAACTGTAATTGGTAGTTTAAAAGTTTTAGCATCATAACTTAACCCAGCGTCTTTCCAGTTTGTCATACAAGCGTGTCCATATTTCCCTTCTCGTGGAAATAAGTCTAAAACTAAATAAGCAATATCTTTTTTATTTCTTTGTAGAGCAAACATTTTTGCATCTTTATGCCAAAGTTTTGTTTTTTTCTCTACAACTTTAAAATCAAAAAGCTTTCCAAAAAGATCAAACATATTTTTCAAAACATCATCTAAGACAAAATACTGTCTTATTTCTTCTGCGTCAATGTTGTATTTTTCTTTTTGTAATTGATCTGCATAAAATGAAGCATCATAAAAGTAAAGTTTGTCTTTTTTATTTCCTGTTTTTGAAATTTTATAATCCAAAAGTTCTTTTTCATCTTTTAAAGCACCTTTTTTAACTTTTTTGTAAATATCATCCAAAAATTTATTTACAATTTCAGGTTTTTTTGCCATTTTATTTGCCAATGCATGTTCAGCGTGATTTTTATGACCTAAAATTTTAGCTTTTTGTTTTTTCAAATCTAAAATTTGATTTAAAATTTTTAGATTTTGCCTTCCACCTTTTTTAGCATTTTTTTCCAAAAGTTTTTTTCTCAATTCTTCATTTTCAGATTTAAAAACAAAAGTTCCAAAATCAGCATACGAAAGTGTTACAATATAATTTCCTTTTTTATCTTTTTTCAGAGTATTTAAATAGTTTTCAGAAAGACCAGCTGTTTGGTCTTTTGGCAAAATAACATAATCTTGATAATCGTTTACATTTTTCATAAACTTTGAAGAAAGTTTTGTGATTTTTTGAGTAAGTTTTTTTACTTCTTTTTGCTTTTGGGGATCCAAATCAAAACCTGCATCTTTAAAAGTTTTAATAGATTCATTTAAAAGTTTTTGATCAATTTTGTTTAATTTTTCTTTTTTAGATTTATATTCTAAAAGTGCTTCATAAAGTTTTTTATCTAAAAACAAAGCAGTTGAAATATCAGAAATTTTCATTTCAGCTTCAAAAGCTGCATTTCTAATTTCAGCATTGCCACTTAAGTTAAAAAGTAAATTTACTTGATAAATTTTTTCTGAAAAATTCTGCCCTGCATAATCTAAAGCTAGAACTGTATTTTGAAAAGTTCTATCTTCTTTTTTAATACTTTTGATTTTTTTAAGTTCTTCTTCTAAACTTTGTTTATAGAGCTGTGGAATTTCTAAAATATCTTTTTTCTTCCATTTTAAAAATTCTAAATCTTTTTTTGATAATTTTTCTATTTTAATATTTTTCATAAAGACATTTTAACATTTTGAAAACAAAAAACAAAAAGATGCAAATTTGACGAAGTCAAATTTGCATCTTTTTTACAAACAAAACATTTCTAAATTAAACTAACAAATCAAGTCACCAATTTTTCAAGTTTTTTATTTTTCTTTGTCTTCTTTGTACATAGCAACTGACTTCTCAAATGCATCTTTTGCCTCTTGTGCATTCTTGAAATCTCCCACTGAAACTTCTTTGTTTTGGATTTTCTTGTAAGTTCCAAAAAAGTGTTTCATTTCTTTTAAAAAGTGTGTATTTAAATCTCCTAAATCTTGAACTTCGTCAAAACGAGGGTCATCAACTGGAACTGCAATAACTTTATCGTCAGCTTCTCCATCGTCAACCATTTCCATTACAGCCACTGGACGACATCTTACCAAAATCCCAGGTGCAAGTGCGTGTGTTGTTAAAACCACAACATCAAGAGCATCTCCATCATCGTAAAGTGTTTGTGGTACAAAACCATAGTCAAATGGATAATCTTGAGCTGTGTGCATTACCCTGTCCAAAGCAATAAGCCCAGTTTCTTTATCAATCTCGTATTTGTTTTTTGAAAATTTAGGAATTTCAATAATAACATTCATTTCATCTGCACTTCCTGCAGGTATGTCGTGTAATAAATTCATAACACAATTATTATACAAAATTTTTAAAAAAATTCAAAATAAAAAACCACTCACAGAAGTGGTGGACAAAAAGCTTGGAGGTGCAAGTAAGGGTCGTGTTGTCTGAAAACATAGATGTTTTAGAGAGGTGCACCCCCAAGCTTTTTTAATTATAACACTTTTAAATAAAAAAGCAAGTGAAAATTATACAAAAAAAAGCCAAATAAAGCGCAGTGTTATTTGGCTTTTTGTTTTTAAAATTTTTTATTTTCTACTTTCACAATGAAGCGCTAAAAATTAGATGAGGTTCACCAATTTCTCAAGTTTTGTAAAAACTTTAAAAATTGAGTAGAGTGCGAGGCGTCGAGTAAAAAAATTTGGATACGTATGTGTTATTACGTTGAGAAATTTTTTTATGAAGACAACAAAGCAATCTGCCAATTTTTCAAGTTTTGTAAAAACTTTAAAAACCAGATGAATAACGAGGCGACGAATAAAATTATTGAGACGTACTTGAAGTACGTTGAGAAATAATTTTATGAAGCCAACGAAGTTAGTCGCTCATTTTTAAAATTTTGTAAAAACTTTAAAAACCAGATGGATAACGCGGAAGCGAACAAAAAAAACCCGAGCCGTACGAACAGTACGGTGAGGGATTTTTTTTGCGAAGCTGACAAAGTTAGCCGCTGGTTTTTAAAGTTTTTTAGTGTTTCATACAGCAGTTCTTATACTTCTTTCCACTTCCGCATGGACACTTATCATTTCTCCCAATTTTCTCCTCATTCTTTTTTACAATTGGTTTTTTCTTTTTATTTCCTTCTTCTGCCCTTTCTGAATTTTTAACTGCTTCTTTGGCTTTTCTTTCAATCTCTGTTTGTCTTTCCAAATTTGCCAAAATCTGATCTGGGTCTACAGCGTTTATATTTTTCAAAACATTTCCTTTAATATCTTCAAAAATATTTTCAAAATATTTTTTAGCTTCTTTTTTATATTCCACTACCGGATCTTTTTGCCCGTAAGATTGCAAAGAAACAGCTGACTTTAAATGTTCCATCACGTTTAAGTGCTCCACCCAAATTGTATCAATTGAAGTTAAATAAACTTTTTTAATAAAGTTCAAAAAGTCATCTCGATTCAATTTTTCAATTTTCTGATTTGTTTGATCCAAAAATTCTTGGTTATCTTTAAATTCACTTTTAAAAAATTCAAAAATATCTTCGTTTTCAGCAAGTAAAATATCTCGTCTTTTTTTGTAAATAGCTTTTCTTTGAACATCCAAAACATCGTCGTATTCCAAAACATGTTTTCGGGCGTCAAAATGAAATCCTTCAATTTTCTCCTGAGCTTTTTCAACATTTGAAGACATGATTTTTGACTCAATCGGTTTGTCTTCCCCACCTTCAAGTTCAACTTTTTTCAGAAGAATTTTTTTCATAAATTCTTGATTTCCAAAAACTCGCATTAAGTGGTCATCAAGTGAAATATAAAATTGAGTTTCTCCCACATCCCCTTGACGTCCAGAACGTCCTCGAAGCTGGTTGTCAATTCTTCTTGATTCGTGTCTTTCTGTACCTAAAATATAAAGTCCTCCATTTTTCAGAACTTCTTGCTTTTCCTCTTCAGACGCAAGAGCTCCACCAAGCTTAATATCAACCCCACGCCCTGCCATATTTGTAGCAATCGTTACGGCTGATTTTTTACCTGCGTTTGCAATAATTTCTCCTTCACTTTCGTGGTTTTTAGCATTCAAAATAGTGTGTTTGATTCCTTTTTTAACCAAAAATTCTGAAAGAAGTTCTGATTTTTCAACAGAAGCCGTTCCGACCAAAACAGGTTGCCCTTTTTCATAAAGCTCTTGAATTTTGTTTGCAATAGCTTCAAACTTTCCATTTTCGGTTGCAAAAATCAAATCTTTTTTATCAACTCGGGTTACAGGTTTGTTTGTTGGCACAACCACAACATCTAAATGATACACTTTGAAAAACTCTTCTTTTGATGTTTCAGCAGTTCCGGTCATTCCTGAAAGTTTTTTATACATCTTAAAGAAGTTCTGGTATGTTACAGATGCAAAAGTTCTTGATTCTTCTTTAATCTCAAGCCCTTCTTTAGCTTCAATAGCTTGATGCAAACCATCTGACCATCGTCTTCCGTCTTGCATTCTTCCTGTAAATTCATCAACGATAACCGCTTCACCGTTTTTGATAACATATTCTTTTTCTTTTTTATACAAAGCTTTAGCTTTCAAAGCAGTTTCTAAGTGATCAACCAAAACCATTGCTTTTTCAGAATACAAGTTGTCAATTCCAAGTGCTTTTTCAGCTTTATCAATTCCGCTGTCTTTAATAATAATTGATTTTGTTTTTTCGTCTTTTTCAAAATCTTCCCCTTCATTTAACTGTTTTGCAATTTCAGCAAAAGTAATATAAATTTGTCGGTTTTCACTTGCTCCGGCTGAAATAATCAACGGCACACGAGCTTCATCGATTAAAATTGAGTCAATCTCATCGACAATTGCAAAGTTTAAATCTCTTTGCCTTAAATCTTCTTTGTCTGCTGTGATGTTGTCTCTCAAATAGTCAAAACCAAACTCTGAGTTTGTTCCGTAAGTAATGTCTGCTTTGTAAGCCTCTTTCCTATCACAAGGTTTTAGAAATTCATAAACCACTTTGAAAGATCCAAGTTCATCACGAGCTTCGTCAAACTGTTCCCTGTAAGTTGGGTCGTATAAATAAGATTGGTTGTCTGAGTTTATCACCCCGACAGAAAGCCCAAGTTTTGCAAAAATTTGTCCTACCCAAACCGCATCTCTTCTTGAAAGATAGTCGTTTACAGTTACAATGTGAGCTCCTTTTTCCTCCAAAGCGTTTAAATAAGTAGGAAGTGTAGCAACCAAAGTTTTACCTTCACCTGTTTTCATCTCAGCAATTCTTCCTTGATGTAACAAAATACCACCAATCAACTGCACGTCGTATGGAGTAAGTCCAGTTGCTCTTGTTGAAACTTCTTTTACCACAGCAAAAGCTTCAGGTAAAATGTCGTCCAAAGTTTTACCATCTTTTAAAGCTTTTTTGAATTCTTGAGTTTTTTGTTCAAGTTCTTGATCAGACAAATTTTTCATTTCATCTGCATAAGAATTTATCTTTTTTACAATAGGATAAGTTTTTTTCAAAATTGATTTATTTTCATCAAATAAATTTCTAATATAATTTAACATAATGTAAGTATTATACCATATTTTAAAGGTCCAATAAAGAAAACCTGCTTGCAAGCAGGTTTTGGTTTGTTTTTAAATTTTACGTTTTTGTGGCTTTTTATATCTCTTAGATAATGCATCAACCAACTTACCCTTTTCATCATAAATACAGAAATCTATATGGTCAGACAAAGAAAAGACAATGAAAAAATAAACATACTCCCCAAGTTGAACTTGATATTTAACTCGAGAATATTTATTATTTTCCACTATTTTTCCGAAATCCTCTTCCTTGATTCTATAAATCAAAATATTATGATAACAATTAGTATCTGGAAAAAATTCAATTTCTCCAGAGCCAATTTTGTGCATAACCCCATTTGTGATTATACCGCCACTATGCTCCCAGAAATCCCAATCTCCGTAAGCAGCATATTTTTCTTTGTGAAGAGAAGGGTCGTGTGGATCCACCTTAAAAAGAGCGTATTTTTCATCAACATATACATACTCTCTTGATTTACCTTGTAAGTACCCACCGTTTTTAATTTTGAAATTTGTTAATAACATTTTTTCCTCCCCTGGAAATAATTTAACATAAATTTAATAGTTTTTAGAAAAAAAGTAAAGAAAATTTGTTTGTTTTATGCTAAAATGTATTTATGAATTTTAGAAATTTTTTTTATAGCCCCGAGGCTTCAAAAGAAAAACTTGAAGTAAAGACAACCAACCAAGAACTAGTGTGTGTTTATACTTTTAAAAAAACCTGCTTTTAAAAAGCAGGTTTTGTTCTGTGTCTAAATATTTTTTCAGTCACAAGACTTGTTTTACGCCTTAGTGGTTTTTGGTATTTTTGACATACAAAATCAATTACTTTACCCTTTTTATCATAAATATCAAAATTTATGTATTCGGGCAGAGAAAAGACAATGAAAAAATAAATATATTCTCCAAGTTGCATTTGATATTTAACTTGAGAAAATTTATTGTTTTGCGTTATTTTTCCAAATCTTTTTGCTTTGACTCTGTAAATCAAATTATTATGGTAGGTGTTAACATCTTGAAAAAATTCAATTTCTCCAGAGCCAAGTTTACACATAACCCCATTTGGTGCAAGTCTGTCTTTTTGCAACCAAAAATTCCAGTCACCATAAGCTTCATATTTTCTGTTTGAGAAAAAAGATGAGCTTAGGTTTACTCTAAAAATAGAGTAACTTTTATCAACAAAAACATTCTCACGAATGTTTTCGTCTAAAAGCCCTCCATCTACCATCTCAAAATTTGTTAATAACATTTTTTTCTCCTATGTTAGTGAATTAAAAAACTATGCAGTATTATACCCTTTTTTAACAAAAAGTAAAGAAAATTATTGACTTATATTTTAAAAATTATATAATGAAATAAGAACTTATCTTGATATTGGAGGCAAAAATGTTGAAAAGAAAAAACAAACCTTTATTTGAGGGCACTGAAATAAACTTTGGTTTTGTTCCAATCCACAGTTTAAAAAATAAAGTACCTAAGGAGTTTTTTTACATAAATAACCCCTGGGTTGTTTTTGTAAAAAAACTTATAAAAAACAAAAATGTTATAAAGGGAGACCTTTTTATAGAAAAAAACTTTTTCAGAAAAAAAAGGCAAATTCGCTTTATTAAAAAGGTGCATGAAACTCGCACCTTAAGCTCTGAAGAGAAGATGGCCGTTATGTCTTGGTTAATGTCCAAGACATTAAAAGAGATTCCTGAAAAAGTTTAACTAAATTTCCTTGCATAATATAAAATGCAAGGAGTTTTTTTTCTGATATAATATAAAAATGAATTTAGAAAAAAGACAAGAAAAATGGCTTTTGGATGAGAAATACAAAAGCCGAAAATGCGAAGCATTTTCGGCCGATTTAGAAAAACTCAAAAAAGGTTATCCTCTTGATTTTTTAATCGGAAACCGTCCATTTTTAAACTGCAAAATTGATTTGTCTTACAAACCTTTAATTCCCCGAGACGAAACTGAGTTTCTAGTTTCTGAAATTATTAAAAATATAAATCAAAAAGAAAATGAAAAGCTTGATGTTTTAGATATTTTTTCAGGTTCTGGTTGTATTGGAGTTTCTATTTTAAAAAATTGTCCAAAAACAAAAGTTCATTTTTCAGAAATCAATCAAAACTACTTAAAACAAATTCAGATTAATTTAAAAGAAAATATCAAAGATTTTGAAAACAAATCAGAAGTCATTTGCTCTGATATTTTTGAAAATATAAATAAAAAATATAATTTAATTATTGCAAACCCACCTTATATTCCACAAAATCAAAAAGAAAAAGTTCAAAAATCGGTTTTAAATTTTGAAGATCCAAATGCTCTTTTTGCAAAAAATAAAGGTCTCTATTTTATAGAAAAACTAATTGACCAAGGTTTTAAATATTTAAAAGAAAACGGAAAAATGTATATTGAATTTGATCAACAGCAAAAAGATGATATTCAAAAAATGTTACAGGAAAATAAAAATTATTCTGAATTTAAATTTTTAAAAGACCAGTTTGATAAATATAGATTTGTAGAAATAAAAAAGTAAGATTAAAATATAGCCGCGCAAACTTCGTTTGCGCGGCACTGCTTTAAAAAGCATAAACAATTTCATCCAAAAACCCTTTTTCTAAAAGGTTTTTCGGATCTACAGAATGCTCGGACCTCATCATATTCCGAACTGCTTGGGTTGAAAGCCCACTTCTTTCAGAAAGAAATTTTGCAATTCTTTTATTATCTTTTTGAAGTGAAGCAATAATTTCGTCAACCTTCTTATGCAATCCATTTCTTTTCCCAGAAGAAAGATTCTGTAAAACACTTGCAGTCAGCCTATTTTCTGGAATACCTGAAAGTGCAATTTCATGAACAACTATTTTTGAATTTTCATAAGCTGACCTATAAAAACATTTTTGTAAAATAAAAAAAGCAGCAGAAGAGCAATTCAGAGTTCCTAAACCAAAAATTCTTCCCTTGTACTTTTCAATAGTACAACAAATAGACTTACAATCTTCCCAATTACCACCCATCGAATCAATCTCTAAAATTAAATCAGGGCTACCATAATCTGCCTCCATTTTATTTATTGTGTCTAAAAAAGCTTCTGTAACCTCCTGTGTTACCGTTCCTGTGATGTACAATCTCTGTACTGGATCAATCACTTTCATAACATCAACTATTCCTTCCATCTCTTTCTCCTGTTAGATTAAAGAAAAATTATATATAAGCAGTTTTTTCCTTTCGGAAAAAACTGCTGTTTTTATATATAAAAACCTAAAATTATTTTAACATTTTAAAAAATAATGTCAATTTTAATTTAATTTAAAATTTAAAAAACGAGAACTTCCATGTTCCCGTTTTGTTTTCATTTACATTTTTTCCCACTGCTCAATCTGTTTTCTTATAACAAATTCTGGAACGTTGTGTATGTTATTTTTTGCAGCAACAGCAGGGTCTGGATGTGGCATTGTGACATACACCAGGTCATAACCATGCGTCAAAGCCATTTTTTCATATGGCTTCATATGGTCAAGCTTAATGTTTGTGTTATCGCAAATAACCACTCTGATACCCATTTTAAGACTTTTTAAAAAAGCCTTTTGGTTCTTTTTATGATTTTCTTTTAATTTTTCTTTATCAAATTGATATTTTCCATTTTTAACAAAAAAATCATCGGTTGAATGAACAACACCATTGTAAGTAAATGCCATCATTTTTGCTTCATGAGATTTTCCAGACCCACTCACTCCACGCATTATGTAAACCGTTTTGTTTGGATACATTTTTTTCTCCATTTTTATTTAAGTTAATAAAATAATCCTGCATTATTATAAATCTTTTTACATATTTTGTCAATTCCAAAAAAAACAAAAACCTGAAAAAAGCGAAGCTTTTTTCAGGTTTTTCAAAGTTTAAAACCCTTAAACATTTTTCTTTAAAAATTCAACAATCAAACTCACGGGCTCCCCAGTTGAACCTTTTTCTAAACTATCTTCTGGAACACTTTCCATTCTTGGAGCCATGTCAAAGTGGACCCACTTTGGCTCATCTTTTTTATAATCTTTCACAAACTGATACAAAAACATTCCCGCTGTAATTGTTCCACCCCATTTTGTTGTAGCAGTATTTACAATATCTGCATAATTGCTTTTTAACTTTTTTTCATAAACTGCCCAACTTGGAAGTCTCCAAACTCTGTTGAAAGTTTCCTGCCCAATCTCTCTTAAAGTATTTTCAAGTTCATCATTTTGAGTAATAAAAACTGTTGCATTTTCCCCAACTGCCATCAAGGCTGCTCCTGTTAAAGTGGCAACATCAAGCAACATTTTTGGTTTATACTTTTTAGCATAAGTAATCGCGTCAGCTAAAATCAACCGACCTTCAGCATCTGTGTTTAAAACTTCAACCGTAATTCCAGACATTGATTTTAAAATATCACCTGGTCTATAAGAATTTCCAGAAACAGAATTTTCAACAAGTGGCGTTACAACCACAATATTTTTGTTTAAATTTAAAGAAATTAAATTTTTCAAAACAGAAACTACAACACTTGCCCCTGTCATATCTTTTGACATATTAACCATTCCGTCTGTGGGTTTTAAAGAAAGTCCGCCTGTATCATAACAAACTCCTTTTCCCACTAAAACTGTTGGTTTTTCTTTTTTATTTTTAGCATTAAAATATTCTAAAACTAAAAGTTTTGGTTTGTTTAGACTTCCCTTTGAAACTGCATCTAAAAGACCCATTTTCTTTTTTAAAATATCTGACTGGTTTAAAACTTTAACTTTTACTTTTTTGTTTCCTTTAAATTCTTTTTTTACTTCGGAAACAAAAACATCAGGCGTCATATCATTTGCTGGAGTATTTGCTAAATCTCGAGCAAAATTCACAGCTTCGGCTGTTTTCTGTCCTTTTTTAAAACCTTCTTTTTCTGTTTTCAAAAAATCTCCAAAAACTAAAACTTCTTTTAAACTATTTTCTTTTTTGGTTTTGTATTTATCAAATTTATACCAAGAAAGTAAAATATTTTCAGCAAAAAGTTTTGCCTTTAAACTTTCTGAAACATTTTTAATTTCAAAATTTTGAATTTGTGAATAATTAAAAGAAATTTTTTCTTGTTTGTGACTTTTGGCTCTTAAAACAGCGCCTCTTACAGAAAGCACTAGATCACTTATGCTTTCAATCTTTTCTGTTTTAAAGTTTAAAAATTTCTCATTCTTCGTATCTTCTTTTTTTTGATTTTCTTTTTGATAAAAATTTATCATTCTGAAACCTTTTTGATTTTCTTTGTTGTATTTTAATTTCATATTTTTTATTTAATTGATTGTAACTTATTTTACCTCTAAAAACAATAAAATACTTACACTTTATTGCTTTAAAAAGGTGCAAACTCAAACGAGTTTGCACAAGTGAAAAAATCATTGCAAACACTTTGGGATTTTCAAATTTGGATAAATTTCATAACCTTGATGGTATGAAAACTGTACTACAACAGGAGAAACTCCAAAAGTTTTAACAACTTTTTCAAAAGCAGGTTCAACAATTTTTCTGGTAAATTCTTTTGAACCTTTTGAAGAAAGCTTGTGCTCTCCGTGAAAATCTTTGAACAAAACTCCATGAGCCACAGAAAGCGCTAAATCATAAAAATAATAATCTTCAGCACTTCCAAACTGCTTTAAAAAATCTGAAAAATCAAATTTCTTGCGAATACCAGAATGTGGTAAAGAACTCCACAAAGTGTGATGGAAATCAACTAAACTTTTTCCAAAATTAGTTTGGATTTGATTTAACTTTTTTCCATCATTTTTTGCAGGGCAAGCAATTTTCAACTTTCTTTCTCCGCCAGTATTCAAAATCAAATTTGAAGTTTTTGGCTTTGAATGCTGAGTGTATTTATCTTGTTGATACTCAAGCCAAATTGGATTTAAACCAAACATTGTAGTTGCAAGATTTAAAAATGCTTTGTCTTCGTTTCTGTAAGTTGCAATATGCCTGACAGAAAAAGCATTTAGTCTTCCATTTGGATTTTCTGTTTTTAGAAAGCTTGGAATAAAGTACCCTTTTTTGTGAAAATATTCTTCCACTTCCAGATGAAGTCCATTTTCTCTGTTCCAAAACAGTTGCTCTTGTGGGCAGGAAGATTTCTTAACGTAAAACTTTTTCATATCCATTTTAAACTCCTTGACTTAAAAAAGCCCTTCGTAATCATCTGCTCCAAAACAAGGGGTGGGTTCAGAACAACTTATCCCAAAATTTCCTTCACTTTGATTTTCCGATGTATCTGTTTCAACACTTGTTCTTAAAGTTTGTGTTTCCTCAAGAACAATCCCATCTTTTGTTCCCATCTCTGGGTCTTTTTGGTCTTTCATTTTTTCACCTTTTAATTTTTAAAGAACGACTTGGAAAATAATAATATTTTCCTTTAAAACAAAAATATATTTTATCTTAAAGCAAAATACTATTTAAATAAAACAAAACTTCCCGCAGGGAAGTTTTGTTTTATTAAATTTCAAAATTTATTTATTTTTAGTTTTTTATTTTAGACTTTAAACTTTTTGCATAAATAGATTTTTTTTAAAAACAAAACTCCCCCAGTTTTTAAACCAGTGCCCAAATACAAAGAGAATATTTTGTTTTGTTTTTAAATTACTCATATATTAAAAATAGCAGTTTTTATTCTTTTTGTCAAAAAAATTTAAAAAACTATGTGGAAAAAGTAAGGTTAAACAGGTCTTTTCTTTAAAAATTCCCCGAAAATTGCGAAGCAATTTTCGGGGACCATTAAATACTTAAAAAAAACAAAAAAGCCGAAGGCTTTTTTGTTTTTTCTTCTATTTTTTCTGATTTTTGTTTTACATTCTTTATGTTTAAACAGAATGAACATATTCTCTCACAGAAATTTGAGCGTTGATTTTTCTGATCAAGTCAATTGCTACTGATACAACAATCAAAATTGATGTTCCACCAACAGAAAGTGACTGATTTCCTGTAATTTGTGCAATTACAATCGGCAAAATTGCAATCACAGCTAAGAATAATCCTCCGAAAAATGTAACTCTGGTTGTAATATCCCCCAAGTATTTTTCTGTATCCTCTCCTGGTCTTACACCTGGAACGTAAGTTCCTGATTTTGCCAAGTTTTCTGCCATTCTTTTAGGATCAAATGTAACAGCTGTGTAAAAGTATGTAAAGAAAAATACTAAAAAGAAATAAACTATTCCATAAGCCCAAGGATCTTGTGAAAAGTTAGCTGCTTTTTCAAGCCAACCTCCCGCAGCTGCTCCTGACACTGTTTGCAAAAATGAAAAGATCATTGATGGAAAAGTAATCAGAGAAACTGCAAAAATAATCGGAATAACTCCTGCTTGATTAAGTTTAATCGGAATTGTTGATGCAATTTTTTGTGCTTTTTGCCCTGCTCTTGATGCTTTTGCGTGATGCACCACAACTGGTCGTTCAGCTTCTGTTACATAAACAATAGAATAAACCATCAAAACAAAAATCACAAATACTCCAATATACATTGCAAGGTTTGACATATCAAATGTTTGATAAATCTGTGTTACAGTTCCAGGAAGTGAAACTACAATACCTGCAAAAATAATAAGTGAAAGTCCGTTTCCGATTCCAAACTCTGTGATAAGTTCTCCAAGCCACATTAACAAAACTGTTCCTGCAACTGCAATTAAAAGCGCAAATGCTTTGTCAGCTGTTGTAATATGGCCCAAGGCTCCCCCTTGTTGCAAAAGTGCTAAAAACCCAATAGATTGAACAGCAGCAATTGGTAAAGATAAATATCTTGAAATATTTGCGATCTTTTTTCGCCCTGCATCTCCCCCTTCTTGTTGCATCTCTTTAAGTTTTGGCACAACAAGTGTCATAACTTGCATAATAATTGATGCTGTAATATAAGGCATTACACCCAACATCACAATTGAAAGTGAAGACAGTCCACCTCCTGAAAACAAGTTTACGAAACCAAAAAATTGGTTGGTTTCAAAAAATTGTTTTAAAGCACTTCCGTCGATAACAGAAATTGGAATTGCTGCCAACATTCTGTAAATCAAAAAGATAAAGAATATGAACAAAACTCTTTTTGCCAAAACTTGATCTTTAAAGATAAATATTATTTTGTTTAAAAGTGTTTTCATAATTTTATTTTACTTCTCCCTTATTATCTTCAACTTTTTTTTGTGCAGTTTTAGATATTAAAAGATTTTCAATTGTAAGTTTCTTTGTTAGTTCTCCATTCCCTAAAATTTTCCCTCTTACAATTTTTCCTTTTTGTTTTGGTAAAAGTCCTTTTTGGTTAAGTGTTTCTGGATTTACAACATCACCATTTTCAAAAACTTTTTCGATTTCAGAAAGGTTGATTGCAAAATATTTGTTAAGAATTTCTCGGTTTTTATTTCCGTGAACTCCTTGCCCTCTTAACTTAGGGAATTTTTTAATAATGTCCCTCATTTGTGGTCTTGTTGAGTTTCCTGTTCTTGCTTTTTGTCCTTTGTGACCTTTTCCAGAAGTTTTTCCTCTTTTACCACCTCGCCCAACTCTTTTTGCGCTTTTGTTTGGGCTATTTTTTTTCAATTCGTTAATTTGCATAGTTCTTATTTATTAGAATTATTTTCAACAGTTTCAGCTTCAGTTTTTTCTTTCACTTCTGTTGTTTCAGGTTTTGCTTCTGAACCTTGAGGTTTATCCTCTCTTTTAACAAAAGGTTTTCTTCCTTTGTTGAAACCACCTTTATTAAATCCTCCTTTTTTGTTAAATCTTCCACCTTTTCTTCCTCTTGGATTTCTTCTATCTTCTTTTTGCAAACTTACTTCAACTTTTTCTGAAAATGGTTCCAAAGCGATAATTGTTGCCCAAGCGTTGTTAATATGATTTTTTGATCTTGTCAAAAGTTTTGCCCCTGCTTCTTTAACACCTGCGTATTCCAAAACAGTACGCACAGCACCACCAGCAGCAAGTCCTTTACCTTTAACAGGTCTGATGTTTACTTCTGAGGCTTTGTATTTTGCAGAAACATCGTATGGGATAGAACCGTCTTTGTTAAGTTTGATTCTAACCATATTTTTCTTTGCATTTCTAACAGCTTTATCAATAGCCATTGTTGTGTCGTTTGATTTTCCTAAACCAATTCCCACTCTTCCTTTTTTATCTCCAACAACAACTGCAACTGAGAAAGAAAATCTTCTACCTCCTGCCATAACACGAGTAACTCTTCTTAGAGAAAGAATTTTTTGTTCAAATTCTGGTTTTTCTCTTCTAAATGGTCTTCTGAATTTTCCACCTCTTTTGTTATTAAATCTTCTGTTTTTATCAAAAGGTTTTCTTCCTTTAAAATCTTTTTTATCAGAACTTTTTGTTTTTTCTTCTTTATTTTCGTTTTCTGATGTTGTTTTTACTTCTTCTTTGTTTTCAACAACTTTTTCCTCCTTGCTTTCTTTTGGAGTATCGTTCTGTTCTGTTTTTTGATCTAGATTTTGATTTTCTAGATTTTCATTTTTATTTTTATCTTCTGTCATAATTTAAATGATATTTGTAATTAAAATTTAAGTCCTGCTTCTCTTAAACCATCTGCAATAGCTTGAACTCTACCTGTGTAAAGGTTTCCACCTCGGTCAAAAACTACTTCTGTGATTTTTTTATCCATTGCTTCTTTTCCTAAAGCAAGCCCTAGATTTTTTGATTTTTCTGTTTTTGTTTTTCCGTCAACTTTTTTTGTTGATCCTGAAAGAAGAGTTTTTGCAGATTTGTCATCTACAAATTGGACAAAGATTCCTGTATTTGATTTACAAACAGAAACTCTTGGTTTTTGTTCTGTTCCAGAAATTTTTGATCTAATTTTTTTGTGTCTTCTTTGTTTTTTTTCTACTTTTATATTAGTCATATTTTTCTTTTATTATACAGTTTTCTTTCCTTCCTTTCTTCTTACAACTTCATCAGAATATCTAATTCCTTTTCCTTTGTAAGGTTCAGGTTTTTTAACAAGTCTTGTTTTTGATGCAAAAAGTCCAACTTTTTCTTTGTCAATTCCTTGTATTGTGATTGTGTCTTTGTTTACCTCAACATCAAGTTCTTCTGGAATATCAAGTTCAACATCGTGTGAAAGTCCAACTTTCAAAACAAGATTTTTTCCTTTCACTTCGGCTCTATATCCCACACCTTCGATGATTAAATCTTTTTTGAATTTCTGGTTAACACCTGAAATCATGTTTCTAATGTGTGAAGAAACTGTTCCCCACATTGCTTTTGAAAAAATTGATTTTTCATCTTTTGGTTTTACATCAATTCCTTCATCTGTTTTTTTAATAGTTACAACGTCTTTAAAAGTTTTTGTAAGTTCTCCTAAAGGTCCTTTAACTGTAACTGTTGTTCCTTCAATGTTTACTTCTGTTTTTTCTGGAACTTCAATTGCTTTTTTTCCTAATCTGCTCATTTTATTCTTTTTATGTCTGCACACTTTTTAAAAAGTGTTATGACTTTTGTTTTTAATAATATTTATCTACCAAACTTTAAACAAAGCTTCTCCACCAATTTTTTCTTTTTTTGCTTGTTTATCTGAAATAATACCTTTTGGAGTTGAAAGAACTAAAAGTCCTTTTCCATATTTTACAGGTAAAATATCTTTGTATCCGTAATAAACTCTTTTTGAAAGTTTTGAAATTCTTTTTACATCTGTAATTTTTGAATTTCCTTTTTGATCGTATGATAAAGTAATTCTAATGTTTTTCTTTACCCCATCCCCTTTCAATACTTTGTAATCTGCAATATAATTTTCTTTTTTCAAAAGATTTAAAATTGCTTCTTTGAATTTTGAGTATTCAACTACAACATCTTCTTTTTTAACAAGTGTTGCATTTTTAATATTTATAATTAACTCTGAAATTTTATCGTTCATATTCGTTTAATTATTATTTACCAAGAAGATTTTTTAACTCCTGGAACTTCACCTCTGTTTGCCATTTCTCTGAAACAAACTCTGCATAAATCAAAATCTCTCATGTAACCATGAGCTCTTCCACATTTAAAACATCTGTTTACAGTTCTGGCTGAAAACTTCGGTTTTCTATTCGCTCTTGCGATAACTGATTTTTTTGCCATAAATTTATAAAATATATAAGTTTAAATTAATAAACTAAATACTTTCTTCCTAATTTTGGAAATAAAAAAGGTAGTTTCGCTCATATAGACCTTATAAAACAAGACTATTCTGATAAAACGACTTTCCGATTTCTTTAACTAGATTTTAGAAAATATTGTCATATATAATAACATTTTTTTGCTTCTTTTTCAAGGTCAAAAATGGTTTTCCCTTCTTTTTATCCATCCGTGGTTCATCCGTGAGGCCTTGCCTCACGGATAACTGAAAATAAAGCCCGAAATTTGGCAGAATTTTTTGAAAAAGTTGAAGGGCTTGTGCCTCTCAACTTTTTCAAAAAATTCTGCCAAATTTCGGGCTTCCAAAACTCCAATTAAAATTAAAAGAAAGCAGAATTTGGCTTACGCCAAATTCTGCTTTAAAAACTTAAAAAATGCAATAACATTTTTTTCAAGAAAATGAATTATTCATTCATTTTCTTGAATTTATCCATGATAAGTTTGTTTTGTTTTTTAAGTTCATTTATTTGTTCTTGTTGTTTGTTAATTGTAGTTTGTTGCTCTTGAATAGCTTTTGTCAAATAAGGAACAAGTTCGTTGTAGTTTACAGATTTGTAACCTTTTTTGTCTGTTTTTACAACAGAAGGAATTTGTTTTTCAAGT
>PDQZ01000003.1 GCA_002747955.1 Candidatus Campbelliibacteriota bacterium | reverse complement strand
TGAATAGCTTTTGTCAAATAAGGAACAAGTTCGTTGTAGTTTACAGATTTGTAACCTTTTTTGTCTGTTTTTACAACAGAAGGAATTTGTTTTTCAAGTTCTTGAGCGATAAATCCTGTGTGCTTTTGAGAAATGTAAGGTAGAGTTTTAATGTCTTTTTTGTATCTTAGGTCAGACGGTGTGTTCCAAGATGAAGCGTATGCTACACCGTTTACATGTAATTTATATGAGGGTGCTGATGTTCCAATTCCCACATTTCCATTAGGTATAACATTTACTCCATTTTCATTAAATCCCATAAATACTTTACTTACTACATCTCCACTTCCACTTATTCCAAATTTCGCTACTCCAGACTTATGGATAACACCTTGATTCCACTTACCGCCCCATGAAGGGTCTAATATCAAAGAACCATACTCTAATTCCATTTTTTTTGCATTTATACCACCATTTACTGTGAGTTTTTCTTTTGGAGTTGTTGTTCCAATTCCTACATTTCCACTAGGTACAACATTTATACCTAGCATAGAACCATCAAATCCCATAAATATTCTTCGTAATTCATCAGCATTTCCTGCTAATCCAAACCCAGCACCAGAGTCTCTATAATAAAGACCCTGACCCCATTTTCCTGTCCATGTAGATGGAATATGCATTTTTATAGAACCACCTCCTACTTTAATATGTCCTTTTACATCAAGTTTTTGTTTTGGAGCTGTTGTTCCAAGTTGTTCCAATTCCCACATTTCCATTTGCAAGGATTCTCATTTTTTCTGAGTTGTTGATAACGAAAGCTGTGTGATTGTCTTTTGTAGCACGGTATGACCAGTTTCCATCTGCATCAAGCAAACCGAAGTGTTGACCATTGTCTGCACCATATACTCTTCCGTATACTTCTTTGTCTCGGAAAAGCATTTGAGAATAAGATGAGTGGTTTGATCTGTAGTGTAAAGCAGAGTTGTTGTCTCCGTGAAGGTATTGAGTGTTGTTTCTTAGATAAAGTGTTCCTGTTCTTGTCATGATTTCTCCGTTTACATCAAGTTTCCGGCTTGGGGTCACTGTTCCGATTCCTATGTTTCCATTTGGAAGAATATACATTCCTTTTGTTGATGTCCAAGGGTTACCACCAAAACCAAGAAACATTCTTTGTAAGTTTGTTGCTGTTCCATAGTAACCAATACCTGATTCATATGCTCCTGTTTCTGTTGATCTGAAAAGTAAACCTCGAGCCCATGTTCCTGCTGTAACTGGTTTGATTAAACTTATGTAACCTCCATCTACTTCAATATGTCCTTTTACGTCAAGTTTTTGGCTCGGAGTTACCGTCCCGATTCCTATATTTCCATTTTCAGCTAAAGTCAAATCCACACCAGAAGAGTATTCATTGTTTATATAAAAATCATTTTTTGAAGGAGTTCCAAAACCAACATAAGCTTTACGCCCTACTGCATAACCTTTTGGATGATATTCCATATAAACATGGCCATTACCCTCTAGAACGAATGCTTTAGCATTGCCTTTAACATGGAGCTTTACTTGTGGGTTTGTTCCAATTCCTAGATTTCCCAAAACCGAAGCGTTGTTGTTAACCAACAGAGACCCCAGGCTTAATCCACCTTGTTTTGTTTGGTTGCTTGCTGATGTGTTGATTGGTGAATCAGCGTTTGCCCCTGGAGCTGTTGTTGTTGGGTTTGTCCAAGGTTCTGCCAAAACAAAACCTGCTGTTGTTGCAGTTAGAACTGCTGTTGCTATTATTATATTTTTTAAGTTTTTCATAAATTTATTTTATCAGAAAAAGTGAGAAAATGAAAGGGGTTTTGATGGAGGGTTGTGGGTGAGATTTTTAGAATTTTCTGGAGGTTTTTGGAGAATGAAAGCCAAAACAAGCGAAGCCTGTTTTGGCTTTGAAAAATTTTAAAAAAAAATTTAAGTTTAAAAGCCCGATTTTGACTGGGTGGGTGTGTGGGTCATAATCGGGCTTTTTTCTTTTTATTAAAAAAATCAAAAATTTTATAATAAAAGTTTTGGTTAATTTCTAACTTTTTTAAAATAAGGTTAAAGGCTCATTGTTGCCCGCTGAACCAAATAAATCATTTTCAGAATTTTCTCGGTCTTCCCAAGTTTCAGGATTTAGTTTTATTTCAGTTTTTGCTTTTGTGTTTCTGTCTTCAAAATACAAAATTTTGTTTTCCTTTGCATATTCGTAAACATTTTTTGTAACTTCTACATCTTTTTCACAATATTTGATGATTTCATCAACTTTTCCCTCGTTCCACCAAGCCACTGCTTGAAGTCCGTTTGCTGATTTTGCCTCGCCAAGTGTTTGGTTGGCAATTGTATCAAGCCCAATTTTTCTCCCAATACTTTCTTGAACTTTTTGGAAAATGTCCAAATGCTTAATTCTGCTTAGATCAAAGGGAGCATATTTTTGTAAAAGCGGAAGATCGAAATGTTTTCCATTGAAAGTAATCAGAACATCTGCATTTTCAAAAAATGGCCACATTTTGTCAAAATCTTCTTGTAAAAAAGAATAATACTTATCGGTTTTGTAGTCATAAAGTGAAAGAACTGAAATATCTAAATCAGCAGGATTGTCACTTCCTACGTCTGCGAAAATATTTCTTGTTTCTATATCAAAAATAATTTTATTCATAATTGTATTTTAACATTAAAATTCAAAATCGTCATCGGATCCGCTTGAAACCTGTGCAAAATGTTTTTCGTCAAGTTCTGTAAATGAAGTTTTGTCTGAGTTAAAGTACATATTTACCACACCTGTGGCTCCGTTTCTGTGTTTTTCAATAATAAGTTTTGTTTCAAGTTCTCGTGCTTTGTCATCGTCTTCTGATTTGTTTCGGTGAATAAACATTACAACATCGGCATCTTGCTCAATTGATCCTGAGTCACGCAAGTCTGCAAGTCTTGGTTCAGAATTTTCCCCCCTGTGTTCGATGTTACGAGAAAGCTGTGAAAGAGCAATGACTGGAACGTCAAGCTCTTTGGCAAGTTGTTTTAAACCTCTTGAAAT
The DNA here is from genome assembly GCA_002747955.1 of Candidatus Campbelliibacteriota bacterium. GTDB lineage: Bacteria > Patescibacteriota > Minisyncoccia > Phycocordibacterales. The sequence continues at coordinate 36,242 of PDQZ01000003.1, read as the reverse complement.
TTCTGTAACCTCTTGAACAGGTGAGCTATTTTTTCCTGTTTTAATTGGTGCCATAAGTTGCAAATAATCAACGATGATTAAATCAAGTCCGTGCTTTCTTTTTAACTTTCTGGCTGCTGATTTCATTTTTAAAACGTTGTTGTAAGAGTTGTCGTCGATGAAAATTTTAGCACTGTCGAGCCTTGCTGCAGCGTCTTTGATAGCGTCAATGTCTGCTTGTTCTTTGATATTTCCTGTTCTGAGTTTCCAAGAGTCGATCATGGCTTCAGCTGACAAAAGCCTGTCGATTAACTGTTCTTTGGACATTTCAAGTGAGAAAAATGCGATAGTTTTTTGATTTTCAACAGCGATTTTCCGTGCAAAATCTAAAGCTAAAGATGTTTTACCAACAGATGGACGAGCAGCAAGAATGATTAAGTCTGACGGTTGAAAACCTGAAAGTTTGTAGTCTAAAGATGCAAAGCCTGTTGGAACACCTCTTAATTTTCCTTCGTTTTCTTGAAGTTTTTCAAGTCTTTCGTAGGCATCTTTAATTGAGTCTGAGATTGAGTGAAAATCAGATGAGCCGACTGATTGGGAGATGTCAAAAATTTCTTTTTCAGCTAGATCAACAGAAACTTCTGTGTCTTCTGCTTCGTCAAAACCAATTTGAGCGATGTTTTCTGAGGCTTTGATGATTTTTCTTTTGATTGATTTGTCTTGAACGATTTTAGCGTAATGTTCGATGTTTGTAGCTGATGGAACAGCAACAGAAAGTTCGGCTAAATACTCTTCCCCGCCTACTGATTCCAAAACCCCTTTGTTTTTTAAAATTGTACTTAAAGTTAAAAGATCGATTGGTTCGTTTTTGTTAAAAAGTTCAACAATGGCTTGATATATTATTTTGTGTTTTTCAGCGTAAAAAGCGTCTGGGGTTACGAGTTCTATGATTTCGTAAATCGAATCTGACTTTACTAAAATAGAACCCAAAAGGGCTTTTTCTGCATCAATATTTTGTGGTGGTATTTTGAAATCTTTTTTATCCATAACAATATTTTAGCATAATGTTTTGATTTTGTTTTTAGAAAAATAAAAAAACTTGTATAAAAATGTTAAAAACAAGTGTAAAAGTATTTTAAGTACTGTTATATTTTGTTTTTGAAAATGTGTTATAATATAAAAATAAATAAAAAATTATGAGTTTAAAAGTAGGAATTGTAGGACTTCCAAATGTTGGAAAGTCAACTTTGTTTAATGCATTAACAAAAAAGTCAGTTGATGCTCAAAATTACCCTTTTTGTACTATTGACCCTTCTGTGGGAGTGGTTGAGGTGCCAGATGAAAGACTGCACCAACTTGCTGAGATGGCTGAAACCGAAAAAACTGTTCCGGCTATTGTTGAGTTTGTAGACATTGCGGGTCTTGTAAAAGGGGCTTCGAAAGGAGAAGGTTTGGGAAATCAGTTTTTGGCAAATATTCGAGATGTTGATTCGATTTTGCATGTATCAAGAATTTTTGAAGATCCTGAGATTATTCACGTTGAAGGACGAACTGATCCGAAAACTGATATTGAAATTATTAACTTGGAGTTGATTGAGGCTGACAAGCAAGTGGTTGAAAAAAGAATGCAATCAAATGAAAAAGATTTGAAAAGAAATGATGCTGATGCAAAAGTTTTGGATAAGGTTTTGAAAAGATGTCAGGAAATTTTGAACGATGAGAAGTTTATTATTCAGTTTGAAGATGAGTTTTCAGATGACCAGAAGAAAGCTTTAAAAGGTTTGCAACTTTTAACAAACAAACCAATTTTGTATGCTTTGAACAAAGATTTTTCTGGAGAAAATGTTGATTCGAAAGATGATGGGCTTTGGGATGACTTGATGAACTATTTTGCAGAAAATGATTTTAAATATATTGTAATTGACGGTAAAACCGAAGGAGAGTTAAACTCTTTTTCACCCGATGAAAAAACTTTGTACAAAGAGGAGCTTGGAGCTGACTTTGATGGAATCGATGTTTTGATTAAAAAGTGTTATTCTTTACTTGGGCTTATTTCTTATTTTACAGTTGGAAAAGCTGAAACTCGAGCTTGGACTGTAAAAGACGGATCAACAGCGCCTGAAGCTGGAACTGCTATTCACAATGACTTTAAAGATAAGTTTATTAGAGCCGAGGTGATTGATTATAAAGATTTGTTGGCTTGTGGGTCAAAAAAGGTTGCCAGGGAGAAAGGGTTGTTGAGGACAGAGGGGAAAGAGTATATAGTTCGAGACGGCGATGTTATAGAATTCTTAATCTAAACTAAAACTTAAAAAATTGGCGACTTGCTTCGTTGCCTTCATAAAAAAAATCGCTCAACGTAATAACACATACGTTTCGCGATTTTTTTATTCGACGCCTCGCAATTCATCCAATTTTTTAAGTTTTAGAAAGTAAGGTGGGTTAGTAAAAATCTTTGTCAAAAAAGAAAAAATCCTTTCAACGTACTTATTACATACGTCTCAAAGATTTTTTCTCTTTTTCCGCGATTTTCATTTAATTTATTTTATTTTTATTATTGAAAAATATTGAAAGGTGAAGTGTTTTTAAAAGCCCGCCGCCGAAGGCGGCGGGATTTTTTTAATTTTCCAAGTTTTTTAAAAAAGTCAGAAATTGAATGAAAATCGAGGCGACGAATAAAATTATTTTGAGACGTATGTGTTATTACGTTGAAAAATAATTTTATAAAGTCAACAAAGATTTTCGTCAATTTATGACTTTTTTATATTATGTCTTTGGGGCGATATTGCAACGCTTCTAAAATATGTTCATCTTTGATTTTTCCGTTGTTGTCTAAATCTGCTATTGTTTGAGTGATTTTTTTGATTTTGTGAAAAACCCTGGGAGAAAAATTCATCTGCTCGGCTGCTTTTTCCAAAAGTTCTTTTTGGGTTTGTGAAAAAATGACAAATTTGTTAATTTCTTTAACAGACATTTGGCTGTTGAGTTTCTCTTTTCCAAATCTTTCTTTTTGAATTTCTCGAGCTTTTTGAACTCGTTGTCTGATTTGAAAGGACTTTTCTCCTGAAACTTTCTTGTTTGATAAATCTTTGTGTTTTACTTTTTGAACTTCGGTCCACAAGTCAATTCTGTCGATAATTGGTCCTGAAAGTTTTTTCTGAAATTTTTTCAAGTCATTTAAAGAGTAATTTTGAGAAACTGCTGAAGGTGGGTTTAAAGCTGCAAGTAAAATAAAGTTGGCTGGAAATTTAACGCTTCCCTTTGCCCGTGAAATGTTTATATATCCATCTTCAAGTGGCTCTCTTAAAGACTCCAAAACTCTTTTGTCAAATTCTACAAACTCGTCTAGAAACAAAACTCCGTTGTTGGCAAGAGTTACTTCGCCTGGTTTGATATTTGTTCCTCCACCGATAATGGAAACATAAGATGATGTGTGGTGCGGACTTCTAAAAGGTGGCTGTGTGATAAAATCTGTTTCTAAAATTCCACTTGCTGAAAAAATCTCTGTGACTTCTAAAGCTTGTTTTTGTGAAAGTTTGGGCAAAATTGTGCAGAAAGATTTTGCAAGCATTGTTTTTCCTGTCCCGGCAGGACCGTACATTGCTGTGTTGTGCCCTCCCGCAGCTCCAATTTCTAAAGCTCTTTTGGCTGTGTCCTGATTGATGATATAACAAAAATCATTTTTTTGAATTTGTTGATGATTTTGGTTTTGAGGTTCTTTTTTTCGAACAAATGGCTTGATTATTTTAGTTAAATCTTTTTGTTCTTTGTTTTCTTGTTCTAAGTGTTGGGCAAGTTGTTTTAAATTTTTGATGGGAAAAATATTTATACCTTCTATATAACTTGCTTCTTGTTTGTTTTCTTCGGGTAAATAAACAGAAGTGAAACCTTGTTTTTTGGCACAGTTTACCATTGGCAAAACACCTTTGATTTTCTTTACATCTCCGTTTAAACTTAACTCGCCGATGAAAATTTTGTTTTGAAAGTTAAAATTAATTTGTTCTGATGCCAGTAAAAACCCCAAAGCAATTGGCAGGTCAAAAATAGAACCTTCTTTTTTCTTAAAGGCTGGTGAAAGTGAAACGGTAACTTTATACTGTCTGGGTGAATCAAAACCTGAATTTGCTATGGCAGACGGTACTCTTTCTTTGGCTTCATCGGTTGCTTTGTCTGGAAGCCCAACGATTTTGAAAGTTTTTAAAAGACCTTTTTTGGCAATGTCAGACTCTATTTCAACGATAAAAGAATTTAAAATATCAAACTGAGTTGAATATATTTTTGAAATACTCATATTTCAAGTTTAGCACAAAATTTAACAAAACAAAAACCAAATGATTTTGGTTTTATTTTCTTCCTAAAATTTTTAGAGCCATTTTGATTTTTTGTTCAGTATTTAGGCTTTCATCAAGTTCTGTTAAAACTTCTCTGACTTTTGTTCTTTCAAACCCTAAACTTTCCAAAGTTTCGTAAACCTCAAGATCGAAAGATTCTGAAACAGTTTGATCAAGTTTGATTTTTTCAATTTTGTTTTTAAGTTCAATGATGATTTTTTGAGCGTTCTTTTTTCCAATTCCTGAAACTTTTGTTAGTTCATCTGTGTTTTCTGTTAAAACTGCTTTTTTCAAGGAAGCTGGAGTTGAAACGGACAAAATTCCAAGGGCTGCTTTGGGACCAATTCCTGAGATTGTTAAAAGGAGTTCAAAGATTTTTAAATAATCGTGTGTGGCAAATCCGTACAGTTCCAAAGATGTTTCTTTAACGGATAAATATGTGTAAACAAAAAGATCGGTTCCGACAGAAACGTTTTGCAAATCAGTTCCGACAAAAATTTTGTAGCCAATGTTGTTTACGTTTAAAACTAAAAAACTTTCTTCTTTGATTGTAACTTTACCTTCAAGTGTGTTTATCATAAATATATTTTACACAATAAAAAAGGAAAAGCAAAAGGTGGATGGAAAACGGCCGAAATTTTTTGAAACCTTTTGGAAAATAATTTGGGCGGCGCCCAAATTATTTTCCAAAAGGTTTCAAAAAATTTCGGCGGTTTTCCCCAACCCGAAAAGATTGACTTTATTTTTAAATATTTTATAATCTAGTTCGGTTTTTTAATATGAAATACAAAAAAGAGGTAAATAAAAATGTATTTAATCACGAAGCATCCAATAGAAAATAGTTATCTTTCAGAGCTTTTACGGGTTTGTAACTACCTTATGGACCACAGCGCTGAAAGTTCAAAAGATGTGAATGGGAAAAAAAGAATTACTGGTGATTTTGATTGCCAGGAAACTTACTATGAACATAGATTAAGTAAAGAGGATTTAAAAGGTAATACTTTTAGCTTTAAGCTTGATGATATTGAAATATCTTATAGCTCTGGTCTTGAGGAAGTTGTTTTAAAAACTCCAAAAAACTTTGCTGGTGCAAACAATCGTGCTTGTTGGTACAAAGATGTTTTATATCTTTTAAGACACGATAAAGAATTCCTGTTTTGGTCTGAAAGCGGACAAAAATGGGTTCCTGTTAAAGGTGGGATGTTTATTAATTTAAAAATGAAATTGATAAATATTTGGTATAAATTTTTTGGTTAATATCTTGGAGAGAAAAAATGAAAACAAAACATAAAATTCAAAGTGTGATTGACTTAAATAGAATAGTCCGAACCTGCGAATTAATAATGCAAGCAGGAGCGGCAAGCAAAAAGGACCTAAAGAAAAAAAGACGTATTATTTGTGACCGTTTTGGTTGTGCGCCTGGTTACAAATATGAACTGGATGAGTCAGATATTGCTGGGAACAACTTTGTATTCGATGAGGGTGTTATCAAAATAAATTCAACTCTTACAGAAATTATTTTAATTTCTGAAGATGGAGGAATTTTTGACTTTCTTAGAAGTCAGGATGATTATTTATATTGGTGTGAAACCACCTTAAAGTGGGTTCCATCAAAAATTTATATATCTGAAAGACTGCCAGATGGTGGTTTTACAGAACATTTAGTTTTACACTAAATACGGTGCTGGATTTTGCGTATGCAAAATCCAGCTTTTTTTATATGTTATAATTGTGTTTATGAAATTATTATCTTGGAATGTAAATGGCTTTCGAGCTTGGGCTAAAAAAGAAAATGTTTTTGAATTTTTGGAAAAACAAAAAGCAGATATTATTTGTCTGCAAGAAACAAAAGCCCAAAAAGAACAGATTGAAGATTTTATCAAAGATGAAAGATTGGATTTTTTCAAAAAATACAAATACCACTTTTTTAATTCGGCCGAAAAAAAAGGTTATTCGGGAGTTGCTTTTTTTACCAAAGAAGAGCCTTTAAATATTGAGTTTGGAATTGGTCACGACTTGGACTCTGAGGGTCGCGTGATTACACTTGAGTTTGAAAAATTTTTTGTAACAGGAGTTTATACTCCAAATTCAAAGCCTGATTTATCAAGAGTTGATGTGCGACATCAAAGTTGGGACAAAGACTTTTTAAAATTTGTTAAGAAAAAAGAAAAGAAAAAACCGGTTATTTTTTGTGGAGACTTAAATGTGGCTCACACAGAAATTGATCTGAAAAATCCTCAAACAAACAAAACCACAGAAACAAAACCTGGAAATGCTGGTTTTACTGACAAAGAAAGAGAAGGGTTTGAAAACTTTTTGAAAAAAGGATTTATTGACACTTTTAGGTTTAAAAATCCAGAAAGTGAAAAATACTCTTGGTGGTCTTACAGATTTAACGCACGCAAAAACAACTCTGGCTGGAGAATTGACTATTTTTTGGTTTCAGAGAGTTTGAAAAATAAAATTAAAAAAGCTGAAATTTATGATCAAGTTTTAGGTTCGGATCATTGTCCTGTTTTTTTAGAGATAAATTTGAAGTAGGTTAAATGAAAAAGCCCGATTTTGACTGCGTGGGTGTGTTTGTCAAAATCGGGCTTTTGTTTTTTACAATTTTTATTTTCGGCTTAACCCATAAAGCAAAGCTCCTCCACCCGTTGAAATAAAATTTATTTTATCTTCAAGTTTTAGTTTTTGGGCAACCGAAACTGTGTTTCCACCGCCAATGACAAAATACTGTTTTTTGTTTGCAAATTTTTTCAAAATATAAATACTTCCTTTTTTATACCCACCTTCATAATACCCAAAAGGCCCGTTATAAAAAACAAATTTTGCTTTTTTGAAAACCTCTTCAAGTTCTTTATAAGACCTTGGGTTGTTATCCAAAATTTTTTCATTTTTTTTAACTTCAGAAATATGCTTTATTCCGTTTTCAGTTTCTACAATTTCAGGAATAAAAATTTTTGGATTTTTCAAAAGATTTTTGATATTTATGTTTTTATCATCACAAATTGACTTTCCAATTTCAAAACCTTTTTGTTTATAAAATGTATTTGCAATTCCCCCACCCAAAACAACAAGATCAAACTCATCGATCAAGTTTTTAATCATTGGCAATTTTGTTTCAATTTTAGCTCCGCCTAAAAACAAAATCGAAGGAGATTTATGTTTCTTAATTTTTTGTATATTTTTTAACTCATCTTCAAATCTAAAACCATAAGCTTTTTTACTTAAAGTAAATTTATCAGGTAAAGCTGAAACCGAACAATGTTTTCTGTGCGAAACAGCAAATGCTTCATTTATATAAAAATCAGCTAAGTTTTTTAGTTCTCTCGCAAACTTTTTACTATTTTTCTTCTCTTTTTCTGTATGTCTTAAATTATCTAAAAGTAAAATTTCTCCGCCCTCTAAATCTTCAATTTTATTTTGCACTTCTTTTATTTTTTCTTTATCAAAATTTAAAAAAGTTCCAGAATCAAAATAAATATTGATATTGTCTTTTTTCAATTCTTTTTTTAGCCACTTAAAAACCAAATCAAAATTACTCTTTTGGTCTTTTCCAATATGACCTATTAAAACAATCCTGGCTTCCTTTTTTGATAAATATTTTAAAGTTTTTAAAATTGATTTTAAACGAAAATCGTCTTCAATTTTTTCTTTCTTATTTTTATCTTTTTTAACTGGCACGTTTAAACTTGCTCTGATCAAAACTGTACTTTCTTTTTTTAATTTTAGATCTGTTATTTTTTGCATGAAATAATTTTAACATAGATAATTAAAAAAGGTATTTTAAAAAATAATTTTTATGTTAAAATGTTTATATTATAAACAAAATTAAAGAAAAAATAATGAACGAAAAATTATTAATTCCTTTTTCAATTTTAATCGGAGCAGCTATTGTTGGGCTTGCAATTTATTTTGCAACTTCATCTGATGAAAAAAAAGTTGTGGTTAAAGAAGAAAAAGACAAAGTAGTAAAAGAAACTACTATCAAAAAAGTTGGTGAGGGTGATTATATTTTAGGAAACGAAAACGCGGAAGCTTTTGTTATCGAATATTCTGACTTGGAATGTCCGTTTTGTAAAACTTACAACGATGAATCTTCAAAAAAACTTCAAGATAAATATTTAGAAGATGGTAAAGTGGCTTTTGTTTTCAGAAACTTTCCTTTGACAATTCACCCTTCAGCTTTCGGGGAAGCAATTGCAACAGAATGTGCTGGGGTTGTGGGTGGTTCAAAAAAATTCTACGAATATAAAAATAAAATTTTTGCTGAAACAAGCTCAAACGGAAAATTTAATGTAAAAAGACTACCAGAAATTGCAACAAGCATTGGACTTGAAAAAAAAGCTTTTGAGGCTTGTTTGAAAAATGAAGCAACAACTAAAAAAATAAGAGACGATTACAAAAGTGGGGTTGATGCTGGAGTGAGAGGAACACCCACTGTATTTATTCAACTTAAATCTGGAGAAACATTCCCTGCTGTGGCTGACTTTAAGGTGGTGGACGAGGCTCTGGAAAATTACTTTAACCAAAAAGAAGAAACAGAAAAAGTAACAAAATAAAAAACTAATTTAAAATTAGTTTTTTATTTTAATTAAAAAACCCGAAAATTTGGCTGTGTGGATGTGTTTGCCAAATTTTCGGGTTTTTGTTTTTGTTTTTAATCTAGAAAAATTCTTGAAAGTTTAATGTCATCATAAGAAACTTCTTCATTTAGTTTTTCAAAAATCGATCTTAACTTGATTTTTCCACTTTCTAAAAAGTCTTCTTTTTTATTTTCTTTTTTAATCTCTTTGTAAGCTTTTTGAACTTTAGAGAAAATCTCTTTTTGAGGTTTAAACTTTTTTAAATCTTTGATTTTGATTTGGTTGTCTTTTAGTAATTGTTCTAAATGTTTCAAAATAGTGTCATAAGAAAATCCCCTTTCTTCAACAAGCTCGTTTAAACTCTGAACTTTATAAATAAGTTCTGCTGTTTTTTGATAAGTTGTTTTTTTCTCTTTTTTCTCTTTTTCTTTTTTGGCCTTTTTGATTTTTTGAACTTTTTGTTTTACTTCTTTTGTTACTTTTTCAACATTTTCTTTGTCAAAAACAGCATCTATTTTTTCAAAAAACTTTCTTTTTTCATTTTCAATTTCCTCTTTGGTTTTTTGGTCAAATTCTTTTTGAGTTTTCAAAGACGCTTCTTTGATTTTTGAGTCTATAAACAAAGTGAGCTTATCAACTTCCAGTGCTTTTTGGTTCATCCCCAAAACCTTCAAACCTTTTGTGTCTTTAACACGAGAAAGAGCAACATAACCTTGTCCGATTTCGAAAGTTTTTGACAAGTCAATTTCTGCTCCATCTAAAGTCATTCCTTGAGATTTGTGAACTGTAATAGCCCAAGCTAATTTTAAAGGAATTTGCTTTACTTCTGCGATTTCTTTGTTGTCTTGATTTTTCAAAACAAAAGACTGTTGTTCGACTTCTATTCTTTTCCCTTCTAAAGTTTTTACAATGGGCAGATTTTGTTTTGTAAAACCAATAATTTTTCCTAAATTTCCGTTCACATATTTTCCTTGAGGGTCATTTTTAATAAACAAAACCACTGCTTCTTTTTTCAAAACCAATGTTTCAACAATCATTGATGAAGCAAAAATTTTCTGAACATTTTTTTTGGCTCCTAAAGTTTTGGCCTCAAAAATTTGGGTTTTTTCTTGAAGCTCTTCAAGCTTTTTTTGGTTTATTCTGTCAATGTCTATGTTGTGTGTGTAAAGTTTGGTTGGTTCAAATTCAAAAGTATTTTTCCTTGTTGAATTTAAAAAATCAATATTTTCTTGATCAACCTTACCTTCTCTGATTTGCTCTAAAATTTGAATAATCTTGTTGTCTTTTTGCCTGAACTTTTCTTCTAAATAACAAGTTTTTAAATCAAGCTCTTTCCAAACATCACTTTGCCAAGCAAATTTCTTTTTTATGCTTTTGTCTTTGATAATGGGTGGAAGCTGAAAAAAGTCCCCTGAAATAATAACCTGAACACCTCCAAAAGGCTTGTCTGAAAACTTAAAAGCTTTTGTGATTTTGTTCATACTGTCTAAAAGCTCGGGAGAAACCATTGAAATTTCATCAATTAGTAAAACTTTTAAGTTTTTAAACCTTTTGTGTAAATATTTTTTTTGAAGTAAATTGTCAATGTAATAATCATCCACATTGTTTCTTAAACCAAGCCCAAAAAAAGAGTGAATAGTTGAACCATCCAAGTGAGAAGCCGCAATCCCTGTTGGTGCAACAACAGAAACATCAACTGCGTGTTGATTTAAAAAGTCTATATATTGATTTAACAAATATGTTTTACCTGTTCCTGCTTGCCCTGTGATAAAAAGATTTTGCCCGGTTTTTAAAATTTCCAAAGCGGTTTTTTGTTTCATAAAAATATTATATCATATTTGTTTGGAAAAAATTAGCCTAAAATTTTATTTAAAAAATTGGACATAAATTTTTTTTGGTGTTATAATGTGGTTCGGTTTTTTACAGTTTAATAATGGGAGAAAAAATGAAAAGGTTTTTTATACTTTTAATTGGTTTTGTGGTTTTGTTTGCTTATTTTTTTTCGTGGCATGAGTTTTTCTTGATTTTGGATCAAAAAAATTCAAATAATTTTGTTCTACTAAAAGTTTTTGGAAGTGGAATTCTTACGGTTATTTTAACTTCTTTTGCTTTTTTGATTTTTTATCTTTTTTCTCTTTTGCTACCTGAAAAAACAAGAGAAAAAATATTTTCTGAACTGATTGCAAAAGCTCCAGATGATATGGAGATCTGAAATTTAAATTAAAAAAAGAAAAAAGCCCTTAATTTTAAGGGCTTGTTTTTTTATCTTATAAATTATCTTGCTTTTTTGGTTAGGGATAAAATTACTCCCAGAGCCAGAAAGGCTGCTAGAACAGAAGTTCCTCCTTTTGAAACAAATGTCATGGGCATTCCAGAAAGTGGCAAAACACCTAAATTTGCTCCGATATTGTAAAAGGCAGGCAGAACAATTAAAAGTCCAAGTCCCACAACCACCATTTCAGAAAAGCAGTCTTTGGTTTTTTTGGCTTTGCTTAAAATAATAATTAAAAAATAGAAAAATAGAAAAATCAAAAAGATTGATCCTACAAAACCTGTTTCTTCTGCAAAAACAGAAAAAATGGAATCTCCCAAAGGTTCTGGAATTCGACCTGAAAGTTTTTGAACAGACCTTCCAAGACCACGTCCGAAAGTTTCTCCCGAACCGATTGTTTGAATCATTTGAGTTTGTTGATAGTAGTTTCCTAAAGGATCACGAGTTTCTGGGAAAACATAAACTTCAAGTCTTTGTTTTACATGTGGAACAAAGTTGTAAGCTGTCACAACGGCAATGGGTGCGATTAAAATTGAAATTAAAAATAAATATTTGTATTTTGTTTTTGACATAAAAAGCAAAACCAACATTGTGAAAGTTAAAATGATAATTGATCCAAAGTCATTTATGGCAACATAAATTGCAAGAATAGGCAGATAAGTTAAAAAACCTAAAATAACAAAATTTTTGAATTTAGCAAGTTTTTTTCCTTGGGTAACCAAAACAGCCGAAAAGAAAATGATAAAAGCGTATTTAAAAAACTCTGAAGGTTGGATTGTAAAATAGTCAAAAGTAATCCACCTTCTTGCACCTTTGGTTTCAAAACCTAAGGGTGAAAAAACTAAAAGTTGTAAAATTAAAGCGGCTAAAAGTATAAAAATTGAGTTTTTTCTTAAAAATTGAGCGTTTATTTTTTTGTAATTTGCTATAAAAAACATTAAAATAAAACCTAAAACAAAAGCAAAAACTTGTTTGGTTAAAACTGATACAAAAAAAGAGTGGTCCTTTGTACTGTAAAGAAGAGCTGAAAAAAATACAGAAAAACCAATAAAAGATAAAATATATGTTGTATATAAAATTTTTTTATCAAGCTTTTTAAACATTTTTAAATTATAGCATTTTTAAGTTTAAAACGAAACAAAATTTTAATTTTCTAAAACCAAGTTTCCATTTTTAAAAACAAATCTTTGATTGCCTTTTTTTGAGGTTTCTAAAATTTGAATGTTCATTTTTAAAACTCGGTTTAAAACACTTTTGTGTGGGTGTCCGTAAGGATTTGAAAGTCCTGCTTGAATGACAAAATATTTTGGAGAAACGGTTTTTAAAAAAAGTTCTGATGAAGAAGTTTTAGACCCGTGATGTCCTGCAAGCAAAATTTCTGACTTTAACTTTTTTCCATATTTTTGAACTAAAAAATTTTCCATTTTCGAAGACAAGTCGCCTGTGATTAAAACTTTCTTTTCTGTTTTGCTTTGATCTGTAAAATGAATTTGCAAAACAAGTGAAGTTTCGTTTGGGTTCATCTTGTTCAAATTTAAATCTGAAAAAGGATATAAAACTTCAATATAAAGATTCTCAGAAATTTTCAAAATATCCTCGGTGTTGATTTTAAAATCTTTGATATTTTCTTTTTTTAAATTTTTGTAAATCAAATTGTAGACTTCTTTTTGGTCTTTATTTTCTGGAATGGTTTTTGAAGTAAAAAATCCTTTGATTTTATATTTCCCAAACAAGTCTAAAAAACCTCCAACGTGATCAATGTCGTAATGAGTTAAAAACAAAAAATCAATTTCTCTGTTAAAAAAACCAAGTTCTTTTAACAGAGACTTTTGAGCAATTTGTTTGTCGGATAAATCTATTAAAATCTCTGTTCCGTTTTTGGTTTTGATCAGTGTTCCGCTTCCTTGTCCAACATTTAAAAAAGTGATTTGATTTTCTTTTTGTTTTTGAAAAGAAAAAGACAAAATTAAAATTAAAGAAATAAAAAGAAAAATCAAAGTTGCTATTTTTAAATATTTCATAATTTTATTATAACAGATTTTTTGTTTTTCCCTTTAAGCTTTTGTTAATTTTTGTGTTAAAATTGTAATATGAAATTAACAGAAAAAAGAAAATGGATTTTAAGTGTTTTAAAAAAGTCCAAAAAAACTTTGAGCGCCTCTGATATTTTTTCACAAGTTGAAAATATTGATTTGGCAACCGTTTATAGAACACTTGATTTTTTTGAAAAAGAAAATTTGGTTAATAAATACAATTTTGGAAATAAAGAGTTTTTTTATGAAATTAAAAAAGAAAACCACCAACACGCTTTTTGCACAAACTGTCAAAAAGTTTTGCATTTTGATTTAAAAGACGAAGAATTGCTAAAACTTATTAAAATTAAAAATTTTGATGTAAAAGAAGTTGAGGTTATTGTGAAAGGAAGTTGTAAAAAGTAAGTTGTATTTTAAAAACCTTTGAGTAAAAAGTGAAAAACAGAATTTGACGCGCGTGGATGCGTTTAACAAATTCTGCTTTTTTCTAAAGAGAGAAAAAAACAACCTTCTAAAAAAGAAAAGGTTGTTTGGTGAAAAATACAAAAAACTATGCAACAACAATCAACTCTGTTTTTTGTATTTGTTCAAAAGTTTGTGGCTTGTGGTGTTCAAAAGTATTTTGAATAAAAAAGTTTAAATCACTTTCTAAATCATAATCTGGAAAACCCGCTTTTGAAAACTGCTTAATTGCAAACTCAATATCTGAAAACAGTCTGTTTTCGGCATCGTTTACATGTAAGTCCATTGTTAAAACTTCAATTTTTGAAAAATCAGAAATAGAAACAACAGGATTCCCTTCAGCATCAATTGCTGAACGAAGAAGCTCTAAATTTATATGTTCTGTTGAACCATAATAATCATCAATGTCTTCTGATTTTCCCAAAACAACTCCACAACAACAAAGATAAACAAGTTTCAAATCAAAAAGTTTTAAAACTTTGTCTATTTCATTTTTCATCAAATCAGACATGTGCCCCGATAAAATTGATTCGTGTAAATTTTCAACAACAGGTGTTCTGTATCTGACTTTATTGCTTCCAATAATTGAAAGTGGCAAGCGAACTAAATTCCATTGTTGCAAAATACCAAAATCTTTTTGTTCAAGCTTTTGCCTCACTGCAAGCAAAGAGCTGTAAAAAGAATGGTGTGGGTTTAAAAATTTTGTCATTGCATCAAAAAGTTTTTTGTTAAAATCTTTTTGATTTGGAAACACTTTATTTGCTTCTTTTAAATGACCTTTATGCAAACCCGCATACTCTTTTGATTTACATTTATTACACATTTTTACTCTCCGTAAATTTAATTAAAGAACACTGGTAAAATAATTTTTACCATATTGCAAACAAAATAAAATTATTTGCAACAACTAAAAACTATTTTTTTCAAACCTATCACTTTTTTTAAACTTCTCCAAAGTCCTCTCCTTTCTGTTGTTTTGGTTTTTCTCTTTTGCTTTTTCCAAAACCTTTTCAAGCTCACCCTCCCATTTTGTGTCAAAATCAAATGGATTTTGTTTTACCTTTCTTGTGCTTGGCAAATAAAAAATATTTTCGTTTTCAAAATTCTGTTTCACAAAATCTATGTCATCTTCTGACTGAGTTTTATTTGCCACAAATACAAAAGGTGTTTTGTAAAAATTCATAAGTTCTGAAATTTGCTTTGCTGTTTTTATGCTGTGAGTTGTTGGCTCAAAAACTATAACTCCAACATCAAGTCCTGTTACAATTCCTGTTGTTACTCCGTCTGCCCCTGCTTTTTCATCAACAACAACAAACTCGTCTTTTTTGAGTTTTAAAAGTGGTAAATAAGTTTTCAAAGGAGTTGTTAAAATATGGCTGCAAGATTTTCCATATAAAACATTCTCAGTTTGAGGACCCGCTTGCATTAAGTTTAAGTTTTCAGAAATTTTTTTTGTGTACTTTTCTGTAAATTCGTCTTTTGGACTTAAGGTAAATATAACATCTTTGTTTTTTAAAAAAGTTTCTTTGTATTGACTTTCTCCTGTGTATTTTTCCAAATCTTTAAAGCTTTCTCCAAGTGAATTCATCTTAACACTTTCTCCGTTTGATAAGTTAAAAGACAAGTCCATGTTATGGTCACTGTCTATTGCTAAAACTTTTTTATTTTTAACTTGTGTTAAAAAATATGTCATTTGTGTTGAAACAGAAGATTTTCCACTTCCGCCTTTTCCTAAAAATCCTAATATCATAATTTGTTTAATGTGAATTGTTTATAATAAATATTTTAACACAAGAAAAGTTAAATGCAAATGATTTGCATTTTTATTTTATTATGTTAAAATACTTTTTCTGAAAAAGTTGTGTTAAAATGTATGTATGAAAAAAATATTGGTATTGATTTTAATTTTGGTTCCCTTTTTTGCTGGGGCTCAAGAAAGGTATTTTGAAGACAGTCAAAGCAAAATTCAAAAAGTTGAAGTTTTGGAAATTATAAAAGAAGAAAAAAGTTCTGAAAATCAAAAAGATGTTCAACAGTTTTTAAAAGTTCAAAAAGAAAATGGAGAAATTATTCAAAATGTTTTAAATGATTTAGTGAAAGTTTCGCCTGGAACTTCTGTTTATATAAACGAAGTTGTAGATGAAGAAAGTGCGGTTAAAACTTATTATGTCGAGGAAGTTTTTCGGTTAAATAAAATCATTTGGCTTTTTGTATTTTTTATGGCTTTTTATTTGTTAATTGCTGGAAAAAAAGGACTCCGGTCTTTGGTTGCTTTGGCTATTTCTGTTTTTGCTGTGTGGCTTATTTTAATCCCAGCTTTAGCAAAAGGATACGACGCTTTGACAGTTGGAGTTTTGGTTTCAAGCTTGATTTTGTTTTTTGCTATTTTCATTACGCATAAAATTTCGGTGGTTTCTTTTGCTTCTTTTTTGGGTTCATTGATAAGCGTTTTGATTTCAACTTTTTTAGCTTACTTTTCAATTTATTTTTTAAATATTTCAGTTTTTGGGTTGGAGTTTTCAAGTCAAATGTTAGAGCTTTATCCAGAAATGAATTTACAAAATCTTTTAATCGCCACAATTATAATTGGTATTGTGGGAATTTTAGACGATGTGGCTGTGATGCAAGCTATTTTGGTTCGAGAGTTTATGCTTGAAGACAAAAATAAAAGTGTAAAAGAAGTTTTCAAAAAAGCAATGAAGGTTGGACAAGAACATACAGCAGCGCTTGTAAACACAATTGTTTTGGCTTATACTGCTGTTGCTTTGCCAATGTTTTTGATTATTTTTTCTCCAAATTACAAAGAGCAGATTCAGGCGGGGCTTGAGATTGACGGTGGTATGATTTATTCAAATGAGTTTTTCATTGTTGAAATTGCAAGGTCTGTTGTGGGAAGTTTTGGATTGATTTTAACTGTTCCGCTTGTGACAATTATTTCAATTTTAATTTATAAAAAATATCCACCTAAAAAAGAAGGTGGAGCAAAACACTCTTGTGCACATACTCATTAAAAATAAAAAACAACGGTTTTATTCCGTCGTCTTTTTTTATCAAGTTTTTTTTTAGATTATTCGTTGGCCAGACGATTGTCTAATTTTTTGATTCCAAAATATTTGGTATCAAGTTTTTATATAGTTGTAAAGAAAAATAAATTATATCAAGAAAAGTTTAAAGAAAAAATTTGTTTGTTTTTGAAACTATTTTTGTTTTTTGAAGTTAAAATGTTTATTATATTATTTGTTTTTGAAAACTATTCTTTTTATATATTTTTTGAAACTACTGTATTAAAAACTTGTGTTTTTAATTTTGCCAATTTTTGTTATGGCAAATGTTTAATGTTCAACTGAATTTAGTATATACCAAAAAAAATAAAAAGTCAATAAACTGTGGATAAGTAAAAAAGCGGAGACTTAATGTCCCCGCTTATTTCTGTATCTTTTATACATGAAGTTAAAGAAGATTTCGGAAAACTTCTGCATTTTATCTTCAGCTTTCCAAATTATTTTTCTTTCTCCGTCTCCCAAAAAGAAAGATATTGAGAGGATAGTTTTTAAATCTTTGTCAAAAAAAACTTCTATTTTTGAAACCGAATCAAAACTATTCCCGCTTTTACTTCCTTTTCTTTTTAACTCCTCCAAAGCACCGTTGTAAATGAAAATACTTTGGTTTTTTCTATTTAGGTTTTTGTAAAATCTAAATAGGAAATGTTTTAATGAGTGAAATAAACCCTCGTGAGATTTAATATCCATTTGATTGCCTCACAAAAAATAAAAACTCATTATATTATAACAAGTTTTTATAAAAAGTCAAATTACTCTGTTGCCAGACTTATTCCTTTACATTTTTCTCCGCACTGGTTTATGATTTCAAAAATCTCGTCAATTCTTGATTCTTTGGTAGAAAATTTTTGACCGTCTTTCATTGTAATTGAAATGTCTAGATTGTGTGTTTGAAAAATTGTTTGAATTTGGTCGGGATTGTTTTTAATTAAGTCAACTGCTTTGATCCATGTTATTTCTGTTTTGGCGCTTGAGTTTTTTTGTGCCTTATTTTCTTTTGAAAATTCACAAAAACCTTTAGAGTTTAAAGCACCACCTGCGTCTAAACAATAATCTTGATGTAAAAATTGTTCAGCTTTTATTCCTAAAACAAAAACTGCCAATAAAATTACAAGGTTTAAAAATATTTTTGAAATTTTGTTTATGTTCATATATCTTATTATATCATAGGATGAAAATAAAAGCCCGAAATTTTTTGCCCTTGTTTTCACTTGTGACAGGCCTTGCCTGTCACAAGTGAAAACAAGGGCAAAAAATTTCGGGCTTTTATTTTCGTTTTAAAAAAACTGTGAGGCCTTTCCTTGTGGATTTTTGCCTCACGGTTTTTTTGTTATTTAACCTTATCAACCACCACTACAAACTCACCTTTAAGCTTGTTTGGATTTTGTTCAAAAAAATTTAAAACTTCTTTGATACTTCCTCTTTTTTTCTCTTCAAATAACTTTGAAATTTCTCTGATTACAAAAACTTGTCTTTTATCTTCGCAAAATTTTTCTAAAGAAGTTAAGGCTTTTAAAACTCTGTTTGGAGATTCATAAAAAACAGAAGTTTTAGTATTTTGAGCAATTTCTTTAAAAATAGTTTCCCGTCCTTTTTTGTGTGGTAAAAAACCATAAAAAACAAAAGAAGATGAAGTAAATCCAGAAACCGACAAAGCACAAATCAAAGCCGAAGGACCTGCAACTGGCAAAATCTCAACTTCATTTTCAGATAAATTTTGATAAATTTCAGAAACGATTTTAAACCCTGGATCTGAAATTGTAGGTGTTCCTGCATCTGAAACTAAAGCAATTTTTTGCCCTTTTTTTAAAGAATCGATAATTTTTTCAGATTTTTCTTGTGAAGAAAAAGAGTTATAAGAATACATTTTTTTTGATATATCAAACCTTTTTAAAAGTTTTCCTGTTACCCTTGTATCTTCGGCTAGTATATAGTCAGCTTCTTTTAAAACATCGATTGCTCTTTTTGTAATTTCATCTAAATTTCCAATGGGTGTTCCGACCACGAAAAATTTTCCTTTTTGATTTTCTTGATTTGACATTATATTAAATTAATTAAAAATTGATAAATTGGATAAACTATTTTTCCTAAAAAATTTGTTGAAATTAGAACGAATAAAAAAGCAATAAAAATTAAAAGTTGATATTTGTGAAAAAAGTTTAAAACTGGTTTGTAATATTTAACTTTGTAATTTTTAATTAAATCAAACAAAACTTTTGATCCATCAAGTGGTGGGATTGGCAACAAATTAAAAACAGCAAGCAAAATGTTAATTAAAATTGATAAATTTAAAACTTTTAAAACAAGCTCGTTTCCAAAACCTGTGTGAGTAAAAAGAAATAAAAGCAAAAGGAAAAATAAAGCTAAAATAATATTTGAAATTGGACCGGCAATAGCTACTATTGTTTCTCCCCATTTTTTATTTTTTAAATTTTCTGGGTTATAAGGCACGGGTTTGGCAAAACCAAAAAAGAAAGATGAACCTGAAAGTAGAAAAATTAAAGGAAGTATTATTGTTCCAAACAAATCAGCGTGTGCAATTGGGTTCAAAGTTAATCGGCCTTTGTTTTCGGCTGTGTGATCTCCTAAAAATAAGGCTGTATATCCGTGAGCAAGTTCGTGCACGATAATTGAAATTATTAAAATAATAAAAAATATGATTGATTCTGTTGTTATCATAACTTGTAAAAAAATTAATTTATGTTATTATAACATAACTAATAAAAAATTATGAGTAAAAAATGTGATGTAACAAAAAAAAGCTCAACAGTTGGTGGAGGATATTCAAACAGAATTCGTGCAACAGAGTTTAATCCAACAGGAAAAAAAAGAAAACAAGCTAATATTCAAAAGAAAAGAGTGTTTGTTGAAGAAACAGGAAAAACTTATAACCTAAACTTGTCAACAAGAGCAATTAAAACAATTGCAAAACACGGAGCTTACAAAGTTTTGAAGAAAGCAAACATTATAAAATAAAATCAAGTTTTGGCTTGGTTTTGTTTTTATTGTTTTTTAAAAAAACTTCGGCGGGCACGGGAAGTGCTGGCCGAAGCGTTTATGTATATATTATATATTATTTTGATAAAAAGTAAAGGGGTTACAAAAAAGTTACCACATCTTCAAAATCTCGTCTTAATTTTTCTTTTGGTCTTTTTTCAGCTGAATACCCGAAGGCTGCCAAAACCGAAACTTCTTTGTTGGAAATATCGTAATTGTTTTGTTTTAAAAAATCTAAAACTTTTTGCTGGTAAAACCCCTCCATTGGAATTGAGTCGATTTCAAGCATGGCTGAAGTTGTTAACATATTTGCAAGTGGAATGTGTGTTTGTTTTTGAGACCAAGCGTTTATTTTTTCTTCTGTTTTTAAGCTTGAAATAATAAATTTTCCATATACAAATTTCAAACCCCTCTTAACAACAAAATTTAATTTTTTGAATTTTGAAAACAATTTTTCAATATAGTTTGAATTTACATCTAAACTGTTTTTTGTTTTGTTTAAAATAATAACAACAAAAGATGCGGTTTTGATTTTGGTTTTGTTTGTAATTGGAACTGTTTCTGAGAGTTCAGCTTTTGCTTTTTTAGTTTGAACAACTACAAAATCCCAAGGCTCGATTCCAAAAGAAGATGGAGAGAGTCGCCCTGCTTCTAAAATAGTTTCTTGATCTTTTTTAGTCACTTTTTTGTTTGGGTTGAATTTTTTGCAAGCATATCGGAAGTTAAAAATCTCTATTATATTTTGATTTGGTATTTTTGTCATGTTTTTATTTTAACACAAGTTTATTTTTTGTTATAATATAAGCATGAAGATTTTAACACTTTTGACAAAAAGGTCTGTTAGGGAAATTTCAAAAAACAGAAAGTTTTTGAAGTTTTTTTCAAATGTCAATTTTAAAGTTGGAGATATGTTTGAAATAATTGAGGGAAACAAAAAATCAAAAGCTGTTGTTTTGAAAATTCAAAATGTTTCTGATTTAAAAGAAGAAATTCGAAGTGGAAAAATCGAGATTAAAAAACTAAAACTTTCAAAAAGTGGAGATTTTAAAGATGGAAAAATTGTTGAAAATTTTGAGATAAATCAGATTAAAAAATATTTGAAAAATCCCTTTGAAATTAAAAATTGTCAAAACAAAAATTTAAAATCTTTTTTCCCAAACAAAAGACAGAAAAAATCAATTTCTGAAAAAAGCAAAAAAAAAGGTTCTACAAGTTCTATTTCTGAACTTTTAAATACTGACAATATTTTAAATCGAGAAAAAAAATACCACTCTGAAATGCAAGAGCTTGTTGATACTATTCGAAATTATTTTGGAGAAAATGCCGCTTTCGGGTATGGATCTTTTTCTTTTTATATTGGAATGTTCAAACAAGTGCCTGAACACAAAATCAATCAGTTTTTTGCAGAAGCTAAGCAAAGTCGAAAGACGAATTTTGAAAAGAAAAAAGAGTTTTGGTTTAAAATGGGAAAATATATTAAAGAAAAGAAAAAATAGAAAAACTCGTTTTGGAAAACGAGTTTTTTAAGTTTTTATTTTTTGTGCAGAAAAAGATAAGCCCCAAATCCAATAAAGGTCAAAACTCCTGCAACACCAACCAGAAATAGTATATTGTGAACCATTTTTCTCCTACCTTAATTTTGATTAAAAAAGGCTCGTTGAACGAGCCTGTTGTAAAAACTAAAAACTAGTTTTGTTAATGATGGATAAACTTTTCGAACCCGAAATAAGCAAATAAAACGAGTCCTAAAAGACCTGCGGCTACAAAGGCTGACAGTAGCCCGATAGCCAAGATTGTAAAAACCGGGAACATAATATACCTCCTTTGTTGCCGTTGTTTTATTTAACCTATATTCATTCTAACAGTTTATGTTTTTTGTGTCAACACCTTTTTTGTAAGTTTTTGGGAAAAGTGAAAACCACCTTTGGAAAACCAAAGGTGGTTTTTTTTAAGTTATTATAATTGTTGCCATACCCATTGCTAAAGCAATAGCTGTTGCTATTGCAAGCAGTGTGTATAAAAAGAATTCTAAGGTTTTCATTTTGTGCCCCTTGTATTTTTATTTAACAACAAATAAAAAAAATAAAACTCCCCAAATGGTACTTGCCGCAACAAAACCTTGCCAGAACATAATCTGGTTTAAGGTTTCTGTTGTTCTTTGACCAAAGGTTTTTCTAACCTTTCTCATTTAACCACCTCCTTTTGTTCAATTTTTGCACCTCTTTTGAGGTTTAAGTAATTAAGCCACATATATGTGGCAAAAAATGCTATAACAACCAAAAGAACCATTAGATCTTTCATTTTTTGCTCCTTCTATATTTGTTTTTAAAGAATTAGATTGGCATTATACACCTTTGTATTTTGTTTGTCAAATTTTTATAATTTGACAAAAGCCCGATTTTGACTGGGTGGGTGTGTGGGTCAAAATCGGGCTTTTTTGAGTTTTTATTTTAATCAATTTTTAAATTTATCACTTCTGTGTTATCAATTGCTTTTTGGATTAAAAATTTATCTAAGTTTTTTTCTTCTTCTTTCACTTTTTCTAAAACTGATCTTGTTTCAGGTTTATCTGGTACAAAAAGTTCGCAAGCATCTTGATGTGGACGTTCTGAAATTTTGTAAGTGTTAATTTTTTTTGCAAGTTCTAAAATTTCTTGTTTGTCGTAAGTGATCAACGGTCTTAAAATCAAATTGTGATCATCAAGTTTCTCTGAAACTGTCACTAAGTTTTCTAAAGTTTGTGAAGCAACTTGTCCTAAACTGTCTCCTGTTGTAAAAACTTGTGCTTCTAGATTGTATTGTTTTGAAATTTGCTCTGCGATTTCCAAAAAAGCTCTTCTTTGCAACAAAATAGAATATCTTCTTTCTGCATTTTGAACAATGTCTTTTTGAATATCAATAATTGGTACTAAAAAAAGCTTTCCAAAACCTTGAAATTTAACAAGTTCATTTGCAAGTTCTTTAACTTTCTCTATCGACCTTTTGTCTGTTTTAGGAACTGAGTGAAAGTGGGCAAAATATGTTTCAAGTCCCCTTTTTTGAGCTAAAAAAGATGCAACTGGTGAGTCAAAACCTCCTGAAAGCAAAACAATGTTTTTTCCAATGGCACCTGTTGGAAGTCCACCTAACGCTTGTTTTGGTGTTCCAAAAACTAAAACTTTGTCATTTCTGATTTTAATATTTATAACAAAATCTGGATTGTCTAAATCCACTTTTATCTTCCCAAACTTTTTTTCTAAAAAATTGTAAACTGCAGAACCGATTTGAACATTTACATTTTGAGTTTTAAGCTTGTCGTTGTGTGAAACTTTTTCTGTATGCACACCGAAAGTTTGGATTTCTTTTTTTGAAAAATCAAAATCTTCTAGAAAGTCCAAAACGGTTTTTTCTAAACTTTCCATTGAAAAATCTTGTGCAAAATATGCTTTGTAATAGTTTGAAAAACCAAAAGTGTTTTTAATACTTTGTTCTAGAAAATTTATTTCATCATTTGTAATGTCTTCTGAAAGTTTGATAAAAAAAGAACCTCCACTTTTTTTATCAAATTTGATCTTGTGTTTAATTTTTTTGATTTTTAAATTTAAAGATTGAAAAAGTTTTTTTTCAAAAAAAGAAATGTTTTGTCCTTTTAAATAAACTTCTCCAAAATTTGCTACGATGTATAATTTTTTCATAATATTTTTAAATTATACTACAAACTTTCAATTTGGGGAAATAAAAAAGCACGGTTTTGACGTGTTTAGTTGCGCGAGTCAAAATCGTGTTTTATTTTTTAAGCAAGCCTTACATTTTCGAAATGTTATTTTTAATACTTTCATTATTCAATAAATCTTCTTGTTCTTGTTTTGAAAATTGTTCTGTTTTTAAAGTATTTTCAGTGTTTGTTGAAAATGTGATTTCGTCGCTGTTTAAACTTTGTGTGATAAACATTTTGATTAAATTTGACGGAGTTGTACCCATATTTTTTGCTAAAGCTTGAAAATCAGCTTTGGTATTTTTTGGAATTGTGATATTTAAAATTGCTGTTTGATTGTTATTTGTCATATTTATATATATTTTATATTAAAAATCAAGTTAAAAAGCCCGAAAATTTGGCTTGTGTGGTTGTGTGGACCAAATTTTCGGGCTTCTTTTATTAATTTTTTAAGGAAGATATTTTGTATCACGCCAAACTTCTGGAAATGGAAATAATAAAACTGTGATATTTCTGTTTTTTTGATTTTGTGTGTTTTTTAAATTAACAAAACATTTGGTTCTAGTACAATTGATATTTGAAATTTGGTATTGGATTTTTTCATTTTTATTTAAATAATAATTTGTAATATACTTTTCTATACTTTCATATCTAAATGCAAAATATATTAAGTATAATTGTAACAAAATAAAAAATATGAAAAATAAAATTTTTGGTTTTTTCATATTTTTATTTTACATTTTCTCTACAAATTGAATTCCAAGCAAATCAAGTCCTTTTTGCATAATTTTTGAAAACTTTTTTGTTAATTTTAAATTATACAAATAATTCTGATTTTCTTGATCTAAGATTTTTGTTTCAGCGTAAAATGAATTAAAATCTGTTGCAATTTGATGTAAATAATTTGCCAAGTGGTGCGGAGAATAAGATTCTATAACTTTTAAAATTATATCATCGAAACGACATAAATTTTGTTCAAATTCTGAAACATCGCTTGTTTTTTGAGCATCTTCTTTTGTGTTTTCTTGATTAGTTTTTTCCAAAACTGACAAAGCTCTAACAAGAGAATAATTTAAATAAGATTCAGTGTTTCCTTGTAAAGATAAAGCTTTTTGAAAATCAAAAACCATATTTTTACCACATGAAACTTTCAAAATTGTGTATTTTAAAGTTCCAATGGCAAGTTTTTCCATTATTTCCTCCTGCTCTTTTTTTTCAAAATCACGATCTTTAATTTTTTCTTTAATGCTTTCTTTTACTTTATCAATTAAGTCAGCTGCTAGTGGTACGTTTCCGTATCTTGATGAAATTTTAACATTGCCCGCAAAACCAAGTCGTCCGTGTGAAATATATTCTGAATCTTCTTCCCAACTTTTTTCAATCAAACCTGCTGCTTTTTTAACAACTTGAAAATGCCCTTTTTGCTCAATGTCTGTTAAAGTAATTGATTTGTCAAAGTCGTAAAGACTAAACTTTTTTTGTAAAAGTCCTAAGTCTTTTCCAGAATAAGTGGCAAAACCGTCACTGTTTATGAAAACATTGTCGTAAACACCGTATTTTGAACCTTCAAAAATAATTGCCCCTTCTGATTTTTTGAAAACTTTTCCAATATTGTTTTGAATAATTTCTTTTCCAACCTCTTCTGACTCTGATTCGTAAATAAATCCGTCAAATCTTGATCCAAGTCTTTTTGTAATGTCTAGAAAATATTGCTTTGAAATTTCAACTCCTTTTTTGTAAATTTCAAAGTTCTCCCCTTCTTCGTTGTAAATGTCTTTGTTGATTTGAATTACTTCGTTTTTAACATCTTCTGATTTTTCAAATTCTTGTGTTCCCAAAACATATGCATCACCAAAAGACTTAATGTCAAAAACTAATTCGTTTTTTTCTTGTTGCATTTTGTGTTTTAGACCCCAAACTGTTTTGGCAATTCCAAGTGATTTGTCCGATGGAAAAGAAATTTGTTTAATATCTGCTTTGGCAAATTGAAAAACTCTAAATAAAGATTCCCCTACTGCGTTATTTACCAAATGTCCAATGTGAAATGGTTTGAACAAGTTTGGTGAAGAGTGTTCGATTAAAAACTTTTTGTTTTTTAAAATATTTAGATTTAAATGTTCGTCATTTACAAAATCTGAAAAATATTTTTTTGACAAAAAGAAGTTTATAAAACCTGGACCTGCAACTTCAACTTTTGCGATATTTTGATTTGGCTGAATTTTTGTGATGATTTGTTGTGCAAGTTCACGCGGACATGTTTTTTCTTGTTTTGATAGAACCATTGCGATGTTTGAAGAAAAATCACCCATTTTTAAAACATCTGGATTTTCAACAGAAATTTTTCCTGCATAGACAATTCCAAGCTCTTCCAGAGCTTGTAAAATGTTTTCTTGTATTTCTTTTTTTATTTTTAAAATCATAGGGATATTATAACATAAATGAAAATAAAGCGCGCGCAGCCGAAGGCTGCGCGCGCTTTATGTTTAGTATACAAAAGCACGATTTTGACAAACACAACCACGCAGCCAAAATCGTGCAAAAAAAAGCCAAGCAAAATTGCTCGGCTTATTAAAAAACGCAGACTTTTTTGAAACCGAAATTTGCTTACGCAAATTTCGGTTACCTTCACACACCTCGAGAAAAACAAACTCCCAATCTCCAAGCACCTTTACACGCTCTCACTCCTCCGACATGCCAATCACTGGGTTTGTGCATGTCAACATGTACAATCTTACCGTTCGTACCTATTGAGTTTGATAGAGAGCTTCCTGAAATAAAATCTTTAATTCCATATTTTCTCTCTTGTAAAATTAACCGATATATGATTTCACTCGACCTTTCTCTTAAAAGCTGACTTATTGAAATTTCTGAAAGTTTTTTTGTCACTTCTTCCCAATAAGGTGAATAGGCTATCTCCTTTTTAAACTCAACTTTTCTTTCTAAAAACTGATCAATGGCATTTTGATATACTTCAGGAACTTCTTGGTTTTCAAAAACCTCATTCTGAAGATAAGATATCAAAACATCCGTTTGTTCAAGATAATTTTTCTGCGTACTGTCCTTAACAACTTCAGGGCCTGTTAATCTCCAACCGCTCCTTGGAGTTTGCTCTTTCAAGATTTCATCATCTTGTATATGGGTTTTAAAACAAAAAATTTCTTCCCCCTCACTTGTTTTATTGTCCACAATATCAACCATTTCTTTAACAGTAAATGGTTTCCCGTCATTAGTTTTTTCGACATAAAGAATTAAGTGTTGCCCAAAATCCCTAGCTCTCTCCAGCTCTTTCCAAGAAAAAGGAATCGCTGGAATATTTTCAGGATAAAAATCAAAGGTATTTTTAATATCTTCTGGTCCCAAAAATTGTTTTGAACCCATAATTTTTTCGGCCCCCTTGATGTCCACAACACCGTTTTCGACAATTATGATTTCTTTTTGCAAAGAATTACTAATTTCGTTTAGTGTTTTTTCAATTCTTTTCAATTCTTTTTCCATGGAAAGAATTAATTTTTTAATTTTTTGCGTGCTCATTATACACTCCTCAATATTTAGGGTTGTCAATCCCATTTTCAAAAAATTTCTTTTTGGTGACAAACCAAAAAGTGTCTGCAAACTTAAGCAGAATTTTGGAAAAAAGTTTGGGTGGTTTTCTTTTTTTCAAAATTCTGCTTAAGTGGTTTTTTAAAAGAACTTTAAATGTTTTGGTCTACCAGCGCCGACGAAGTCGGCGCTGGTTGTTAACAAAAAACATTTACTGAAAATAATTATATCACAAGTGTTTCGAGTGTCAACAACTTCACTTGAATTAAAAATATTTTTAAAACATAAAGCCCAAAAACAGCTTCGCTGTTTTTGGGCTTTGTTAAACTTAACTTTTAATTTAAAATTTTAATGAATTAAAATTGTTTTGTTTGGTTTTAGTTTTTGAATAAAATATTTGTCGTGGCTTGTAAAAATTATAGAACCATTATATTCAACAAGTGCTTGTTCAAATTTTTCTAAAACTTCCAAATCAATATTGTTTGTTGGCTCATCTAAAATCAACAAATTGTAATCTGAAAGCACAACATCTGCGATAAAAACTTTTAACTTTTGACCTTCTGAGAGTTCTTTGATTTTGTTTTTAACAATTTCAAAATCAATTCCGATTTTTTCTAAGATATTGATGATTTCTGTTTTACTTTTGTGACTTTGCCTTTCCAAAAAGTCAAAAACAATCTGTTCTTGATTTTGGTTTAAAGATTGAGACAAATAAGCTGTTTTGGTTTTTGGAAAAAACTTAACTTCTCCTGAACTTTTTTGAATTTGACCCAAAATCATTTTCAAAATAGTTGTTTTTCCACTTCCGTTTTTTCCATCTAGAAAAACTCTGTCTTTCTTTTGAACATAAAATGAAACTGGACCGATTTTTTTGTTTCCAAATTCTTTGTATAAACCAGAAACATCTAAAACAGCATTTGCGGTAATATTTGTTTTAAACTCAAAGTCAAAATATCTCTTTTCTTTAAAGTTTTCTTTTTCTTCAAATCTTTGGAGTTTTGTTTTTTTGGCTTTGAGAGTATTTGCCATTTTCTTCTGAACTGATTGAGTGATGTTGAAGTTTATGTATTTGTCATTGTCTTTTGAATAATCTTTCTTTTTGTCTAATTTTGTTTTTTGAGTTGCTCTTTGAATTTCTTTTTGAATGTTTCTTTTTTGTTTTTGATTTTGAAAATACAAAATCTTTTGTCTTTGCTTTTGACTTTCAAAAGTTTGAACAAAATCTGAATAATTTCCAGAATAAATTTTAAATTCATTTATAAAACTGTCTTGAAAAAATATTTTTTCAACTGTGTTGTCCAAAAAAGAACGATTGTGAGAAACTATCAAGAAAGTTTGTTTTGAATTTAAAATATATTTTTCTAAAAACAAAATACTTTCTTTGTCTAAATTGTTTGTAGGTTCGTCTAAAAATACAATGGGGTTGTTTTCCAAAATAATTTTTATAAGCCCGACTTTTGTTTTTTCTCCACCTGATAAAGTGTTGATTTTTAAATCTGTGTTTAATTTTTCTAAACTTAATTCTAAAAAAAGCTTTTGGGCTTTTTTGAAATTTTTGCCTAGGTTTAAAAATTCAAAAATGCTTTTTTGAGAATCTATTTTTTGACTTAAATAAGAAATTTTAAAACCTTTTTTAATTTCAATACTTCCTTGATCAGGCTTTTCTAGACCTGCCATAATTTTTAAAAGAGTTGTTTTCCCGCTTCCATTGTTTCCCACCAGTCCGATTTTTTCAGAATTTGCAACTGAAAATGAAATATTTTCTAGAAGTTTTATTTCATCATTATATTGTTTTGAAATATTTTTGAGTTTAATAATATTTTTATGCATATTTTTACTTTATTGTTAATAAAAGTTTATAATAAAAGAAAAACCGATTTTAGTTCGGTTTTTCTGTAACGATATGCTAAAAAGACTTTTTGATAAAAGTTTATTAAGCATAACAAAACAAAAGTTTTTGAAAAACCGTTTTTCAAATATTTTATTTTATTCTAATATGCTTAAATATATCATGTATCCATATTATACCTGTTTTTTAGTTTTTTGCAAGGTTTTGAATTTAAAGCGCGCGCAGCCGAAGGCTGCGCGCAAACTTATTTTATTTTTTAAAAAGTTGAGAGGCAAGGCCTCTCAACTTTCGTTTTGTTTTTTCTTTTACAAAACATCTTTATTTAATGTCTTTCCAAAAAGCTGTATATGGGTTACCCTTATTTAATTCTAAAAACTTTACATATCTTTCTTCAAATTTTTCTTCTCCAGCTGGAGCATAAACAAGAATTTGACTGTGCCCCATTTCTTTACAAACTTCTTCTGCTTTTTGATATAAAAGTTTTACATATTCTTCTTTCTCGTATTCAGGCAAAACTGCAAACCTATAAAGCCAACAACTTCTGCCGTCTTCAAAAATTGTAACCGTACCCACAACATCTCCTTTACTTTCCAAAACTAAAACGCTGTTTTTCTTTTCATTAACCAAGGTTGAAATTTTTTCTTCCGTGTCTCTTGCTTCATCAAATTGTCCACCAAATGTATTTGGATGGAGATATATTTTTTTTATCTGCTCATAATCTTCTTTTTTGTATTCTCTTACAATCATACATTTTATATTATAATACTTTTTTAAAAAAACAAAAATCTTAAAAGGTTGATAAACACAAATCTTTCAACCTCTATTTTTCCCCTATAAAATATCTTCAATTTTAATTCTTAAAAAGTTGTTTCCGTTCCACTTGTTGTTTTCAATACTTCCAACCAAATTGATTTTTTCTTGCTCTTTGATTTTGTTTTCTAAAACTTCCTGAGGAAAAAAATCTTTGAAATAAAAACAAATTGCATTTTTAGTAAATCCACGAGAATCAAAAAATGAAAGCTCTAGATGTTCTTGGCTTTTTCCAAATTTTTTGACATTTTGAATTATAATATCTTTGAACAAAAAAAGTGGTCTTTGGTTTGCCATTCCGTATGGTTCGAGTTTTTCAATTTCTGTATAATTTTGAAAATTTATATCATCTAAAGTTAAAGTTGAGTCAATTACTTTTTTTTCAGGATCAAGTTTTTCGATTTTGTCGATATTTTCTTCTAAAATTTGTTCCAGAGTGTGAATATTTTCTTCCAAAAGTGAAAAACCTCCGGCTTTTTTGTGTCCCCCAAAACCTAAAAACTGATCTTCTGTTTCTGACATTAAAGAAAAAACAGAGTAATCATTTCCAGAACGACAAGAACCTTTCAGAATACCGTTTGTTTCCGTATCAGCTTCGGACCAAACAAAAACTGGAAGCTTTTTTTTGTCTGCGATTTTGCCTGCAATAAGCCCTAAAATTCCAAGTGGCCAAGTTTTGTTTCCAATAACAATGACTTTTTGGTCATTTCTTTTTTCAAGTTTTTTCCAAACTTCTTTCATGATTTTTGCTGTTTGGTATTTTCTACTGTTGTTTAGTTTCTCAAGTTTTTTGGCATTTTCCAAAGCAACTTCTTTTTTCCCAGCTAAAGCCCAAAAAGAAATAAACGGGTTTTCAAGTCTTGAAGCAGCGTTGATTCTTGGACCAATGGCAAAACCTAAATCATCGGCTGTGATTTTGTTTTTGTGCAAACGAGCTTTGGCGATGATTTCTCCCAAACCTGTTCTTTGTGTTTTGGCTAAAACTAACTGACCGTATTTTACAAAAACCCGGTTTTCTCCAATAAGCGGAACCATGTCGCAGACTGTTGAAATTGAAAGTAAATCCAAAAGCCACTTTTCCCAGCCGTTTGGAATTGGTTCAAACTTTTTTTTGCCGATTTTGAAATTGTTTTTTTCCAAGTGTTGCAAACAAGCCGAAACAAGTTTAAAAGCAACTCCTGCTCCTGCAAGATTTTTGTCGGGGTATTTTTCTGTTTTAACTTTGGGGTTGATAATAGCAAAAGCATCAGGAAGAGTTTGAGGGATGTGGTGGTCGGTGATGATTAAGTCTATTTTTGCTTTTTTTAGAAGTTTGGCTGAGGCAACGTCGGTGATTCCACAATCAACTGTAATGACTAAATCTGGTTTGAAAAACTGTTTTGAATCTTTGTGTTTTTTTAAAACTCTTTTGATGTCTTTTTTGAAAAAAATTGTTCCTTGTTTGATTTTTTGAGCTTGTTTTTCTGTTAATCCGTAACCATCTTTGTTTCTGTCTGGAATATAGTTTCTGAAATTTTGGTAACCTATTTTTTCAAAAAAGTTGTATAAAATGGCTCCGCCTGGAATTCCGTCGGTGTCGTAATCTGAAAAAATCAAAATATTTTGATTTTCTTGAATAGCTTTGAAAATTCTTTTGACAGCTTTTTGCATATCGTTGAACAAAAACGGATCGTGAATATAGTCCCATTTTGGATCTAAAAAATGTTCTATATCTTCTTTTTCTTTGATGCCGCGAACAAAAAGCAAGTTTGCTAAAAGTGGATTAAAGTTTTCTCCATATACAGAAAGAAGCTCTTTTTGGGAAAGAGGTTTATTTATGATGTATTTTTGTTGGAGTTTTTTAATCATATAGTAAACTATATTTTAACATAAAAATTTATTTTTTCTTTTGTCTTGATACAAAAGAAAAAAAGAAAGTGTTTTGTAAATTAAAAGTTAAGTTACATAATATAATTAAAAAACACCGTTTATGGTGTCTTTAATTATATTTTTGTAATTTCAACTTTAAAAAAGTTTTGTCTGTGCCCTTGTACTTTGTGGTAGTTTGATTTTGACTTAAATTTTTGAATTCTGATTTTGTCTCCTTTTTCTTCTGCTAAAAGTTTAGCTTCAACTTTTTTTCCTGAAACGAAAGGAGTCCCTAATTCTGTGTTTTTGTCATCATCTGTTAAAACAACATCTTCAAAAGTTATTTTATCACCTTCTTTAAAATCACCTTGTAGTTTTTCGATTTTGATGATATCTCCAACTTTTACTTTATATTGTTTTGCACCAGTTTGAATAATTGCAAATGTCATAATGATTGACATTATACTAAAAATTCTTTAAAAAAACAAGTCTTTTGGGTATAAACTGGGCAAAATTTATTATTTTAAAATCCGTGAGGCAAGGCCTCACGGATGAGGTTTGGAGATGGGGTTTGGGGTGGTTTTTTAAGATTAACATCTTTGTTTGATTTTGTAAGCATAGAAAAAGTACAAAACCGCAATTAAAAAAGTAAAAAGAAAAGCAAAATCAAATATACTTTGAGGAAAAAATAAAGAATAAATATATAAAATTAAAAAATATACAAATCGCCCTGTCATTGAAATTGTGTTTTTGTAAATTGAAATTGTTAATGATCCGTTTTCTTTTGCGCTACCGTAAAACAAAGAATCAACTGCTGACTGCATAAAGATGAATAAAGCTGAAACGATAACAGCGGTTGTATAAAAAATTAAATCTTCTTGAATAAAATATCTTAAAA
Source organism: Candidatus Campbelliibacteriota bacterium (assembly GCA_002747955.1). GTDB lineage: Bacteria > Patescibacteriota > Minisyncoccia > Phycocordibacterales. Next base: position 3,884 of record PDQZ01000003.1, on the reverse strand, counting down.
AAAACATCATTCCGATTAAAAAAGTTGTAATGTAAATTGTTTTAATGTAAATTCCTCTTTTAAGTTTTGAAGCAAGGAAAATTGAAAAGATTGAAAAAATCGGAATTAAAACAGCAAAAATTGCCACTGATTTTAAATTTCCAAAATAAATAAACAAAAAAACTGGAAAAATAACTGCTTCGAAAGTTGCTAAAATTTTATAAAAAGCTAAAAAGAAAGTGTTTTCTCGGTTGATTTTTGAATTGAAATATTTTTTTATACTTTTAGCTTTGTCTTCCCTTTTAAGTTTAATATCTTCAAGTTTAATTAACGGAATAACCGAAAGTAGCATGAAAAATATCATAATATAAAACAAAACATCTTTGTTGTTTGAATAAACCAAAACAAAAGAACCTAAAATGGGAGCTAAAATCGAAGCACTGACCCAAACAAAATTTAAAATTGAAATATTTTTAGTTAAGTTTTCTTCTTTTTTATTTGTTCCAACAAAAATATAGTTTGCAACTGTGTAATAAAAAGCATCAAAAAGTGCCCCCAAAAAAGCAACAAGGGTTAACAAGTATAAACTTTGATGTTTTTCCAAAAAAGGAATTGAAAAGAAAAACAAAATATTTACAAAAGTTGCAAAAATGATAATTCTTTTGGTTTTAAAAATTCTCATCAACTTTTCTGAAAGAAAGTTTAAAGGAATATTGAAAAAATGAAAAACAAGATAAAAGAACAAAATTTGACTGATTGTGTAACCTGCTTTGTAAAGCAAAATGGGTAAAAAAATTGAGATTAAAGAAATTCCAAAAACAAAAAGCCAAGTTGATGTTTCAAATCTCCAGAAATCTTTGGTTCTGGAATGATACATTTTTTGAATTAGGGTTAAATTTATTGACATATTATTTTATATTTAATATATAATATCAAATTTTGGAAAATAAAAAAAGCCCATTTTCGCTCAGCTTTAAATTTCAAAAGTGCGAAAATGGGCTTTTTTATTTTTCTAAGTTTTTTACTATCTTATCTCAAAACCACTTTCTTTTAGCTTGTCATAAACTTTATCCATGGCTTCGTTTGCAAACACATCGTCCAAAGTTTTTTCCATTGACTGGAAAACAATATTAAAGGCAAATGACTTTCTGTTGTTTTCTTTGTCTTTGTAAATGTCAAAAAGTTCAAGATCAACAGTCTCGGTTGGCAAAACAGATTTGATCAAATCTTCAGTAACTTTGACTTGAAAATCAACTGGAACAAAGAACGAAACATCTCTTTTGATTGTCGGATATTTTGAAACTGTTTTATACTCAACTTTAAAGTCAACAAGTTCAAGCATTTTTTCCAAATCAAGCTCCCAAAAGTTTACTCCAACATTTCCAAAAACTTCATCGTTTTTGGAAACCTCTGCTACAAAGTCCCCTTCAGAACTTTCTTTCCATTCCACATTTTCAATTCCAATTTTTTCAAAAACTTTTTCCAAATACCCTTTTGTTTCTAAAAACAAATCTTCTTTAAATTTATCTTTGATTTTTCTTTTTGGAATATATCCTGCAAAATAGAATCTTTCTTCTACAACTTTGTTTTCGTTTTCAGTCTTGTCGTCTAAAAACACTTTTCCGATTTCAAAAAACTTTACATCATCTGAATGTTGCAAATTCTTATCTCCTTTTTGAAATAATAAAGGCAAAAGTGAAGATCTTAACATTTTAGCATTTGCAGAAAGTGGATTTAAAAGTTCAACTTTTCCTTGTTCATTTAAAGTTCTGTTGTAAACTTCAAAAAATCCATAATCTACCAAAACATCAGAAACATGATAAATCATTTCTTTTAATTTGTTTGCTCTTGGAATTTTAAATTCTTCAACCGGAAGACTTTCTTTGATATTTTCAAGTCCGTAAATTCTTCCAACCTCTTCTGCAAGATCCTGCCAAATATTTAAATCAAGTCTTTCAAAAGGCACTTTGGCAAAAACTTTGTCTTCTTTTTCCAAAACCTCAATTTCAAGTCTTTTTAAAATTTGAACAATTTGGCCATCTGACAATTCAAGCCCTAAAAGAGAATTGATTTTTTCAAATTTAAATTCAATTTCAGCTTTTGTTTCAAGGTCGGGTTTTGTGTCAACAATTTCTGCTGAAACTTCAGCCTCTGCGTATTTTTCTAGCAAATATGACATAAAGTCCATTGCGATGACAGTTTTCTCTTGTGGCACTTCATTTTCAAATCTTTTTGAAGCGTCTGTTTGAAGTTTTAGTTTTTTAGAGCTTGTTCTGATGTTTTTAAAATTAAAATTAACAGCAGAAAGCATCAAAGTGTCAGTATTTTGATCAACTCCTGAAACCTCACCACCTTTGATCCCTGCAATATCAAGTGCTTTTTGGTCGTCAGCAATGACCAAAACACTTCCGTCAAGTTCGTGTTCATCTCCTGATAAATCTGTTACCTTTTGCCCGTCTTCTGCAAACTTAATATAAATATTTTTCTTCCCTTCTCCTGCAAGTTTGTTGTAATCAAAAGCATGCACTGGTTGCCCTGTAATCCACATTACATAATTTGTAATATCAACAACATTGTTAATACTTTTCTGATCTATACTTTCCAAAAAGTTTTTTAACCATTCTGGACTTTCTTTAATTTTTACATTTCTTGCAATTATTTTTGTAGCTTTTGGAACAAGGTTTGTGTCTTGAACTTCCAAATTTACAAAGTCTGAAGTTTTAAAGTCTGAACTAAATTTGTGTTCTTTGTATTGATCTTGAAAATTTGTGTAAGGAATATCCAAAACAGCTGAGATTTCTTTAACAATCCCCATGTAACACAAACAGTCAGAAGATCTGTTTGGTAAAATATCCCAGTCTATTAAAACATCTTTATATCCACTTTCAGTTTCTACTTCTTCTATTCCTTCAAGTTCAAAAGAGTGTAAACCAACAGCTTCAGCCAATTTTTCAGCTTCTGGAAGTTTGTCTTCAAAATATTTTTGTATTGTATTATAAGAAAATTTCATATTTGTATTGATTAAAATTGTTTTAAAAATGGAATATCACCATCATAAAAATCTCTAATATCTTCCACTCCATACTTTAGCATTATAAGTCTTTCAACACCTGGTCCGAAAGCAAAACCTTGATATTTTGAACCATCCACTCCTGCTTTTTCTAAAACATTTGGATGTACCATTCCTGCTCCTAAAACTTCAATAAAACCTGAACCTTTACAAACATTACATTTTGGATTTATTTTTTCTTTACATTTAAAGCAAGTCACATCAACCTCAATTCCTGGTTCCACAAATGGAAAGTATCCTGGACGAATTCTAATTTCTAAATTTTCGTTTTCAAAAAACTGTCTTAAAAAATAAAGTAAAGTAGTTTTCAAGTGAGAAAGAGAGATTTTTTCTCCAACCACAAGTCCTTCAAGTTGGTGAAACTGGGCTTCATGTGTTGCGTCTGTGGCTTCGTTTCTGAAAACTCGTCCAGGGACAATGATTTTAAACGGTGGTTTGTTTTTCTCCATATATCGAACTTGGGCTTCTGAAGTGTGAGTTCTTAAAACTGTTTCTTTCAAACCTTTGATCCAGAAAGTATCTTGCATATCTCGAGCTGGGTGGTCTTTTGGAACATTCATTGCATCGAAATTGTAAAATTCATTTTCAGCTTCCACACCTTGAAAAATTTCAAATCCCATTTTTGCAAAAATATTTTCCATTTCTCTGATGGATTTTGTAATAATATGTAAACCTCCTTTTTTTGTTTTCTTCCCAGGAGCTGTTACATCTATATTTAAATTATTTGACATAAACCTATTTTACCACAATTTAAAAACAAAAACACCTTTTGGTGTTTTTGTTTCTTTTTATTGTTTTCTGTTTTTTCTTGTTGTTTTTCTTTTCTTCTTGTTTC
>PDQZ01000013.1 GCA_002747955.1 Candidatus Campbelliibacteriota bacterium | reverse complement strand
TTTACCACCTGAACCTGATGCTGAACTTGTTAAAACTGAATTTGTGGATGTAAACAACAACAAAGTTCGAGATGACATTGAAATTGCTGTTGCAGAAGCTTTTGAAGATGATGCTGATTTAGTTGAATCTTACTTTGCCGAAGCAAGAACTTCAGAATACGATCTTTACCTAGCAAGAAACAAAATGTTTGATGATGAAAGTATTAAAGAGAGTATGAACAATATAACTTACACAATAAGATGTAATGGGTTGTTATATGATGATGTATATGCAAAAGAATCGGAATGGAATTCTTTCGACATGGCTAGGTCTTTAGTCCTTTCAAAAGTATTTAATACTGATGAAAAAAGAAAACTAAGAGATGGCATATCTCGAGCATCTCATGGTTTTGCTGGTGGTCAATTTACTCCAACTTATTCAGAATGTAAAGAATTTTTTGAGTCAACTAAAAATTTACCAATAGGAGGTTAAAATGAATACGAGTTAAAAAAGTGTAAATGAACACAAACTTTTCAAATATCTTTTAAATGTCAAACGGAGAAAACTAATGACAAAAATTAAAAAAATTCTGTCTTTTATGACAGTACTACTTATTATGGTGGCTACTTCTGTAGAAGCAAGACCGGTTTCAAACTATTATATCAACGGTGTTGATAACACTAGAGATGAAGCTGAATATTCAGCTTACGTTTTACAGCAAAATGTTAGTGTTGGATATGTTGGTTATTTGTATAACCAAACATTTGGTTTTTTAAAAGACGTTATGGAAGCCGCTGGTCAAGAATGGAACTTTGATGATTTCTATGATGAGTATGGGCATGTTAACACTGATAATAAAAGTGAGAATGTTTTGTACTCATATTTAGTTCATCCAGAAAGGACTGATAGAACAGACGCTGTTTGGGCTGAGTTATCAAGAAATGCATCTGAAATTATGAAGAATGATGGTAATGTAAATAACTATTTTAAATATATAGATAATTATGCGCATTATAACGGATTAGCTCTTAATGCAGCTTTGGATTTGCCAGAAGGTATTGGTCTTTATGATGCAATTAAGTTTTTGTCTATGTCAGATATCGATCAAAGGAAAATAGTGGGGATGGGTGCTGGTTATTTGTTTAACAATGAGTTTCAGTATCTTTTTTCGACTTTTTCTAATGAGTATTTGGATATTAACAATATGTTAGCAGAACTTTACTCAACAGAAAATGAAGGTAAAAATATTAACATTATCGCACATTCTCAAGGTAATTTGTTTGCAAACAGAGTTCTTGATGCATTTGGAGATATAAGCAGGGTGAAGCTCTTGTCTGTTTCGACTCCAGATAATCGTATATATGGCGTTCCTTATTATCTAAATGATGATAATTATGTGATGCTGGAAGAGGACTTGGTTGCAAATGTTTTTCGTGATAGCCTTCCTGACAATAAAACAAATTATAGTGATATTGGGCAAGAAGGTGTTTCGGAAATGAATTCGTTTGAAATTGGCAGACTTAATAAGGAAAAATATAGGTATGTTGATACTAATGGTAACGAAAAAATAGATAAGTGGGGCCATGGTTTTGTTTCTGCGTATATGCATCAAGATCAAAATGGTCCCAGTGTTTCGAAAGCTTTTATTACCAGTAAGTTTCAATCTAACTATGATGAGTTACATGCCAGTTCAAATGAAACTTACGGAACAGGAGGCCCTGGTATTGAGGATGAAATTGAAAATATGCACTTTAACGACTTTTGGGTTTCAAACATCAGTTTGTCAAAGTCACAAGTTAGTGTAGGGGAGAGATTTTATGTTTATGTGGATCAACATTATTTTGGCACACGTGAAGACAGGGAGCTTTCTTCTGCAAGAGTTGGATATTTTTGTTCTAGAGATAAAAAGTGGGATGATAATGATTATAAGTTAGATTATGATTTTTCTTCACTTGGTATTGATGATCCGGTTCATTCTGAAAAAGAAAGATTGGAAATTCCTAAAGGTAAATGTTCAAGCAATGGTTATATTTTAGCTGTTGCAAACTACGATGATAGACTTCCTGAAAAAGACAAGTCTAACAACGTTGCATATGTTCCTTTAAATATTCAGTCTTCGGGTGTTTCTGATAACAACGATATTTACTTGGGTTCTACACGAATTTACGATTCGTCTTTGTACCGAGGACAAGAAGTGAAAGTGAGAACCAAAGTTTGTTACAGAGGTAACTTAACAAAAAGAGAGTTAGGCTCTGTGAAAACTGCCTATTGGCTTGTCGGAAGTTCTTACGCTGAAGTTTTGGAGACAGATACTTCAACTATAGGAACAGATGATCGTTGCGATGGTGAATCAGAATACATAACCATTCCTGAAAATATTTCAAAAGGAAATTACTATGTAACAGTGGTGGCTGATTATGACAAAGAAAGGAATGATGTTGATGTATCAAATAACATCAAATCTTTACTTGTTTATATTCGCTAACTTATTTTAAAACTATATCGCCGGAAAATATTTTTATTTTCCTGCCTTTTTTATAGTTTTTTAATTTTTTATTTTTGTTATAATACATTTATATGAAAAAATTAAAGAAAACAAGAATTATAGCAACAATAGGACCTGCAACAAACAATCCTGATATTTTAGCGAAACTTTCAAAAGAGGGAATGAACGTTGCGCGGGTAAACTTTTCTCACGAAAAAGGAAAAAGTGCAAAACCAATTTTTGAAAATATTAAAAGAGCTGAAAAAAAATCCCAAAAAACAATTTCTATTTTACAAGATTTAGGTGGTCCAAAAATCAGAACAGGAGAATTTGAAAACGGAGAAACCGTTTTAAAGAAAAATTCAACAGTTAAAATTTATACAAAAAAAGTTTTAGGGAATAACAAAGAATTTACAATCAATTACAAAAACTTGTTTAAGGATTTAAAAAAAGGTCAAAGAATTCTTTTGAACGACGGAAAACAAGAACTTAAAGTCACAAAAGTTTCAAAAGACAGTTTAGAAGCAAAAGTTGTTTACGGCGGATTTGTGCGTTCAAAAAGGGGAGTAAACTTGCCGGATTCTGAACTTTCAATCTCGTCTTTAACAAAAAAAGACAAACTTGATTTAGAATTTGGTCTAAAAATGGGTGTTGATTTTGTAGCACTTTCTTTTGTAAAAACTCCAAAAGATATTATTGATTTACGAAAAATTTTAAACAAACACAAAAGCAAAGCTATGATTGTTTCAAAAATCGAAACACCGCAAGCTATTGCTAACTTTGACCAAATTTTAGAATATACAGACGCTGTTATGGTAGCAAGAGGAGACTTGGCTGTTGAAGTAGGTCCAGAAAGGGTGCCAATGTTGCAAAAAGAAATGATTAGAAAATGTAATGCCGTTGGAAAGCCTGTGATTGTTGCTACTCAAATGCTGGAGTCAATGATTAAAAGTCCAGTTGCAACAAGAGCTGAGGTTTCAGATGTTTCAAACGCAATTTTGGACGGGGCAGATGCAGTGATGTTGTCAGAAGAAACAGCAATGGGACAATATCCGCTTGAAACTTTAAAAGTTATGAGAAAAGTTGCTCAAGAAGTTGAATCAAAATTTCGTTATGATAAATTTTTGACAAGAGAGTATTTTTCAGATAGTTTGTCGCTAAGTAAAACTGTAAATTCTGTTTCTCGATATGCTGCCAAAACAGCATCAGATATTGGAGCTAAAAATATTGTGGTTTTTTCAGAAACAGGGGCGACATCCAGAATGGTTGCAAGATTTAAACCAGAGCAGAATATTGTTTTGATTACTCCAAACAAAGAAACAGCAAGACAAAGTCAAATTACTTTTGGGGTGCACTATAGAGGATTTTATTTTTGTAAAAGTGTAGAAGGTGCAATTAATGCTTCCAGAAAAGTTTTGTTAGAGAAAAAAATTGCTAAAAAAGGAGAAAAAGTGGTTTTGGTTGTAGGTCTTCCTTTCGGGCAAGTTGGTAGTTCTAATACAATTTCAGTTTTTGAAGTTTAGTAAAAATGGATTAGATTTCCCGAAAAAAAGCGCAGCTTTTTTTCGGGTTTTTTGTATAATTTTTATTTATGTTATAATTAAAAGATGGAACAAAAAATATTTTTAATTATTATTACAATTTTGATTTTGGTTTTTTGTGGTTTTGTGATTTATTTTTTAAATTCATTTAAAAAATCTTTTAATCAAAAACTAAAAGAACAAAGTGATGAAAGAAAAAATGATCAATCATTTTTGATGTTACAAAATCAGTTGAAAGAACTTGAAAAAACAAATCTAAAAATCGCAGAGTCAAATTCAGATTTGAAAACTTCAAATGAAAAATTAAAATCTGACTTGTCTGAAAAAATTCACCAAAAACTTTCAGAAAATCAAAGAGAAATGTCAGATTCTGTTAAAACTCAGTTTTTGGAATCACAAAAACTGATTAAAAATATCACCGAAGAACTTGGAGAGGTTAAAAAAACTTCAGGTCAAGTTGTCTCTTTTACAGAACAGTTAAAAAACTTGCAAGATATTTTGCAAAACTCAAAACAAAGGGGGGCTTTGGGAGAATATTTTTTGGAAACAACTATTAAAAATGTTTTACCACCTGAGTCTTATGAGTTTCAATATGCTTTTAAAGATGGAACAATTGTTGATGCGGTTATTAAACTTCCAGATGGAATAATTCCTATTGACTCAAAATTTTCTTTGGAAAACTACAATAAAATTATCTCTGAGAATGATCCTGTTAAAAAAACAGAGCTTGAAAAAAAGTTTAAGGAAGATTTGAAAAGAAGAATAACTGAAACCGCAAAATATATTAAAAAAAGGGAAAAAACAATGGATTTTGCTTTTATGTTTATTCCGTCTGAAGGGATTTATTACGACTTGCTTGTTTCAAAAGTGGGAGTGGTAAATTCGCAAAACTTTTTGGAATACGCTTTTCGAGATAAAAAAGTAATTGTTGTTTCTCCTTCAACATTGTATGCCTACTTGCAGACTGTAATGCAAGGTTTAAAATCTTTAAAAATTGAAAAACAAGCAAGTATGATTGTAAAAAAAGTGGAAGACTTAAACAAGCACTTAAATTCATTTGAAAAGAATCATACAAAACTTGGAAATTCAATTTCAACAGTAGTAAATCACTACAACACAAGTTCAAAAAACTTGACTCAAATCTCAAAAGATACAACTAAAATTATTGGAACAGGGGATGTGATTGAGGTTTTAAAAATTGACAAGCCAAATCAGAAAGAAGAAGAGTAAAATAAAAAAACAAAAATGAAAATAAATTTTTTGTTTTTTGTTTTGTTGTAAAATCGGCCCGAGAATTAAAACGGCCCGAAATTTTTTGTAAGGTTTTTTTAAATGACCCAGGCACAGCCTGGGTCATTTAAAAAAACCTTACAAAAAATTTCGGGCTTTGCTTGCGTTATATCTGTGACAGGCCTTGCCTGTCACAACTTGCAAAACTTCAAATATATTTTATAATAAATAAAGTTTATATTTTATTTAATGTGAAAAAGGAGAGTTAAGATGTATATGTTATTTGTGGGTTTTTTTGTACTTATTTTTCTTGAAAAATTATTGAGAGCTAAGACCTGTGAGTGTAAAAAAAGAAATTGTTTTTGTAAAAACATAAGAAAAAGCTATACTTTGGTATCTGTTATAGTACTTGCTTATATATTTTACAATTCATTTATTGGAGAAAGTAAGTTTTATTTTCCTTTGGTATTTGAAGTTTACATTTACATGTTTACATTTTTATGTTCAAGTTTTATTATTTACATAAATCTTGTTCTTCATAACTCAAAATGGTTAAAATAATTTTTAAAATAAAGTACTTACTTTTTGTAAGTACTTTTTATATTTTACTTTTTCAACATATTTTTTTAACTTTTTTTCCAAAATAAGTTATAATATAAAAGATGAAAAAAAATTTTAAAAAATATATTATTTTTATACTTCTTATTTTTGGAACATTCCAAAGTCTACAGGCTTTGGAGCTTTCTTGTAAAGATTATGGGAAAATTGAACTTTCTCAAGATCAATACAGGCAAGTTGTAGCTATTTGTGATGCAGAAATTGCAAAAGACCAACAAGAATACCAAAAAAAGAAAGCTCAAACTGGTAACGTTAAAGTTGAGATTCAGAAACTGGATCAAAAAATTAAAATTTCTCAAGCTTATATCAACCGAAAAATAGCCAGAGCAAATTTATTAAATAGAAATATAAATGAAACTAAAGATGATATTTCTGAGTTAGAGAGTGATTTGGATAAAATAGTTGATTCTTTAAAAAAATTATTTTTTTGGCAGTATCAACTTGAAAACAGAAATCGTTTTGAAGCACTCTTATCTACAAAAACACTTTCTGAATATTTTCAAGATGTCAGAACAATAGAATATATTCAAGAAACAATCGCAAAAGAAGTTAAAGAAATGAAAGATAAAAAAGTTTCTTTAGAAAGGCTCACTTTTGAGCTTGAAGAAAAAGAGTCAGTTGAAAGACAACTTGCTTCTGAGAAGAAAATTGAAAAATCAAAAATTGATCAAAATAAAAAATACAAAAACGAACTTTTAAATGTTTTGAAAAAAGAAGAGGGAAGTATTAAAGTAAGTATTCAGCAGAAACAAAGAACAAAAAATGCAATTTTACAAAAACTTTACACTTTGGCTTCTGGGCAAAAGGTTACTTTTGGTGAAGCTTATAATATTTTAGCTCCTTATGAAAAAAGATTTAAAATGGACACAGCCTTTGTTTTGTCAATTTTATTCCAAGAATCAGGACACATGGGGAGAATTGGTGGAAACATTGGACAGTGTTATTATAATCAAAAAAATTCACACGGTAATCCACGTGGGGGTTATCAAGTTATGAAAAATACTCAACAGGTTGCTTTCAAACAAATCATGGCTGGTTTAGGGGTTGACCCTGCAACACAGAAAATTTCTTGTCCAATTCCGCGTGACGGTTCTTATGGTGGAGCTATGGGTCCTGCACAGTTTATGCCACAAACTTGGCTTGGAATTAGAAAGCAAGCGGCAGCTATTTTAGGTAAAAGTCCTGCAAAAATGTCACCATTTACAAACCACGATGCCTTTATCGCATCAGCTTCATTGCTAAAATCAAACTATTACTCAAAATCTTGTTCAAATTATGCAAACAAAAACAAACACATAATGTCAGTAAGAACTTTAAGGGAAAAATGTGCTGCAGCAATGTATTATGCTGGTGGTAATTGGTTTAAGTATAGAAATAAATATGGGCAAAGTGTCGTGAATCGTGCAAATAGATTTAGAGCTGATATTGAAATTTTAAAGAGTTAATATGACACAAAAAAAACAAACTAAAAGTGAAAAACAAACTCAAAACCAAACTCTGTACCGAAAGTACAGACCAAAGAGTTTTGATAATGTTTATGGGCAAAAAGAAGTTGTTGATGTTTTGAAAAACTCAATTAAAAACAACGCAATTTCTCACGCTTACTTGTTTTCTGGAACTCGTGGTTGTGGTAAAACATCAATTGCTAGAATTTTTGCAAATGAGCTTGGAATTTCTAAAGATGATGTTTATGAAATTGATGGAGCATCAAACAGAAAAATCGAAGATATAAGAGAGATTAGAAACAATGTTTCGGTTCTGCCCATTTCTTCTGAATATAAAATGTATATTATCGATGAAGCGCACATGTTAACCAAAGAAGCTTCAAATGCACTTTTGAAAACCTTGGAGGAACCACCAGAGCACGTTATTTTTGTTTTAGCCACAACAGAAAAAGAAAAGTTTTTAGACACAATCATTTCTCGTTGCCAGGTTTTTGATTTTAATAGAGCTGATTTAGAGTCAATAACAAATTTAATTTCAGACATTGCTAAAAAAGAAAAAGTTAAACTTGATGAAAATTCTTTAAAATATATTGCCAAACAAGCTCATGGATCTTTCAGAGATGCAGTTTCGTTGTTTCAGAAAATTATTTCTGTTTTAGGGCAAGATATTGATTTTGAAAAAATAAAAAAAGAATTTGAGTCAAATTCTGAAAATTTGGTTGACGATTTTTTGACTGCCTTGAATGCTAAAAACAAAGAACAACTTTTACAGGTTTATTTAAGTTTAAAAGAAAAAGATTTTGATTTAAAAATTTTTACTCAAAATGTTTTAGAGAAAGTAAGGCATTTGCTTTTGATTTCAAATTCAAAAGATTTTGAGAATTATTATCAAAACTTGTATTCAAAAGATGAAATGGATTTTTTGAAATCTTTGGAAAATATCAATTCTTTGGATTTAAAAAAGATTTTAGAGACTTTAGACAATGTTGAAAAATCTTCAAATCCAAATATTGCTTTTGAAATTTCGATTTTGAATTTAGTTTAAAATAAAAATAAATAAAATTTTTAATAAAAAGCTGAAATTTGGCGAAGCCAAATTTCAGCTTTTATTTTTTAAAAGTTGTTTTTTATTTTTTTTCTAAAAAATGCTTAAAAAAGAATTTATATATAACACAAAAAAACTTGTAAAAAACCCCAAAACTTGTTAAAATCACTTTATGAATATAACAATTTTTAAAAATAAATTCAGAAAAAAGATTTTTTTTCTTATTTTC
>PDQZ01000008.1 GCA_002747955.1 Candidatus Campbelliibacteriota bacterium | reverse complement strand
TTAGCATATTTACATTTTGATTGTTTGTGTCTTCCAAAACGATCATAGTTTGATGCTTTTGGATCTTTACAAGTAAACATGATTGATGAAGATTTGTGTGAACTTGAAGATGATGAGTTTTCTTCTTCCTCATCTTCAAATGTTACTTTCAGAACATTATTGACAAAAAAGTTTGACAAGTAAAGAGAACCGTCATTACCAGCAAACATATCTCTAGATTGCATACTGTAATCAAACTGTTTAATAATGTTTCCATTTTTATCAATCTTTGTTACATGATCAATACCTGTAACATAGACATTATCTAAGTTATCAGTTAATACACCTTGTGGACTGTAAGATAAACTTACAAAATCAGTTTTGTTTCCACTAGAATCTATTTTTATTATAGTTTTATTATTTCCATCTGGAACATATAAGTTATCGGAACTATCTATTGTCATACTCCAAGCTTCTGGCAGATTTGTTACAAAATCCTCAACGTTAGCACCATTGTTTGAAATTTTTACAATTTTTTTGTCATCTTTACTTAATGCAAAAATATTTTGCTCTGAACTATCTAATACAATAGCAAAAGAATGTCCACCTGTTGTTCCAAAAGCTGAAACAACTCCCGCATTTGGGTCAGAGGTTTCTACTTTTGAAATTGTTGCATCGACTAAATTTCCAACGTACAAATTATCAGAACTGTCAATAATAAGGTCTGTCGGCATATTTCCAACAGTAGCATAGCTTTTTATGGATGTCCCGTCTGGACTAATTTTTGTAATACTATTTGCACTTCTATTCGTTGTATAAAAATTCCCAGCACTATCCATTACAATTGAATATGAGAGGCTGCTATCTGTTTCAGCAAATTTAATAGTTGAAACACCATTAGAGTCAATTTTTGTAACAGTATCAGCACCAGGATTGGCTGTATAAACATTTCCACTATTATCTACAACAATACCTTGCGGATGTGTGTCTGTATTTCCAAAAATAGATACACCAGCCATTGTCTGCGAAGCAGAAAGTCCAAAAACAAGTGCTACAAGTGTTATAATTTTTAATAATTTTTTCATTTTCTTTATAATTTAATTATTTTCTTAATAATACTTAATATAATTTCTTATATATCGATACATAAAAAACTTTTTTAGTTTCTTATAAGTTTATTATACCCCCCCCCCCAAGGATTTTGCAAGATGTGAAAATGATAATTTTTAAAAAAACCAAAATTTGCCTTCGGCAAATTTTGGTTTTTTAATTATTTTTTAACACCCAATAAAACCAACAAAGTTGAGAGGCCTTGCCTCTCAACTTTTTAAAAATTCGTTCATTTTTAAAGTTTTTTGAAAAAACTTTAAAAATTGGATGAATTGCGAGACGCCGAATAAAAAAATCGCGAGACGTATGTGTTATTACGTTGAGCGTTTTTTTATGAAGGCAACGAAGCAAGTCGCCAATTTTTAAATTTTTTTCTCGTAGTAGCGGATTTCATCGCGTATTATCGAAGCCGTTTCAAAATCCAACTCCTTCGCCGCCCTTTCCATCTCCTTTCTTTTACCTTCCAAAAACTTTTTTGGATTTTTCTTAAAAATCTGATCATCAAGTTTTAACATTTGGTTGATTGTTTTTTGATGTTGAATTTCAGTTTGCTTTACAATATCTTTTACATTTTTAACAATTGTTTTTGGAGTAATCCCGTGCTTTTTATTATACTCCATTTGAATTTTTCGTCGCCTTTCGGTTTGATTAATTGACTCTTGCATTGAATTTGTAATTTTTTCTGCATACAAAATCACTTTTCCATTTTCATTTCGAGCTGCTCGACCAATAGTTTGAACAAGCGATGTTTCAGATCGTAAAAAACCTTCCTTATCTGCATCCAAAATCCCAATTAAAGAAACTTCTGGCATATCAAGCCCTTCTCTTAACAAGTTTACTCCCACTAAAATATCATATTTGCCTTTTCTAAAATCAGAAATAATCTGTATTCTATCCAAAGTATCAACTTCTGAATGCAAATAAACAGATTTAATTTTTCTTTCTTTCAAAAATTCAGATAAATCTTCTGCCATTTTTTTGGTTAAAACTGTGGCCATCGCCCTTTGTCCTTTTTGTATCACTTTTTCTGATTCTTCTATAAAATCAAAAACCTGTCCTTTGTAACTTTCATTTTCTTCAATCGGCTTTACAACAATTTCAGGATCTAAAAGTCCGGTTGGACGAATAATCTGCTCAACTGTATTTTCAGAATTTTCTTTTTCATAAATAGACGGAGTGGCTGTAACACAAATTTTCTGTTTAATTCTTTGCTCAAATTCATCAAAAACAAGTGGTCGGTTATCTTTCGCAGACGGCAATCTAAACCCTGCATCAACCAAGTTTTCTTTTCTGGCTCTGTCGGCTCTGAACATTCCACGAATTTGCGGAATTGTAATATGTGACTCATCAATAAAAGTCAAAAAACCTTCTTTTTGTCTGTTATACCAAAAATACTCAAGCAAAGTATCAGGTGCTTCACCTTCTTTTTTACCAGAAAAATGTCGAGAATAATTTTCAATTCCATTACAATATCCAACTTCTCTTATCATTGCAATATCGTAATTTGTTCGCCTTTCAAGTCTTTGAGCTTCAACAATTTTTCCTTCTTTTTGCAAAACTTTCAACCTTTCTTTTAACTCTTCTTGAATACTTAAAATGGCTTTTTCCCGTTGTTTTTCAGGAGTAATAAAATGCTTGGCTGGGGTTAAAACAAAAGCTTGTATATTGTCTTTAATTTTTTTTGAAATTTTATCTAAAACCAAAATCTTTTCAATTCTTTGACCAAAAATTTCAAGTCTGAAAATCAAATCAGCATCTGCTGGACAAATTTCAATAGCGTTTGGAACCACTCTGAATTTTCCAGAATCTAAGTCAGAGTTTGTTCGTTCATAAAACATATTAACTAACGACTTTAAAAATTCTTGTCTTTTAAATTTATCCCCTACCTTAAACTCTTTGAAAACTTCTTTATATTCTTTTGGGCTTCCCAATCCGTAAATGCAAGAAACAGAAGCAACGATAATCACATCATCGCGGGATAAAAGAGCTTGGGTTGAAGCGTGTCGCAACATATCAATTTCTTTGTTAATTAAAATTTCTTTTTCAATAAAAGTGTCAGTAACTTTAATATATGCTTCTGGCTGATAATAGTCGTAATAAGAAACAAAATAACAAACTTTGTTTTCAGGAAAAAATTCTGAAAACTCAGATGCAAGTTGAGCCGCAAGTGTTTTGTTGTGAGCAATAACCAAAGTAGGTTTTTGAACTTTTTGAATAATATTTGCCATTGTAAAAGTTTTTCCCACACCAGTTGCCCCATGTAGAGTTTGAACTTTATGCCCTTTTTTCAAACCTAAAACCAAAGAGTCAACAGCTTTTTTCTGATGCTCTGAAATTTCAAAATCTGTTTTAAGTTTAAACTTTTCTTTCATACTAGACATTATAACACTTTTGAAAAATATTGAAAAAAATAGTATAATGAAGTTATGGAAATTTTAAAAAATATCGAAGAAATTTTTTTGACTGTAGAAAAAGCAACAGGAGGTAATACAATTATTTATATTTTGATTTTTATTATCTTTATGTTTCTGATTTTAAACTTCTTTTCAAGAAGAAAAATTTTAAAATATGTTCATAGTTTACCAAATATAATGAATGCAGAAACAATTGACCAAAAAATTCAAAACACAGAAAAAAAGATTTACCAGCTTGAAATTTATAATCAAGAAGTTATAACAAATTTAAACAATATCAAAAAAGCTTTAAAAAATATTATAAAAACAGAAACTATAAAATACAATCCTTATGAAGATATGGGGGTTGGTGGAAAACAATCTTTTTCAACAGCACTTGTCGATCAAAAAGGAAACGGAACAATTTTAACTTGTCTGTATTCAAGAGAAAGAACAAGAGTAATGACAAAAATAGTTCAAAACTACAATCCAGAACAAGAACTAAGTCCTGAAGAAAAAGCAGTTTTAGAAAAAGTAAAAAATAAAAAACTTACTGATTAATTTTACTTTGATTACTTTAAGAAAAACAACCCGCGCCGAAGGCGCGGGTTGTTTTCTATTTTTTAATCATTTTTCATCATTTTCAAAAATACAGAATGCGGAATATGAACTCGTCCTATATCTTTCATTTTCTTTTTACCCTTTTTTTGTTTTTCTAAAAGCTTTCTTTTTCTGGTAATATCTCCCCCGTAAAGTTTTCCTGTCACATCTTTTCTATACGCCTTTACAGTTTTTGAAGACAAGATTCTTCCTTCAAATTTGGCTTGAATTTTCATCACAAAGTTTTGTCTTGGCATAACTTTGTGAAGTTTTTCAACAGCGCTTTCGGCTTCTTGTTGAATTTTTGGCCTTGAAACAACTCTTGAAAAAGCAACAATTCTTTCTTCGGCTACCAAAATATCCATTCGAGCCACATCGGCTTTTCTGTATCCGTCAGAAGTATACGCAAGCGATGCATAACCTGAAGTTTCAGATTTTAATTTATCAAAAAAACCTCGCATAAGTTCTCGCAACGGGATTTCAGCTTTGATTTCAACTCTACCATCACCAAAGTTTATGTTGGACAAAACAGATCCTTCATGGTGGTAAAATAGCTGAGAAATTGCGCCTGAGTATTCAGAAGGTGTGATGATGTCACAAATAACCCACGGTTCTGTAACTTCTTTTATATCCCCAAAATCTGGGAAAAAAGCTGGGTTGTAAATGATTTTTTCTTCTCCTGATTTAAGTTTTACTTTGTAAATAATTGTCGGATGAGTAATAATCAAATTTAAATTATATTCTCTTTTTAGTCTTTCTGTAACAATTTCTAGGTGAAGCATCCCCAAAAAACCACAACGATAACCCCGCCCTAACGACCCTGAAACTTCTTCTTCGTAGGTTAAAGAAGAATCTGAAAGTCTGAGTTTTGAAAGAGCTGTTTTTAGAAATTCAAAATCATCTTGGTCTTCTGGATAAAGTGAAGCCCAAACGACAGGTTTTGGTGTGTCATATCCTGATGCTTCTTGAAGTTGGTTTTTTTCAAAAACAACCGTGTCTCCAACAGAAGCAATTCCAGGTTCTTTAATTCCTGTGACAATATAACCAATCTCTCCTGCTTTTAGTTTCTCGGTTTCAACTTCTTGAGGTTTGAAAACCCCCACTTCGTTTGATTTAAATTTGTGTTTTACAATTTTAAAATACAAGTCGTCTGTTTTTTTCACTTCCCCGTCCAAAATTCGAACGTAAACAATAATCCCCTTGTTTGGGTGGTATGCAAAATCAAAAACTAAAGCTCGCAAATCTTTTGGGCTTTGGTGTTGAACTTTTGGGGCTGGAATTTCTTTGATAATCTTTTCAAAAAGCTTTTCTACTCCATCTCCTGTTTTTCCAGAAGTTTCAATAATTTCATCCATTTCCACATCAAGCAAAATAGCAATTTCTTCTTTCACTTCATCAACTCTTGCTAAAGGTGAGTCAATTTTTGACAAAGCAGGAATAATTTTAAGCCCTTCGTCTTTTGCCATTTGTAAAGTTGTTAGAGTTTGAGCTTGGATTCCTTGTGTTGCATCCACCAACAAAATAGCCCCTTCAACAGCTTGCATAGCCCTTGAAACTTCGTAAGAAAAGTCAATATGACCTGGAGTATCGATTAAGTTGAAAATATAATCTTGTCCGTCTTTTTGATATTCCATCCTGACTGGTTGCATTTTAATAGTGATCCCTCGTTCTTGTTCAAGTTCCATTGTGTCTAAAACTTGACTGTGCATTTTTCTTTGTTCGACAGTTTTTGTTTTTTCAATCATTCGGTCTGACAGAGTTGATTTTCCGTGATCAATATGCGCAATAATTGAAAAGTTTCTGATGTAATTTAGATATTCATTTTGATTCATTTTTTCTTTTTATTGCTTTGTATTATAACATATTTTGAAAGATAAATTAAAAAGCGCAAAACAAAAATTTTGCGCTTTCAAAAAATAAAAAATTATGCAATCGCAACTGGTCTGTTTTCTTGAAACAAACCTGAAAGTTGGTCGCAAAGATTTAAAAGTTTTTCCATAGGGAATTTTTTTATAATTCCCTTTTGAAAATTTTTAAGTTCTTTTTTTATTTTCTTAATTATCTTTTCTGCTTTGTAAAAAGTTTCAGCCTTTTCAACAAAACCTTTGGAAGAAAAATTAAGCTCTTTTCTAATTGTATCTAATTTACACATTAGAATGGAACTATTTCTTCCACTCTTTGATCTTAGATTTATTGAAGATAAAATTTTCTCTATCTCCTTTAAATCTTTTTTAATTTTTTTGAGAAAAATTTCTTTTTCTCTTTTATCTTCTTTCATTTTTTTTCTCCACTCAACGAAAATAACAGAGATTATGATATCATTTTTAAGGGTTTTGTCAATACTAAAAACCTAAATTACCAACAAGTTAAAACACCCTAAAATTTTAATTTAAGGTTTTTTATTTTTATTTATTTAACAAAATCAACCGTTCCTATAATATCACTTTTGTGAAAACCATTTTTTTTAACTCTTTCGTCCCATCTTTGTGGCCCCCCTGTTGCGTACCACACTATAAAACCAAAAACAAAAACTGCCAACAAAATTTTAAGAACGTCCTTTGGATCACTTGATTTATTTTCTTCTGCCATAATTAATATTTAATTTGATGTTTTTTACAAAATCGTCCAATTCTCTGACCGATTTGTTTCTTCTCTATTATACCACAACAATTTTTCTTTTGACATTTTGTTTTTTCAAGTTTATAAGCTTTATGACTATTTTGAAACTTCCCTTTTTTCCCTTCAATATTTCGAAAATCAGACATTGAGTCACCGCCCGACGCGATTGATTTTTTCAAAATCTTTTTTGAGACAGCCAACATTTCTCCAAACTTTTCTTCAGGAATTTTAGAAACTTCACTTTCAGGATGCACTCCAATTTCCCACAAAATCTCATCAGAATAAATATTTCCAATCCCAGCTACAACTTCAGGGTTCATAAAAACAGTTTTGATTTTTCCTTTTTTATTTTCAAAAATTTTCAAAAAATCTTTTTTTGATAAATCAAAAATCTCAGGACCTGTTTTTCTAAAAATTTCTGGAATTTCATTTTTATCCAAAAGAGTAACTGATGCAAACTTTCTCATATCAGAAAGTGTCAACTGATATTTCTCAAAATCAATCACAAAATGAATAAACTTGTTAAACGGATCGGTAAGCGGTTTTTCCAAAACTTGTTTTTGTAAATTTTTGTCTTTTTTAAGTTTTTTTGGATCAACAAAACCACCTTCTGGAATATAAGTTTTTTCTTTCTTATTGAAAGTATATTTTCCAAACAAAAAATGTCCTGTCATTTTTAAATGAACCAAAATTACTTTTTGATTATCCAAAAAAATTAAAATATTTTTAGCTCGTCTTTGAACTTCCACAACTTTTGCCCCCACTATTTCTTTTTTAAATTTTCTAAAAAACTTTGGATCTTTAATACTTTTTTTCCCTAAATAATACTTTGAATTATAATCTGTCCAAACATCTTTAATTTTAAGCCCAACAATTTTATCTGTCAGACCATTTACAACTGTTTGTACCTCTGGTAGTTCTGGCATAATACATAAAATATATCATATTTATGTTTAATTTAAAAATATGTTAAAATAGATTCAATGAAAAAAGAAATGTTTCAAAAATTAAATATTTTAAAAAAAACAACACTACTTTTATGTACTTTGTTTTTGTTTTCTTTTGCCTTTGCTTTTTCTCAAACAGCAGAAGAAATTAAAAAACAAATTTCACAGCAAGATTCAAAAATTGCTCAAATTGAAAAAGCCATCAAAGAGTCTGAAGCCAAAATTAAAAAATACTCAGGTCAATCTCAACTTCTAAAAAAAGAAATTGCGAAACTTGATTTGTTAAAAAACCAGCTACAAAAAGCCATTTACCAAAAAGAAAAAAGTATTAAGAATTTAAAAAACACTATTAACGCCATTTCTAAAAATATTTCTTCTGAAAAAGAAAAAATTATAAAACTAAAAGAAGAATTAAAAAAATCAATCTTTTTCATTTACCAAAAAGAAAACACTTCACGTTTTGAAACTATTTTAAGCGGCGCTTCAATTTCAGAAATTGCAAGAGACTTGACTGTCAGAGAAAGAATTGTTGAAGTTTTAGAAAAAAATATTTCTGAAATTATTAAAACCAAAGCTGATTTGGAAAACAACAAAAAACAAAAAGAAAAAGAAACTCAAAAACTAAATGAAGAAAAAGAGTCTTTGGCTGATAAAAAATATGTTTTGGAAAGCAATAAAAAACAAAAAGACAAACTTTTGAAGGAAACAAAAAACAAAGAAACAAATTACAAAAAACTTCTAGCGGAACAAAAAAAAGTCAGACAACAAGTACAACAAGAAATTGCAAAACTTGAATCGAGACTAAAATTCGTTGCAGACAAAAACACAATTCCAAAACCACAGGTTGGACTATTTTCTTGGCCTACAAGACCTTGGCCTTCAAAAGTTCACATTATCACTCAGTTTTTTGGACTGACAACTTTCAGAGAAGTTTATTATAATGGAAAAGGACACAATGGAATTGATGTTGGAGTGCCTATTGGAAGTGGACTTTACTCTGCTATGTCAGGGGTGGTTAAAGCAACTGGAGATAACACAAAATCTTGTAAAGGTGTTCAGTACGGTCGTTGGGTTGTGGTTGACCACCAAAACGGACTTTCAACTCTGTATGCTCACATGGAAAGAATCGATGTGAAACCAGGACAAAGAGTTTCTCGTGGACAAAAAATCGGTCTTTCTGGAAACACAGGTTACTCAACTGGGCCACACTTACACTTTACTGTTTTTTACACTAAAGGTTTAAAGATTCAAACAATTTCACATAGGTACAAAGGACGATGTTATGGAGCAAAAATGACGGTGCCAATTGCTTCTCATAAAGCGTATACTGATCCATTTGACTATTTACCAAAACCTGAATTTAACTTGATTTTAAAACCAGTTTCATTTGGACAAAAAGGTAAAGCTGTAAAAAACTTACAAAATATGCTTAAATACGAAAAAGTATTTCCAAGAAATATTTCAGCAAATGGAATGTTTGGAAGTACAACTGAAAAATCTTTAAAACGATGGAAAGAAAAATACAAAATTTCAGGCGATGGAAAAAGTTTTTCTGCAAGTGATTTGCAAAAGTTTAAAGCAAAATATTAAAGTTAAAAACCAAATTCAGCGAAACTGAATTTGGTTTTTTTTTCAAATCATTCAAAAATTTTCGGGCTTTTTATTTAAACATTTTTTTCAACTCTTCTCATATCAACATGTAAATCTGTTTCATCAACAATTTCTTTTGCCAAAATCTCTTCCATTACATCTTCCATTGTCACAATACCCAAAAATGTTTTATGGGTATTAAAAACCGCTGCTAAATGAATTTTCTTTTGGATAAACTTATTTAAAACATCATCAAGTTTATCATTTTCATTTACATAGAAAATTCTATTTTTATAATAAAGGTTGCTTACCAAACTGTCTTGTTTTGCAGAAATTAGTTTTTTAACATTTAAAACACCTAAAATTTCATCTTCACTTTCTCCGAAAACAGGAATTCTTGAAAAACCCTTTTTCTCAATTTTCTCCAAAAGTTTATAGTTCAACACATCATCAACTTTTACAGAAAAGACAGCCCTTTTTGGTGTCATGACTTGATTTACTTTTTTGTCAGAAAAAGACAAAGCTCCCAAAACAATATTTTCCTCATCTTCGTCCACTTGTGATTTTTCAGAATCTTCATGGTGTTTGATAATTTCTTTTAACTCCTTTTTAGACCAAACAGTTTCCTCTTCTGTTCCTAAAATTTTGTCTAAAATTTTTCCAATCGGGTATGCAATTGGAAAAAGTAAAAACTGAAAAAACTTTACAATTGGTACAAAATACGGACCAAATTTTAAAGCATGTCTGTAAAAAACCGCTTGTGGTACAATTTCTCCAAAAACAACAATCAAAGCTGTTGAAATCAAAACAGCCCAAAGCCCTGTAAAAGTACTTCCCAAGTACACAGATAAAATTGAGTTCACCAAAACATTTCCCAAAAGTAAAGTTACCAAAAGAAAGTTTCCGTTTTTTCTTACTGACAGAATTTTTACCGCCTTTTTCTCTCCTAATTTTGATTTTCTTTGAAGTTCTGTTTGGTCAAGTCCCAAAAGTCCAATAGTTAGACCTGAAAATAGAGCTGATAATAATATCAAGCTAAATATAATTAAATACGTCATAGATGTTACCAATTTTTAATATAATCTGGATCAACTTTATGTTTTACAATATAATCAACCTCATCTTTTAAAGCCTTATCCATTTGTTGCGTAATTGTATCAAATTCTTTTTTAGAAACAAGTTTTTGCTCAAAGGCAAGTTGGGTTAAATTTCTGACAATATTAAATCTTGACAAGCCGTTTCGAGACAACATATCAAAAGGAGATGTTGTTGATCCTTCTTCGTTGTAACCGTTTACAATAATTCTTTCTGATAGATGATAGTCAAACAAAAGTTTTTTAATTGTTTCTGCATAACCGTGGAAGTTAAACAAAATCCCTTTGTCTTCTGTAAAATATTTTTTTAAAATATCTTTGTTTGAAACAGCAGAATTTTCTTCAGCTAAAACATCAAGTTTGAAAATATTTACAAACCGAACTTTAACATCTGGTAAAAATTCTTTAAATAACTGCAAACCAACCACAGCCTCTTGGGTTACATAATCACCACAAGTCACAAAGACAATATCTGGATTTTTGTCTGAGTATTTCTCCCAAATCAAAATTTCATCTTTGGAGGCTTTTTGAACTTCTTTTTGCGTTAAAAATGTTCTTTTCATTTTCTTCCCTGCTACAATAACATTTAAAGCGTTTTTTGTTTTTAAAGCTTTTTTAAACGCCTCTACTGTTAAGTTTTTATCTGCTGGAAAGTAAACATTTGTAAGCTCTCGATCTCTGTCCAAACTTGACGCAATAAAAGACGGATTCTGATGTGAAAAACCATTGTGATCCTGTCTTTCCAAAAGTGACGACAAAACAACATTCAAAGACGGAACTTCTTTTCTAAATTTTACATTTTTTGAAGCTTTTAAGAATTTTACATATTGGTCAGCCATTGAAGAAATAATCTGGGCAAAGGCTTCATATGTTACAAAAAACCCGTTTCTTCCTGTTTGGGTATAACCCCAAAGCATACCAAAAAGTAAGTGTTCTGAAAGAACTTCAACAACTTTTCCTTCTTGAGCCATATCTTTATCAAAAGCTTTAATCGGTAACTGCCACACTCTTTTTGTAGTTTTGAAAACATCATCAAGCTTGTTTGAATAAGTTTCATCGGGAGAAAAAAGTCGAACATTTTTGTTTTTAGACATAATTTTTTCCAAAAACTTTCCGGCTTCCTTCATGCTGCTATTTCCAGTTTCTTCCTCCAGATTTTGTTTAATATACAAATTTTCTTTTGGAAACTTAATTTCTTTTTGCATAAATTGAGCAAAAGAATTTTTGTTTGCCCCAAGAGTCTTTTCAATTTTTGGAATAAATTTTTTAATATCTTTATCCAAAACAAGTTTTCCTTTTTTATCAAAAGAAATCAGTTCGTTGACTTTATAAGACTTCAACCACTCTTCTAAAATATCTAAATTTTTCTGATTGTCTGCTAAATCTTTATAACTGTCAAAAACAACTTGATGAGCAAAACAGTTTCCTGCAATTTTTTTATGACCAACTTCTTCAGGCCCAGTAAGCCCTTTGTCTGTTTTTAAAATAATAACAGGCCATTTTGGTTTTAGAACTTTTTGGCCACTTCTTGCTTTTTGTTGAATTTTTAAAATTCTCTGGACAGCTTTATCAAAAACTTCCATTCCTTTAATCTGAATATCTTTTCTAATTTTATGTTGATCAATAAAATAAACTTTGTAACCAAGCCCTGAAAAATAATTTTTAATTTCAGAATTATTCATTCTTCCAAACACAGTTGGACCTGAAATTTTGTAACCGTTTAAATGTAAAACTGGCAAAACTGCCCCGTCTGTTTTGGGTGATAAAAACTTGTTCATATTCCAAGAGGCAGAAAGAGGACCAGTTTCAGCTTCCCCGTCGCCGATAATACAAACATTGATTAAGTTTTTATTGTCCAAAACTGTTCCAGCAGCAATGGCCAAAGAATATCCAAGCTCTCCCCCTTCTGCAACCACCCCGGGTGCTTCTGGGTTTAAGTGTGATGGATAGCCATAAGGAGTTGAAAAGTTTTTAATGATTTCTTCAAAGCCTTTTTTAGAATAAGGAATTTTTTTAAGATAAAAATGCGACAAAGAACCGTCAACAAAAATTCCAGACTGAAAAGCAGGAAAACCGTGTCCTGTTCCGACTGTTAAAATAAAATCATGTTTTTTGTTCTTAATAATTTGCCTGTTGGTTTGCCCGTAAACATAAGAAATCCCAGGACAAGTTCCCCAGTGCCCTAAAAGTCTTTTTTTAATATCTTTTTTTTGAAGTTTTTCCTCTACTAAAAAATTATCATTTAGAAAAATTTGAGCAACACTTAAATAGTTTGAAAGTCTATTAAATTTACTCAAAGATTTTGCTTCATCTTTTATTTCTGACATATGAAATATTATATCATATTTTCCCCCAAAAACATTTCCCTAAAAGTTAAAAGAAAAAATCAAGGCCTTGCCTTGAGATAGGCCTTGCCTATCTCAAGGCAAGGCCTTGATTTTGCTGGAATGTTTTTGTGAATTTAAAAAAATACCCCGCCAGCTTCGCTGACGGGGGTTTGTTAAAAACTTATATCATAAGTGCTATATAGATCCGGCATTCATATCCTGAACTGTCACGGTAAACAGTATGTTCCCCTTTATCACTTTTCAATCTTATCACCTTATGGTTTTTACTAGACTGATCAAAGACTATGTAAGGATTGAAAGACCCAAGGAGATCTTTGAACACAGAAATTCGTTCTGAAAACAAAGAACACAAAAATGAATCAAACTGCTCTTTGTCTTTCAAGAGAAAATCAGCATACCCTCTTGTAAAGTCAATTACATCGAGTGGTCCATCTTCTTTTGTGACAGGCCAATATTCTGTTTTAAATATCACAACAGACCTATCCTTTTTCGAAAGCAATTTTTTCGCTGTTTCCGAAAGATATTCTGCTCTTTTTTGTGCACTTTCTTCAAAACTTTTTTGTCTATTAACAGAAACATCATCAGGATCTTTACCTATCCATAATTCTTTTAAAAATCTTTCATACAGATTTTTGTAAGAAAAATCAAGTCCTTCCATTAACTTGTGCAAAGAAAATATCCCTGCAATATGGATCGGTTTTAGAGAAGATCCAAAAGTTACCTCTGGAACCTCAAAGTGCGAAAGTTTTTCATACCTTTCTTTTAAAACATCACGACACTCCTTCTCGATATTTGACAAGTGTCTCTTCAAATCCCCTTGGGTTTCAAAAGCGAATGGAAATTCTTTTGAATCAACTTTGTCAAAGTCAACCAAAATACCCCTTGCGATTAACTTCACTAAAATATGTTCTTGTGCGTTCATTATTTTCTCCTAGTGTTTCCACCGTTTTTAAAAAAATATTTTTTACTTATAAAAATTTATTTTCAGTGCCGACTTACGTCGGCACTGTTTTTTTTACAGTAAAAAAATCGTTTCACCAAAGATATTTTAACACAACTGATTGTTTTGTCAATTCTAAAAAATTTTATTGAATTAAAAAAACTTTCCCCGCCGCCGAAGGCGGCGGGGATTTTAAAAAACAAAAAAACAAATTTAACGAAGTTAAATTTGTTTTTTAAATCTTTTTTCTTTGTTTAACAGTTTCTATTTTTATCATCTTCTCTGCCCTTCTTTTGTCTGCTATAAACTGTTCATAATTTTCATTAAATAAAGTTATTCTTAAAACTCCATCTCCACCATTTTTCGACCAAATTGATTTCTGTCCTTTTCTTAACTGTTTGCTCAAACTATAAAAACTTTCAAGTTTTTTAATTTTGTTAATACCTTCTATTTTTTTAATATATCCTTCTTCTTTGGGATAAAGTTGGATTGTAGTCATGTTACCAATTTTCTTTTTTGGTATTTTTATTTTTTCATCGGTTTTAATCAAAACATCATTTAAATCTATATTAATATTATAAGTTTTTTTATACAGAACTGAACGATAACCACCCACCCTTGGTCCAATTTCAATAATTTTCCAATTATTTCCTTTATTTATAAGTTCTATGTGCGCAGTTGAATTTTTCAAACCTAAAGCTTTTATACCAGTTTTCGCTATTTCTTGACCTTTTTTAATTTGATCATCATCCAAACCAGAAGGTATTATTCTTTCATACAAAAAGAAATCATCAAAGCCTTTTTGTCTAGCTGTTGTATATGCGACAAAAGGATTAAAATAAATTTTACCCTTACTATCTATATGTACATCGACAGAATAAATATCGCCCTCCATCATTTCTTCAACTAAAACTGTTGGTTTTCCTCGACCCTTTTTCTTTTGATAAATTGTATTTATTTTTTTAAAAATTAAATCTAAACCTTCTTCGAGCTCCTCTCTATAATAAGCAGAAGAAACTAAAATACTTGCAGACAACCCAGCAGGTTTTATGATTAAAGGAAAACCTATATCTTTACATATTTCATCAACTATTTTTTTTGTTTTTTTATGTATAATTTTAAACTTAGGATTTAACTTTTTACATTTTTTTTCAAACTTTTGTCTCATCAAAGTTTTTTCAGTTGAAAAACTTAAAGCTTTAGCTTTTGGAGTTTTTACATGGTTAGGCAAAAAAGGTATTATTTTTTGATATAATGGTATATTTTTTTCACCACGAGCTGTAACTGAAAAAATATTTTTTTCACCAACCTTTTTTAAATTTTCTCTTATATTTTTTTTATCATCAAAATCAACAATAAAAATACTATTATTTTTTAAAAAATCGTTAGTTATATTTTTTTCATTTTGAAAAACAATAACTTCTAAATTTTTATTTGTTTCTAAAATATAATTATTAATACTTTCTAAAACACTTTTTGGAACTGAACCAATAAAAATAATATATTTTTTATTTATAACTTTACTCATATTTTCTAAATGATAAAATATATAAAAAAATAATCAAATTTTTTATAAACATTTAAAACTTGATTTTTTATATTTTTTAGTTCAACTTTTAACCTTTTCTGGAGTCAAAACAGCAGAAATTGGATGCCGAGCGAGGCGGCGAGTGAAAAATATTTGAGACGTACTTGAAGTACGTTGAAAATATTTTTACACGAAGCCAACAAAGCTTGGTGCTAATTTCTGGTGTTTTAAAAAACTCAAAAAACAAGATGGATAACGCGGAAGCAAACAAAAAAACCCCGAGCCATATTGGACATACGGTGAGGGGATTTTTTTGTGCAGCTGACAAAGTTAGCTGCTTGTTTTTCAAGTTTTTAAAAACAGCAGAAATTGGATGAAAATCGACAAAGATTTGTTTAAACACTAAAAAAACTTGAAAAATTGGATGAATTGCGCGGCGCCGAATAAAAAAATCGCGATACGTATGTGTTATTACGTTGAGCGATTTTTTTATGAAGGCAACAAAGCAAGTCGCCAATTTTTCAAGTTTTTTATTTTAGGGTAACTGTTGCCCCTGCTTCTTCTAACGCTTTTTTCATCTCCTCTGCTTCTTCTTTTTTCACTCCTGCTTTCAAAACTGATGGTGCTCCATCTACTGCATCTTTTGCTTCTTTTAGTCCAAGTCCCAATGCTGCTTTTACAGCTTTAATAACTCCGATTTTTGAAGCTCCTGCATCTGTTAATTCAACATCAAATTCTGATTTTTCTTCAGCTCCTGCTGCATCTGAACCAGCTGCTGGTCCTGCTGCAACTGCTGTTGCTGAAACTCCAAATTTGTCTTCAAAAACTTTTACAAGTTCATTTAATTCCATCACTGACATTTTTTCAATTTTTTCTACAATGTCTTTAAATTCTGCTGGAACTTCAACTTCTTTTGTTTCTTCAGCTACTGCCGGAGCTTCTTCTTTAACTTCTTCTGTTTTAACTTCTTCTGTAGCTTGTGCTTCAGTATTTTCTACAACTTCTTCTGTTGTGTTTTTTACTTCTTCTGTCATAATATTTTTTTATAATTTATAATTTATTTTTAAGATTTTTTCTCTGCAATTTGTCCAAGTGCAATTGCACATCTTTGAATTGGTGAGTTAATAACATTTACAAACATTCCTCTTAATACATCAAGTGATGGAATATTTGCGATTTCTGTCATTTCTGCTTGATTTTTAAATTCCCCTTCAAAAAATCCTCCAACAATACTAATTCTGTCTTTTAGAGTTTTTGAAAATTCTTTAACTTTTCTTGCAGGTGCTGTCATATCTTCTGTTGAATATGCAACAGCAATTTCACCTTCAAGTTCTGGCAATGAACCTTTAACTTTTGATTCATCAGCTGCTTTTTTAATCAATGTTTTTTTGATTACAGAATATGAAACACCTTCTTTTTCTAATTCGGCTCTCATATCTCTGATTTCTTCACCTGATACTTTATCAAAGTGAACAAACACTAATGCTTCTGAATTATCAAATATGTCTTTTGTTTTTGCAAAAATCTCTTCTTTTTTTTGTCTTGTAATTGCCATATTTTATAATTTATATAAAAGAAAAACTTTCATTATACATATAACGAAAGCCAGATAATAGTTTAACTCAAAGTTAACCTCGACAGGATTTATAAATACCCGCTTTCTCTGGTTTCTTTTATGCAAGTATTATAACACAAAATTTAAAAAAAGAAAGTTGGAAATTAAAGCCCGAAATTTTGAAGCAAATTTTTGGAAAAAAGAACAAGCGTCGCTTGTTCTTTTTTCCAAAAATTTGCTTCAAAATTTCGAGCTTTAATCAACCTCCCCCAAAAACTTACTTAATATCAACAACTTTATAAGTTATACTTTCACCATTTGGTTTTTTAAAATCAAAAAACTCACCTTCTGTTTTTTCCATCATCGCAACTGCAAGTGGAGCGTGTCTGTCAAGTTTTCCTGCAAAAATATCAGCATCTTGAGAGCCTACAATTTCATAAGTATTTTTTTCTTTTGAACCTTTTTTAGCAATCACAACAACACAACCAAGTTCTACCTTTGTTGCTTTGTGTTTTTTAAAAACTTCTGAATTTTTAATTATGTCATCAATTTCTAAAATTCTTGACTCCATAATTCCTTGATCTTCTCGAGCTTGATGATACTCTGCATTTTCTTTCAAATCACCATAAGATTTTGCTTCATCAAGTCTTTCTGCAATTTCTTTTCGACCAACAGTTGTTAATTCTTCCAACTCTTTTTTAAGTTCTTCTAACTTCTCTTTACTTAAATAAACCATGCTCCAAATTATAACACAAAAAACCCAAATCAAAAAATAATTTTAAATTAAAAAACTAAAATTAAAATTTAATTTTAGTTTTTTAAATTTCACAAACAAACTTTCTATTTTTCTTTAGGAACAAGATATTTAAATGTCAAAAACAAAATCAAAAAAGTGATTATCAACATCTCAGACCAAAAGATTATATCTTGTGGTAAAAATTTTGAGTTTGAATTTACAATACTTGCTGTTTGTGTTTGTGCTGGAGTCGTAACTTCTGTTTTTGAACTATCAGAAGATCCTGCGCCTGTTTTAATTCTTAATTCTTCCATACTTATATTATATCATAAATTAAAAAACCTACAAATAGTTTAATAAATGAGGTTTTTTAATTAACTTATTTTCTAATATATCTTTCTCTTTGAGCTTCTTTGAAAGCAGCTAATTGTATATCATTTTCTCTTTTTGTTGTAAAGATTTTTGAAATCAAAAATCCAATAAAAAGAATTAATGCTAACAAACTTAACCATCCGATTAAACTTGTTGGGAAAAATGATGAATTTGCTCCGAAAATAGATGCAGCTTGGTCAGATCTTCTCACGAAAATATCAACATAGTTTGTATATTCTCTTTCTCCATCTTTTGAGATTTCAGCTCTTGATGAGATTGTATCTCCATATTGAGCTTTGTCAGAAACAGTCATCTCTGTGATAAATGTTCTTACTTCACCAGGTCTCATCTTTCCAATTTTCCAAGTTAAGTATTTATCAACATCATCGTCAATGTCTCTTTGATCTGAAAGTTCAAGTTCATAAGGAATATGATCTGTAACTGTTACATCTTCAATATCATCATTTGTGTTGTTTTTAACTCGAACTTTATAGTAAACAGTATCTCCAATTTGAGCTGTTGTTTCAAGTCCATAGTTATCAACTTTATCTTCTGATACCCATTTGTTGATTTGCAATCTGATACCTTCTTCCTCGATCACTTCTTCAACAGAAACAGTAACGTTTTCGTTAATTGTAATCGGTCTTGAAGGTCTAGGTTTGCTAGGTCTTGGTGTTGTATAAACTCTTTTTGTTACAAAAGATTTAATCACACCTGTATAAGTTTTTCCATCATCAACCACAACTGCTTGATAGTAGTATCTTTTTCCTGGTTTCAAACCTCTGATTTTTGCAGAACAAGCCTTGTTTAAGTTTGCATTTTTTGTAACAGAAGCAGTTCTTGAACCAAGAGAAGTTGTTCTTCCGTATTTGAAATAACAAATCACTCTTTCGTCTCCCCCTACAATTTGTCCATAAACATCAGCTGCATAAGTTCCAGCATAAGCTCCTGTTGTCATTGCATCTGTTCTTGATGAAACAACTTGTCTTTTTGTAACAAATGATAAAATACTTCCTCTGTCTACAATATCTCCATCTCTATTTTCAACCATTGCTCTGAAGTAGTATTTTGTGTTTGGTGTTAATCCAACAATAGATTGGAAATAAGTATTGTCATGCACTCTTGCTTTTGAAGTTTCTTTGTTTAAATTACTTCTTGAAGTTCCATATTCAAAGTAAACTCTTGGACCTTTTGTATCATTTACATCTACATGCCCGTTAAGTTGAGCTGTATATGAGTAAATTTCTGTTGCTCTTTTTGTTGTAACTTCTGCTTTTTGATCATCATCATCATCATCATCATCATCATCGTCATCATCATCATCTCTATCTGTTCTAAATGATTTTACAGAACCTTCATCTCCACCTGGGATGTAAGCTTTAAAGTAATATTTTTTGTTTTTTTTCAAACTACAAACTTTTTTTGAAAAATTTCCATTGCTTGAAAGTGTTCCAGCAGAAACAGTTTTGCTTAAATCATCTCTATCTGTTCCATATTTAAACTTAACATGAGCATCATCGTCATCGTTTAAATTTAAATAACCTTTCAAAGTTGCACAATGTTCTGAAACATTTGTTGCGGGTTTTGTTGTAACTTCTGCTTCTTCATTTGAAGGATTGTTATTCTCATCTGTTTTGAAGTTTTTAATTCCACCTTTATTTCCATTATTTAAATAAGCTTGGAAATAATATCTTTTGTTTTCACTTAGATTACAAACTCTCTCGGAATAAGTTCCGTCAGAATTTCTTGTAACATATGAAGTTACTTTTGAAAGATTTGTTGAAGATGTTC
Source organism: Candidatus Campbelliibacteriota bacterium (assembly GCA_002747955.1). Lineage (GTDB taxonomy): Bacteria > Patescibacteriota > Minisyncoccia > Phycocordibacterales. Next base: position 132,902 of record PDQZ01000008.1, on the reverse strand, counting down.
CATATCTAAACCTTACTTTTGTAGAATTATCATCATTCAAGTCAATATCTGCTCTAAGTTCTGCACAGTGTTTTGTAATATCTGTTGCACTTAAAGTATCAACTGTTGCGTCCTCATTTGAAGGATTGTTATCCTCATCTGTTTTGAAATTTTTAATTCCACCTTTATTTCCATTATTTAAATAAGCTTGGAAATAATATCTTTCATTTTCATTTAAACCACAAACTCTTTCAGAATAAGTTCCGTCAGAATTTCTTGTAACATATGAAGTTACTTTTGAAAGATTTGTTGAAGATGTTCCGTATTTAAATCTTACATTTGTAGAATCATCGTCATTCAAGTCAATATCTGCTTTTAGTGTAGCACAGTATTTTGTAATGCCTGTTGCATTTAAAGTATCAACTGTTGCTTCTTCTTCAGCAGGAGTTGTACCAGCATCTAAAACATCAAATCTAATCAATAAGTTACTTCTGTAATCTTGACTTAAAGATCCTAAATAAACTCCACTTGAAGTTAAAGTTTTAGCTCCGTTTTGTCCATTTGGTAAAGTTCTGAATTGTTCAGTTCCTGGGTTTCCACCTTCTCGTCTAATTCCCCATTTGTAACCTTTGTAAACAAGTTTTACTTTATCGTTAAAAGTAATTCTTGTTGTACCTGATTCTGATGAAGCATTTGATGCTCTAACTTGTGATTTAACTGTTATTCTTTGCCCTGCATTAAATGTAGCTTGGTTTAAATTATCCATTCTAGCTTTTAAACCTGAAACGTCTCCACCGTTTGCATAAGCATGAATTTGAAAAACAAGTTCATCACCCTTATTAACACTTCTTGATGTGCTATAACCACTCCAAGAACCGTTGTGTTTAACATTTGCTTGCAATTCAGGAATATTTGTTGTTGTTCCCAAACTTGTAGCATAAGAAGTTGCTACAATTGTTGAAAATGCAACAATTGCAACAATAATTGCTTTAAATTTTTGTAATAATTTTTTCATATTTTTTAATTAATTTATATTTATAACAAACATATTATACACAAATTTATTTAATTTGTCAAGAGTTTACCTTCGTAATATGTATTGTGAGAGAATATTAACACATAATTGACATAAAGTCAAGTGTTTACTCTAATATAGAAATGCACAGTTTATACACTGCCGAAGGCACCGAGCTCTACTTGTTTTTTTAACGTTAAAATACTTTTCAAATTTTATTTTAATCATTTATCAAATTTAAAAACATAAAAGGCGGAAAAACAAACACAACCACCCAGTTTTTCCGCCACACACTCTCCAAAAACCAGACACAAAAAAAAACGGCATTCGCTTGAATGCCGTTACCTAAAAAAATTAGGATTTTATTACCAATCAGGGTTGGTGTTTCCATCATCCCCGTTGCCGAAATCACTTCCTGCGTTATCGGCAAAATTATTATCTTCAACAACACTTCCTGTGTCACTGAAGTCATTGAAGCCACCACCCCAAGCACCATCATCGGTGTTGCTGTTGTCAGCATTGCCAGTGATGTCATCAGCGGCAGCTCCTCCATCATTGACCCAATCACTTCCACCAGCATCAGCTGATGGGTTTGTGTTTGAATCAGACGATCCATCGTTGATCCAACCTCCATTATCTGGATCAGTGTTGGAGTCAGACGGTGGATTAATGGTAGTTGTAGGGTTATTGGTGTTGTTATTATTGTTGGTATTGATGTTAGTACCACCAACACCAATCCCACCAGCTCCACCAGCGCCACCTTGACCACCAGCACCACCATAGGCAGTGTTGGAGTTAGTGTTGGAATTATTAATATTACCAACACTACCACCAGTGGCAGAAGAACTCAGATTATTAATAATCTGATTCGGACGACGCGCAGCTTGTCCAGCCACGTAGTCATCACCCCATTGCTCAGAAGCAGCAGCATTGATCCCTGCTACGCTAACAGCAGTAACCCCTCTAATCACAGCAGTTGTTGCTGCTCGAACATTTTTGTTCGATCCAAGATCAGCAAACTGCTCATCTTGAACGCTGAAAAAAGGTAACTGTTTTTTTTGAACAACAACCTTTTCCACTACCCGATCCTTATAAACCACTTTTGATGGCTTAGCAGCTGCAAGCTGCTGAATAGCACCTGCCTGTTGAGGACAGACGCTATATAGGCTCGCGTTCGAACTTGGGTTCGACATAGCCTTCGCCATGCGAGCTCTTGTTTTTTTAGAAAAAGTAATGTTTCTACTTTTTCCGCACGAACTGACCCGAAATTTCGAGCCAGAAACTCGACTTACACTGGTTTTACAACCAGTGTAAGACCCAACATAGTTTGCAACAAGTTGCTCAGGCGACTGAGCATTTGCTGCAAAAACGATTACCGTTAAGGTGGTAATCAATCCCTTAAATAAATTGTTCATTACGAACTCCTGTCCTTTCGGACTTTTATAAATTTAAAAAACTCTGCTATGCAGAATTTTGGAAAAAAGTTTTTTATGTTTACTTTTTTGCAAAATTCTGCATAGGTCATTTTAAAATTTATTTTGGAATTCAAATGAAACTTTTTTAAAGAACTGTGTGATTTATAATCACAATAGTATTGTATCATAAATAATTTATTTGTCAAGTCTTTTTGTGAACATATTTAAAAATAAAAAAACCCAGCCTCCTGTCTGGGTTTATAATTTGTTTTAAGATCAAAGATCGTTGGCTTTTTCCGCGATCTTTTCTCCGATTGCTGCGTTAACTGCAGCGGAAATTTGATTTGCTCGGTGGGTATTTCTTAAAGTTCCCATTGAACAACCATTACACGAATTTTTAATTTGTGTAAGGTTGCTTTCCACCATTGCTTGTTTATTTGCAATGGTAGAAGTTTTGGAATTCAAGGTTTGAATCTCATGGATCCGTTGATTGGCTGATGAACAACCAATCAAAGACCCCATAACAGCAATAATTAAGGTTATTGCTAAACCTTTTTTAAAATTGTTCATCTCTGAACTCCTGCCGGTTAAGGCATTAAAATTAAAGAACGAATTAGAAATACTTAAATTACTCCTAACCAAAACTAACCATATTGTAACATAAAAAAATAAAAAGTCAAGCCTTTTGACTTACTTTTTATTTTACCTATCATTACCACTTCTTTTTATTTCCCAATCAATGCTTTCTTGTGCCTGTCTTTTTAGAAAATCAATTCCTTTTGATTTTGTGTTTAAATCAGTATATTTATTTAATAAATCATCAGGATTATATACTTTTTCCATCACTTCATCAGGGCTTAATTTTTTATATGCATCTTCTAAAACTTTTGTTGGGATTGCATAATTTATCCCATCACTTGTTGTTCCTACTATAATACCTTGATTTTTATATGGTATTTCTTTTGCATCTTTGTAAAAGTCTTTTTCTGGAACTTTCATTTTTTGTTCAGAAACTGGTTTTTCATTGCTTGTTATTTCTTGATTCTGATTTTGAACACCTTGCTCAACATTTATATTTTGATTTATCATTGTTTCTTCTGGATAACTAGAAATGTTTTGATTGTTTGGATCATAAACTGCTTCTGTTCCACTTTGAACTCCAGTACTTTGAACATCTGGATGCATTTCAACCTCAACTTGTGAAACAGAAACTGGTTTTTCATCGTCATAAGCAACATTAGAAATTTCCACTTCCCCTTCTGGTGTTTGAGTTATTGTTGGCTGGTATACAGCACTTGGTTTTGGTTTTATTTCAACCTGTGTATGTACTTGCTCAATAGCGTTTTGTTCAGCAAAAGTAATATTTGGCTTATCAAAATCTCGAGCTCGGTCAACCATAGTTTCATAGTTTCCAAACCTTTTGTTTAAAATTTTATCTCTAATAAGTTCAACATTTAACTTTTGACCTGGGTAAATTTCTGTTACATTATAAATTCCGATTTTTTCTGCAAAAACTTTATCGTGAGCTATTAAATATTTGATTCTTTCAATGGTGTTTGCTGTTAGGTTGTTTAATTCATCATAATCCAAAGAAAGCTCAGCTCCTTTTGGTTTATCTAAATTCATGGCATTTTTGAAAACTTCTTCTCGTAAAATGCCCCACATTCCTTTTGCTCCATCTTTTGAAGTGATTTCATAAAAACCATTGTGAACTTTTCCAGCATTTTTCAAATCCAAAGTTTTCCAAGCATTTTTTGGGTCATGAGTTTTTTCAATAATATCATTAGGATCAGAATTTTCAATAACAGTAACTTCTTGGGCTGTTTTTGGGTGTAAATATTGATCAATATCAGCTTCTTTGTATGACAAAACATCTTTATGTCCATCAAGCATATCTGCTCTTTGAATTAAGTTATCAAATTTTTGCCCTTTAACTTCGATGTCTTGATCAATCACTTTTTGAAGTTTCATCAAATCTATGTTTTCATTTGAATTTAAATTTAAAAATTCCTCTTTTAAATCTGCAAATTCAGAATTATTTTGAAGCCTTTTTACAATATTTCCAATTACATTTTCCTTTTGTTGATCTGTTAATTTTTCAGCTCCTAATTTTTCCCAAAAACTGTCTTCTCTTTCTAAAACTTTCCAAATTGAGCTGTCTTTTTCCACACTTATTTTATAAGTATTTTTTGCCTCTGCAACATTTTGCTTATAATCTGCAAGTGCTTCTTGTCTATCGACTGCATCTTTTAAAGGAGCAAACGGAACTTTTCCATCAGCTTCTATGTCTGAAGTTGTCTCAATTTTTCCTGTATTCACACTTTTTTCATCTCCAGTTGGATAATAAGGAAGTTCCCCGCGAATAATTTTTCCTACAAGTGTGTTGTATTCATCAATGGTTCCATTTTTTGACATATCGTAACCGTTGTAAAGCATGTATCCAAGTGCTCCATACATCACAGCAGTTGAAATTTTCCCAACAGCGCTTTTCTCTTGCCAATTTTTTGAAATATTTTTGAAAATATTTTTCATTTCAGAAAATTGAATTTTTCCGTCTTTGTTTTCAAATTGTTTTGCAGCTGTAAAACCAATATTGTTGAAAGTTCTTGTTATAACAGCACCATAAGCTGTTGCACCACCAGTTATTGCACCCATCCAAATCAAAGCTGTGTTAATTGACTCTTTTGCAAGCTCTCTTTTTCTATCAAGTTCTTCTTTTGAATATGTTTTTTCCAAGTTTTTTAAAACTTCTTCTTTTACCTTATTTTTTTGGTTTCTGCTTTTAAACAAAACCTCAACTGCTTTTTTGTATTGTTCAGGATTTGTTTCTTTTTCTTCTCTTAGTTTATTTTTAAGTTCAATTCTTAAAACTTTGTTTTCTTCTGAATTGTCACCATTTTTTATTACATCTACAAGATCTGAAATGTGTTCTGGAATATTATTATCTTTAAAACTTTCAATTTCAGCTTTTTTATTTTTTTGAAAATGTCTGCTCTCTCTCCAAAGGGTAAAAGCCTTCAGTCCAGACATTTTTAAACCAATATCTTTTGCTGTTTCTACTCCAAACTTTAAAGTGTTTTTTGAAAAAAGTCTTTTGAAAAAACCTTTTTTATTTTTCTTTTCTTCTTCTTTTTGTTCTTTCACACTTTGAATATTTTCTTTTCTTCTTTCTTTCTCTTGTCCTTGAAGTTTTTCTAGTTTTTCTTTAACTTTTTTGCCTTCATCTTTGTCTAAAACTCGATTAAGTTTTTTATAACCAAATAAATTCTCCTCATCTTCTTGCACTTCAAAAACACCATCTTGATTATCTTCAATTTGTTTTTTTTCTATTTCTTTTTCCAATTTTCCTTTCTTTTTTTGTCTTTGAATATCATAAAAAATCTGCCTTGCTTTGATTTTCTCATCTAAAGTTAAACTATCAACAAAGTTTTTTAAGTCTTTGCTATTTTTTAAATTTTTCCCTTCTTCAAACTGTTCTTTGACATATTTTAAACTATTAGAAATTTCTTTTTGCTCTTTTTTATTTTCATCAACTTTTGCACTAGAACTTAAAAGTTTTGAATATTTTTTTTTTAATTCTCTACCCTTTTCTGTGTCTGGTAAATTTTTAATTTGTTCTAAATAAATTTTATCTTTTTGTTCAGCGCTTAATTTACCATTACTATTCTCTGATTTCAAAACAACATCCCCTTTCTCCATTTTTATTTCTTCAATTTCAAAACCACCTTTTATTTTAGGTACTTCTGCATTTGATATTTTTTTTGGTTGTTTCTCGTTCATAATATTATTTTAAAATTTTATTAAGCTCTTTAATAGTTTGGCTGTCAATCTCTTCTATCTTCTGAATATAATCTTTTTCTTTTTTAACCATTTCTTGATTTACATAAGTATTTTCTAAAAAATCAAAAAAGTTTTGCATTTCTTCAGGGTCTTCTATTTTCTGAATATAGTCAAAAAAGAACGCTTTGATTTCATCTTCCACATCTAAGTTTTGGATAAAAAATGAAATTATTTTTACTGTTTGTTCCACATCTAAATTATTATTTTTTTGATTCATGTTTATTTTATTATACTACTTTATTTCAATTTGTCAATAACAGATCTATTTAGCCTATTTTAACTTATCTTAATATAAATAATAGCATATTTTTTGAATTTAAAAAAGAAAAAACAAGGCCTTGCCTTGAGATAGGCCTTGCCTATCTCAAGGCAAGGCCTTGATTTTTGATTTTTTTCTATTCTAATTTTTTTCTAAAATTTTCCAAAAGTCTTTTGTGCCTTTTTGTTTTAAAGCTGACATTTTTACAATTTCAATTTGATCAGAAATTTCTTCTTTAAGTTTTTTGATATTTGCACTTAAGGTTTTTTGATTTAACTTATCAATTTTATTAAATAACAAAATAACTTTTTCTTTTTGTTCTAAAAGCTGATGTAGAATTTGTTTGTCAAAATCAGACAAACCAACTTTTGCATCAAGCACAATTATGTTTATTCGGTTTTTTACTTCTGAATACATGATGTACCATAAAATATTTTTTCTTAATTTCTCTCTTTCTTTTTGTGACATTTTGGCATAACCGTAACCTGGTAGATCTACAAAATACATTTGGTCATTTAGGTTGAAAAAATTTATCTCTTTTGTTTTTCCTGGTTTTGAAGAAGATTTAACTAAATTTTTTCTGCCTAAAATTGCGTTGATGCAAGATGACTTCCCCACGTTTGAACGACCATAAAAAGCGATGTTTAAAATATCGCTTTCTAAAATGTCATCTGTTCCTTTTATTCCTTTGATAAATTCTGCTTTTTTTATTTCCATTTTTATATTATAACATTAAATACTGTTTTTTAATCATTTTTATGTTAAAATATCTTTATGCTTTCGTGGTGAAATGGATATCACAGCGGTCTTCGAAACCGCTTTTGGGGGTTCGAATCCCTCCGGAAGCACAAGACACAAAAACTTAAAGCGACAGCTTTAAGTTTTTTCTGTGTCTTGTAGCTTCCGGAGGGATTCGAAAAGAGCGCAACCATATTTTTACCCTGCGTGGTCGTTGTTTGGGTAAAAATGGTGCGCGTAATGGCTAAGGCGCTAGAAAAACAACGAGTGAAACGAGTATGTTTTTTCAGCGATGTTAGCCGAGTCCCTCCGATTCAATTAATAAGGAATACTTTAAGTGTGACAGGCAAGGCCTTGTTTTTAAAAAACAAAAAAACTGAAAGTTTTTCAGTTTTTTATTTAAGTTTTGATTCTGTTTTATTCTCCACGTGATGGGCCACCTAAATTTCCATGTTCAGTTCCTGAACCAGATCCAGAACCACTTCAATTTCCACAACTTACCCTACTGTGTGCCAAACTCTCCAAATTCCGAATTCTTTGATCTAAATTTTGAGGTATAGTCACTCCACCAATAGTTACATTACCGTTAACAACAGCAATAGTTACATTGCCTATTGTAACTTCATTAGCACTAGCACCTTGTGTTATAGTAACTTCACCAAGCTTAACGCCTCCATTAACTGCGCTTATTTCTGTTCCTTCTCCAGCACCTTGTGCTTTAAGTTCCAGTTTTTCAATTGTTGCTGTCCCGTTTACTACAAGTTTTCCAGAAACAGGATTTTCAGTATCAGAAGTACCAATTTCCAAGTTAGGGATTTTACTTGCTCCTCCACCTGTTAAAATAACACTACCATTATCACCTGCTTGTCCATTTTTAATTGTAATTGTGTCGTGTTTAATACTTATCTCACCCACTTGTTCATCCGTTACACCTTCTCTATCTCCACCACTAAAAAGATGTATCTCACCTCCCCATACTGAAAGTTTTTTTGTTGCTATACCGTGAGTTGTTGAAAGAGAAAAATCACTACCCTCTTCAAAATTAGTACCTCTAACAGTTAAACCACCATCTATTACTGATCCTTCTGCAGACCCCCCTCTTACATACAAATTTCCACCTAACTTCAATCCTCCTCCTTCTACATTTAACATTGGTCCAGAAAAAGCATCCTCTATAGCTCTTCTTACTTCAGCCTCTGAACGAAGTACAGGGTTACCACTTGAATCTGTTACCACTTCTCCATTTTCAATCCTTGGCGAATTTACCCCTTCTGAAAGTAACGGGTCGGCCATTGTGAAAGAACTAGCATCTCCTCGTCCTATTATAATATCTCCAAGTTTTATATTTTGACTTGATGAAAACTCAATTCCTTTTAGCAAAGGTTCTCTGTCTCCCGGTGATCTATTTACTGCACCAGAAGGTGGATTACCCTCGTCTAATGTTAAATAACCTTCCCAGCCAGTTCTTTTCCAAGTATGACAAAGATAGTTAGCGTTATTATTATCTCTATCAAAATCTTGACCATATAGTGGAATCATATTTAAGAAACTATTCTTTGGAGAACAATAACGACTTTTTAAGTAGGCATGTGTAACGTATTGTCTAAGTACTGTTTCATCAACTACTCCATCTTGTCCATCTCGTCCATCTTGACCAGCTGCACCTGTATAACCACTAGGTCCTGTATCTCCTGGTTTACCATTTGTACCATTTGTACCATCTGTGCCACCTGTACCATCTGTGCCATCTGTTGGAGAACCTGTTGCTCTACGACATTCTTCTACCGAACTTCCAATTGCACAATAACCTGTTAGAACATTGGTAATATAGTTTATATCTACTATATTTTCAGTTGCCACACAATTTCCTCCATTTAAGTCACAGTATTGGAAAGCCCCAACACCAGTTGATGCTTTCTTGAAAGCTTTTAAAATTTTTTTATCACCTTTTCCAAAACCAAGATAATCAATATCTGTGATAATCTTTCCCAATTCTGTTGCTCCATTTTTCTTTAAAAAAATGTTACCAGCGTTACCTGTAAGTGACACATCTCCGCCTACAAACTGAAAACTTCCGACTGTTAGCTTTCCTGATTTTGTTTGTCCTACTCCACTTACGTTAAGAGGAGCTGGTGTGTTAGATCCTGGAGGACCTGAAACTGGCTCTGTCCAGTTTGTAGCAAGAACACTTCCTGCCACTGCTGTTAGCGTTGCCACCAACGCTGTTGTTAATATTAAAATATATTTTTTTGATTTGTTCATACATATTCATTTTATCAAAAAAAGAAAGATAAGTTAAGAAAAAATGTTGATAACTTTAAAGGTTTGGGTGGGCCGAAAATTTGACCTGGGTGGTTGGGTGGGGTCAAATTTTCGGCCCTTAATTTAGAATAAATAAAAACACGATTTTGGCTGTGTGGTTGTGTTTGCCAAAATCGTGTTTTTTTTATAACCTTAAACCTCTTAAAGCAATTCCTATTGCTACTGCAAACTCGGGGCCTGCGTCACGCAGGGCGTCATCTAAAAAGGCTGGAGATTGAACTTTTGAAAATGGATCTGCTTTCAAAACCTTAACGGAAAGCTCTTTTTCAACATAAGAAATAATATGGTCAAACAAAGAACCCCCTCCTGTGAAAACAACTTCTGGGACATCACTTTTAGTATCTCTTTGATATTCTAAAATGGCTTTTTTAACGTTACTTATAATTCTTGTAATATCAAGAGGTATGCTGTTTCCATCGACAATTGTTTCTCTTAAAAGTTTTGCAGCATTTCCACTAACACCTGATCCAACTGAAACTTTTTCCTCTGGGTTTTCAGGAGTAGCCTCACTTTCTTTTAAAGATTTTGTGTATCCAATATTTATAACATGAGATTTTTTAACCACCCCTTTTTCAACAATATAAAATTTTGTAATTGATGAACCAATATCCACGATAGCCGTTGTATTTCTTTCGTGTTTTACAACAGAACGAATTGTGGCAAATGTTTCAATTTCTAAAAACTTCAATGTTAAACCTGTGTTTGTGGCTATGTTTGCGTACTTATTTATAGTTTCTTTATGAATGGCTACAACTAATATATCATAATGGTCTGATTGTTCTTGTTGTCTTGAAGTGGCAGGGATAACAGACCAGTCGAGTTGGACTTCTGTGATAGGAACTGGAATATATTTTCGAGCTTCAACCATTACCACATCGTTTAACTTTGATTTTTCAATTGTTTTTGGTAATTTCAGATTAAACATCAAAGTTGATTTTAACGGAATAGCAAAACAAGCACTTGTTGCATCAACCTGAGACTCTTTCATTAAATCTTTTAAGGCTTCGACATATTTGTCTTCACTTAGGTTTACTGGCTTACCCACTTCTTTGTTTGCATATACAGCAAGTGAAATTTCACCAAATGTATCTAAAACTGCAACACCTTTTTTTAAGGAAAGTTGCACAATTTTAATAGAAGAAGAACCAATGTCTACTCCTAGAATTTTTCCCTCTTCTACTTTACTATTAAAAAGTTTTGTTATATTATCTAAAAAAGACATAATTAGTTTTATTATCTTATGTATTATAACAGAAAAAAAGATTTTTTAAAAATATTAAAAAAATATTTAGATATTTTTTTACCACAAAAATTGCAAGCAAAAAAAATTAATTATAAATTAATTTTTAAAAGTGACGAAAAACTTTTTTATTTTTTAGACTATAAAAATAAAAAAATCAAAGAAATGTTTTGGCAATTGAAATTTCACAAAAATAAAAAACCAGCTTTCGTCTTTGCTCAGATTTTGTATCAAAATATTTTTGATATTCAGGAAAAGTTAAAATTTGAAAAAAATTTTAATGATTTTGTACTAGTTCCAGTTCCCTGTTTCATATTAAGAAGACTGAAAAGAACTTATAGTCAAAATATTTTGATTTTAAGATATTTTGAAAAAATGGGCGGCTCTAATTTTGTTAGAATTGAAAATATTTTAAAAAAGAAAAAACACACCAAACCTCAAAACAAAATGAAAAATATAAAAAAAAGAAAAGAAAATGTTAAAAATGCTTTTGATGTTAAAAAAGGTTTTGATTTAAAAAATAAAAATGTAATTTTGTTTGATGATATTTATACAACAGGATCCACTTTAAAGGAGGCCGAAAAAGTTTTAAAAAAAGCAGGAGCAAAAAGAGTTTATTTTATTGCAATGGCACATTGAGAACAAATCCCGAAATTTTTGATAAGTTTTTTTGAAAAAACAAAAGGCAACGCCTTTTGTTTTTTCAAAAAAACTTATCAAAAATTTCGGGCTTTGTTTCATTCAAGTTTATGTTTTAAACTTCTTATTTACTTGTTGCAAAAAAATCTTATTTTGTTAAAATGTTACCTATATGGAATTTATAACTAAAATATTACCGACAGTACAAATAGTAATTTCAGTACTACTTATCATTTCTGTTTTGCTACAACAAACAGGTGCTGGATTGGGAGCAGGATTTGGAGGAGCTGATTCTTCAAACCACATTTCAACAAGAAGAGGTTTTGAAAAAACAATGTTAAAATTTACAACATTTTTAGCAATTTTGTTTTTCCTAACTGCAGTTTTGGCTTTACTTGTTAAATAATTATTATTTAAATAATAATTCTATATTATAAATGTATTAAAAAAATAACCAGTTATTTTTAAAAATAACTTATTTTATCTATGACAAAAACAATTAGTTTAAAAAAAATAATTTTAAAAAACAAAAAAAACATTTTAATTTTTACTATTCCTTTGATTATCTTGATTATAGTTTCAAGTTTCACAGGAAGATATTTAGAAGAAGTGCCAAAAAATGGTGGAAGTATTACAGAAATTATAATTGGAAAAAACCCAAGAAATGTAAACCCAGTTTTAGCAACTTCAAAAACAGATAAAGACATTTTACCTTTGATTTATTCAACCGTTTTAAAAATCAACCAAAAACAAGAAATTGTACCAAACATTGCTGATTTTAAAATTTCAGAAGATAGTAAGACCTACACTTTAACAATCAAAGAAAATGTAAAATTTTCAAATGGAGATTTGTTAACAAGTGATGATATTATTTTTACAATCGAGAAAATCCAAGACCCTTTAATCCAATCACCTTATTTTAGTGAATGGATTGATGTTGAAACAGAAAAAATCGATCAGAAAAATTTAAAAATAATTCTTCCTAAAGAATACGATCAATTCAAAAACACATTGGCAAATTTGTATATTTTACCCAAAAAACTTTGGCAAGATATTACACCAGCTGAATTTCCTTTCTTCGAACTTAACAACCACCCTATTGGTTCTGGCCCTTTCAAGATTGATAAAACAACAAGAGATGACCAGTTTGGAAAAATTAAAAAATATGTTTTAAAAAGAAACCCTTATTATTTTGACAAAAAAGCTTATTTAGATGAGGTTAACTTGGTTGTCTTCAACAACCTAGAAGCTTACAAAAAATCTTTGCTTTATTCAAATGAAAAAGTAATTAAAAATATTTTTGCAGTTCCACCAGAAGAGATTTCTCAATTTGTAAATCAAGAAAATGATTCAAAATATGGAGTTCAGAATCTAAACTCAACAAGAATTTTTGGTCTATTTTTAAGTCCAAAAAACCAAAACTTATCTTCTTTAAAAGCAAGAGAAGCTATTTCAAAAATTATAAATAGAGAAAAGATTGTGAAAGAAAACTTATCTGGATATGCAAAAACAACAAACTCCCCTTTATACTTTGATACTTTTGTTGAACAAAAAACAGACAAAAAAGACATTGAAAAACTTTTTAAAGAAGCTGGTTACCAAAAAAACGATCAAACAAATATTTTAACAAATTCTAAAACCAAAAAAGAATTTAGAATTAATTTAGCTGTTTTAAATTCTGAAGAATTTAAAAATATAGCTTCTGAAATTTCTAAAAGTTTAACAGAATACGGAATTGGAGTTAACATTACCCACTACACCAACAATGACTTAATTCAAAATGTAATCAGACCAAGATCTTTTGACATGGCTTTGTATGGATATCAAACATCTGTGATTCCTGATTATTATTTCCTGTTTCACTCATCTCAAATTGATGACCCACAAATTAATATTTCAAAAACAAATAACAAAAAAATTGACCAGGCAGTGGCTGATTTAAGAAAAGTTATTCCAAAACAAGAAAGAGAAAAAAAATATCAAGTTATTAAAGAAGAAATTCAAAAAGAAAATTTATTTATTCCGATTTATTCACCAGACTATATTTATATAGTAGACAAAAGAGTAAAAGGTTTTGAAAGAAAAACAATTGATTCAAGAGAGCTTAGATTTTCAGATATAAACAACTGGTATGTAAATATTGGTAACATTATTAGTTTTTAAAAACTTAAAAACAGTTTGAGTTATAAAATAAAAAATATTTTATTTTATAACTTTATATTGTTTTTAAAACAATACTTGATTAAATTAAAAATTATGAATAAAAATAACAATAAAGAAAATAACAAAAGTAATTTTCATAAAAATAAATATAATAAAAATTCAAAAAATTCAAAAAAAAACAATTTTGGAAACTCAAAAAATTCAGGACGAAAGAAAACAAAATCTCTTGCTTCAAAAAAAGCAGGTGGATTTCCAAAACAAGTTCCGCAAAACTACAAAATGGACTTTGACTTTAAAACTCCTTTAAAAAATATTCCAGAAATCAAAGGAAACGAAGTTCGAGTTTTAACTATTGGTGGTTTTGAAGAGGTTGGAAGAAATATGTTTGCCATTGAGAGCAAGAACTGCATTTATATTTCCGATGTTGGTTTTGAGTTTACAACCGAAGAAGAAACACCAGGGATCGACTATAAACTTCCAAACGTAAAATACTTGGTTGAAAACAAAGAAAAAATCAAAGGAATTATTATTACTCACGCTCACTTAGACCACATTGGAGGTATTCCCTTTTTAATGACAAAACTTGGAAACCCGCCAATTTATACAAGAGAGCTTTCATCACTTTTGATCAAAAAAAGAATGGAAGAGTTCCCCTCTTTAGATCCGATCGATATTAAAGTTGTTGATGCACAAGATAAAATCAAAATTGGAGATTATTCTTTTGAATTTTTTCACGTAACCCACTCAATTCCTCAATCAATGGGATTTTCAATGAAAACAGAACACGGAAATATTGTTGTAACTGGTGACTTAAAACTTGCTCACACAGATGGAGAAGTAGCTGATTTTGAAAAAGAAAACTGGGCTCGAATTGCAAAAGAAAAAAATGTTCTTTTAATTTCTGACTCAACAAACGTTGAACAGCCAGGTTGGTCAATCCAAGAACCAACAATTCAAAGAAATGTTGGGAACATCATCAGAGACGCAAAATCAAGAGTTATTATTGCAACTTTTGCTTCACAGTTTGAAAGAATGATGTCCTTTGCCAAAAACGCCGAAGACTTAGGAAAAAAAGTTGTTTTGGAAGGTCGATCTATTAAAACAAATATGGATATTGCTATTAAAGCTGGATACTATAAACCTAAAAAAGACACTTTAATTCAAATGAAAGATGTTGATAAATATCCACCGGAAAAAATTGTGGTAATCTGTACTGGAGGTCAAGGTGAAGAATACGCAGCCTTACCAAGAATGGCCCGTGGTGATCACAAGTTTATCAAACTTAACAAAAGAGATACTGTGATTTTGTCTTCATCAGCAATTCCTGGAAACGAAATTTCAATCAGGAAACTGAAAGATCAACTTTTAAGAAATGACTTGAAGCTGATTACTTATAGAACAGCCGAGATTCACTCAACAGGACACGGAAACGCAGAAGAAATGATTTGGATTGCTAAAACTGTAAACCCAACATTTTTTGTGCCAGGATATGGTTTCCACTCAATGCTTAAAGAACACAGAAACTTGGTTGTAAACTATGCAAACATTCCAGAATCAAACACAATCGTGCCTGACAATGGAAATATTATTGAAATTTCAGGTCCTGAAAAAGTAAAAGTTTTGAAACAAAAAATTCCTTCAGAACCAATTTTGGTTGATGGATTTACAATTACAGAATCACAAAAAGCCGTGATTGCAGACAGAAGCTTGCTTGCCAAAGAAGGTTTTGTAAATATTGTAGTTCTAATCAATATGGCAAAAAAGAGAATTCAAAAATCTCCAGATATTTTATCAAGAGGATTTGTTTACCTGCGAGATTCACAAGAACTTTTAAGCGAGACAAGGATTATTGTTTCAAAACTGGTGGCCGATGAAATTCACTCTGCTGAAGGTGGAAAAATCGATGTGGATAAACTAAAAGAAGAAATAAGGTCAAAGGTGGAGTTGTTGCTTTTGAAGAAAACTAACAAGACACCGATTATCATGACAGCCATCCAAGTATTCTAAAAAACCTAAAAAATGAGCGAATAACTTTGTCAGCTAAACAAAAAATCTCCTCACCGTAATAACACATACGGTGAGGGGTTTTTTTGTGCAGCTGACAAAGTTAGCCTCTTGTTTTTCAAGTTTTTAAAAAATAGCAGAAATTGGATGAAAATCGAGGAGATGAATAAAAAAAATCGCGATACGTATTTGATATACGGTGAGCGTTTTTTTTTATGAAATCGACAAAGATTTTCGCCAATTTCTACTATTTTTATTTGATTTCGAC
Source organism: Candidatus Campbelliibacteriota bacterium (assembly GCA_002747955.1). GTDB lineage: Bacteria > Patescibacteriota > Minisyncoccia > Phycocordibacterales. The sequence goes on along the minus strand of PDQZ01000008.1, from coordinate 117,020 downwards.
TCCCATTGATCTGGCAGTCCCTTCTATAATTTTCATCGCTGCTTCGACACTTGTTGCTGACAAGTCTTCCATTTTCTCTTCTGCGATTTCTTGAACTTGTTGTTTTGTTAAAGTTCCCACTTTTTTTGTAACATTTTTTGAAGAACCTGATTTAATACCAAGTTTTTTCAAAATTAAAAATGATGCTGGTGGTTTCCTGTATTGAATTTCGTAAGATCTATCATCAAAAACATTTACCACAACTGGAATTAAGTCTCCCATTTGGTCTTTTGTTTTGTCGTTAAATTCTTTTGTAAATTCTCCAATGTTAATTCCAGCTTGTCCAAGTGCTGGTCCAAGTGGTGGTGCAGGAAGTGCTTTTCCTGCTGGAATTTGTAGTTTTAATACTTTTGTTATTTCTTTTGCCATATTTTTTTATTAAAAAGTTACTATATTATACATTATTTCTAAAAAATTTCAATTTAAATATATTTAACTTGTGAAAAAGAAAGTTCCATTTCTGTGTCTTTTCCAAACATTGAAATGACAAGTTTCAAAACTCCTTCTTTCTGATTTATTTCTAAAATTTTTCCCTCTGTGTCTTTGAAAGGTCCTTCTGTGATTTTTACAAATTCTCCAACCTTAAATAAGTTATCGTCAATTTTTGTATCATCTCCTTTCATTTTGTTAACAACAGCAAGCATCTCCTCATCTGTAATTGGTACTGGGTGAATATCTGTTCCTAAAATACCAGAAACTCTTGGTGTGTTTCGAACCACTCCCCAAGATTCATCGTTAACAATCATATCAACCATTACATAACCTGGATAAAGTCTCACATCTTCTGTAACCTTTTTTCCGTTTTTGATTTTTGTTACTTTTTCGGTTGGCACAACTGCATCGAAAATATAATCTTGCATATTCATCGAATCAATTCTTTGTTTCAAGTTTTTTACAACTGCATTTTCGTAACCTGTGTTTGTGTAAATTGCATACCAATTTCTTTTTCCGTCTCCTGCCTGTTTTTTTGTTTGTGTATTATCCATAAATTATATTATAAATTTACTTGTAATTTGAGTAAAAACGTAGTCCAAAAGCCCTAAATAAATTGCAAAAAATAAAGAAATTGCCAAAACTCCTAATGTAAAATACATTGTGATTTTTTTTGTAGGCCATTTGATATTTTTTGTTTCTGCGTTTACATCTTTTAAATATTCTATAACTTTCATAATTTTTTTTATTAAAAAACTCCTTTCGGAGATTTATAAATACATTATATACCTTTTTTAAAAAAAGTAAAGTTTTAAATTTTAAACTATCCCGAAATTTTTGGTGAGTTTTTTGAAAAAATAAAAGGCATTGCCTTTTATTTTTTCAAAAAACTCACCAAAAATTTCGGGCTTTGTTTTTCTACTCACTTCTCAAAGCTTCTGTTGGTTGCATTCTAGCTGCCTTTCTGGCTGGAGAAATTCCAAAAATAAGTCCAATTAAAACAGAAACTGCAATTGACATTAACATTACAGAATATGAAACCGAAAGTGTAATCTCCCAATCTTCTGGAATTAATTTATTTGCCACAAAAATTATAAAATTTGTAAACAAAACCCCCAAAATTCCACCACTTAAAGTTAAAATAATTGATTCAAACAAAACCTGAGTTACAATATCAGAAGATCTTGCCCCAATGGCTTTTCTTAAACCAATTTCCTTTTTTCTTTCAGTTACTGTTGTTAAAATCATATTCATAGTACCAATTCCACCCACAAGCAATGCAATAACTCCAATTGCCCCCAAAAACAAACTAAAATAAAACATAACTTGCTGCTGTTGTTCTATAAAAGTATCATCATTATCAGAATTTAAAATGTCACTACTATTTTTTGGCATTTTATACATTAAATTAATTGATTCTTTTAAACTCTTTTGAACAACTTTTTTATGTTCTATATTGTTTAAATTCAGACCAATTCTATCAAAACCTCTTTTTCCAAATATAATTTTAGCGGTTTTGTAAGGCAAAAAAACCTCCCCATCTCCAAAAGATGGAAAACCTTGTTTTTTAATTACACCGATAATTTTAATGGGGGTTTTTTTATTGTACAAAATGGTTTTTCCAACCGAGCTTTTTTTAGTCTGCTCTTTGAATTTTTTTTCAAAAGTATTGTCCACCACGCCAATATAATCTGTGTTCTTTCTATCCTTAAAATCAAAAACTTCACCCTCTAAAATTTCATATTTATTAAATTTTGAATAATCCCCTAAAATACCATGAAAAGTTGGATAAAATTCTTTGTCTTTAAAAGAAAAAGGTTCACTTGAAGTTAAAACTCCAACTGTATCTTTAATATATTTTTTTTCAGCGATAAAATCTAAAACATCTTCACCCACAGCCCTTTGCCCTGTGATATAAAATTCTAAATCTCCAGATGAAAAAGCATTAAATTGATCTTCGACAGATTTTGACAATGAATCTCCCAAAGCAAGCATGGCTGTTACAGAAAAAATACCAATAACAATTCCCAAAACTGTTAAACTTGAACGCAAAATATTTGATTTTAGTGAAATAAATCCTTCCTTGATTAAACTTAAGTATCTTTTCATAATTTTATATAATAATTCCGTCTTTAACGGTGATGACTCTATCTGCATTTTTGGCAATATTTTTGTCGTGAGTAATCATAATCACGGTTACATTTTCTTCTCGATTGAGTTGTTTTAACTCTTCTAAAACTTTTTGCCCAGTTTTTGAGTCCAAGTTTCCAGTAGGCTCATCTGCAAGCAAAACCTCAGGTTTGTTTACAAGGGCTCTTGCAATTGCCACTCTTTGTCTTTGACCACCAGAAAGCTGGTTTGGTTTCTTATACCATAAACTTTTGTCTAAATCTGATTTTTCCAAAGCTGAAGTTACATATTCTTCATATTGTTTTTTTGTATTCACAACACCTGAATAAACAAGTGGCAATTTTACATTTTCAAAAACAGTCTTAGATGGAAGCAAGTGAAAAGATTGAAAGATAAAACCAATTTCTTTTGACCTTAATTCTGTTAACTCATCTTCAGATAATTCATCAAATTTAATACCTTTGTATTCATACTCACCCGCTGTTGGAATATCTAAAAAACCAATAATATTCATTAAAGTTGATTTCCCAGAACCAGAACTTCCTACAATAGCAACAAATTCTCCTTTATTGATTTTTAAAGTAATATCTCTTAAGGCTTTAAAAGACTGAGTTTGACTTAAAAAATATTCTTTTTCTATGTGTTCTAAATTTATAATTTCTAAACTATTTTTTTTCATATTTTTTAGTATTCTTCCACACTCATTTCTTCATCCATTTTTCCGCCACCCCCAAACTCATCATAATCTGTTTGTCCAGACTGAATTTGAGTTGTTGTAACAATTTTATCCCCCTCTTTCAGTCCTTCTTTAATCTCTGTGTATTGTAAACCTTCAAGGCCTGTTACAATAAATTTCTTTTCAGTTATTACTTTATTTTCTTCTAAACTAACAATTCCGTCTTCTGAATTTTTGTCGTCTTTGCTTTTTTGCAATTCTTGTGTTTGGATAACTAGAAGAACATATTTTTTATCAGCATCATAAGAAATAGCACTGTTTGGGATTTTTAAAACATCTTCTTTGCTTTCACTTATGATTTTAACTGTTGCTGCAACACCTTCTTTCAAGAAAACTTTTTCCTCTCCCAAAACAATTTTCGCCACAACAGGATAAAGTCCACCCTCCGGAAGCGCTCCGATTTGTTCAATTTCGGCTTTTAAAGTTTTTGTTTCAAAACCTAAATTTGCATCGACATCTATTTCTTGCCCAATTTTAATTTTCTCCAAATCAGTAATTTGAAGTGCAAACTCAACCACAAAATCATTTGAAATCAAAGTTCCAAATTTCATTACATCGTCTGTGTCTTTGGGTTTTTCACCCACTGTTACATCTTGCATTCCATTTATTATTCCGTCAAAAGGAGCTTTGACCACAAGTTCGTCTCTGTCTCTTTTTGCATCCTGATAAGCTTTTAAAGCCTCATTTAAAGCAAGTCTTCCCTCTTGAATATCGAAATTGTGTTGATCAACTTCAATGTCGTGTTTAAGTTTTTGTTTTGAAGATTTCAAATCCAATTCATTTCTTTTGTAAAAGTCGATCAAATCTTCTAAAGCTTCTTTGTATTCCCTTTCATTATCTTTATAATCTTTATGTTCTGTGTTTGGAACTTTTAAAATCCATTTTCTACAATCATCTAAACTTTGAGGTGAAAAATTGATCTCTAAACCATTTTTCCCAAGATCTTGTGGTTTTCCAAAAATAACAGAACCAACCCCATTTTCAAGTCCTGTATATCTAAAAGAGTAACCTGATTTTGTAGAAGAATTATATATTTCGATTTCGTATTGTCCTTCTTTTTCTAACTTATACTCTCCTGAAATGGTTGGTTTTTCTATATCTTCATCATCACTCACCCCATCTTCGTTTGGGATAAGTTCTAAATTTTTAGAATAAAACTTTTCTCTTAATTCTTTTACTTCTTGTTTTTTTCTTAAAATCGTTCTTTCTAAAGAACCCAAAGCAATTTCTGAGTTTCCAATATCTTGTGAGATTTGCTTTAAAACTTTTTGATTTTGAAAATCTAAAAGTGCTTTTTGATAAGATATGTATGCTCTTTGAATACTTGTTGAGTAATCTGATGAATCAAAAGCAAACAAAATATCTCCTTTTTTTACAGAAGAACCGTTTTTAACTTTTAACAAGTCTAATCTGTAGTTTTTTTTGTAAACATCTAAGTTTTGTTTTCTTTCAGCTTTAATCATTCCTTCGGCCGTAAAAGAAGAAGAAACATCGCCTTTTGAAACTGGCTCAATGATTAAAAAGTTCTGTTCTTTTTCTTGGTTGCCATAAAACTTTTTAGCGATATTGTGAAAAGCCCACCCTAAAAGTGAAATAATTATTAACCAAAAAATGATTTTTCTGAAAACTTTCCATTTACTTTTTTTCTGAAAACCTTTTTGAGCTTTTTTTTTATTTTCTTTTCTTTTTTTTAGTTTTGCTTTTAATTTTTTAATAATATTTTTCATTCGGTAATTATAACATATTTGATTAAAGATAATCAAATTTTAAAATCAGACCGAAATTTTTTTTTGCATTTTTTAAATCCGTGAGGCAAGGCCTCACGGATTTAAAAAATACAAAAAAATTTCGGGCTGATTTTAAATATCCACAAAAATAATTTTAAAGAAATTGACAAAAAATAATTTTATATTAAAATACTCTTTGGTTTTCAACGAAAGTTGAATTTTTTAAATCTCTAAAATATAGGAGAAAAAATATGGCGTTTCAAAAAAACGATCAAAAGCTAAGGGAAACCTTAGAAAAATATTTCAGAACAAACGAGCCAGAAGAGCTTCGTTTGTTCCTAAACGGACAACTGGATGAAGTCCAGTCGAAAAAGGTTTCTCTTAAAGCTTTTACAAGCTTTAAACGGATTCGCAAATACCTAAAAGGTAGATGTGTAAACCAAACTCATTTGAGTCATGAAGAACACAAAAAACTAGAACTTGCCATTAGAGTTCTAGATAAAATCAAAAAGCAACAACAATATGAAAAGAAAAAAGTTGCTGCTTAAACAGTTAACACAAACCCGCGCCGGAGGCGCGGGTGTTTTTTTGTTTTTTGTTTTTTTATTTCTCTGTAAAAGTTTCAAGGTTTTTTTTGTAATATGCAAAAACTGCAAACAAAAATATTACCAACAAAACAAGACCGATTGATTTTACAATACTTTCAATATCTGTCACAAACAAACCTGAAACATACCCAACACCAATCCACAAAATAGACCAACCTATTGCCCCTAAAAAGTTGTATGCCATAAATCTTTTCATATTCATTTTCAAAACCCCTGCTAAAAACGGAATAACTTCTTTAATTCCTGAAATAAATCTTGCTAGAAATACAGATTTTGCTCCGTGTTTGTGAACAAACTTTTCTCCTAATTGAAATTGAACACTTTTTTCTATTTCAGAATTTACAAACCATTTTTTAACAAAACTTCCTATTGCATAACCCAACAAATCTCCCAAAAACGCACCGATTATAACAATCGGGAATAAAATGTAAGGGTCAATTGTGCCTCTGGCTAAAAATACCCCCATTGTAATAACAAAAGTGGTACCAGGAACCATTCCTAAAATAATCGTTCCTTCTGCTACTGCTGCAAGATATGCTATTAAATAAGCATATCTTGTTTGAGTTTGAACAAAGTGATCTAACCATTCTAAAAAATTTTTGAAAATTTCAGAAACCATAAAAAAATAGTACCACATTGCCAAAATTGCCAAAACTCCGACAAAAAATATCGCGTTTTCAATATACTTATCGTATTTTCCTCTTTTCATTTTTTTGTAAAACATAATAACTATTTTAACATATTTTTTACTAATCCCAAGCCATTTTTTTTAAAGCATTTCTAGCCGCTTCAATTTCTGCTTTTTGTTTTGAAGTTCCTATGCCTTCGGCAATCTTTTCATCTCCCAAAAAAACCGCCATTACAAACTCTTTATCATGATCAGGACCAATATGATCTTGAAGTTTGTATTCAGGAGTTACTTTTTTGTGTTCTTGAGCAAGTTCTTGAAAATAAGACTTTGGGTCTTTGTGTAAATTATTTTGGATAATTTCATCTAAATATCCAAAAAGATTTTGATCTAAAAACTCTTGAACTTTCCGAAAACCAAACTCTAAATAGATTGCTCCAATTAACGCCTCAAAAGTATTTGCTAAAATATGATCTCGACCTTTAACCGATGTTTTTTCTCCCTTTGATAAAAGCAAATAGTCATTTAAACCAAGTTTTTCTGCTGCTTGAAACAAAGAAAAAGTGTTTACCAAAGCAGACCTTAAAGCCGTAAGTTCTCCTTCTTTTTTTTCTGGAAATTTTTTGTATAAAAATTCAGTACTAGCAAGTTCTAAAACCGCATCACCTAAAAACTCAATTCGTTCGTTGTGCTGGTTTGATTTTTTAGCTTCATTTAAATATGATCTATGAGTAAAAGCAAGTTCTAAAAGTTTTTTGTTTTTAAACTCTATGTTGATTTTTTCTTCAAATTTATTTAAATTAGACATTTTGTTTTTTAATTAATTCCACTCCTTTTTGAATAATTTCTTCTAAATCTTCGTAAGTTTGAGCTTTTTTTAAATTTTCCTCAGTAAACCATTTTACGTTATTTAAACCTCCATTTTTCTGTTTCACTTCAGTTTCACCTGGATTTGAAACTTCAAAAATAAAATAAACAATGTCTTTTTTAACAATATTTCTAACATCTTTTAAAGAACTGTATTCATTCTTACCAATAATATCACCTGCTTTTCCTTCAACATTTACTTTACTTTTCAAAATTGAATTTAAAGCGTCGTTTATGTTGTCAAAATCTTGTTCAACAGAACCTTTAGGTAGTGTCCATTTTCCAAAAATATTATGAACTAAAAGATATTTAATTTTTCCTTCTTTTTTATAAAAACACAAAGCACCCACTTTTTTCTTTTCGGTAATTTTTTTGGGTAAACTATTCAACTTCTGGTCTTTTTTCTCCAAACCCATGTTCTCATATAAAGCACCTAAAAGTCCTGAAATAAATAAATGAGATTTTTTATGTCCATATTTTTTAGCAAGTTCAATAGCCTCGTTGATTACCACTTTCCCTGGTAACTCACTTTCAAAAAACAAAAGCTCATAAATAGCAATTCTTAAAATATTTTTATCAACAATCGCAGTTTTTTCAAGTGACCAATTTTTAGCAAATTTTTGAATATATTGATCAATTTCTTCTAGATTTTTGACAACTCCAAAAATTAAATTTTTAGAAAATTCATCCTCACCACTTGATTTATCTTTATAAAAATTTTCAAAAACATAAGAGTAAACCTCACTGATTTTGTCAGTGTCTAGATTTTGGTTTTCTTGATAATCCAAACCAAAAAATCTTGTATCTAAAACAAACATTGTCTGTAAAGCCAGCTGCCTTGAATTGTTTCTTGTCAACATAATATTTCAATATCTTAATTGTTTATAATTATACACTAAAATTTTAATAATAAAAGTTTGAAAAATAAAATTTTAATTAGTTTTCTGAGTCTGATAAATATAGTCTGCTTCAACAGCAGTAAAAATATTGTAATGGTTGTCATTTTCAAAATTAACAAATTGCTTAATATATGACTTGTTAATAAAAATAATTTGATTTAAAAAAGTGTAATTTTCCAAAATCAAATTCATTAGGCCATAAGAAAGCACAAAAGTTTTTTGAGGTAATTCCAAAAAATCATATTTCTCTGTCTGTTTTTGAATCTCCTTTTTAATTCTTTCTATATGCTTATCAATAACTTCTTGAACTTGCTTTTTCTTTTCATCCTTTAATTGCTCTTTTAAAAATAAAATAAAAGTTTTTTCAGCCTCGATATTGTTTTCTGAAATTTTTTCTGAAACTAGACTTCTTATAATTTCATTTCTTCCCTCCTGAACAATCACAACATCTTTAATTTCATGATTTTTATAAATTCCATATTCCATCATTTCACCTGTAAAATCTAAAAAGGCAAAATCTTTTTTATCTCCAACAATATTTTGAATCTGATTTAAAAATACTGGCAAAAAAGCAGAAAAAGTAATTTTTAATGTGTTAAATTTATTTAAAATAATTTCCTCAATAAAGTTTTTATCTTCTGTTTTGATTTGAGTATCTAAAATCGAAGCTTCAATTTTATTAATTTTCTTATCAACAATATCTGTTAAAGAAAGATTGTAACCATTTGCTTTAACAGACAAAATTTCAGCTGAAACGATTTCTGAGTCCTGACTAACAGTTCCGTTGTCTCCAATAAATTTTTCTAAATATTCTGAATTTGCCAAAAAAGGCTTTAGGTTTTCATCTTTAATTTGATAAAATTTCTTTTTAATCCACGGAGAAGACAAAAAAACGTAGCCTCTATTAACAGTATTTAAGTTTCCTGTTAAATGTAAAAAATTATAAATTTTTTCTAAAACAAACTCTAAAGATTTTTGAGTGTTTTGTTTTAAAAGATCAAAATCAATATCTTTTTTAAAATCTATGTAGTTTACTTCTGTATATTCAATTTTCGGTTTTGCATTTTTTTTACCATATGAAACAACAGAAGCAACCACTGCAGAAGTATTTATATTTATTATTATATCTTTTTCCATAAACTTATTATATCAAAATTTCAATTAAATAAAAATATATTAAATTAAAAATATCGATGATTATCTATTTTTTAAGGGTTGCTAAAAAGATTTTCGTCAATTCATAGTATTTTTTATAAAAAATCAAAAACAAAAACCGTATGATTTTTGTTTTTGTGTGGAGACGACAGTTAATTTTTTACTGTTCAAGCATATTGAGTGCTCGACAAGCAAGAAATTTGAAGTCTTGATTTAAAGTATTTCCGAGTACGCTAATTTTGGTTTGCGTTTATCAGCGTGTTGGTTTTTTTCTTTTTTTTGTCAAGAAAAAAGAAATTTTTTAATCTCTTGTAAAAACAGCTTTAATTCTTCTGACTCCCGCTGACGATGACTCCTCCTTCTTAATCTTAAACCTTCCAAACTCCTTCATTTCTTTCGTATTTTTTACATGCGGACCTCCACAAAGTTCTTGAGTGTAAATATTTTGGTCATCTTTGATTGTCCAAACTTTTACAATCTCAGGATATTTTTCCCAGAATGATCCAACCACTCCTTGTTCTTTGGCTTTTGTTTTTTCCATTTCTGTAATTTCCATATCAAGTTCTTTTTCAATTACATCATTTACGTATTCTTCTACTTTATCTAAAATTTCTCTTGGAACTTTTTCAGAATGTGTAAAATCAAACCTTGTTCTTTCTTCTGTAATGTTTGATCCTGCTTGATTAACACCGTCTCCCAAATACTTTCGCAATCCAGCCAACATTAAGTGTGTTGCTGTATGAAAAGCTTTGATTTTTGGGCTATCTCCAGCAAGTCCTCCTTTAAACTTTCCTGCTGATGTGTTTTTTGAATTTTGAATATGTTCTTTAAACAAAAGACCAAAAGCATCTTCATCAATACAAAATCCTCTTTTTTGAGCTTCTTGCCTGATAACATCCAAAGGAAGTCCAAAACTTGTAAACAAATCAAAAACCTCTTTTCCAGTTAAAGTGTTTTTGGCTTCAAAAGTTTGAAACTCACCTGTAAAACAATCTTTTCTGTCTGGATTTACTTTTACAACTTCTTTTTTGGAAATAATGTTTTCAAGTTCTTTGGTTCCTGACTTTAAAGCCCTTGAAAACTTCTCAACTTCTTTTTTAAATTCGTTTTTGATAAATTCAGAATTTTCAGCAACTTCTGGATAAACATCTTTATACTTTCCAATGATTCCGTTTATAATATTTTCATAATATTCATTTTGAATATCTAAGTTTTGGGCTGATAAAATAAGTTTTCTCAAAAGTTTTCTTAAAATATATCCAGCATCTTTGTTTGAAGGTGTAAGCTTATCAGCCATAATCATTACAGATGATTTTAAGTGGTCCGCAACGATTCTAAAATCTTTTTGATATTTTGGGTCTTCATATTTTTTAGCACTTGCATTTTCCAAACTTTGAATAATATCTTCGAACAAATCAGTTTTAAAAATATCAGGCTGATTTTGGCAAGCAGCGGTTAGTCTTTCAAGTCCACTTCCGTGATCAATGTTTTTTGCTGGGAGTTCTTCAAACTTGTGTTCAGAAACTTTTTTATAAGTCATAAAAACATTGTTTCCAATTTCCATAAATCGTCCACAATCACAAGCTGGATGACAGTGTTTCCCAAACTTCGGGTTGTGTTCTGTTCCAAAATTATAAAACATCTCAGAGTCAGGACCCCCTGGTTCACCTATTGGCATTTTCTCAGGACTTCCTGATCTTGACCACCAATTTTCGTCTGCATCGTAAAAGAAAATTCTTCCGTCTTCCATTCCTTTCTGACTTGCTTGTTTTGCATTTTCAAAAGTAACAATGGGTGCTTCAATATCAATGTCTGCCAAAAGCTCCTGCCATTTAATAGCAGCTTGTGTGTCTTTGTCTAAACCATTCTCTTTGTCTCCTCCAAAAGCTGAGAAATAAAGTTTTCTGGGATCAAGTCCCAAACCACGAGTTTTACTTGTTAAAAACTCAAACATCCACTCAATTTGCTCTTCTTTAAAATAGTCCCCAAAAGACCAATTCCCAATCATTTCAAAAAATGTTGTATGTCTGTTGTCCCCTACATCATCAATATCTCCTGAACGAAAACATTTTTGAATATCACAAATTCTTTTTCCCAAAGGGTGTGACTCTCCTAACAAATATGGCAACATTGGTTGCATCCCTGAACCTGTAAACAAAGTTGTAGCGTCGTTTTCTGGCAAGAGCGGAGAAGAAGGAACTTTAACATTTCCATGATCTTTTTGGAACAAGTCAAAATACCTTTTTCTAACTTCTTCTGAATTTAATAAGTTTGTCATAAGATGATATTTACTATATACATTGTGTTTATTGTAACATAATTTTAGTTAAAAATAAAAACAAGGCCCAAAATTTTAGAAAAGTTTTTGGTACAAAAAAAGCAGACGAAGTCTGCTTTTTTTGTACCAAAAACTTTTCTAAAATTTTGGGCTTTGTTTTTTATTTCTCTTCTGTCGAATATTCTTCTTTAAAAGTTTTTACAAAATCCAAAATAAATTTTGTTAAATCTTCTTTTGTCTCGTCTGTAATTTTCTTTGTTTCTTTAATATCTTTTAAAATCTCTGGTTTTTCATTTTCTAAAATTTCCAAAAATTCTTTTTCTACTCTTTGAATTTCAGAAACTGGAATTTCTTTCACAAAGTCAGCGTTTGTTACAAAAAACAGAACTACTGCTTGTTTTTCAAAAGAAAGTGGTGAGTTATTTTCTTGTTTCAAAGCTTCAACAACTTTTGCAGATGCGTCCATTTTATCTTTTGTTCCTTGATCAAGATCTGAAGCAAACTGAGCAAAAGCTTCAAGTTCTCTAAACTGTGCTAGTTGAAGCTTCACAGGTCCTGAAACTGACTTCATAGCTTTTGTTTGAGCAGCAGAACCCACACGAGAAACAGAAAGTCCAACATCAACAGCAGGTTTAATTCCTTTGTTAAACAAAGTTAAATCAAGGAAAATTTGCCCATCTGTAATTGAAATAACGTTTGTTGGAATATATGCAGATACGTCACCTTCTTGTGTTTCAATAATCGGAAGTGCTGTAATTGAACCTCCTCCAAGTTTTTCATTTACCTTAGCTGATCTTTCCAAAAGTCTTGAGTGCAAATAAAATACATCACCAGGATAAGCTTCACGTCCAGGAGGTCTTCTTAAAATCAAAGACATCTGCCTGTAAGCAACCGCGTGTTTTGACAAGTCATCGTAAATAATCAAAACATCTTTTCCTTTTTCCATAAAGTATTCCGCAATAGCAACTCCTGCAAAAGGAGCCAAGTACTGAAGTGCAGCTTCAGCTGACGCACCAGCAGAAACCACAACTGTATAATCCATCGCTCCGTTTTTCTCAAGGTTTGCAACAATTTGTGCTGTTTTTGAGTCTTTTTGTCCTACAGAAACATAAACACAAATAGGTCTTGTTTCAACCGGTTCGTTGATTTGGTTCAAAATTGTATCAATAGCGATTGTTGTTTTTCCAGTTTGTCTGTCACCAATGATAAGCTCTCTTTGTCCTCTTCCGATTGGAATCATTGAGTCAACAGCTTTGATCCCTGTTTGCAAAGGTTCATTTACAGAGTCTCTATCCATAACTCCGAAAGCTTCTCTTTCCAAAAACATTTCTTTATCAACTTTGATTTCTCCTTTCCCGTCAATTGGTTTTCCAAGCGCATCAACAACTCTTCCGATAATTTCATCTGAAACTCCAAGTGAAAGAATCTTTTCTGTTCTTAAAACTTGTGAACCTTCTTTGATATTTGCATCTTGTCCTAAAACAACAGCTTTGATAGAATCTGCTTCAACGTTCAAAACTAAAGCCACAACTGATTGTTCGTCTTGATTTTCAATCAACTCTTTCAAACTTTTGTCAGTTTGGTTTGTTAATACAAGCATTTCTGAAATAAAAGCATTTTCAAGCCCTTTGATTTCAACAACACCGTCTGCAACAGAAGACACTATTCCTGTTTGTAAATTTTCTTCTGTATTTAAAGAAAAATTTTCTATTTCTCTTTTTATTTTTTCTAAAATTAAATCGCTCATTTTATATTTATTAAATCTTTAACATTATATCATAAAGTGTTTTTTATTAAAAATATTTTTACCCGAAATTTTAAAACAAAAAAGGCTTGAACAAAAGCTCAAGCCTTAGAAATATGCTTACTTAAAAAATTGGTGACCACCAATTTTTACTGTTTTTTTCTTGCCTTTGTGAATGTATCCACGTGAAGCAAAAAGTAAAGAGCCATAAGTTGGATCAACAAATTTTTTGTTAACAAACTCATAATACCATTTCAAAGAATTTCTTCTTATTTTATAGTATTTTTCTCTTTCAAATCCTTTTTTCGCAGGCTTGCCAGAAGCAAACTGCGCTTTTTTCTTTACAGTGGCACAAACTGTGTTTTCTTTGTAAATAGCGCTTTTACTTTTTATACGATTGAAAACAACAGCTGCAACTGCTTTTTGACCAATAAGAGGTTCGCTACGAGCCTCATTGTAAATTGTATCCGCAAGACAAGTCACCTCGCTTGCAAATACAAATTTACAAAACAAAAAAGTTAGCAACATAACTAAAATTTTTTTCATTTTTTCCTCCGAATTTAATGAAAATTTAACCTAAAACTTTGTAAAAACCCTTATTTTACAAGCATTTTCACAAAAAAACTTTCAGTATTATAACATAAAAAAATCATATCTCCAAATTTTTATTTAAAAAAATAAAAAACCACTTAAAATAAAGTGGTGGAGGTTCAGGCGTGCTTTTTATTGAGAAACCCAGGAGCAGGAAAAAAAACAAAAAACACACCCGAACAATAAAAATTATAACATTTTCAAATAAAAAGTAAACTAAATAAAATTTCAATAAAATAAAAACCGTTGATAAAATAATTATCAACGGTTGTTACAATCTCTTAAGCATCCTTGCTTAAAAACACTTGAAATTGCCCGGGACAAAACCCTGGTAAGATTAAATTTTTAAAGTCTTACCTATTTTATTGATGTGTTTAATCTCAACCCTCAATACCATATTAGGTCGATGAGGGATTTTGGGAGCCAAATTGGTTTGGGCGGGCTCCCTATTTTTGGGGCGTTTCGGCAGCCCCTATATTGGGCAGCATTTTGCAGCCCTCACTCTTGCCTACTACTTAAGAGCAAGGCAAGAAGTTTCGAAAATAAGTTTCCCAGCTCACACTTATTTTCTAAAACTAAAAATATTGTTTGGTCACCGTGCTAGGATACGCTCCGGCTTTTTTGAATCTAAACAATTTTTTTAGTTCTGAATATATTTTAACAAATATATTTTATTTGTCAAGTATTAACTTGACGGTTGTTTGAAAATTGTTGGTAAATAAAAAAACCGCCTTCAAAACAGAAGGGTGGTTGCTCAAGCGTGCCAGATAGATCTGGTCACTTAACAATTTGACGACGTGCAAAGCACGCTTGAGCAAAGATAATTATAACATAGCAAAATAATAAGGCAAATATAAAATTTGACTTGTGTGGATAAGTGTAGTCAAATTTTTAAGCTTATTTTTAAGACAAATAAAAAACCTCCTTCAAAAAAAGGTGGTGGGCTCTGGGTGTTAAAATCAATTGTGTATTTAGGAGGAACTGATCTTTAATAACACCCAGAGCCATAAGAATGTTTTATCATTTTAAAATAAAAAAGCAAGTGATGAAGCCCGAAAATTGAACCTGTGTTTTTGGAGTTTGGTTCAATTTTCGGGCCCGGTTAAACAAAAACCAAACAACAAAGTTTTTGTTGTTTTGTTTTAAACATCTACCGCCCTTCCAGTTTTTGTCACTCTTTTTTTCTTTTGATCAATTTCTCGCAATATATCAATTCTTTTTTGAATTGGTGGATGAGTTGAAAACATATTTTGGACAAAGGCAAATGGATTTTTCTTTCTTCGATCTTTATCTGCTTCGACATCAGGGTTTGAAATAAACAAATGTGCTGTTGCATTTTTAGCTCTCTTTAATGGCTTTGCTTCATTTTTAATTTTTTCCAAAGCACTTGCAAGTCCTTCAGGATACCTTGTTAACAAAACTGACGAAGAGTCTGCTAGATACTCTCTTTTTCTTGAAATTGTAAATTGAATAATATAAGCTGCAATCAAAGAAAATACCGTTAAAGCAATTCCGATTAAAACCAAAACTGCGTTGTTGTTATTTCTATTGCTTGTAGTTGAGCCGGTAATTGAAGTTCTCAAAAAAAAGTCTGTAACCATTGAAATTAACCCAACCAAAGTCACCACCACTGTCATAACTAAAATATCTCGGTTTTTAATATGAGAAATCTCATGTGCAGCCACCCCTTCAAGTTCAAGTTTATTTAGTTTTTCCAAAATCCCCGTTGTAAAAGCAACCGAAGATTTTTCTGGGCCACGACCTGTTGCAAAAGCATTCATCGCATCGTCTTGTATAATATACACTTTTGGAGTTTTTTTAAGTCCTGCGGCAATAGACATATTTTCAACGGCTCTGATTGCTCGTCTGTGTAAAGTGTTTTTATAGTCAGCTTCTTTTGCTCCAGAAACTGCCAAAGCAATTTTATCTGAATTAAAATAAGAAATAAAATTTGTAGTTACAGACCCAATTGCTGCTACATACAAAATAACTGGATTTTGCAAATAATAAGAAAGCCACCAACCTAGTAAAATAACAACCACTAAAAACCCGCTCATTAAAAGCCAGGTTTTTAGAACATTTTTTTCAGATTCGGTATACGCGTTAACTGCCATTTTTTATTTTTTAATCAAACTTAACTTCAGGATTTTTCTTCTCCTCTTCTGCAACTTCAAAAAATTCTCTTTGAGTGAAGTTGAAAATTTTTGCAATAATATTTGATGGGAACATTTTAACTTGTTCGTTATAGTCGCTAACTGTTCCATTGTAAAATCTTCTTGCTGCAGCAATTTTATCTTCTAAATCTTCCAAAGTTCTTTGCAATTCTAAAAAGTTTTCATTTGCTTTAAGTTCTGGATAGTTTTCAGCTATTGCCATAAGTTTTCCAAGCCCTGCTGTAAGTTCTCCTTGAGCACCTGCAAACATCGCCATTTGTTCTTTTGTTACGTTTGCTGCGTCAATTTTTATAGCTGTTGCTTTTGAACGAGCTTCTAAAACCCTCTCTAGAGTTTCTTTTTCATGAGATGCATAACCCTTAACAGTGTTAACCAAGTTTGGAACCAAGTCGTATCTGTTTTTAATTTGAATATCAATTCCAGACCAAGCATCTTTTGTTCTAATTCTTTTTTGTACCAAAGAGTTGTAAACTTTAACAACCCAAACTACAAATACCAAAGCAACTGTTATAACAGCAATCCACACGGGACTTAAACCTGTTTTTTCAGAAGCAAAATTTTCTACTGTTTTTGTTATATTTGTTGTATCTATTTTTTCCATATATTTATTTAATTAAATTTTTAATACTTAAATTATAGCATAAAATACTTTAAAAAAAATAAAAAAAATGCTATAATACACAAACAAAAATAGATTTTTTGTAGAAATGGTGCCTATGGTATAACGGTTATTACTTCGGTTTGTGGATCCGACAATCTCGGTTCGATTCCGAGTAGGCACCCAAAACAGGAATTACAGTACTTAAATGTGCTGTTTTTCTTTTATTTTCAATGCTTTCAGTCGATTTAAACCTGGAAGTTTTGAGTGGTTAAAAAGCCCAGAATTTTGGAGAATTTTTGGCGGAAAAAAAACAGGCTTCGCCTGTTTTTTTTCCGCCAAAAATTCTCCAAAATTCTGGGCTTTTTAACTTTATTTAATTAAAATTACTTTAAGTTCAATATCGTTGATTTTTACACTTTCCCCTGTTGGAATTTCAGAATAATTTATATTTTTTACTCCCGCTGTGTTTTTTAGCTCTTCTTTATTTTTTTCAATAAAGTCTTTTGAGTTTTGGTCAACGTCAATTTTAAGTTCAATTTCATCTTTAACTTGCAAACCTTCTTTCTTTCTTAAGGTTTGAACAAGTCTCAAAAACTCTCTGAAATTTCCCTCTTCTTTAAGTTCGTCATTTAGAACTGTATCTAAAAATACAAAAATTTCATTGTCACTTTCTTTGTTTTCCAAAGCCTTGTTTTCAAATTCTTTGTATTTTTCCTGAACCTCATCTAGGTTTTCTGCAAAAACAAGTTCTTTTACATTTAACTCATCTTTGATAATTTCTACAAATTGTTCATTTTTAGAAATTTCTGAAAAATCTCCTACCGCAAGTGCTTTTTGCAAAGGTTGTCGAACTTTTATTCCTGCCTCTGATCTTGCTTCAAGACCAAATGAAACGATGTCTCGGACCATTTGCATTTGCTCCAAAATATGTTTGTTTGAAACGATTTTGTCTTTTAAGTTCTTTTTTATTTCAGGCCAAGATTCCAAACAAACAGAGATTTTGTCGTCGTTGCTTTTCAAATCTTTCCACAAAACTTCTGACAAAAATGGAGCAAATGGAGAAATTGTTTTAGCAAAAGTTTTCAAAACTTCTTTGGTTGTTAAAATTGCAAAGTCTTTATCTTCTTGATTTTGTCCTTTGTATCTGTCTCTTGATCTTCTGATATACCAAGTTGAAAAGTCGTCAATGAACGAAACAAATTCTCTTGAAGCTTCATCAAGCTTGTATGATTCTAAACCATCTGTAACTTTTTGAACCAAATTTTCTGTTTTTTTAACAATCCATTTGTCTAAAACATTTGGAGATTTTTTGTAGTCAAGTTCTTTATTTGAAACTTCGTTTTTGTAAAGGTTGTAAAAAGATAAGATGTTTTTTGACTTCATGATAACTTTTTTCAAAATTTCGTCTACTCCTTTTTCAGAAAATCCGGGAGAATCTCCTTTTACAATTGAAGATGTTAACAAAAACAATCTTAAAGCATCAGCTCCATAAATGTTCAAAACTTTTTCCATTGGAGGATAGTTTTGCAAAGATTTTGACATTTTCTTTCCGTCTTCGGCCATTAGCATTCCGTGGACAACTACATTTTTGTATGGAGATTTTCCAAACAAAATATATCCCAAAACCATCAGAACGTAAAACCATCCACGAGTTTGATCAAGTCCTTCTGAGATAAAGTCAGCCGGGTATGATAAGTCTTTTTCTGGATTAAATAAATCTGTGTTTTCAAAAGGATAATGTCTTGAAGCGTAAGGCATTGAACCTGAGTCAAACCAGGTGTCAAAAACATCTGTTATAACTTCATAGTTTTTACCGTCGTGAACAAATTTTACATCATCAATATACGGTCTGTGATAATCTAATTTGAAATTTTGGTCGTGTGGATATGGAGCAAAATTTATTGGATAAACTTGTGAGTTTTGAACTGTTTTCCATTCTTGTGTTAGCATTTTTCTTGCTCTTTCCATGTTATAACCCAAAGAAGTTGCAACCATAACATAAGTTGGTGTAAAGTGAGTGACAAGCAAAATATTTTTACCTTCATATTTTTGATTAATTTCAAACAAAAATTCCATTGTTCTTTTAACAATATCAGCGTGACTTTCACCTCCTTCAAATTTATGGTTTTCTGTTTTGGCTTCATTTTCAATCCATTTGTCAAAAAGCGGATTTGGTTTTCCAGTAGCACTTCCAAAATCTCTTTCTTGAATTCTTTCGTCATATACAATGTAATCTTTTGAAATTCCAAGTTCCTCTGCGATGATTTCGGCTGATTGTTTTGTTCTTACAAATGGAGATGAGATGATAATGTCAATTTTGTCTGAATTTTGAACTTGTGAATTTTTTTGAATAAAATCAGTTTCTTTTAGTTCTTTTGCTCTTTCTAAAACTTGTTTTTTACCTTCTTCGGTTAACTCGTCTCCGTGTTTTCCGATTTCTGATGATAAATTGTCATTGACATTTGCTTTTGATTGTCCGTGTCTTATAGCAAAAAAGTTGTTTGTTCCTCGTGTATAGTTTTTTAACTCTTCTAAAGAACCAATAACTTTAAAATCGTTTTGATCTTCTGTGTTTTGCCAAATTGGAATTGGTGAACCCCAATATCGAGAACGAGAAACAGCCCAAGGTCTGGCAGTTTCAAGCCAGTTTTGGAAACGTTTTTGTCCAACGTATTCTGGAACCCAACCTACTTTTTTGTTTTCTTCGGCAAGTTGTTCTCTAACTTGTGGCACATCTACAAACCAAGACGATGCTGCATAGTTTAAAAGTGGAGTTTTACATCTCCAACAGTGTGGATATGAGTGTTCGTATTTTTCTTTGTGAAATAGTGCTCCTTTGCCTGCTAAAAATTTGATAATTTCAATATCGGCTTCTTCGTGAAAGTCTGTTTTTCGAACTTTCAAACCAGCAAAGTCTGTTACTTCTTTGTTGAATTTTCCGTTCATTCCAACATGTTGAACAAATGGCAGGCTTTGTTGTCTTCCAAGCTCCATATCGTCTTCACCGAAAGCAGGCGCAATATGAACAATCCCTGTTCCGTCTTCTGTTGTTACAAAATCTGCATCGTAAATTAACCAACCGTTTTCTTGGTTTTTTAAATCTTTGTTCTTTGCGTAGTAATCAAAAAGTGGAACGTATTTTTGTCCAATCAAATCGCTTCCTTTTAACTCTTCGATCACTTCAAAAGTTTTCTGAGATTTTTGTTCTAATTCTTCTTTTTTGTTTTTGGCAAAAATGAAAAATTCTTCAGTTTCTGCGTCTTTTACTTTTACATAATCAATATCTGAACCCACAGCCAAAGCCACGTTTCCTGGAAGTGTCCAAGGAGTTGTTGTCCAAGCTAAAACAAAAGTGTTTTTTTGGTCTTCAAGTTTGAATTTTGCAATCAAAGATAGGTCTTTGATATCTTTGTATCCTTCTGAAACGTCTCTGTTTGAAAGTGTTGTTTCACAACGCGGACAAATGTGCATTGCTTTGAAATCTTTTGTGACAAGTCCTTTGTCGTAAAGCTCTTTAAAAGCCCACCAAACAGACTCGATATAGTCGGGCGACATTGTTAAATACGGTTTTGTCATGTCGGCCCATCGTCCTGTTTTTGGGATTGTTTCTTCCCAAACATCTTTGTAAGTGAAAATAGATTCTGCGGCTGATTTTGTGAAGTTTTCGATTCCAAATTCTTCAATATCTTTTTTTGAATTTAGGTTGTGTTTTTTTTCAACAATGTTTTCAATAGGCATTCCGTGACAGTCCCAACCCCATTGCCTTTTTACATAATACCCTTTCATTGATTTGTATCTTGGGAAAACGTCTTTGATGGTTCCAGGAACAATGTGTCCGTAGTGCGGAGTTCCTGTTGCAAATGGCGGACCATCGTAAAAAACAAATTGTTCTTTTTCTTTGTTTTGTTCTATTGATTTTTCAAAAATTTTATTTTGATTCCAAAAATCTAAAATCTCGTTTTCATCTAAAACAGTAGGTGTTTTTGGATAAAGTTTATCATAATCTTTTTGATCATCTGTATTTTTATTTTCAGTCATATATTTTATATTTTATCATAAACAAAAAATTAGTAAAAGAAAAAATGATTTTGGAATATAGTAAATTCAAGTTTTGAATTTGACAAAGTTAAAAAAATAAATATAATTATGTCTAACTGGGGATGTACCAGCTTTGACAAGTAAAATTTTAATTCAAGTTGCAATACAATTTGGAAATATTGTAAAAATTCCAAAGAATATAAATGCAAAAAAATTCAAACAAGCAGTGGCAAGTCCATTTGCTCCAGCATACGCGTACGCATAGTTTTAGGTTGAGATAAATTCTCCCAGCTATGTTGGCAGACGGCTTTCTGATTTCTTGATACGAAAGTTTGTCTGATAATATTTTCAAGATAAACTGTATTTACTCTCTGAAATGCAGTTGAATTTACAAGAGATAGTTTTTAAAAAATTTTGTTTATTTTTTATTTTTAAAAATGATATTTTAAAATAAACTATTATTGTAGATACTTTTATTAGGTTTATTTGAACGAGGGTGCAAATCCCTCCATCTCCACAAAAAAAAGCAGAATTTGCCGAAGGCAAATTCTGCTTTTTATTTAATCAAAAATTATTTAATTTTTTCGATTCCTTTTACTTTTGAAACTTCCCCTGTGGCAGAAAGCCAAATAGCAATGGGTTTTGTTTTTTCAATATTTGACAAAATAATCATCAAAATAACCATCAACGGAACTGACAAAAACATTCCAGCAATTCCCCAAACAGCTCCCCAAAAGACCAAGGACAAAATAACTACAAAAGAACTTAAGTTTAAAGAATTTCCAATAACTTTTGGTTCAACCACATTTCCTACTATAAGTTGAATAACAGTGATCGAAATAAGCACGATTATACCTTCGGTAATTGTTGGAAACTGAATCAAAGCAATAGCTGTTGGAAAAAAAGTTGCAATAATTGATCCGATATTTGGCAAAAAGTTAAAAATAAAGATCAAAAATGCCCACAAGAAAGCAAAATCAACTCCTACAAAAACCAAAACAATATAAGACAATCCTGCTGTTAACAAACTGATTGTTGATTTTAAAGATAAATATCTTTGAATTGAGTATGAAATTTTTTCTAAAACAAGTTCTGTGTGTTTTAAACTTTGAGAGTTTTTAAATGAACTTTGAAGTTTCTTTTTAAAATATTTTTTCTCTCCTGAAAGGAAAATAACGTAAATTAAAATCAGAAACAGTGTTCCCATAGCGTTTGTGACAAAACCGAAAGAACTGTAAAGAACTTTTGAGAAATTAATTCCTTTGATGTAATTTGTAATACCTTCCACAATGTTTACATTTGTGTATTCTGAAAGTTTTAAAATTTGAGCATTTACATTTTCTTTATACTCTGGAAAAACTTTAGCAAATTCATTTGCGTTATCTGCCACCAAAGACGAAATTGCAAAAATTAAAACAAAAACAATTATTGTTGAAATAATATTTTGTAAAAAGTTTGGTATTTGGTGATTAAAAACTTTAATTTTTTCTAGAAATTTTTTGAAAATTAAAATAATAAACCAAATCAAAAAAGCAAAAACAATTGGGATTAAAATTTCTCGGCTGTAATATAAAAACACAGGAACTCCCAAAAGAGCAAAAACTGTATATGATATTTTTCTTGTGATGTTTTCCATAATAAAAACATTATATCATTTTTTGATCTAAAAAGCCCGAAAATTTAATTTTGAAAAAGTTGAGAGGCAAGGCCTCTCAGCTTTTTCAAAATTAAATTTTCGGGCTTTTTATTAGTTTTTATTTTCAAAAAATGTTAAAATAACTTTGATGAAAAAAATGCTAATTTATACAGATGGTTCAAGTTTAAATAATCCAGGAGATGGTGGCTGGGGTGTGATTTTTTTTGCAAATAAAAAAGTTATGGAGATGGCAGGCTACCAAGCAAATGCCACAAACAACCAAATGGAAATGATGGCTATTTACAAAGCTTTTGAAACTATTATTTCCAAAAATGCACAAGAATATGATATTCAAATTTATTCTGATTCAAAATATGTCATTCAAGGTTTAACTGAATGGATTGAAAGCTGGATTAAAAACGGCTGGAAAAATTCTGCTAAAAAAGAAGTTAAAAATAAAAAACTTTGGCAAAATATTTACAATATGGAAAAGATGATTAAAACTGACAACAAAATAAAATACTTCCATGTTAAAGCTCACAACGGACAAAAGTACAACGAACGAGTAGACGATATTGCAAGATTTTCTGCCATGAGAACAGAGTTTGATTTGTATGTTGGAAAAGAAGATAATTATTTAAAATAAATCCCCAAATTTTGAAAAATTTTTTGGAAAAAACGAAAGACTTTGTCTTTCGTTTTTTCTAAAAAATTTTTCAAAATTTGGGGCTTTATTTTCTAAATTCCAAAAAAATTTTTTGCATTTTTGACCAACTGCTCGTTACACTCTTTCTGATCAAGTCCTTTAACTTCTGCTATTTTTTTAACAACTTCTTTTACATAAACTGGGTTGTTATTTTTTCCTCGGTAAGGAACAGGTGCTGCATAAGGTGAATCTGTTTCAGACAAAATTTTATCAAGTGGTAACTCAGCAACCAACAAATCTAAATCGGCAAAAGTAATCACTCCTGGAAGTGAAATATAATATCCTCTTTCCAAAATTTGCCTTGCGATTTTTCTGTTTTCAGTGAAAAAGTGAAAACAAGCTTTGATTTTTCCATTATGTTCTTTTTGTTTTTTGTCTAAAATTTCCAAAGCATCTTTGTGAGCGTCTTGCTTTTTGTAACTTCGAACGTGAAGCATTAAAGGCAAATTGTTTTTAACAGCAAAATCAATATGTTGCTCAAACATTTCAAACTGTCTTTTTTGATCATTTTCAAAGTCTTGCTGAGTGATTTCTCCTTCTTTAATTTGGCGTTTTAAATAATAATAATCAAGACCACACTCCCCCACACAAACAATCTGGTCTTTATTTTGACTAACAATTTTTTGATAAAATTCAGAATCAAACTTTTCTTTCCTATTGTCAAAAGGGTGATTTCCAACTGACGCGTAAATATTTTCATTTTCCAAAGCCAAAGCAAGGGCTTGTAAACAAGTTTTTTGATCACAAGAAATCGAAACTGTCCAAATGTCTTGTTTTTTCATTTCTTCCAAAACTTCTTTTCTTTCTTCTTGCGTATATTTATCATCATACAAATGAGAATGTGTATCAATATATTTCATAAAATCATTTTAACACAAAAAAGAAAAACAAACTATTAAATTTGTTTTCCTGCTAAATGTTTTTTATGTTTTTTGTTTTTCCTTTTCTATTTCATTTTTGTTTTCTATCACATCATCGTAACAATGTTTATCAATATATCTTACTGTTTGTTTCCCAAACTTTCCGTCAACTGTTAGACTGTTGTCTTTTTGAAAATCTTTTAAAGCACTTTTTGTTTTGTTTCCAAATATACCGTCAGGATAACCTGCGTTGTAACCTTTTTTGTTTAAGTATTTTTGAAGTTGTTTGATTGATGTTTTGTCTTTTGAACCTTTTCTTTTTTAAATTTTATTTTCTAGTTCAAGTTTTTTCATCTCATCGATAATGTATTTTCTATCTTTTTTTTCATACATCACCGTTTGATCGTCATTCTCGCCAAACCATTTTCCAAACCAAACATATTTTTCATCTTTATTAACATTCTTTCCTTCTAAATCATAAATGTATATTGTATTATCTTTATCAACAAATCCTTCTTCATCTTTTGCCTCCCAACTTACTACCAACACAATATATTGTTTATTATCTTTTGTTTTATAGGTAAAGTGGTCAATGTAATTTTCTGGAACAGTGTATTTTGGTTTCAAATCATGTATTTTTATCTTCTTGCCCTCATGATGTAAAAAAATGCTTTTATCTTTTTCATACTCATCTTGTTCTATAATAATATTATTTCCTATATCATTTTCTCTTGCATGCTTATAATATTCTTTACTTAAAAACCAAATTAATAATACCATTAATATTATAGTGATTAATATTGTTATATATTTTTTCATATCTTTTATTTATCTTTAATTAAATTATATATTTTATAAAATTTATTTTTTCTATCTTCTAAACCGTTAGTTCCACCATTTACTTTTTTAGTAACAACTACAATAGTTTCCTCCCTATCATCCACAGCATATTTATTAACACCTCTTGAATGCCAATACCAAAAGGCTGATGAAACAGAATATTCAGGAACTAATACCAAATCAGGATTTTTTACAAAATCAACTTTTTTTCCAGTTTTTCTTTGATAATATTTTGTAAAATTTCGATAATTTGCTTTTCCAGTTAATTGAATTATACCTCTCCCCCTATACCTAAACCCATCCCCACTCTCAACACTTCCATTACCTATTATCTTGCTATATACTAAATTAAACAAATTAGGGCTGTTTACATATTTTTCAGGATTTTTCCATAATGTATTTACTCTTTTTTTATAACCTGGTTTGCATGTTTTTTTTCTCTTGTCCCACTGTTTTATTCTTTTACCATTCACTGTTTTATATCCGCACCCAAATTGTCTTAATAATCTTGTCTTGCTATAATTATGATGTTCTGGAATATTTCTAATACCTGACTCATGCGCCAACTGACTTAAAAAATGTGAAATTCTATATTTATTATCTATTTCGTATAAAGGCATTAGTTCATTAAATTTATCAACAATCTCTTTATCTACATTTAAGCCAAATGCTTGTTTTAAAATTTCTTGTGTCAATAATTCCTCTACAACTGCTTCCTCTTCCTCAATCTCTTCATTAATAATTCCGTCTTCCGTACATTGCGGAATTGTTTTTTCTGAATTTGCTTTTTCAAGAAATTCTTTTAAATTTTCTACTCTTTCTTCTTGTGTTAGGTTTTCAGTTTGAGTTTCAATTTCTGAATCCTCTGTCGTTTCAACTGGATTTTCTGTATTTTCGTTTTCTGTTTCGTTTGAAGTTTGTGTTTCTTCTTTCTCTTCCACCTGTTCAATCTCTTCTTCTGCTTCCTTTTCTATCTCATTTTTGCTTTCTATCACATCATCGTAACAATGTTTATCAATATATCTTGCAGTTTGTCTTCCAAACTTTCCATCAACTTTTAAGTTATTATCTTTTTGAAAATCTTTTAAAGCATTTTTTGTTTTGTTTCCAAATATTCCATCAGCATAACCTGCTTTGTAACCTTTTTTGTTTAAGTATTTTTGAAGTTGCTTGATTGCTTTTTTGTCTTTTGAACCTTTTTTCAAAAGATTTAGTTTTGAACTTAAATTTCTTAATTTTTAATAGTCTTGAACAAATTTAACTGGCACATAATACTCATTACCTATTTTTTTTATTTCGGACAAAACTATATAGTTATTACACAATTCACCACCACAAGTAGAATAGACCACGTGATTAAATTTCACCAAATCTTTTTTTTCCAATAAAATATTAGATATTATTTTTATAAAATCATCTTTATAAACTTTTTTCACTTCATCCAATTCATCAACAACGAAATGCAAAAAATTATTGTTAATTTCTTTTACAACTTGACTTTCATCAATTGGAACTAAAAATTTAATTATAAAAGAATTGCAGCCATATTGTATTACTTCAAATTTTTTATCATTTAGAACAAATTTTTCTAACAAATAACCCTTTTCTTTATTTAAAGAAACACTATAATCTTTTAAAAATTTATTTTTTATAACAAAACTTTCTGGCACAGGTCTAAAACAATTATTCTTACTCCAAAAATTTTTATCGCTTTCTTGTATGATATTATCTTGATTTGTTATATTGGTTTTTTGACTTTTTGTTACTACTATAATGATAATTATTATTATAAAAAATAGTATAATTAATTGTATTATTTTTTTCTTCATATTTTATTTCTTTTTATCACAAATAGTGAAATCACAAATAAAATCAAAATTGCTAATGTAGAAACAACGATTAGATTATTATTTGATATTTTTTCTGATTTTTCGATTACTTCATCACTTTTAACATCTTTCTCTTTCTCTTTTTCCTCTTCCAACTTTTTTTCTTCTTTCAATAACTTGTCTGTGCGAATTTTATTATCATTATAAAGACTCCTCTCACTAAAAGAATCTAAACTAACCTTTTTTACAATTTTATTATCATTTTTAATGATTAAGTTATTGTCTATAACTTCAAAGTCGTTAAACTCATCTTTAAGGATAAATGATCTACCCCCAACTTGTTTTTCTTTTTCCTTATCAAATACAAAAACTGAGAATACATCATCCAACATTGTTGCAAAAAATATATTTCCACCTACTTCTTTTATGTAATTCGCTCCGTACCATTTAACATTAGTATCTATTTTATGTATTTTTTTGTTAAAATAAATAAACTCATCACAAACTTCCGAACAAACGAAAAAATATATTCCACTTCCAATTTTTTTAAAAGAAACCTGTCTTAAAGGATCTAACTGTTTATTTGTCATTCCATTAAATATTAAGTTTCCATCAACAAAAATCTTACCCCTACCTTCTTTTTTAAATTCCACATTATCAACTTTTTCATTTCCCTCTAATTCTGTTAACTTTATTTTAAAATTAACATTCTCTGAAAAAACATTGCTTTGTAAAAACAACATCGTTGCAAAACACATTATTATTATTTTAATCTTTTTCATATTTTATTTCTTTAAATTTATAATTTGTTTTAAATATTACATCCCAATGATGGTTTCTCTCGTTACAATAATTTGTCCCATAATTATTTTCAAAATTTTCTACACAATAATACTTTTTTTGTGCAATCTTTAATTTTTCAACATATTTTTTTAATTCAAGATTTGTAATATCAATGTCTAACTTCCACCCATTCCAGTGACTAATTGATCCTGGAACACCTTCTCCAGAATGTCCAACCTCATTTCCACCAGTTATTTTAACACCACAATTACCACACTTCTGATTTAAGTCTATTACCCCTAAAATAGAATTTATTCTAACACCATTTAAAGATGTACATGAACCATTGTTTCTATCTTTACAATTTCCACCAGTTGAACTCCACTTCAAACCTAAACTCTCTATCAAAGCATAATTATCTTTAAACTCATTTTTCTCAATATCATATAACTCAGTATATGGTATTTCTAAAATTGTTTTATCTGGTCTTTCAAAAATTAAAGATATCGGCTTTCTTTCTTTTTCTTCTTCAATTTCTTCATTCACCACACCATCCTCTGTACATTGCGGAATTGTTTTTTCTGAATTTGCTTTTTCAAGAAATTCTTTTAAATTTTCTATTCTTTCTTCTTGTGTTAAATTTTCAGTTTGAGTTTCGGTTTCTGAATTTTCTGTTATTTCAACTGGATTTTCTGTATTTTCGTTTTTTGTTTCATTTGAAGTTTGCGTTTCTTCTTTTTCTTCTGCTTGTTCGATCTCTTCTTCGGGTTCCTTTTCTATTTCATTTTTGTTTTCTATCACATCATCGTAACAATGTTTATCAATATATCTTACTGTTTGTTTTCCAAACTTTCCGTCTGGTGTTAGTCTGTTATCTTTTTGAAAATCTTTTAAAGCATTTTTTGTTTTGTTTCCAAATATACCGTCAGGAGTTCCTGCGTTGTAACCTTTTTTGTTTAAGTATTTTTGAATTTGTCTTGTTGACTTTGAGTCATCGTTCCATTTAGAAAGAACTCTTTCTTTTGATTTCAAACCTAAACATTTTGAAATTAAATTTATTTCATCTTCTATTTCTTCTTCCTCAAATTCTTCGTCACCTTTACCCTCATCAGCTCTGACTGCTTCGTCTTCCAATTTCTCTTTTAATTTTTCTTTTAATTCTTTAACTTTTTCTTCAAGCTCTTTGATTCTATCTTGAATGTTTTGTTCTTCCTGGTTTTTCTTAACATTATTATTGACAACTCTTCTTCTGTAACCTTTTTTCTTTTTTTGTTTTTTAGGTTTTTCAACTTGCTCATCTACTGGTTCTTCTTCATTGTTTTCTTCTTTGCCTTGGTTGTTTTCGGTTTCCTCTTCGTTTTCGACTTCCTCTTCGTTTTCACCTTCGTCATCACTTTCACTGTATGAAAAAAGCTTAAAACTCTTGTAATTGTTTTCTTGTAAAGTATGGATATAATTATAATGATCTTTGTTCTCTAAATAAGGAATTAGATTTGAAGTTTGTATTACTTCTTGTTTTTGTTCTAATTCATCTTTTTCCTCTTGGTTTAAAGTTTCATTGTGCGATATCAAATATTTAAATTTTTTGTTATTTTTTAATTTAAAAAATATTTCTCCGTTTATTTTTATCTCACCCGTGTTTATGACATCTCCGCTAAAATATGCACGACTCATTAAGTTAAGGGAGGTTTTCCCATGATTTATTAAATTTGAGTATATGTTTTCAAACATAACTTTAGAAAACATATTTGTTTTCTCAACAGTAATCTTTTCAAAACCATCCATTCTATTGAATATATAATTTTGATTTGTGCCAGATAAAATTAAGTTGTTTGAAACTGTCTCATCACTTTTTATTGTAAGAGTAGAAAATCCTTTCTGTAAAATAATATTCAAATTGTTTTTTCCTTCTTTGTTTCCAAAGCTCGTATCTATTACAGCACCTTCAAATATAGTGTCTTTTTTTAGAGTTATTTTAGCACCATAAATATCAAAGTTAAATTTTTGATTTTTATTAAAAGCAATATAGTTTTCTGTGTTCACCGTATTAAAAAAATTATTGTTGAAAATAATTTTGTCTGTCTTGTTTGAATTTTCATAAATTACAGAAAAGGCACTCCAGTTACCACTGTTGTAAGCGTTACCATATAATTTTACGTATCCTGTACTTTTACCTTCATTGTACACATCTTTAATGCTGGTTTCTGTTTTAGCCTTGTAATGACAAAAACCATCTTGACACTGTAAATTTGTTAGAATTCTTATTTGTTCGTCTTCTATGCTAGATATTGGTATTTCTTCAAACTCTATTTCTCCTCTGTTTATTATTGTTGATTTAATTATTGTGTTTAATGGTATAAAAATATTTGAGTTTTCGGAAATATATACTACATCACGATCTTCGGGAACACGGTCTTCTTCCCATGAAGATGCTTGGTTCCAGTTTAGGTTTTGACCAACTTTAGAATGGATTGTGATGTTTAGGGTTTTTCCAAAACCGGTGTAAGTTTCAAGAAGATTTTTTGTTGGGTTTTTTGCTTCTTCTTTTTTCTCTTCTTGTTTTTCTTCTTTATCTACTTTTTCTTCTATTTTTTCAGCTTTCAGTTCTAAAGGTTCTTGAACGGTTATTTCAATTTCTTGCTCATTTGTTACCTCTTGTGCCTCCTGTTCTACTTGTGTTTTTGTTGCTGGATTGTTTTGTGTGTTTTCCTCTTGTTTTTCCTCAACTGGATTTTCTGAATTTTGTTCTTCTGATTTTTCTGTTGAGTTTTCTGGTTCTTGGTTTTCTAAAGGAGTTTCTAAATCTTGTTGGGCAAGTTTTGCCGAAGGCAAAACCTGCATTTTTTTTGTTTGTTTTATATTTTCTATTTGTTCTTTTTGATTTTGTAAATCTTTACTAAAAACCCCTGTGCTAACAAAAAAAATAAATAAAAAAAGAGCTGTCAAAACAACTGCTTTTTTTGTAAAAGTGTTTTTAAAAAAAATTTCTCTGAATTTTTTCTGACCCATATCCATAAAAAAATTATATCATATTTTAGAACAAAAACAATAAATTACTTTTTTTCTTCTTTTAAGTACTTTTCAACTGCTTTTGTTAAAATTTTGACATCGTTTGCTCTGTGTCCTTTTTTTGCTCCTAAAACTACAATTATAATTTTCCTGTCTTTAACTTCGGTTATAATTGCAAGTGACTGTTTAGCCAAGTTTGTGTAACCTGTTTTTGAAAACAAGATTGGAAAATCAAAATTTGGTTTTTTTTCAATTTGAATTTCAGGTTCTTTTTCTGGGCCTACATATGGAGGTTTTTGAGTCAAAATTGTTTTAACCTCTGTTGTGCCAAAAAGTGAGTTTGTGTTGTAAGTTTTGTGACATAAGTTTTTAGAACAAAACCTTCCGTTTGAAACTGAAAACTCTTTTGAAAACTCTGGGAAATTTTGATAAAAATATTTAACTAAAAGAGAAATGTCTTTAACAGTTGAGTACGAACCTGCAATATTGCTTCTTTTTAAATCAAGTCCTGATTCTGAGAAAAATAAAGTTGATTTCATTCCGATTCTGTTTGCAAGCAAATTCATCATTTTTAAAAAACCTTCTCTTTTATTTTCGTATGATGTTGAAACAGCATAAGCTGCGTCGTTTGAAGAAACCATCATCATAAAAGCTAAAAGTTTTTTGATGGGAAAAATTTCTCCTGCAATAAGACCGTTGTTTTCTGTTTGTTTTAAATGTTCTTTTGAAATTTGAATTTCAGTGTCAGGCAGAAAATTTTCTAATGCCACAACTGAAGTTGCGATTTTTGTTAAAGAAGCAATGGGTTGCTTTTTGTTTTTGTTTTTATAAAAATATTCTTTTTCTGTTTCAAAGTCAACTACTAAGTAAGAGTCGGCTGTAATGTTTAGGCTTTCTTGGATTTGTTTTTGTAAATTTTTATTGAAGTTTATTTTTTGCTCTATTTTTTGTTTAATCAAGGCTTGTGCTTTTTGTTTTTCCAAAAGCTCTTGTTCTTTTTGAGCTTGTTTGTAACTGAAAAACAAAAACATTAAAAATGCCCCTAACATTACAAAAAAAATAGAAAATATTATTCCTTTGTAGTCATCATAAAAATCTTTTGCTTTGTCCATAAAATTTTCCATAAATTTTTTATAAATTATTTGTTAAAATTTTCCTCACTTTCACTTTCACTCTTTCCAACTTCATTTTCATAAGTTTCTGAATTGTTGGTATTAAAAACATCGTTAACATCTGTGTTTTCGATTTTGTTTAGAGTTTCTTTTACCTTTTCAAAACCTGGCAGTTCGCTTTTGTCTTGAATTCCTAAAAATCTCATCAAGTCAATTGTTTGAGTGTAAACTGTTTTTGCGTTTTGGATTTTTCTTTCAACAAGTCCTCGAACCAAAAGATTTCTTAAAATGTACGAAGAGTTTACTCCACGAATCTCGTCGATTTCTGATTTTGAAATTGGTCCTTTGTATAAAACAATAGCTAGAGTTTCCAAGGCTGAGTTTGAAAGTTCACCTGATTTTTCTTCTCCTTTTAATTCTGAGATAATGTTTGAATATTCTTTTTTAACTACAAGTAAAGCTTTGTTGTTATTCAAAACAATTCCAATTGGGCTTGATTTTAAGTTTTCTTGCAGTCTTTCGATCGCTTTTAAAATTTCCTCTTTTTTAACTCCTAGAAATTTTACCAAAAAAGAAACAGAAACCTCTTCTGCTTTATAAAATAAAATAGCTTCTATTGTTTTTGATAAGCTCAAAATGTGATCAGTTGACTTTTGACTGTCTTTATTATTTTGACTTTCTTTTTTTTCTTTTTTGTTAAAGTTAAACATGCTTTAAAATTATAATGAACATTATACCATATTTATTAAAAAAGATGAAAATATGAACCTGTTTTAACTGGCAAAAAAAATGTCTTTTACTTCAAAATAATTTTTTTCATTTTTTTGCCAAGTTTTAGAATGGAGTCTTCTTGTGGAGTAAAGTCCCAAGAGTCAACTTTTTGTTCGTTGATGTAAACTGCTCCCTCATCGATTTTTCTTCGGGCTTCTTTTTTAGAATTTACCATTTCTAAATTAACTAAAATATCTAAAATCCCTGTTTCTTTTTGAACTTCTACTTCTTCTAAGTTATCTGGAATTTCTTTTTTTGAAAATTGTAAAGTCCAGTTTTTTTCGGCCTCATCTGCTTTTTCTTTTGAGAAACAAAAAGTTACAATATTTTTTCCAAGTTCGGTTTTTAAATTTTTTGGATTTTCTCCTTCGTCTAATCTTTTTTGGATTTCTTCTAAGTTTTGATCTGTCAAAAGTTCGAAACCTGACATAATCATTCCATCCGTCCAAGACATTATTTTTGAAAACATTTCAAAAGGACTGTCTAAGAGTGATAACATATTCCCTGTTGTTTTTCCCATTTTATTTCCGTTTGGATCAACAAGTAGCTTCATTGGGACAACGAATTTTTCTTTGTCTTTTATTTCTTTTAGCATGGTTCTTCCAGCCAACATATTGAAAGTCTGGTCATTTCCTCCAACTTCCCCGTCAACATCCATTGCCACTGAATCATAACCTTGCATTAAAGGATACATAAACTCGTGAATGTAAATTGGCTTTTCTTCATCAAGCCTTCTTTTGAACATATCTCTTTGTAACATTTGTTGGACTGTCATTTTTGAAGCCAAATTTAAAACATCTTCAAACTTCATTTCTCCCAACCAGTCTTTGTTGTATTTTAAAAAAGCAGGATTTTCTCCTTCAAAATCTAAATAAAGTGAAGCTTGTTTTTGATAAAGTTTTGCGTTTTCCATCACTTCTTCTGCTGTTAACTGTTTTCTTACATCTTTTTTGTCAGGATCTCCAATTGTGGCTGTGAAGTTTCCAATCAATAATATTACTTCGTGTCCTGCTTTTTGGAACTGGGAAAGTTTTTTAATAGTTACCATGTGTCCCATGTGTAAAGTGGGTCCTGTTGGGTCAATCCCCATATAAATTCTTAACTTTTCTCCAGAAGAGAGTTTTTTAATTAAAAAGTCATCTGAAGGAAAGTTTTTTTCAACTCCTCTGAAAGCAATCCTCTGAATAGTTTCTTTGTCTGTTTTAATTTGTGTCATAAAAAAATTATATCATATTTGAAAAATAAAAAAACAAAATAAAATAAGCCCGCCAGTGAAACTGGCGGGCTTTTCTTTTTTATATAAAATAGCCCGCCGACGAAGTCGGCGGGCTTTCTTCTTTTTTAAAAAAGAAGAAATTAAACAACCATCGGAGCTTTTAAGCTCTGGTCATTTTCATAGTTCAAAAGTTTGAAATCCCCCATTGAAAAACTATCGATGCTATTGATGTTTGGGTTGATCCATAACTTTGGAAGTTTGTGTGGCGTTCTTTGGAGTTGTTTTTGAACAACTTCATAATGCGCTTTATAAATATGCGCATCATTGAGTGTTAAAATCAACTCTTTTGCTTCATACCCAGTAACACTTGCTATCATGTGTAAAAGTAACGCATACGAAGCAATGTTAAAAGGAACACCTAAAAACATATCGCATGAACGTTGATTCATGTGTAACGACATTCCACCTTTTGAATCAACAAAAACTTGAAAGTCTCTGTGACAGGGCGGGAGTGCCATTTGATCAAGTTCAGCTGGGTTCCAGGCAGTGACAATCAAACGTCTGTTGAAAGGATCTGTTCTAATTTTTTCAACTAAATCAGAAATTTGGTCAAGCTCTGATCCGTCTGATTTTTTCCAATGTCTCCATTGAACTCCATAAACACGACCAAGGTCGTACTTATGTTTTTTCAAACCCCTTTTTTCCCAATATGGAGCAAGCGCGTTTGCTGTCCATATTGTTTTTTTACTTTCATCGCGAATACCGTGCAGTATCTCACAAAGCCGTCTTTCGTCACCCGTTCCTTCCAAGAACCACAAAAGTTCTGAAAGAACTGATTTGAAAGGCAGTTTCTTGGTTGTAACTGCTGGGAAACCTTCTTTAAGATTAAATCGCATTTGAACACAAGTGCAGAATTTGGTTACACCATTTCTGCCTTCGCGCTCATCTCCGTTTTGAAAAACGTGATTTAAAGCTTCTAAGTATTGTTTCACTTATTTTCTCCTTTTTTGTTAAGTAAAATTATTTTTTATATTATACAATAAAATATAGTTTATATCAACCAATTAAAAATCAACAATATTGATAACTTTTTCGCCTGGTTTTTTGTATAGATTTACTTCCCTTTTGACTCTTTCTTTTCCATCTTCTGTTTTTAAGTATTCTTTTTTTTCTTTAACCATTTGTATTTCTTCTTCGATCATTTTTTTCTTGGTTTCAATTTCTGATTTTTCTTGGGTCAAATTGTAAAAAGTTCCGCTTTTAAATATGAAATATTTATAAGCCACAAAACCTAAAATCAAAATTGTTAAAAACAAAAAAATATAATTTTTGAATAAAATAAATAGCTTCTTTTTTTTTAGTTTCATATATGTTATTATAATATATTATGTACGGAAAAAAATCAAAAGGATTTATCAAAGCAGTATGGATAATTATGGGAATTTTAGTATCAGTTTCAATGGTAGCGCTTCCTTTAATTTATCTTTTCAGATAAAAATAAAATGAATAAAAAAGAAAAACTTGAACTTTTGTTCAAAAACTTCCCTTCTGTTGGCCCAACACAAGCCAAAAGAATGGTTAATTTTTTACTTTACCAAAATCAAAATTACTTAAAAGAAATGTCAGATTTGATTTTAAATCTAAAAAACAACATTTCTCAGTGTCAGATATGCAATATTTTTTTTGAAAACAAAAACTTAAACGAAAAATTGTGTAAAATCTGTTCTAATGAAAAAAGAGACTATTCAAAAGTTTTAGTGGTTGAAAAAAATGTTGATGTTGAAAATATTGAAAATTTTGGAGTTTGGGACGGAATTTATTTCGTTTTGGGAAGAAATTTAAAAATAAATGAACAGGAAAAAGAAAATTTATTTAATTTAAATAATTTACTTCAAAAATCAAGACTTGAAGTTTTGTCTGAAATAACTTTTGCTTTGTCTGTTAACCCGGAAGGAGAAAAAACAAAAGAATATATTATCAATATTTTAAAACCATATTCTGAAAAATATAATTTTAAAATAAACCAGCTTGGAAGAGGTTTGTCACTGGGTTCTGAAATTCAGTATTCGGACAAGATCACTCTTCTTGAAGCATTTAAAAACATACATTAAAATGAATTTAAAAGAACAAATTAAAGAGGATTTGAAAACTGCTTTCAAAGAAAAAAATGAGTTGAAAAAAAATACTTTAAAAAGTATTTTGGCTGCATTTACAAACGAGCTTGTGGCTATTGGAAAAACTCCAAGAGATGAGTTAGAAGATGAGCAAATGCTTTCTGTTATAAAAAGGCTTCAAAAACAAAGAAAAGACAGTATTGAAAAATTTGGTCAAGCAGGACGTGATGACTTGGTAGAAAGTGAAACTCAAGAACTTGAAATTATTCAAAAGTATTTACCAGAAGCAATGTCACAAGAAGAGATTGAAAAAATCGCTCAGGAAACAAAAGCAGAATTAGGAGTTGATGATAAGTCAAAAATGGGAATTTTAATCGGAGCGGTAATGAAAAAAACTGGTGGAAAAGCCGATGGTGCTGATGTGAAAAATGTAGTTCAAAAACTTTTTGACTAAAAGTTTTCAAATTATTTTTAAAAAAACCAAATAACGCGCAGCGTTATTTGGTTTTTTCTTTATATTTCATTTTACTTTTTAAGCTTGTTTCCAGTGTCCGTCTGCACTTACATCGTACAAAATTCTTTCGTGAACATTTGTGTAGTCCATAAGTTCGTTTTCGGCAAACCAAATTTTTGTTTCTCTTGCAGCTTCTTGATCATCTTCTGAACAGTGAACAATATTTCTTACAGCTCTGTTGTCAACTGTTGCCATGTAGAATGAGTCGATTGTAAAGTCTCCTCTGATTGTTCCCATATCAGCTGTAACTGGTTCTGTTGTTCCCACAAGTGATGTTACAACCTCTGGTGCTTTGTGCCCTTCAAGAACCATTGCTACTACAGGTCCACCTGTCATGTATTTTACAATTGTTCTGATGATGTCTTTTCCGTATTCAACTGCTTCTTTTTCAACTGGTTTTCCGTCTTTTTCTAAGTCTTCAACAATTCCTTCTCCTTTTCTTTGAAACCATTCATCGTCTTTGTTGTAATGTGCTTCACATTGTTCAACTGTTGGTACGATCATTTTCATTCCAACAATTTTCAATCCTTTTTTTTCAAATCTGTTGATAATATCTCCCACAAGCCCTCTTTGAACTCCATCTGGTTTAATTAAAACCAATGATTTATCTTTCTTTAATTCTGTCATACATTAGTATTATAACATATCAATTTTTTAAATAAAACAAAAGCCCGAAAACAACTTCGTTGTTTTCGGGCTTAATCTAAATAAAAAACATATATTTAATCTCCTGAAAATGATTGGACTTTTTATTTATCAAGTTTTTCCATCTTTTTTATTATAGTGTCAACTTTATCTATAATTTGAGAATTTTTTGAAAAATCTTTATATATAATATTCTCCAAACCTTCTTTTCTCTTTTTATCTTCTCCAAAAATCAAAAAGTCGTTAGAATACCCTTCTGAATTAAAGTTTTTGATTAAAACAATTATATATTTATCGTTATAGACTTTCAAATCTTGAAACAAAGAATCTGTTTCTTCTGTTTTAAAAGTATAAAAAATTTCTTTTTGTCCATCTTTTGCCTGAAAATACAACTCAAATAAATACATATTCTCAGGTTTATTTATTGTTTTTTTAATAACATAAATTTTATTTTCTCTAAACTGAATATTTTTCAATAAGATTTCTTGTTCCTCAAACAAAACTTTTGATGTGTCATCTCTTTTTTCTTGAATATTTTTTTGATTTTTGTTAAAAAAAATATTATCTTTTTTGTAAAAATATAGACTCACTAAACTTAAAATCATAATTACAGAAATTATAATTAAAATATAAATGTTTTTTTGACTTTTATTCTGCATATAATCTTATTTTACAATACGAAAATAAATAAGCAAGATGTTTTTTACTTATTTTATGTTAAAATTAATTCATGAATTTTATTAATTTTTTATTACCTGTTTTTATTTTTTGTTTTTTGATTTTCTTTTCACTTCTTCCAAGTGAAGTGTTGAAAAAAACAAAATATTTTCAAAATAAAAAAGAGTTTTTAAGAAAACTTTCTCACTTTTTAATTTCTTGCGTCTTCATTGGAAGTTCATTTTACTTAAAAAACAATCAGATTTACTTTTTTGCTTTTGCTTTACTTTTGGGAATTTTAGTAGCCAAAAACTTAAAAATCTTTTCATCTATTTTTAAAACTAAAAGAAAAACTTTTGGAATTGTTTTGTTTCCAATTTCACTGACACTTTCAACACTTTTGTTTTTACCTCAAAACCAAAATGCTTTTATTTTTGGAATGCTTGTTTTGGGTATTTCTGATTCTTTGGCTGCTGTTTTAGGAAAAAACTTTGGGAAAAAAGAAATATTAAAAAACAAAACTTATGTTGGTAGTTTTGCTTTTTTGGTTTCGACTTTTTTAATTACACTTTGGTTTTTGCCAAGTTTTGATTTGGTTTTAATTTCCAAAGCCTTTTTTATATCTTTGTCTGTAACTTTTGTTGAACTTCTTTTAAAACAAGGTCTTGATAATATTTTTATTCCCCTGTTCTCAGCAAGTTTATTGATTTTGTTGATTTAAAAAAGTTGATAAAAATGAAGAAAATTCTTTCATTTCTTGATCATTGATGATTGAAATACAAAAAACTGGTTTTTTGTATTTTTTTTCAAATTCTGTTTTAGTTTTTTGAACCGTTTCCGAGTCGACCAAATCAGTTTTAGTCAAAAGAATAATTTCTGGTTTTTCTACAAGCTCTTCTGAATAGGCTTTTAGTTCATTTTGAATTTTTTCATAAGCCTCAAACATATTTTCATTTTCAAAAGAAACTAAGTGAGCAATGGCTTTGGTTCTTTTGATATGTTTTAAAAACTTATATCCTAAACCTTTGCCTTCTGAAGCTCCTTCAATTAGTCCTGGGATATCAGCTAAAATATATTTATGAAAAACTCCAAGTGAAGGTTCCAAAGTTGTAAAGTGGTATTCTGCCACTTTAGCTTTTGATCCAGTAAGCTGGTTTACAAGTGAAGATTTTCCAGCAGATGGCAAGCCCACCATTCCTAAGTCCACTAAAAGTTCAAGTTCTATTTTAAAGTCGTCTTCTTCACCTTCTTTTCCGTCTGTTTGAATTTCAGGTGTTGTGTTTCTTGAAGATTTAAATCTTTCATTTCCAAGCCCACCTTTTCCGCCTGTTAAAACTTTTATCTCTTCACCTTCTTTTAACATAGAAAAAACAGAACCATCTGAAAGTCTTGTGATAGTTGAACCAATGGGTAGTTCGATATACAAATCTTCTCCGTTGTAACCTTCTTTTGATCTTCTCATTCCATCGTGACCTCTTTGAGCTTTAAAATATGGTTTTGCTCTATAATCAGCAAGTTTTGAGAGATTTCTGGTTGCTCTGAAATATACATCCCCACCTTTTCCTCCGTCACCTCCAGCCGGACCACCTTTGGGCATATACTTTAACCTTAACCAGGAAACAATTCCGTTTCCTCCGTCACCTGCTTTTGCGTGTATTGTTAATTCATCTACGAATGCCATAATAAGTTAATTATAACACATTTTTAAAGTAAAACAGAAAAGCCCGATTTTGCCTGCGTGGATGTGTCTGGCAAAATCGGGCTTTTCTGTTTTTTGTTGTTTTATTTTTTTCCGTTAAAATTATTCATGGCTTTTTGATAACCATTTGTCATAATTTCTTCTAAAATTTTAACGATTTTTTCTTCAAGCTCTTTGTATCTTTTTGTATATTTTGAAGAAAGTTTTTTTGAAGTTAAATATTTTGCCACTGACTCTTTTTTTGGTTTCCTTGGTTTTCCAAAAAAGTCTGTTGGGCAAACTCCAATTTTGATTTTAATATATTCTTTAGATTTGATTTTATTTTCAATACCTTTTATTCCATTGTGACCCCCATCCCCTCTGTTAAAAACAATTTTAACTTCTCCGAAAGGTAAATCTATATCATCGTAAATGACAATTAAATTTTTAATTTCTTCTTTTCTTTCTTTTTGGTTTTTAGAAAAAACACCATTTAAACTGTCACCTGAATTGTTCATAAAGTTTTGTGGCAAAACAAACTCATATTCATATTCTTTATTTTTCTTTTCAAAAAAACCATTTGAAATTTTTGCTTTTCTAGAAGATGAATAAAAAAGTTCTGAAGAGTTTTGAAAAATATTTTCATTTTTATTTCTTAAAATAGCATAAACCATTTCTCCGCCAATATTGTGAGCTGTGTTTTGGTATTTTTCTTCGTCATTTAAAAGTCCTAAAATTCTGTACATGTTTTAATTATATCATTTTTTTAACAAAAACAAGTTTTTTGTTTGTTGAATTTTTGGCGCTGTATTTAAAACCTGAGTTTTTATACTTTTTCAAATCTTTTAAATTTAAAATGTTGTTTTTGATAATCCAGTTTGTCATTTCTCCTCTTTGTTTTTTGGCGTAAATTGCAACGGTTGTTAGTTTGTTGTTTTTTAAAACTTTAAAGTCAACATCTATTAAAAATTCTTGGATTTGTTTTTTATCTAATACTTTAAAATATTCTTGAGAAGCTAGATTTAAAATAAATCTTTCTTCTTTTTTTTGTCTTTGAAGTTTTTTTAGAATTTGGTCTGTGACTTTGTTGCCCCAAAATTGATACAAATTTTTGCGTGAAAATTTGTTTTGAAATTTTAAAAATTTTGTACCCATTTCAAGTCTGTACGGTTTGATAAAAGTCAAAGGTGTTAAAACTCCGTAAAGTCCAGAAAGGATTAAAACTTGTTTGTTTAAACTCTGAAAATCTTTTTTAGTATATGTTAAAAAGTCAAAACCATCGTAAACATCTCCTGCAAAAGCAAAAATTGCTTGTTTGAAATTGTAAGTTTGGTTTTTGTCTTGTTTTTGATTTTTATAAGATGAGTTGTATTTTTGAAATCTTTTATAGTTTAATTGTGCGATATTGTCTGAAATATGCATTAACTCTTTAAGTTCTAAAACTGAAAAATTTTTAATTTGTTTTATAATTTGTAAAGTTTCTTTTGGAAAAATTATATTTTCGCCTTTGTTGTAAAAAGGTTTGGTTTTAAAGTCTAAAGTTTTAGCTGGTGAAAGTAAAATTAACATATTTAAATTTTAACATAAAGATGAGATAGAAAAAAGTTTGGAGGTTTTATTTTTTGTATTTGGCATGACTTGGCTAACGTCGATGAAAAATATATTCACTACTATTTTTATCCTAAAGAGTTTTTGTGCCCGGTAGGATTTGCCCTCCAGTTCTAAGTTCACTTCCTCACTACGTTCGTCGTTCACTAAGAACTCGCGGGCCCGCCGCTTGCCGTTTTTTCTCGGACGCAACCACGCAGAGAAAAAACAGGGCTGCGCTCTTTTCAAATCCTACCGGGCGCGACAAAATACAGAAAAACTCAAAGCATTCGCTTTGAGTTTTTGTATTTTGTGCGCCCGGTAGGATTTGAACCTACGAAGGGATAACCCGTCAGATTTACAGTCTGATGCATTTGACCACTCTGCCACAGACGCATATGTTATTTACAATTTTTAAAATTGTAAATAACATTTTAACAAATTTTTTGAATTTTGCAATCCTTTTTTACAAAGTATCAATTTGAGCATCAGCTGCTGTGATGGTTGCAACATCACCTTCTTTTGCTCTTGTTAGGGCATTTCTTTTAGCTTGCTCTGAATTTTTAATTGCCTCGTTTAGAATTGCTTTTTTCTGTTCAAGCTCTGCTTTGTTCAAAGCTTTTTGCTTTCTTACTCTTTTGTCCAATATCTTATCTGCTTGTTTTTGAGTACTGTAGAAACTTTCAGCTTCCTCTTTAAGTCTGTTTTTACTTTCTTCTATGTTGTCTCTTGAAGCTGATATTTTTTTGTTCACTTCAGACTCTTTAGATGTTAAAACTTGAGTAATAGAACTTTTTAGGAAATCTTTTTGTTCTTGTATTTTTCTTTGTATTTCTTCTCTTCCAACAATATTTTGCTGATCTTCATTTTGGTATTCTTGTTCTAGTTTACTGATTTTATCTCGCATACTAGATTGAGCACTCTTTTGTTGTTCGCTAAGAATACTGTTCAAGAAGTCTTGGTCTACTTCTTCTCCGTTTCTAATACTGTTTTTAGCATTCTGTAGCCTTTCCTTTTCTTCACTGTAGTTAACAACTTGCTGCTCTTCTTTTTCTATTTTTATTTTCAACTTGTCTTGTTTTTCAGTTTGTTCTTTTATATTGCTACTGATTTTCCTTAGCTCATCGACCATCTCATCGTCAAAGTCGTTGTAATTTGAAACATTGAAGTTACCACTCATAAGATCTTTACTGATTTTTTCTCTTTCTGATTCAGCCTGAATATCTGCTTGAACTTTTCTTTCTTCAATTTCTTTTCTTTTTCTTTTTGCTTTCTCAATTTCTTCATTTTTTCCAGCTGCTTTCAAACGACCTTCGTTGTATTCTAAAGCACGGTTCCTTTGTGCACCAAGAGCAGGAACAACTGAAGCCCAAAATGCACTACCTTTTACAGCGTCTGGATCGATACCCATTTCTGCAACTTTAGCCTCTTCATGAACTTTGATTTTTCCGCTTGTAACCATTTGTTCTGCTTCTTTTCTGGCCTTTTCTCTTTCATCTTCAGATAGTTTTTGATCTTTTGATTTTTGAATACTATCTTCATATTTCTTCCTTAAGGCTTCATTAATTTTTTCAATAGCGGTAATTCCATCTACGCCTTTTTCTACAGCTTCAATTTGTCTTTTAGCCTCTTCTTTTTCACCGTAATCTTTAATAATTCTTTTGTGTCTTTTCAAATCTTCTTTCTCGCTATCTGTTAAATTTGGTTTTTTCATCAGCCTGTCTCTTTCTGCCATTGATCTGTTTTTTTGTTCTTCTGTGATACTTATGTCTCTTACCTTTGCTTGGTTACCAATATACTGTAAAAATTCATCTGAAAAAGCAATAACACCACCCTTAACCATAGCATCTGCCTCCTTTCTCGCATGCCTTCTTTCAAGTTCTGACAAATGGGCATCATTTTTTCTTTTTTGATATTCTTGGTATTTACTGTCTTTATCTGGATCAATGAAATTTTTAGCATTATCTGAACTTAATCTTTTATACCTATTTCTCATTAAAATTTCTCTATTTTTCTTTGAAAGTCCTTCTTCTATTTCATTTAACCTTGCCAGTCTCTCATTTTGTGCTTCTCTGTCAGATTTTCCAGCAATTTTTAAATTCTGAAGTTTTTTTCCTGCAACAATCATTCTACCCGACATAAAGCTTCCGAGTTTACCACTAGCATACCTTTTACCAAGCGCTTCACTTTCAGCAATATTTTTACCTATAGTACCGACTTTTCTTCGAATTGCACCTGTGGTTGCTCCAAAAGGATTTACTGCAAATTTTGCTGCTCCAAAAGCTGAACCTAAAACTACCCCTGCTGGTTTTGCAAGTATCCCAAACAAACTTTTACCATCAAACAAATCACCTTCACAGAACTTATGTCCATAACCCCTTGCCTTTTTCAAAAGTATGTAGGCAATTACTCCTTTAGCAGAAAGAGTTAAAATCCAACCTGTAATAAGTCGTGTGTGCTCACTTTCTCCATAAGCGTCTTTAATATCAAAAT
The DNA here is from genome assembly GCA_002747955.1 of Candidatus Campbelliibacteriota bacterium. Taxonomy (GTDB): domain Bacteria; phylum Patescibacteriota; class Minisyncoccia; order Phycocordibacterales. The sequence goes on along the minus strand of PDQZ01000008.1, from coordinate 73,923 downwards.
TTAAACTAGGAGCGCTTAAAACCATAACTGTAAGCCATACAAAAAACATGTAAACTGCTATACAAAAAGATGCTTCAAAAATAGGGTGCAACCATTTTTTTTGGAAATTTTTCCAGCCATAATTCGGTAGAAATATTGTTCCAAACCATATTGGTGAAGTTGCCATAACTATCATCAACCTTATAAGCCTTGAGATAAACATAAATGCTGATTTGAAAAATTCAATAGCGAACAAAATATAGATTAAACTTGCAAAAAGCATAATGATAGTATAGTTTTGCAATAAATCGTCTGGGACTTGATCTCCACTTTTTAGTTCGTTTTTAATTGTTGAAATTTCATTTATATAAGACCCGAAAGAATTATTTAATACTTCATTATTTTTTAAACTATTCATTGGATTTATATAAGAACCAATGGCTAAAGCAACGGCACTGAAGTTTTCAGCTTCAGGACAACCACCTTCGCCTCCATCACCTTCTGCTTGACTGTCTCCGCCACAGTAAACATATTTTGCTATGTTAAAATAGTTTGATTTACCATTTTCATCACCTTCAACTTTAACAGACATTGGGGAGAAAAATACAGCAGCAGTAATGTTACCTGCGTCTATAACTAGTCTTGAGGCAAACAAAGAAAAGTTTATTGAAAAAACAGCTACAATAAGCATTATAAGACCTTTTTCTGCTCCTTTGTTTTTTAACATATACATCAAAGCCAAATAAATTGCTCCTAAAAATAAAACAGAGTTGATTAAGTCTCTTAGTGTTACCCAAATGAATTTAATGAAATCTTGGTCTAGAAGCTTTGTGTTTAAAGAAATTAAAAGTAAGTTGTCAAAAACAGTTGCCGAAATGGTAAACATGATTGTGGCTGCATTTTTGATCATTGCCAAAATGGTAATCCACATATTAGTGAAAAAACCACCTACACCTTTTTCTATATCTTGAGGTTTAACAACTTGCCCGTTTGAAACCTCTGGTAAAATAACAATAGCAAGAAGGGTTAAAAAAATGAAAAAACTTATAACATATTTTTTGTTTAAATTTTTAAGTAAAAGTTTCATATTAATAATTATTTTTTATCATACTAATATTATCATAATTTGGGCATTTTTAAAAGCATTAAAAGTAATTTTAAGTCTTTTTTGGGGGAAAATTATTTACAGATTTTTGGTTTTGAAATTTGATATAAAAGGTAAAAAAATGAAAAAAAAGTTAAAATAAGCCCTAAAGCTGCAACGCCATTTCCTCCAAAAGGTAAAAAATCCAAAACTGACACCACACCAAAAAAAGATAAAAAAGGTGCAATAAATAAAGCTCCGCAAGACAAGCAACCTACTCCAAATAAGGAAAGAAAAATTCCAGTAATTGAGGCTAAGAAACCTTTATTTTTAAGCATTTTTTCTTGTTTTTTGTAAAAATGATAAAATAAAATGATATTTAAAGATAAAAATAAACAAGTAAATAAAGTTAGAGTGAATGAAAAAATACTGGTTTCAAAAAGATAAACAAAGCTGTATTGAAAAAGAAGTTCAATTTTTCTGAATATTGAAATATTTTCTAAACTTAAAAAATTTAAAACGATTTTGTAATTTGGTAAAACTGAAAATATAAAAAATAAAACTATAAAAATCAAAAAAGTTAAAAAGATTTTTCTTGGTTTTAAAAAAAAATGTTTAAAATTTTTATACATATTTTAGTATTTTAACATATTGAAAATGAAATTGAAATTTTATTTTGGTGTGTCAAAACCCGAAATTTGAAGTAGATTTTTGGAAAAAAAGAACAAGCAGAGCTTGTTCTTTTTTTCCAAAAATCTACTTCAAATTTCGGGTTTTCTAAAAATACTTCTTTAAAAAAATAAAAATTTCTTTTTTCTTTTTTCAGATTTCCAAAAATACATGCGGTAAATTTTCTTTTTTTCTTTTATTTTCATTTCCTCCCAATAAGTTGAAATGTCCCAAATTGGTTTTTTAAAAGTTTTGATTCTAAAAATTTTTTGATCTTGAATAAGTTTTTTTGTCTCTTTGAAAAGTTCTTTTTGATCTGTTTGAAAAACTACTTTTGTATGATTGTCCAAAAACTTTTCCAAGTCTTTTAAAAAATCAATATTTACCACTCGCCTTTTGTGATGCTTTTTCTTAAACCACGGATCTGGAAAATTTATAAAAATATATTCAATATTTTTCTGCTTTTTTAAAATTTCTTTTAAATTTTCAGCTGCATTTCCATCAAAAACTTTTACATTTTTGTTTTCAAAAAAAAGTTCTTTCAAATATTGATAAAAAGGTTTTCTGATTTCAAAAAAAACAAAATTCTTTTCTTCTTTAAATTTATCTAAAAGTTTTTGTCCAAACTCCCCTCTATAAGAACCAATGTCAACAATAACTCCATTGTCATTTTCGAAAGGGTTAAAATTTATTTTTTGTTTTTGAGAAAGTGGATTAACATGATTTCTAATTCTTTTTGGTATTTTCATATTATCTTTCTTCTTTAAATATTTCAAAAAAATGATGGTTCTTTCTATTGTCTACATTAATATAAACTCCGTTGTAGTTTAAGTTTTCTAAGTGTCTGAAAACTTTTCTGTCTTCTAAATTTGCATAAAAGAAAATGTTGATTTTTTCAGCATCTTTTTGATACATTCTGAATAAAATTTTTCTGATTAAAAAATATGTTTGAGACAAAATTTCCTCAGAAATGTTTTTGTTCCGAGAGTCTATCCAAGTTGGTTTGTAAACCAAATTTATGTTCTCCAAATATCTTGTGTCTATATTTTTTAAATTTGTTTTGATTTGTTTTTGAAGTTCATCAACAAAGTTCCCTGCATTGTCTCTTTTGCTTTCACCAATAATTAAAATCGGGTCAACTTTAGTTTTTAAAATTTTTTGGATTTTCTGATTGCAGTTGATTTTTGATAAATCATAAAATTCGTCTTGTTTATTGTCATAAATAAAGTTGTAGTTTATTTTAAAATCAGAAAGTGTTTCCAAACTTGAACCACAAAAATCATTTTTATCTTTATAATTTGTTCTTGCTGCAAACAAAATTTTTTTACCCACATATTTTTCTTTTAAAAAAAATAAGAAATTCTCAGGTAAACTTAAAACAAATTTAAAATTTTTATATTTTTGACTTTCTTTTTTGATTAAGTTAAAAGTCTTGGTCACATCTTTTTTTAAAACAAATTCTCTTGAATCTAGGTTTAAAATTACTTTTTTATTTTTTCTTGCCATTACCACTATTTTACCAAAAGATGCACCAAAAAACAAAAATGGTATAATACAAGTATGAAAATAGACAATAAATCAAACAAAAAAAGAAAAGAAAGTAAACAAAAAACCACAAAAAGACTTTTTAAAAAGATCAAAGAAACAAAAAGCAAAAAAGAACAAAAAGAGAAAAAAGTATTTAAAAAAGATAACCTAAAACAAGAATACCCAATGCGACTTTCAAGACACTTGTTTTTAAAAGGAATTTGCTCTCGACGAAAAGCTGATATTTTTATTCAAAACGGCTGGGTAAAAGTTAATGGGAAAAAAGCAAAACTTGGACAAAAAATTCAAAAAACAGACAAAGTTGAACTTTCAGAAGAAGCTAAAAAAGAAAACAAAGATATTGTTTATGTTGTTTTTAACAAACCTGTTGGAGTGGTTTCACACAACCCGCAAGAAGGAGAAAAAGAACCAGCAGATTTTATCAAAGAATACAAAAAGCTTTCACCCGTTGGAAGACTTGATAAAAAATCAACAGGACTTTTGTTACTTTCAAATGACGGGGTTTTTGTCGACAAAATGCTAAATCCAAAATACAACCACCAAAAAGAATATATTGTCGAAGTTGATAAATATATGACAGGAGAATTTTTCAAAAAAATGGAAAGTGGAGTAAAAATTGAAAGATATAAAACAAAACCAGCTAAAATTAAAAAAGTTAAAACCCGAACTTTTTCCTTGATTTTAACTGAAGGAAAAAAACACCAAATTCGTAGAATGTGTGCAGCACTTGGATATACAGTTTTAGGTTTAAAAAGAGTGAGATTTATGAACATAAAACTTGGAAATTTAAAAGTTGGAGAGTACAAAGTTTTATCTCAAAAAGAAATTGACGAGCTTAAAAAAAGTATTAAGTAAAATAACTTATAAAAGGCCTTTAGGGCAAAATTAAAAATATGAAAATATAGGTTTATAAAAAAGCAGAATTTTGGCTGGGTGGTTGTGGTTTGCCAAAATTCTGCTTTTTGTGTTGTAGAGTAAAAGAAAAACACCTTTGTTTTTTGGTGTTTTTCAAGTTTTTAAAAAACGGCAGAAATTTAATGTCGAGCACCATTGTTTTTTTTAAAAAAACAATGGTGCTCGACGTCAATTCCCAAACACAAAAAAACTTGAAAAACAAGATGGATAACGAGGAAGCAAACAAAAATCCCCGAGTCGTATTTGATATACGGTGAGGGGATTTTTTGTACCTCTAACGAAGTTGACTGCTCATTTTTCAAATTTTTAGCTCTTTGCCTTTTCGAATCGTTTCTTAAACTTATCAACTCTCCCTGCAGTATCAAGAGTTTTTGTATTTCCTGTATAGAAAGGGTGTGATGCTGAAGAAATTTCAACAAAAACTGCTGGATATTCTTTTCCTTCAAATTCGTAAGTATCTTCTGTTTTTAAAGTAGACAATGCTTTTAAAACATAGTTTGCTTCTTTATCAACAAAAACAATTTCTCTATTTTCTGGGTGTATATCTTTTTTCATAATATTTTATTTAGTTTCTTCTTTTTTAAAAGGAATACCAATGTATTCAAAAAATGTAATCGCATCTTCTTTGCTTTCTGCTGTTGAAGTTAAGGTTACAGATAGTCCGAAAATATCTTTAATCTCTTCGTCTGGTGTTTCAGCAAAAACAATATGTTCTTTAACCCCAATTGTTAAGTTACCCATTTGATCAACAGATTTTTTAGAAATTCCTCTAAAGTCTTTTGTTCTAGGTAAAGAAATATTGATAAGTTTGTCAACAAATGAATACATTTGTTCTCCTCTTAAAGTTACTTTGTAACCTGAAACATCACCTTCTCTTACTTTGTAAGTAGCGATTGATTTTTTAGCTGCAGCTACAACTGGTTTTTGCCCTGTGATTTTTTCAAGTCTGTCTTGTACAACCTCAAGTTTTCTTTTGTCATCTCTGAATTTTCCAACCCCCACAGAAATAGTTACTTTCTCCAACTTTGGACTTTGCATTTTGTTTTTGATTGAAATTTTATCTTTCAAAATTTCAAATCCTGTATTTATTTTTTCTTTTACTCCTTGATTATTCATAATATTTTATTATTTAATTTCACTTCCTGACTTTTTGGCAATTCTGATTTTTTTACCTTTTTTGTCAAATGTAAAACCTACTCTTGAAGCTTTTTTAGTTTTTGGATCAATAATAGCAATATTTGAAATATCGATTGGAGATGGAATTTCTAAAATACCACCTTCTTGTTGTCCATAGGCTTTTATATGTTTCTTTTTTAAATTCACTCCTTCTAAAACAACCTTATTTTCTTTTGAGAAAATTTTTACTATTTTAGATTCTTTGCCTTTGTCTTTTCCGGCAATCACAATTACATTGTCTCCTGTTTTAAACTTCATAATATTTTTTATAGGTTTTTTAATAATAATTTTAAGTAGATAAATTAAAGTACTTCTGGTGCTAAAGAAGCAATTTTTTGATAACCAAGTTCTTGAACTTCTCTTGGAATTGGTCCGAAAATTCTACCTGCGATAGGTTCTTTTTTTTCTTTTGAGATCAAAACGATTGAGTTTTCATCAAAATAAATATAAGAACCATCTTTTCTTCTGAAAGGTTGTTTTTGCCTTACAACAACCCCGTAAACAACATCTTTTTTCTTTACAGTTTTTCTTGGTTGTGCTGATTGCACTGAAGCAACAACAATATCTCCAATTCTTGCATATCTTTTTTTTGAACCTCCTAAAACTTTAAATACTCTTGCTTGCAAAGCCCCTGAGTTGTCTGTTACTTTTACTATTGTTTGTGGTTGTATCATATTGTTTTGTTAATAAATTTAATAACCAAATTATTTTACTAAAATAAATCTTTTAGTTTTAGAGATTGGTTTTGTCTCTGTGATTTCTACTTTGTCACCCACTTTTGCTGTGTTTCCAGCATCGTGAACTTTGAATTTTTTTGTTTTTTTAACAAATTTTCCGTATTTTGGGTGTTTTGTGTAAGATTCTACATTCACAACAGTAGTATCTTTCATTTTGTCTGAAGAAACAACTCCTGTAAATGTTTTAATATTTTTATCTGTTGTCATAATTTTATTTTTTATTTAACACAGTTAAAATTTTTGCAATTTGTTTTCTGTTTTTTCTTTTTTCAAAAGAGTCTTTTGAAACAGCTCCTCCTGCTGAAAAAGAAATTTCTCTGTTTTTTTCTTTTAAAGCTTTAAGCTCTTTTGTTAAGTCTTTTGTACTTTTTTTGATTAAATCTTTCATAATAAAATATTATTTTCTTTCAATAACTTTTGTTTTAACTGGTAATTTTGTTCCACCTTTTCTCAAAGCTTCACGAGCTACTTCTTCTTTCACCCCTGTAACTTCAAACAAAACTCTTCCTGTGAAAACTTCCACACAAAAGTGTTGTGGATCACCTTTACCTTTACCCATACCAACTTCTGCTGCTTTTTGTGTTACAGGCCTGTCTGGAAAAACTCTGATGTAAACTGTTCCAAGTTTTCCTACATGTCTTTTAATTGCTTTTCTGGCTGCTTCGATTTGGTTTGAAGTAACTCTTGCTTGAGACATTGCTTTTAAACCAAAATCTCCAAATGAAACTTTTGTTCCTTTTGTTGCTACTTTTTCTGCAAGCTTAACTGAGTTTTTTCTACCAGTTTGCCATTTTCTATGTTTTACTTTATTTGGAAATAACATAATATTTTTTATAATTTATAATTTTAAACAAAAGTTGAATTATTTATCAAAAATTTCACCTCTGTAAATCCACACTTTCACACCAATAACACCATATGGAAGATTTGCTCTTGCTTCTCTGTAATCAACATCTGCTCTGAATGTTGAAAGTGGAATTCTTCCTTTTTTAAGGTATTCTTTTCTAGCCATATCTGCTCCCCCAAGTCTTCCTGAAACAGAAATTTTAATTCCTTTTACGTTTCTGTCTGCCATTGATTTTTCAATCGCTGTTTTTAGAACTCTCCTGAAAGGCATTTTTCTTTCTAAACCTTCTTTAACTGTTGCTGCAACAATTCCAGCATCAGAATCAGGAGAAGAAACTTCTTCTAAATCAATTTTTAAGTTTGTTGGTACAACTAGATTGTTTTTCTTTAGTTGTTTTTTAACTTTTTGTGTAAGTTTTTCAACTCCTTTTCCATCTTTTCCAACAATCATCCCAACTCTTGATGTGTAAATTTTTACAACATATCTGTCGTCTGAGTGTCTTTGGAATTGGATTGAAGAAACAAAAGAATTTCCTAATTCTTTTTCTAAAAAAGCTCTAACGATTTGGTCAGTTTTTAAAAACCTTTTGTAGTCTTCTTTATTTGAGAAAGTCCATTGAGATTTCCAATCTCTAAGTCCTCCCAATCTGTGTGCATACGGATGTACTATATGTGTCATAATTTATAATTGATTATTTAGTTTCTTTTTCTGATAAAACAAGATTTATATTTGATAATCTTCTTTTAAATGGTAAAGCTCTACCATTTGAACCAGCTCTGTGTCTTTTTAAAGCAGCTCCTGCGTCAACTGAAATTGATTCAACAAATAAGTTATCTGCTTTTAAATCAAAATTGTTTTTTGCGTTGCTTTCTGCTGATTTTAATAAATCTAAAAAGTCAGCTGCTGCTTTTTTGTTCACAAATTTAAGTTCTGCTTTTGCTATTTTTAAGTCTTTACCACGAATAAAATCAGCAATCAATCTTGCTTTTCTTGGTGTAGATCTTAAATTTTTAATACTTGCTTTAACTTTCATAATAATAATATTTATTTATTAAGCAGCCTTTGCAGCTTTTGCTGCTGAGATTTCTGCTTCTCTTTTCTTTTGATCTAGTTCTTTTTGCATTTTACCTCCATGTCTATGGAAAGTTTTTGTTGCTGCAAATTCTCCTAGTCTGTGTCCTACCATTTCTTCTGTTACAAAAACATCTATGTGTTTTCTACCATTGTGTACTCCAAAAGTAAATCCAATCATGTCTGGGTGAATTTGAGAAGCACGAGCCCAAGTTTTAATTGTACCTGTGTCTTCTGGTTTTTTTCCAGCTATTTTTTTCATTAAATTTTCGTCCACGTATGGCCCTTTTTTAATTGATCTTGTCATAATTTATAAAAAGTGTGAATATTTTAACAAATTCACAGAAAAAGTCAACATGAATTTTATGAAAAATAAGGAAAAAAAGACAAAATCACATCAATAGTCGACAACATATCCACATAAAAGATTTTTTAAAAAATTTTGGAAAAATATCTAAATTTTTGTTCAGAAATCAGAAAAGCACGATTTTGACAAACACAACCACCAAACAGTCAAAATCGTGCAAACTCAAACCTAAAATTAAAATAAAAAATCCGCGCAGGCGAAACCTGCGCGGCAAAGCAAAAAACAAAAAAAATAAAAGCCAAAAAAACAAAACAAGCCTCCTGCTTGTTTTATTTTTTCATTGACTCAATTCCAGAAACAATTTCTGAAATTTCTTTTGTAATTTGAGCTTGTCTTTCTTTGTTTACTTTCTTTCTGATATTTTCTGAAAGCTCATCGGCCTTATCTGTTGAGTTTTTCATTGCCAACATTCTGGCTGAATGTTCTGAAGCAAAAGCTTCTAAAATTGAGTGGTATACTCCGATGTGCATTACATACTCAGTTAAAGTTTTCACCGCATCTTTAATGTCCGGTTCAAACAAGTATGATCCAACATCTGAGTGATCAATATCGATGTTGTGTTCAATATCTGAAAACTTTCCTTTGTCTGGTAAAATTTCTTTGATAAACTTTTTTGTATCTTTGTAGTTGATGGGTAAAATTCTTCTTACTTTTGGAGTTTGTTCAGAGGTGTTGATAAAAGTTGTATAAATTACTTTTATTCGGGCACACTTGTTTTCAGCATATAAAGACTGCATGTATTCTGAAACTTCTTTGATTTCTTCTGTTGTTGATTTTTCGGCAATCAAATCAAAATATTTGATCACTTCAAAACCTTTTTTAGAAACATACTCGTAACCTTTTTTACCTACACAAACAAAAGATAAATTCTCTTTTGTAAATTCTTGGTCTTTGATAACTTCGTCTACTTTTTTAAATAGAAAATTGTTCATTCCCCCTGTTAAACCTTTGTCAGGAGATATCAGTAAAATTACAGTTGGGTGTAAGTTGTCTAATTTTTGTTTGAAAAATAAATCTACATTATCATGCAAAAAAAGTTTTGAAACTCTTTTTACAATTGAAAAAACTCGGAAAGAATATTCTCTTGATGCGATTGCTTTTTTTTGTGCTGATCGCATTTTGATTGCAGAAATTGATTCCATTGCTTTTGTTACTTTGGCTGTTTTTTTGATCCCAGCCATTTTTCCTTTCAATGTTTTTAACGATGCCATATTGTTATAATTATATGAAAATAATTATATCATAAACTTGAAAAAATACATAAATCTGTTAAAATACTAGAACCTGCCCGAATGGCGGAATTGGTAGACGCGCTGGTCTTAGGAACCAGTGGAGCAATCCATGGAGGTTCGAGCCCTCTTTCGGGTACAAGCAACTTAACTTTTTAACCGAAGTTAAGTTTTTGTTTTGTAACAGTACAATCAAGTTCAGGTGTTTTTTGTGTAAAAATAAACAAAATACATTCCGAGCAGTGCGCAGGAATTATTTTGTATTATTTTTTACAAAAAAGAGGGCTCGAAAAAACGAGGCGACGAGTTCTTAGCAAACGACGAACGCAGTGAGGAAGTGAGCTTAGAACTGGTGCCGAGCCCTCTTTCTTTCCAGGCTCGACCAAGCACTTTTAAAACACAACCACAAAAAGTGCTCGGAAATGCTTTAAATCGAGGCAACGAGTTCTTAACGAAGACGAGCGAATGCGAAGTCTGAGTTTAGAACTGGTGCCGAGCCCTCTTTCAAAACAAGACCCATTACAAAAACTTAAAATTTATTAAAATATTTCAAAGTCTCTTTATACAAAATCTGATCTTGATTATTTTTAGAAAAATTATGTCCTGAGTTTTTTAAATACAAAGTTTCATAATCAGTTCTAATAAACTCATAAGCTTTTTTCCAATTTTTATAAAGCCCGCCTTTTGTATTTAAAACCAACAAAAAAGGTTTTTTGATTTTTGAAATCTTTTCTGAAGTTAATTTTTTCAAATCAGAAACCATTTTTTTAGAAACTAAAAAACCAAAAGTATAGTAAGCGTTTATTCCTTTTTTAAACTTAAAATCTTTTTCAACTCCAACTGGATTTATGGTTGGTTCCCACAAAGCACAAGCTTGAACTTTGTTTTCTTGTTGGGCCACTTTTGATAAATAGATAATTGGTCCACCGATTGAATGACCTATTAAAAATATTTTCTGATATTTTCTTTTTACTTTTTCATAAATTTCCTCTAAATCTTTTACTTGTTGAGTTATACTATTTTTATCAATCTGCCTTTTTCCCATTGTATACATGTTTAAAGCGTAAACATCGTAACCTTTTTTGGCAAAAAACCTTGCTGAATTATAAAACTGGTGTTCAGATGAATTTCCAAAAAGTCCGTGTATTATAACAATACATTTTTTACTTTTTGAAGAATAAAAATCAGCATAAATCTCACCTTTATCTTTCATTTTAAATGTTATATCTTTTTTTATTATTTCTTTTTTCATAAATATATTTTAACATAAAAAAATCTTTTGGCATTTAAAAAAGTAAAAACGACCAGCTAAACGCTGGTCGCTTTTATCTTGCCCACGTTGTGGGCTAGAATAACTTTTTCTGAGTCAGTTCTATTTGGTGGTGAGATTGATCGTTAATGTAGTTTTTAATTTGGTGTTTGTTTAAACCAATTGTTGATACAAAATATCCTCTTTGCCATAAAGTTCCCCTTGGAAATTTTTTTGTTTTCTTTTTTATCCATGCTGAAGTTTTTCCTTTCAAAATTTGTATTGTGTATGCAGTTGAATATTTTGGCGGGATTGATATGTATAAATGTATATGATTATCACCAATGTGCCAAGCGTGAATAATTAAACCTTTCCACTTTACAATATTTTTAAACATTGTTTTTAATTGATTTTTAATATACTTGTCTTCCAACACATTTCCTCTGTATTTTGGACACCAAACAATGTGGTAATCACAAATCCATGTGCTATGATTTAAGTGATATAGTCTTTGATTCATTTTAGATTATATTAATTGTTAAAACACTTTCCTTGCGGAAATTATACTAACTACGTTTTTAAACGCACACACCAGCTAAAGCTGGTGGTTTTTCACTTTTAATAAAAAACACCTTTCGGTGTTTTTTATCTTTTTATTCCTCAACAGCTTTCATTTCTTGATCTGCAAGTCTATAAAAGTGTGCACTCATCAAAACTGATACTGGAACTGTAATGATCAAACCAAGTCCCAAAGGAATCATTCCTAATAAGTTTAATCCCATCATTGCAAAAAGTAATGCAATTACTGATCCAAAATTTTTACTTATAATTCCAAATGATTTTTTAATCGCAGTTAAAAAATGGTATCTGTTTTCTGCTGAGAAAATCACAGCAAACATAAAGAAGAATGAAATTACAAATGAAATCAGTGAAACTATCATGCCTCCTACTCCCACCCCCATCACAGATGTTTGAGGGTCAATAACCTTAAATACCAAAAGTCCTAGTAAATATGTAGGCACTGCAACTAAAACCCCAACTAAAATTGCTGTTCCGATAAATTTAAAGTAGTTTCCTGCTCCATCAATGTTTGTAAAGAAATCTGTGAAACTTGTTTTTTTACCATCTGCAATTTTTAGCCAAGATCTTAAAAATGTGATTTCTAAAAAGACAAGCACTAAAGCAAAAACTAAAGCAATTACAAATTCTTTTGCACCAAAGGCTTTAAGACTTTCTACTGTTCCTAGCTCAGCCATATTCATGTCAATCATTCCACCAGCAAAATAATTTCCTACTCCAGAAATTATAATAATTGTAAGACAAGCTGCTAAAATAGCAACCCAATTCTTTTTAAAATCTTCCCAAGATTTTTTGAAAATATTTTTTATACTTATTTTATTCATATATTTATTATTGTTTATAATAGATACATTATACAGTAAAGAGGTTGATAAAACAAGCTAATATTTTTGCTTCTTTGCTTTATTTTTTAAGCTTTTTTTGGTTTGTACTATACCCGAAAATCAGTTAACAGGTCTTGCCTTAATAATTATTAAATTTAATACAAAAAAACACCTTTTGGTGTTTTTTAAAAAGTTAAAAAACAGCAGAAATTGGATGAGAATCGAGGAAATGAATAAAAAAAATCTCGAGCCGTATTAAATATACGGTGAGAGTTTTTTTTTATAAAATTGACAAAGATTTTCGCCAATTTCTGCAGTTTTTTGAAATAAAATATTGTAATTTAGTGATTGGTTATAGAAAAAAATCTTTCTTGTGCCCCGACTAATTAGAAGTGTCGCATATCTTACTATAAGCGCATCTGATTTAAAGACTCCAGATGAAAGTCTAACAATTATAGAATTGTTTCAACCAATAAAGTCATTTATGACCATCTTCTTTGAAATAATCCACGACCAGCTTCCGCTAGCCGTGCCTTGTTACGACTTAGTCCCTGTTACTGAGCTTACCTTAGGTCGTGATAAACACGAACTTTGGGTACTCCCAACTCCCTTGACTTGACGGGCGGTGAGTACAAGACTCGAGAACATATTCACCGCAGTATAGCTGACCTGCGATTACTAGTAATTCCAACTTCACGGGGTCGAGTTTCAGCCCCCGATCCGAACTTAGGACAGGTTTGAAAGATTTGCTCCACGTTGCCGTATTGCGTCTTGTTGTCCTGCCCATTGTATCACGTGTGCAGCCCCAGACATCAAGGGTCATGCTGACCTGGCGTCATCCCCACCTTCCTCCCCGCCTTAAATCTTCAAAATTTTATTTAAAAACTTAAGGCGAGGCAGTCTCGTTTGACACTTATAACAAACGATGAGGGTTGCGTTCGTTTCCCTACTTAAAGGAACAGCTCAAGCCACGAACTGACGACGGCCATGCAACACCTGTTATACCACAATATCTACTATTTGTCTCCAATGTGTAGCATGAATATAATATCTAATCTGGGTAAGGTTCTTCGTGTACCTACGAATTAAGCCACATGATCCACTACTTGTGCGAGTCCCCGTCTATTCCTTTGAGTTTTAGCCTTGCGACCGTACTCCCCAGGCGGCATACTTAACGCGTTAGCTTCGCCTCTTAAATGATTGAAATTTAAAAAGCTAGTATGCATCGTTTAGGCCCTGGACTACTGGGGTATCTAATCCCATTCGCTACCCAGGGTTTCGTCCCTCAGCGTCAATACAAAACCAGTGTGTTGCCTTCGCTTTTGGTGTTCCCCATAATATCAACGGATTTCACCCCTACACTATGAGTTCCACACACCTCTTTTTGATTCTAGTTTAACCGTTTCCTTCGCCTGTCCCAGGTTGAGCCTGGTGCTTTAACGAAAGACTAATTAAACCGCCTACGGACCCTTTACGCCCAATGATTCCGGATAATGCTCGGGGCCTACGTATTACCGCTGCTGCTGGCACGTAGTTAGCAACCCCTTATTCATATGTTAATATCAATAAACTTTTTCACATATAAAAGATGTTTACATTCTTATGAACTTCATCCATCACGCTGTGTCGCTCCATCAGACTTTCGTCCATTGTGGAAGATTCTCGACTGCGGCCTCCCGTAGGAGTATGGGCCGTGTCTCAGTCCCATCGGTGGGGGTCAGGCTCTCACCTCCCCTAAGCGTCGTAGCCTTGGTAAGCCATTACCTTACCAACTAGCTGATACTCCGCAGGCCGTTCCCAAAGCGATAAATCTTTCCTCCGAAGAGATATCAAGTATTATCCCACCTTTCGATGGGTTATCCCTGACTTTGGGGTACGTAGTCCTACGTGTTACTACCTCGTCCGCCATGCAACTAAATGCATTCGACTTGCATGCCTTATCCACACAGCCAGCATTCATCCTGAGCTAGGATCAAACTCTTATAATTAAATTAGACGGAGCAAAAGAAAAATTTCTTTTGCTATAACCTTACAATATTTTATTTTCAACGAACTTTCTGTTTACATTTAAAGTGTAAAACAGTGCCAAGTATTATATTTTATTTTCCAAAAAAAGTCAAGTGCACCCTTTGGGCGCACTTGATAAGTTGTGGAATACTTTTGGTGGCAAAATGAGTGGTGAAAATAGACAGAAACAAAGCCCGAAATTTTGGAGTAAATTTTTAGAAAAAAGAACAAGCGTCGCTTGTTCTTTTTTCTAAAAATTTACTCCAAAATTTCGGGCTTTGTTTTCACCAACCACTAACCTTCCATGCTTTCCCACTCATTTTCTTGTGTAACAAAATGACTTTCTTTATACCTAGATGAAGCATTCCAGAAAAGCCAGTTATGATGCCCGCTGTCTTCCAAAGCTTTCTTCTGTAACAAAATCTCAGTTAATCCATACGGTTTTGAATTTCGACACCAAGAACAATAAAATGCTTGCAACCAAAACTTAACTTTATTTTTTTGAATAATTTTCAAATCTTCAGGTTTGATTTTTGAAACCACACCTGGCCTTATAGTTAACGGTTTTTTATTTTCAATTGACCAAGCAATTTTCTGATTTAAATCTTCAATTTTTTTATCAGAAGCTTTAATCGTTTTTTCAATCACTTCATACGGATGATTGTCTGGACCATCTGTGTACTGAGGTAAAAATCTCCAAGAGTAATGAGAAGGATATGCCATTGGATAAATCCCATCAAAATAAAGCACTGCTGACTCTAAAATTTGTCCAATTGAAACATCGTCCCAGTTTAAAGCAACCTGTCCAAAAACATCTGCTGAAAGCTGAATTTCAGGAAATGTCTTTCTTAATTTTTGGGTATAATAAAAATAAAAATCGTCCATCACTTTGGCCCTTCCCCATCTTGGTGATTTTACAATTTCAGAATTTGAATAAGGATAATAAATATCTCTCATCGGACCATCAGACGGAAAACGCACATAGTCCAAGTTAACCTCATCAAATCCCAAAAGGTAAACCTGTTTTGAAATCTCAGCGATATAATCCCAAACTTTCGGATTATTAGCATCAAGCCAAGTTTTATGTCTGTGGTCTTTCCAGATTGTTTTTTGATCAGATCTTTTAACAGCAAATTCAGGATACTGTCTTACAAGATTTTTATCTTTAAAAACCACAACCCTTGCAATAACATAAATACCTTTTTGATGTAACTTCTCAATTAAGGCTTTTGGATTTTTAATAATATTTAAAATTTTAGGTTTAATTTCAAAACCGTCTGTTGGAATTTTAACAGAAAGTCCCCCATCGGCTTCTTTAATATCAATCACAACTGCGTTGATGTCTGACTTTTCAGCAAGTTCAATTAAATAGTCAATTTTTTTAGCACTGGCTGCTGCGTATGCTGAATAGTAAATAGCTTTAATATTTTGAGGTTTTTTTAAATGAAACGATTTATACAAAACACAAGTTGGGTTAAAATTCAAAATCTCGGTTTTCAACAAACACTCTTTAGCACTTTCGTTTTTCAAATCACAAAAAACATCTTTTTGAATTTCAATTTTCAAACATTTTTCTTCTTTTAACTTCAAAAAATTTTTAACAAAAATTTCAATATTTTTTTTTGAATTTTTGTTTCGTGCATCTTCAAAAATGTCAAATAGCACTTGATTTTCTTCAGCACTTAAAACGATTTGTTTTTGTAAACCCGAGTTTTTAAAATAGACAAAAGCTGCCAAAAAAAAGAAAACCAAAAAAACAACAAATAAAATGTTTTTAAGTGTTCTATTTTCTGGTTTTTGGATTGTCTTTATTCTATTTTGAACTATCTTTTTGAACTTCTTTTGTGTCATTAAATACTATTATAAAATAATGTAAACAATAAAGCAAAATAAATAAACACAACAAAAAGTAAATTTCCAGCATATACGGTTTTAGAAAATCAAAAAGTGGTAAAACGTATAAAACAAAAAGTGATATTCCACCGATAATGGCAAAGTCAACTCTGTAGTCATCGCTTTTTTCTGTAAAGATTTCAAAATTGTCTTTTTTCAAAGCTTTTTTAGTTACGTCAAAACCAACATCTAAAGTTTTTTTAACTGTTTGATTTTTAATATCAATATTTGAAATTTTATTTAAAATTTTTGAATTTGAAAAATCAAATTTATTTTTCAAATTTAAACTTAAAGCACCTTCTGAAATTTTCACATCTGAATTTTGAATTTTAGCTTCCGGATTTTGACTAAAATTTTGACTAAATTTTTGGTTAGAGTTTTGACTAAAATTTTTAACCTCAATTTCTTCTGCTTTTTCTTCAAGCTCTTCAAAACCTTGTCTTTGTGTTTTTTCTTCTAAAACTTCAACTTGAGTTTCTTCAACCTGTTCTTTTTTAAATTTATCTTTTAAATTTTCAAACCCGCCTTGAACCTTGTTTGAAAGTTTTGTTTTTTGATTTGAAAATGATTTTCCTATTTTTGAAAATATACCTAAAAAAAAGTTTTTAAACTTTCTTAAATATTTTTTGATAAAACGAATAATCAAAATTGGTAAAATTAAAATAAATCTAAAAACCCGATAAATAAACAAGAAATATTCATTTATATATCTAAAAATAGTTTTAAAAAATCTTAAAATAAAGTTTTCTTTTTTAATACTCACTGAGTTTTGGGTTAAAACTTCATCTTGAAAGTCATTTTGCTCTTTTTTTAAATACCTTTCTTCTTCTTCCTTTTCTTCTTTTTCTTTCAACTCTAGCTTTTCTTTTTTTAAACTTTCAAGCCTAGCCTTTTCTTCTTGAATTTCAGCTTCTTTTTTTCTTCTTTTTTCTTCAAGCTCTTTTTCTAAAATCTCTTTTTGTTTCAAAAGTTCCCTTCTTTGTTTTTCAAAATCAAGTTCTTCTTTTTGAATTTGAATTTGTCTTAAAACTTCTTCCTTTTCTTTTTCTTTTTGTTTTAGTTTTTCTTTTTCTAAATCAAGTTCTTTTTTAAATTCTTTTTTCAAAGCTCTTTTTTGTCCGAAACTTTTCAAAAAATTTTTAAAAAACGCAGAAACTTTTTTAGGCACAAACAAAAAAATGCTTAAACAAAAGTGTAAATAATCTTTTATAAAAGAAAACAAAAAAGAAAAAAGATTTCTTCTTTTTTTTACAACAAAAACTTTTCCATCTTTTCTTAATAACTTTTCTCTTTTCATCAAAAAATATTATACACCAAAAACAAACTTTTGGCAAGGACTTACGGGGAGAAAAAACCCAAAATTAAGTTGAAAATTTTGGGTTTTTATTTTGTTATTTCTTTTTTAAAGCTTTTAAAAAATCTAGAACTTCTTGTGCGTGAGTTTTTGGTTTTACTGTTTGGAAATGTTTTAAAACTTTTCCGTTTTCATCAATCAAAAATGATTCTCTTGATACTCCCATATACTTTTTTCCGAACATTGATTTTTCTTGCCAAACACCGTATTTTTCTAAAACTTTGTGTTCTTCGTCTGAAAGAAGGTCATTTTTAAGTTTTTCTTTTTTAATAAATTTTTTGTGAAGTTCAATAGAGTCTTTTGAAATTCCTAAAATAACTGTGTTTTGATTTTGGAAATTCTTTTTCATTTTGGTAAATGAAACTGATTCGATTGTGCACCCTGAAGTTAAGTCTTTTGGGTAAAAGTAAAGTAAAACTTTTTTTCCTTCTTTACCTCCAAATTCTCCACCTTTTTGGAAATCTTTTAAACAAATTTTTTCTTCGTTTTGATTTTTTAAACAAAAAGCTTTTGCTTTTTTTCCTTCAAATTTTGATTTTATTTCTTTTTTTGTCATGTAAATATTTTAACATATAAAAAATAAGTGTGGAAGTTTTAATTTTTTAACATTTAGATACTGATAAATATAAAAAACGATAAAATACCTGAAAGTGAAATTAAGACAATTGGTAAAAGTGTTAATTTAAAAATTTCCTTTCCACCAATTAAATAAATGTATAAAGATTTAACCAAAGTATTTAAAACAGTCGCTATTAAAATTGTATAAGCTAAAAAAGTTCCTGTTGCCCCCCCTGTTTTAAAAGATTCAGCGGTTGATAAAACTACTGCATCTGCATCTGTAAAAGAAGACAAAAAGACTACAAAATAACCACCAATTTGTCCAAAATATTTGTTTCCAAAGTAAATTGCAAACAAAATAGCTGAAAATAGAAAACCGAATTTTAAAGCAGGAAGTATTTCAAAAGGTGATTTAACCTCTAACTTGTGTTTAAAATCTTTTATATTTTCGGCGCGACAATACTTTTTACGATAAATGAAAACCAGAATAACAGAAGATAAAATCATAAAAATAGATGGAATAATAAAAATATAATTAAATTCTGAATATCCTCCAAGTAAAGTTAAAATTTCAATCAAAATTCTTATCTGCATAACTAAAATTGAAATTAAAATTCCGATAGACAAAATTTTAATATTTGAGGTTTTAGATTTTGATGCTAAAGATGTTGTCACAATAGTTGAAGAAACCAAAGATCCTAAAACTGAAGTTAACATAACTGATTTTCGACTTCCAAAGTATTTGTTTAAAAAATAACCAATAAAACCAATCGATGAGATGAAAATTACAATTAACCAAATATTGAAAGGAATAAACACTCCCCAAGGGTCGATGGGTTCGGTTGGTAAAAATGGTAAAACAACAGCTGTAATAATTAAAAGTTTTAAAGAACCAGAATACTCTTTTAAAGAAAAGTTTTTAGCAAAATTGTGAAAGTTTTCTTTGTAAGCCATCAGGATCGATAAAATAACCGTTAGTATGATTGCTGTGAAAACTTTTTCGTAGCCAACCAAAACTCCGATCCAAAAAGCAATAAGGGCTTGGAATTCTGAAGTTAAACCAATCAGATTGAGTTTAAAAACTCCGTTGAAATATGCAATAGCTACGAAAGTAAAAATTGCTAAAAAAAATACAATTGGTAAATAAGGTAGATCTGTAAAAAAAGTTGATATTGTTCCCAACATTACAATCAAAATAGTTGTTCTTAAACCAAAAACAGCCACTGTTTTGTTTTTCTGAATCCACATTTCTTTCCTTAATCCTAAAAATATACCTAAAAATAAAGCAATAAATATTTGATATATTTGATTTGAAGGATTTGATAATAAAGTTAAAACTTCTTCCATAATTTTAAATTATAACATAAAAAGCTTTTAATTGTACAAAACAAAACCAAAATTTCACATCGCGAAATTTTGGTTTTTATTTTTACTGAACATTATTTAAAAACTTATATGAAGGATCAATAAGTAATAGGTCAAATACAAAGTCAACAATGAAGAATGCAGAAAGGATAAAGAATAATCCTATTACTACATTTACTAATGTTTTCTTTGCGTCTGATATTTTACCTGGTTCTCCATTTGCTGCGATGAATTTAAAGCCTGTGTAAAATAGTGCAAACACAGCAATTACCATTGCTATTTTTATTAACCATGAAAGTACTTCTTGGATTGTGTCGAACAGTCCTTGAATACCACTTTTTTGGTCACATACTCCGTCGTATTTTAATAAACCTTGATTTGCTGTTTCTCTTGATGCTGCACAGATTTGGTCGAGAAGTTCTTTTGTGTCTAAGTCAATACTGGCTGAAATACCGGCTTCAAATTGAGAAACAGAAATGGGGTCAATCGGTTCACCACTGGTAGAAACCCCATCAAACTCTTCTGGTGAGTAAGTATATTCAGGATCATCCCCTCCACCAGGAGAACCCCCTCCTTCAGTTAAAAAAGAATCATCAATGACTTGTCCGTATTTTTTTTCCATATAAGACCTGAAACCATTCGTGGCTCTCAAATCTTGATTTCTATGACTACTCCTAACTCCGTGATGATTATAAGCATACATCAACCATTTGTCCTTGGTAGCACCTGGTTCGGTTAACTTTTTTAATGAAATTCTTCCTTTTGAATTCCACATAGCAAGCGTTATTGCTCTCTGCTCTTTCTCTGAAAAGGTTTGTATATAATTTGGTCTATTACTATTTGCACTACCCCTAACTCCAAGCTTATAAGGCTCTTTACCTTCTGTTATGTCAATTCCAAATTTGCGTTTTATGTAACCAACAACACCACCAGAAAGGCCACCTGAACCAAACAATGTTGTCTCTGTCATTTGATAATAACCTGCTGCAGTTGAGTTTAAAGAAACTCCATTCCTTACTTTAATATTTTTACCACCACTTTCATAACCACCCACAATCGCTATATATTGATTTAGATTTTTTATTTTATCTCTGTCTTGAGCACTAAATCCATTATCTTCATAAAGTTTTTCCAATAAACTATCAGCGTTAAAAGCAAAACTAGATAAAGGAAATGTCAAAAATGTAATCAAAATTAAAATAAATTTTATTTGTTTTTTCATACTTAAAATTATAACATAATTTTGTTTAAAAAATAGAAAGCCCGAAATTTTGGCAGAATTTTTTGAAAAAGTTGAAAGGCAAAGCCTTTCAACTTTTTCAAAAAATTCTGCCAAAATTTCGGGCTTTCATTTCTCAAAAACCACTTTAAATTATTTTGTAATTTTTTCTCTTCCGTCCATATATTTTCTCAATGGTTCTGGAATAATAATTTCCCCGTCTTTTGTTTGAAAGTTTTCAACCAAAGAAACTAAAATTCTTGGAGTTGGAATAGCAGTTGAGTTTAATGTATGAACAAATTTTGTCTCACCATTTTGATCTTTATATCTTATATTAAATCTTCTTGCTTGAAAATCATAAAAACAAGATGCTGATGAAATTTCTCTGTAAGTTTCTTCACCTGGAACCCAAAGTTCAATATCAAACTTTTTAACTTGTCCTTGCCCTAAATCTCCACCACAGTTTAAAACTGTGTGATAAGGAATACCTAAAGTTTCAACAAACTCTTCTGTGTTTCTGTTTATCCATTCATGGAACTTATGAGTTTCTTCTTTACTTGCCTGACATAAAATAACTTGTTCTACTTTGTAAAACTCATGTACCCGAATTAGCCCTTTTGTGTCTTTTCCATAAGACCCAGCTTCTCTTCTGTAACAAGGAGAAAATCCTAGGTATTTTTTTGGAAGTTCACCGTTTTGTAAAACTTCTCCTGAGTGATAACCTGTTACAGGGATTTCAGCTGTCCCGATCAAGTAGTCTTTGTCTTGAGTGTTATAAACATCTTCGGCATCATTTGGTAAGTGCCCTGTTCCATACAAGTTTTCTTCTTTCACAATTGCAGGTGGCAACATTGGTACAAAACCTTTTTGTCCAAAAAATTCGTTTGCATAGTTCCAAATAGCCCAAGAAAGTTTCGCTCCATCATTTTTCAAATAGTATCCTCTGAAACCGTGAATTTTTGATCCTCTTTTAAAATCTACCATATCAAGCTCTTCCATAAGATCAATATGAGATTTTGGTTCAAAATCAAATTGTGGCTTTTCTCCCCACACTTTGATTTCTTTGTTGTCAGCATCATCATCTCCTTCTGGAACTTCATCTGCTGGAATTTGCGGAACTTGCAACATTAAAGCTTTCCATTCTTTTTGATTTTGATTATATTTGTCTTGCAATTCTTGAATTTCTGCTTTTAAAACAGAAAGCTCTTGGATTTTTGCTTGCTTCTCGTCTCCTTCTAAATTTGGAATATCTGATGAGTTTTCATTTTGTTGTTGTTTTTTTGTATCAATTTGTTGTTGTAAATCTTTTCTTGTATCATCAAGCTCTACAAGTTTGTCCAAATTTATATCTACATGCTTTTTTTTAGCACCAGCTTTTACAGCATCTAAATTTTCTCTTATAAATTTTATATCTAACATTTTATTTTTTCTTTTATTTTTCTTTACAGAAAACAAAAAATCGTTCCTGTAAATTATTAAGTTTATAATAATTCACAGGGACGATTTTTTATTTGACCCGAAATCAAGCTTTGCTAAATTTCGGGCAACCAAACCGCGGTGCCACCCTGTTTTTTGAAATATAAAATTTCAAACACTTTCTTTCTATATTTAATTTTTACCTCCACTGTGCTAAAGCTTCATTGGCATTGAACTTATTTTACCAAAAATTTTAAAAAATTCAAAATTTAAAAAAAGGACCCAGACTAAAGTCTGGGCCAAAATGATTCTTTTCACCAACCCCAAACCGGAAGATGGGGTGGAAACTGGTGAATGTCATCGCCTTGCAAGCATATATATTTTAACATATTTTTAAATTAAGTAAATACCCTTTCAACAAAAACACCCGAAAATGACTTCGTCATTTTCGGGTGTTTTTAAAAACTAGCACTCAGTTTGTGTACTTGTAATTTGACTGTCCAGTTCTTTTTTATTTGACTTCCAGTCAACACACCAATACTTTCCACTTGGAAGTTTTCGTGAAACCACCCAAAAGTGTTCACCTGCGTTACATACTCCTGGGTATTTTTCTCCAGCTTCTAAACCTGCAAGTTTTCTAACCTCGTTTTCATTACAAACTTCTGTATAAACATTTCCGTTATTTGAAAAAGAAACTGATGCTTGAGAAACAACCCCTGCTAAATTTGATTTGACTTTTGAGTCGTTCGCGTCATCTGTTCTTTTTTGAGGGTTGATATAAACAAAAAGTAATCCTGCTATAATACCAATAAGAGCAATTACAACTAAAAGCTCTATTAATGTAAAACCTTTATTATTTTTCATATTTTATATTATACATTAAAAATTTAAAAATAAAACCCGATTTTGCTGCGCAAAATCGGGCTATACTTTTATTACAAGAAATAAAAAACTCCCAATTGGAAGTTCTTTATAATAAGCTTTTACTATGTTGCTGCTGGTCCACAGGCAGTATCAGTATCTCCTGGCATAGTTTGAACATATCCTGTAAATCCATCTGAGTCAGCACAATAAATTTTTGAACCTGTAGTTCCATTATCTTTATCGTTGTTCATTGTTGCTGCAACAAACCATGCATTAGCTGTTGAATAAGATTTTTTTTCAGTCCCGTCTGTTCCTGGTAAAGAATTGTAAAGTTTTGCAACATTTGCATCTGCAGAAGTAGAAGTAGAAGTATCATCTTCAAATACTGTTAGGTAGCTACCTGTTGAACTAAATACAAGAGCTGCTTGTGTTCTGATTGATGCGATTGCTGATTTATTAGCTGCATCGTCTGCTTTATCTGTTTGCGCTTTAGGGTCAATAGCAACGAATAGAATTCCTGCTAAAATACCGATAATTGCGATTACTACTAGAAGTTCAATCAATGTGAACCCTTTTTGTGTTTTTGTCATTTTATATTTTTATTAAAATTATTAATTTATAAATAACCCTTTTAAATTTTTTAAAATAAAACCTTTAAAAGAATGTGCCTATATTATACCAATTTTTTCAAAAAATGAAAGAGAAATGTTGATAAATAAATGTTGCCCGATTTTGACTGTGGGGTTATGCTTATCAAAATCGGGCAACATTTCTAAAACAAAACATCTCAAATAAAACAAAAATTGCCTTCGGCAATTTTTGCTTCCCCAATACAACAAACCTTCTAAAAATCAGAAGGGTTAGATCCCTCATCTTTCCAATTCTGATAATCCATCTTACTCTTTTTTTCAAAAAACAAATCCAAAATTACCGCATCACCAAACCTATTTATCGAAACTTTTGTAAAAGCACTATATTTATGGTCCCTCAACTTTTTTTCAATTTCATACCCTTTCCCCTCTTCCACAAAATAACTACCCAGCCCATAATCAACTTTCAAATATGGATAATAAGAACCCAAACTTTTTCCTTTAATAAAAATTCCACTTTTTGGTTTTTCCAAACTTATCTTACCAACTGAAGCTGTGTTTTTTTCATCAACTTTTAAGGAAACAAAAACCCTATCCCCTTTTTTAACTTTTTTTTCAAATTCATTTAAATTCTCAAAATTACTTGTACCATAATTTATTCCAACTTCATTTATGTTATGCCTCAATCTAACATACTCTCCTCTAAAAATATCATGCGGATCATATCCCCTTGTTTTTAACAAAACCTCAGTTCCGCTTTGAACTGTATATTCTTTATACCCAACAAAACCTCCAATAACACTAAACCAAAATAAAAGTACTCCAATTAAAATCTTTTTATTCATATTTATTTAAATTAAAACTATTAACAACATCTTTTTTATTCTTCAGAAAATCTTCTTTCATTTTTCTTCTTTTTTTCTCAGCATAAAAACCTCCTGCAATTAAAATAATACCACCAATAATAAAGAAAACGGATCTGTCGAGCATTTGATAAAACAAATCAAAATATTTTGAAATCAAAAATAAGCACAAGTAAAAAATTCCAAAATTCACATAAACCATTTTTTCTTTTTTGTAACCCTTGTAAACAAGCAAAATAGACATTCCAAAAAATACAATATTATAAAATACAATATAACTAAAACTAAAAATACTTTCTTTTACAACTTCAGGATCAAAAAGACTAAATCCAAAAACCAAAGCACTTCCTAAAAGCAAACTTATATTTTCAAATCTGTTATTTTCACTTCTGTTAGGGTTTAGAGCTGAACTTAAAGTCAAAGCTAAAAAAATCAAAACAAACATAAAAGTTATCGGAAAATACAAAGACTTTGTAAAATAACCGATCCTGATAAACTCTGAAGCTAAGTCTGGGAACGTCACAAGATACAAAAAAGCAGAGGTAACAAAGAAACCAAAAATTTTATAAACCAAGCCTACTTTTTCTAAACTTTTTTTGAAAAAATGCAAATTTCCAAAAACAAAAAGCAAAATTGAAAGTGTAAAAATTATATAAAAAACAATCTCACCTTTAAACATAGAGCTTTTTTGAATAAAAAACAAAATCATCCAAGTGTAAAAAAGCATGGAGCTTAAAAAAGCAAAAATCCTTGAACCAAAAACATAAACTAAAGGTAAAACTCCAAGAAGCCACAACAAAACTAAACTGTGCTCATCTGCTTGAGTGTGATAAATTTGAGCAATCAGAAAAATTGTTGCCCCAAACAAAAAAGCACTCAAAAAAATCAGCGAGAAACCAACTTTTGGATAATTCTTTTTTTGTTCTTTCAAATAATAACCAACAAAGAACGTTCCAAATGTTCCAAGAACCAACATTCCGATTTTTCCAAAATCAGGTATCCGGCTCCAGTTTGAAGCCATAAATAAAATTACTCCCAAACCCAACAAAACCGAACCAATTATTGAAAAAACCCAAATTACTCTTGAAGAGCTTTTTTCTTTTTTTTGTTGTTCCAAATCTTGCAACATTTTTTCGGCTTGATTTTGATCAATAACTCCCGCTTCAAGCCATTTTTCCAATTGTTTTTTATCCATATTGTTTTCAATTTATCACATAAAATTTACATTTACAACATTGACAAGTTATGTTATTAAATGTACAATATACAAGAATTCTTTTAATAAACTGCCGAAGGAGGCAAAAATGAAAAAATTAATTTTGAAAATAATTGTTTGGAGCTCTGTTGTCGCGACAACTGGTTGCGCAACAGTTGCTTCGGGGTGGAGTTACAGTTCAGGACAAAGTTCTGGGCAAGTGGTTTACACAAGCGATGTTACAGGAGAAGTTGTAACAAATGAGGTGGTTTTTAGATTAAACGCACCTTATTGTTCGGTAAAAATAAGCTCTGACCTTGAAAAGTATTTACCTGGTCAGAAAAAAAACTTTAACCCTGTCAAAGAAGACTTTGTGCTTTACAGACAAGGTGAAGAAAAAACACTTGTTTATCGTTTCAACACAAACAACCACTACCGTACCCGAGTTTACTGGTACAAAAACGGTAGATTGTTGAATGTTCAATACGTTGGACACCCTGGTTCTGGTGATACACTTGTTTATGATATTAACAATGCCCATTTGGGTAGAATTGTTATAAACTTGAACAATTACCAAAGACAGGAGTGCTGGAGAAAAGATGACGGAGATATCCGTGTGATTATTCAAGACCAAAACAACAACCAGTGGCGTAGAATACCACAACCTAAAGGAGGTTGGTAATGAAAAAAATTGTTTTTTTAATTTTAGTTTTCTTTAGCAATGTTTTATTTGCTGAAGATGACAACAAAACCATCGTGACCTTTTACAAGCCTTACGGCTGTAAAATGGTTATTGAGGGTTTTGAAAACGGTTCATTTTATTTCAAGGAATTGAAAAAAAATGTTCCCAATTTCCCATACGAATTTACGATGGGAAAAGACGAGAATGTTTTCCAAGTTCAAGAACAAATTGAACCTGGAAAATACGCCTTCTCTGGAACCTGGAAGAAAGCCGGTTTCAGTAAAAAAATCATTTACTTTATCACTGTTAAAGATAAAGTAAATGAAGTTACTTTTAACGCACCTGCTTGGTGCGACCTAAAAGAAACTAGTAAAAAGGCAGTTGAAAAAACTAAAGAAGCAACATCAAAAGGAGTTGGTGTTGCAAAAGACCTAGGAAAAAAGGGGCTTGAAGCTTCTAAAAACCTTGGTGAAAAGGGTTTAAAAAAAGCAAGTGAACTTCTGCAGAAAGCGGGAGAGAAACTTGCTGAATAATTTTTAAAACCAAAGCGGACTTTTGAAAAGTCCGCTTTTTTCGAATCCTCTCTTCTCCGGCCGGAGCACGGAAAAACCCAAAGCTGTCGCTTTGGGTTTTACTTCCTCACTGCGTTCGTCGTTCGTTAAGAACTCGCGGGCCCGCCGCTTGCCGTTTTTTCTCGGACGCAGCCACGCAGAGAAAAAACAGGGCTGCGCTCTTTTCGAATCCTCTCTTCTCCGGCCGGAGCACGGAAAAACCCAAAGCTGTCGCTTTGGGTTTTTGTGCTCGGCGGAGAAGAGAGGATTCGAACCTCCGGTCCAGTTTAACCCGGACACGTCCTTAGCAGGGACGCGCTTTCGACCACTCAGCCACTTCTCCGTTAAAAAGTATTTTAACATATTTTAATTTTTTTGCTATAATACATCTATGGAAAATAAAACAATATATTTGGCTACAGATCACGCTGGGTTTAAATTAAAAGAAAAAACAAAAAAAATTTTAAAGAAAAAATATCCAGAGTACAATGTGAAAGATTTAGGGGCTGAAACTTACAATCCTGATGATGACTACCCTTTGTTTATCAAAAAAGCCGGAGAAAAAATTTCTGAAAATCCTGAAAATTTGGCTATTATTTTTGGTGGTTCAGGGCAAGGAGAAGCTATGGTTGCGAATAGATTTAAAAATGTCAGAGCAACAGTTTACTACGGAGGAAATCCAAAAATTTTAAAACTTTCAAAAGAACATAACAACGCAAATGTTTTATCAATCGGAGCAAGGTTTGTTAAAAGTATAAATTTAGGTAAAATTTTAAAAATTTGGCTTTCTGAACCTTTTTCAAATAAACAAAGACATCAAAGAAGAATTGAGCAGATTGATGGTGAAATTTAGGGTTGGTTGAAAACAAGCCCGAAATTTTGAAGCAAATTTTTGGAAAAAAGAACAAGCGTTGCTTGTTCTTTTTTCCAAAAATTTGCTTCAAAATTTCGGGCTTGTTTTTTCAATCCTTATATCATAAAACTTAAAAAATTGGATGAATCACGAGGAGACAAATAAAAAATTCCTGAGCCATATTTAATATATGGTGAAGGAATTTTTTATGCGGTCGACAAAGTGAGTCGCCAATTTTTTAAGTTTTATTTAGGTTTGATGATGGGAAACAATATCGTATCTCGTAAGTTATCCTGCTCCGTAAAAATCGCCATCAATCTATCTATTCCCATTCCAAATCCTGTCATTGGAGGCATTCCATATTCCATTGCTTCTAAAAAATCTGAGTTGAAATCCATGGCTTCTTTATCCCCTGACTTTTTAGCTTTTAGCTGATCTTCTAAAAGTTTTCTTTGAACAAGTGGGTTTACAAGTTCGGCATATTGGTTTGTCACTTCTGCTCCACCGATTACAAGTTGCGCTACTTCTGATGTTCCATCTTCGTTTTGAATTGCAAGAGGTTTTAAACTTCCTGGATAATTTAAAACAAAAGTTGGGTTGATCAATTTTTTTCGAGCTGATTTTTTGTAAATAAAATCAAGTAAATTTCCGTGAGACATTTTTAAAATTTCTTTTTTAACTCCACCAAGTTCCATTGCTTTTTTTTCAAGTTCTTTTCTGGTTGCTTTTTGAACATCTATTTTGGCATATTTTTTAATCAAATCGTTGAACTTTACTTTTTTCCATTCTTTTGAAAAGTCCACTTTTACTTTTTTGTCGTTTTCGTCTTTAATTTCAAAAACAGTTTTTTTGATAACTTTTTTAGCCAAGTGTTTTAAAAGTTTTTCTGTAAGTTTAATATTGTAATCAAGGCCCCTGTAAGCTTTATACCATTCGATCATCGTAAACTCTTGAATATGTGTTGAATCTGATCCTTCGTTTCTGAAGTTTTTTCCAATCTCGTAAACTGCTGGATAACCTCCCGCCATAACTATTTTGTGTTCAGCTTCAAGTGAAATTCTTAAAACCATGTCTAGGTTGTAATCGTTGTGGTGAGTGTTGAAAGTTTCAGCCATTGCTCCTGAAGCTTGGTTTTGCAAAATAGGAGTTTCAATTTCTAAAAAACCTTCATTGTCCATAAAATTTCTTATTTCACGAATTACTTCTGACCGTTTTTTGAATTTATCAAAAGCATTTTGATCAGACAGAACGTCTAGATATCTTTTTCTGTATTTTTCTTCAATGTCTGTGATACCGTGCCATTTTTCTGGAAGTGGCAAAATAGATTTTCCAGCCATTTTAAATGAAGTAACTTTCAAAGATTTTTCACCTTTTTTAGTTTTAAATAAAGTTCCTTGGAAAATGACAAAATCTCCCATGTCAAAATTTTTATCAAAAATTTTCATTTTCTTTTTACCCAAAACATCGGCTTGTAGAACTGCTTGAAAATATTCTGTTCCATCAAAAAACTTTACAAAAGCAATTTTCCCTGCTCCCCTTTTGATCATGATTCTTCCTACAAGTTTGTATTTCTTGTCTTTCTTTTGCCTTTTGAATTTTGCAAAATTATCCACTACTTCTTTTAAAGTGTGTGTTGGTTTTGTGTCTTTTGGATTTAAGTAAGCGCTTAATCCCAAACTTTCTAGATTCTTAATTTTTTGAATTCTTAGATTTCTGATTTCTTTTTGTCTGCTTGAATGTTCTTTATTATTCATATTGAAAATATTATAACATAAAAAATAAAATTATTTTTTGTTTATTAAAATTTAATATGTTAAAATTAAAAATATGACAGAAGTAAAAAAGCAACCAAACGGCGGAAAAGAACTTGAAATAAAAGTTGGTAAAGATATTTTTTTGAGATATCCTGTGAAAACTCATTTGATTTCGATTAAAGAAGATATCACGCCAATTTATGAAGAAATTAAAAAAGAATATCAAAAAGGAGATTTCATCGCCATTTCTGAAAAGTTTTTAACAATTTCAGAAGGTCGAGTGATGCACAAGTCTCTTTTAAAACCTGGTATTTTGGCTAAAATTATTTACAGACTTATTCGCTTTAATATGGGAGAAAAAGCCTACAAAAATGATCCTGCTTTTGCCATTCCTGAAAAAATTCAGGCGGCTATTTTTGTAACAGGTTGGTGGAGAATGTTTTTGGCAACAATTATTGGACTTCCCCTAACAGCGATTTTGAAAATTTTTGGAATTAAAAAGGGGTATTTTTATAAAATCGCGGGAAATAATATTGAACAAATTGATGGGCCGTATTATGGAGCAATGCCACCTTTTGATGAGTTTGCGAAAATTTATCCTGATAATCCTGATTTATCATGTCAGAAAATTGAAGATGAATTTGGAGTACCTGCTTGTATTGCTGACGCGAATAATATCAACGTTGAGATTTTAGGAAAAAGTAAAAACTTGCCAGTTTCAGAAGAAGTTGCAAGAAAAACTTTGCTTGATAATCCAATGGGCCAAGGAAATGAGAAAACACCGATTATTTTGATTAGGAAAAAATAAATATTGAAAGCAAAATCAGGCTTCGCCTGATTTTGTTTTTTGGTTGTTTAAAATCTAGATTTTATAAAATTTTAATGCTATAATGAAATTACCGTAAAAGCGGAAATAATATAACAATATGAAAAAGAAAATAATTATTTATACTTTAATAGCTCTTTTAGTTCTTCTTGTTGTGGCTTTGGTTATTTTTAAAATTAAAAATGGAAAACTTCCGATTTTGGAAAAAAACAATCCTGAAAGAAAGGCAGATGTTACTTATAGTTTAACAACCAAAGAAATGAATGGGGTTAAATTTTTAGTTACAACAGAAACTCTTGAAGGTAAACCTGATGTAATAAAAATTAAACCAGAAGGATATACTAAAAACAGTAATCCGCAAACAGTGAATATAAAAGGTGGAGAGATTAGAAAAGTTGAGATTTCTGATTTGGATAACGACTCTTTCCCTGAATTGTTTATTTATGTTTACGCAAAAGGAAATGCTAAAAATTATGGATACCCACTTATTTATTCTTCAAATAAAAAATGGTCAATGGGTGATGTAGAAGTTTTGGAGACAGACCCTTACGCTGTTGATGCTGATGCAAAGTATGATGGAGAAGATGAATTTAAAATTGTCGATAGAAAATTTGTGCACACACATAAACTTAACAATGGAAAGAAAAGACAAACTATTTATGAAATGGATTCTGAAACAAAACCAAAACAATTAAAACCGATAGATATTCGAGACATTTAAAATGAAAATCAAATAACGCTGTGCGTTATTTGATTTTTTATAATTTTCAAGTTTTTTAAAAACATCAGAAATTAGATGCTTCTATTGAGACTAAACCAGACTTTCTGCTTCGGAAAAACTTGAAAAACAAGATGGATAACGCGGAAGCAAACAAAAAATCCCCGAGCCGTATTTGACATACGGTGAGGGAATTTTTATGTGCAGTCGGCGAAGTTGAGCACTAATTTTTCAATTTTTAAAAAAGTCATAAATTAGATTCACAACGAGGCGACGAATGAAAAATATTTGAGACATACTTGGTAGTATGTTGAAAATATTTTTACATGAAGTCAACGAAGTTGTGGACTAATTTATGGCTTTTGTCTAGTTGGAGATTTTGTATGTAATGTAAATCGTTGAAGTAATCTTATTTGACCCAACCGGAATTACAGCTTGATTAAGCTCCACTGCATCTTCTTTCGCACCAGCCAATTTCATATTTGATAGATATCTTGGTTCGTAATCTCTGTTTGCTTCTTCTGAAAATCCAACAATTTCATCAAGTTTTACACCTAAATCTTTTGCGATTTTTTCAGCTTTTTGCTTTGAGTTTTCGATTGCTTTTTTTCTTAACTCTTCTTTGATCTCTTTGTCGTCGTCAATGAAAAACTTTAATCTTGAAACATTATCAACTCCAACTTGATTTATTTTTGTTAAAATTGTTGAGACATTATCAAGGTCTCTGATTTTTACATCAATTCTTTGACTTACTCTGTAACCTGAAAAAGTTCTTTTGCCTTTTGTATAATTATACTCAGGATGAACATTGTATGATGCTGTTTTAAAATCTTTTTGATTTATACCTTCATAAGAAAGCATGTCTGTTAATTGTTTAATTCTTTTGTTTACATATTCTGTGGCGTCTTTTGTTGATTTTGATTTTCTTGTAATTTCAAAAGAAACAGAAGCAACATCGGGAGCAACAATTTTTTCAGCTTCCCCTTTTATTCTGATAGTGTTGTCTTTTAATTCAGACAAGTTGATGTTATAACTTTTGTCTTTTGCTAAAACACCAATTAAAACTAACGCCAAAATAATAATAATTACAAATTTAATTGTACTTTGGTATCTAGGCTCCAAACATTCTTTTATATTTTTCATAGTAAGTAAATTATACCTTTTTGAAATGAAAAAACAACCTTGCGGTTGTTTTTGATTTCAAATATTAAGCAGGTCTTTTTGGAAGTGATTCACAAGCTTTTCCGTCTTGATCATTTCCATCAAGTCTGTTTGCATTTGCCCCTCCACAAGATTCATAAAAGTCTTGTGCGTCTTCTTGATATTGGAAATCTGAACAGTTTAAATTGTCTACATTACAATCATCTCCAATTTTCCAGTATCCGTTTTTCTTTTCAACTTTTGATTCTTTGAATGATTTTGTTTCAATCAATTTTTGAACATCGTAATCGTTTCCTGTTGCCTCCATTCCAAGTGCTGTTGCCAAAAGTGCCATAATAGCTCCTAAAACAATTTTCATTGTTCCGTTTTTAACAAAGTAAAACAAAATACCTGCCAAAATAATTAAAATGATAATTAAACTAATTCTGTATTTTGAATTTCTTCTTGCTTTTTGTAATTTTGATTTAAAACTCATATTTATTTTTTAAACATTGCTAATAATTTTTGTAACTTTTTCCATAAAATTGGAATGTCATCAACAATCTGCCCGTCACCATCTAAATCTAAAAATCCCATAAATAAAGATTTGTTTTTTGACAAATCAGATGAAGTTGCCATTTTTAACAAGTCTGTTAAAACATTTGAATCTTGAACATTTGATTTCTGAGTGGTTTTTGAAAACCCTCCCAAAACCATTGGTCCAAAATCTTTTAACATTTCAAGTGTTGTTGATTTGTCTTTTGACAGCTCTTTTGAAACGGTTTTTAAAACTTTGTTTTCTTTGTCTCCAAAAACATGTTTTAAAATTTTGGCTCCATTTTCTGAGAATTTTCCGTCTAAAATATCACCTGCTTTGTTTAAAGTTTCTTTGTGGTCTTCGGTTAACACTTTAACCAATTTTTCGGCTCCACCTTTTTGGGCGTTTTTTGTCATTCCGCCTAAAAAAAGTGATGTTAGATTTTCAGAAACTTTTTCTTTTTTATCAGATGGGATATTGTATTTTGAAAAAAGTTTATCTAAATTTTCATTTCCAATATTTGATAAAATATCTTTTGCTAAATTACTCATTTTATTTTAGGTTTCTGTTTGACATTTTTGGGTTGCCTCCCATGTTTTTCATCATAAGCTCTTGCATTTTAGCTTGATGTTTTCTCATTACAGCCATTGAAGCTGCCATTTGACTTTTTCCGTTTGCCATTTCTTGTTGAATTTCTTCTCCAAGTTCTTTGAAAAAATCTGGATTTTCTTCAATCATTGACATGATTGCTTGCTTTTGATCTTCTGGGACATTTGCTAATTGTTTTTCAAGCATTTTTTCCATTACCTTTCCTTTAGCTTTGTCCTTCATTCCTTTTACTTTGTCTCCTAGTCCAAACATAATTTATTTTTATTATTATTTATAAAATTACTAATACTTCGTTTTTTGAAACTTCCACAATACCTTTTTTAATTTCAAGTTTTTCTTCTTTGCCTCCTTTGGCCTTGTATTTTAAAATACCTTCTTTTAAAACTGAAATTAAAGGCGCGTGGTTTGGAAGAATCTGGATATGTCCTGTTTGTTTTGTTGGAACAGATAAATATTCAAACTCTCCTTCAAAAATCGTTTCGTCAATTTTCGCGATTATAAGCTTCATGGAGTAATTATAACATAAAAAATATTTATTTAAATAAATACAGGCACGAATTTTTGGAAATTTCGGTTGCAAAAAGCATCAATTAAGTTGATGCTTTTTGCAACCGAAATTTCCAAAAATTCGTGCTTTTTTTACAACTTAATAAAATCAGACAAATCTCCATTTAAAACTTTTTGAATATTTGTAATTTCAATATTTTGCTTTGTGTCCTTGATCATTTTATATGGATCAAAAATATAATTTCTCATTTGACTTCCCCACGAAATTTCAACTTTGTCATTGACCTTTAAACCTTGTTTGATTTTTTCTTGGTCTTCTTTGTGTTTTAAATAAAGTTTAGCACGAATCAAATCAAAAGCTCTTTTTTTGTTATACTCTTGAGTTCTACCTTCTGAAACAAAAACTGAAATTCCACTTTTTTTGTCAACAATCCGAACTGCCGTTTCTCTTTTGTTTACGTTTTGCCCACCCGAACCTTGTGATTTAGCAAATGAAATTTCAAAATCACTTTCGTTGATCTGAAAATCTTTTTGTTCAATATTTGGCAAAACCTCAACTTTAGCAAATGAAGTTTGCCTTTTTGACTTTGCGTTAAAAGGCGACTTTCTCACAAGCCTGTGAACACCGTTTTCATTTTTAAAAAGACCGTAACTTCCTTTATTTAAAATTTCAAAAGAAATATTTTTATAACCTTTTTGTTCATTTGGGCTTTGAGATAAAATCTGAATTTCAAAATTGTTTTTTTCACAAAATTTAAAATACATCTGAAACAAAATTCTTACAAAATCTTCTGCATCATCTCCACCGGTTCCAGCAAAAATACTTATAACACAAGATTTTAAGTCATTTTCTTCCCCACCTTCTTTTAAAATATTTAGCTTTTTGATTTCTTCTAAAATCTCTTGAGCTTTTTGAGGGTCTTTCCAAAAATTGAGGCTATAAGTTAACTGTTCTAGTTTTTCAATTTCTTTTTGAAGTTTTACTTTTTCTTCATTATTCATATTTTAATTATAACTTTTTTTAATTTTATAGTAAAATATATAAATGATAAAAAAGGAGAAAAAAGAAAAAAACGAAACAAACTATTTGGTTTTAGACTCTGTTCGATCTGTTTTAAATGTCGGAGCAATTTTCAGAACAGCAGACGCTATTGGAGTTAATAAAATCTTTTTGTGTGGATACTGCCCCACTCCAGAAGATCGATTTGGAAGAATCAGAAAAGATTTTCAAAAAACATCCTTGGGAGCAAAAACACCTTGGGAATATAGAAAAGATATTTTGGAACTTGTTTTGGAATTAAAAAAAGAAGGATTTAATATTTTGGCTGTGGAACAGGACAAAAACTCTGTGGATTACAAAAAAGCAAAACTTTCAAACAAAAATGTCATTATAATGGGAAATGAAAATTTTGGAGTGGGCAAAAAAGTTTTGGAAAATGCAGACCAGATTTTAGAACTTCCCATGAAAGGTTTTAAAAACTCTTTAAATGTTTCTGTAACCACAGGGATCATTCTTTACTCTTTATTAGATAAATAAAAACAACCAGAAAGGTTGTTTTATTTTTTTGCAGGTGGATCAAATGATGGGCCTGCTACAAAAGGAGTTCCGTCTTTTGGTATAAAACCTTGATTTAAGTTCAAAGGTTTGTTGTCTAGTTTTACTTTTATTTTATAACTAAATTCTCTTTGATTATCTTTTGAAATACTTTTTATTTCAACAATTCCTTCTTTTTCTTTTGTTTGATTATAAGAAAGTCTTGCCTCAAAACAGTTTCTGTTTTGTTCGTCTTTTTTTTCAAATCTTAAATCTGCCTTACCTAAAATTTTGTTATTCATATCCCACAAAACCACTTGTGCTATTTTTCCATTTTCTAAGGGAAAAGCCTGTTGATTCAAGTCGGTTCCTAATACTTTAAAATTGTTTTTGATCAGATCACCGCTTTTAATATTTATATCAAACATTTTTTGATTAAAAAAATTTTTATTTATGTTCAAGTTTAAAGTTCTTTTATTTTCTAATAATTTGCAAAAAACAACACCGAGTGCGAAAAGTAAAAAAACCGAAGCTATTAAAATTATATTTTTGTATATACACTTTTTATTCATGTATCTATTTTAACAGAAAAAAATAAAAAATAAATAGATTATATTTATTTTTTAAAAAATAATTCGTTTGGCGAAATTATCAAAGCTTAAACCTTCTTTTTTGAAAATATTTTTTACAATATTTTTTCTACTGTCATCTAAAATTGTGTGGTCAATGACTGCATTTAAAAAATACAAACCTCTTTTTTGGTGATTTTTAAAATGCAACAGAGCAAATTTTTCAAATTTAAATATTTCAAAAAAATCTTTTGATTTTTCCTTTACTTCTTTTACTAAATCTCCTTCAAGTTTTGTGTACCTTTTTCCTGTTGCAAACTCAACATCGTTGTCTTTTATTTTTTCTAGATATTTTTTTGATTGTTCTTCTTGCTCCACAACAGAATATACTATTATTTTATCGTTGTATTTAAAAACAAAAGCGTAAATATCTTGGCCCTCTATATACTCTTCTATTAAATAGTTACTTCTTTTTTGGTGGTTTATTTTTTTGAAAACCTTGTTCATTTGCTTGATGCTGTTTATTTTTCCCGAATAAAAATCATTCTTTTTTGAAAATATTCTTGATGGTTGAGTGAAAGATAAGTAAGTTTCATCTGCTTCTCTGTTTCCTAAAAGTTGAAAAATTGGAGTTTGAACTTTTCTGTTTTTTAAAATATTTTTAATATTGTTTTTAGATGAAAATAATATTTTTTTATCTGTGCTTTCAAAAAAAGTGTTTTTACCCAATAAGTTTATTTGTTTTTCAACTTTTTTTGAAATTTCTTTGTCATAAGGAAGTAAATTTATACAAGAATCATTTGGACCAAAAATTAAGTTAATGTTTTTATAAATTTTTCCTTCAATACTAAAACTGTCTTTTATATAAAAAACTAAAACAACTTCTATTGGAAAAAGTAGTGAAATAATTTTTTTGGCATAATTTAAAGAATGATCGGTTGTGTCTAAAATGACAAAAACCTTTTTTTTGTCTTTTTTTTCAATTCTTTTTCCAATTAGGCTTTTTTGTTTTTGATTTTTATCCATGTTTTATAAAGTAAAATTACCGAAACCTTTTTGAAGATTTTTGTCTTCGTTTTTTTGCTCCAAGTTTTTCTGGTTTTTTGGAGTTATTTCAGTTAGATTTTTTGGTTTTTGAATTTCTTGATTTTCTTGATTTTGTTTTTTTTCTAGAGCTTCTTTGGGGATAAAATCACTACCACTGTTTACAAGAATTGCCTCGTCTGAATTATCGATTTCTTCTACGACATGTTTCATTTGTTCGATAGTTTCCTCAACTGGATCTTTGTAATCTTCGGGTTTTAATTCTGTTTGATTTTCATTGTTTATGACACCTTGTGAAGACATAAATCCTGCTGTTTCACCAGAAAAAGCTGGTTTTTTACCACTGAAAACTCTTTTTTGTTGCTCTGCTATTTTTTCTTTTGATTTTAAAAATTCTTGATAAATTGAACTGTTTTCAATATTTTGACTTGGTTTCATTTCGTTTTTTGTCTCATTTGCTTTTGGCATTTCTGAAACATTTTGATTTAAATTCTGGTTTTCAAAGGTTTTTTCTTTGGCTTTTTGATTTTCTTCAAATTTTTGAGTCAAAATTTGATTTACTTTTTCTTGGTTTTGACTTCCAAAAACAGTTTGATTATTTTTTTCGTATTCTAAATCATCAAGTTTTTCTTTATTTAACATAAAGTCACCTTTTGCAAACTCGTTTACTTTTGTTTCTGGAGTTTTTGAAACAGAAGCAGGTTCTGGTTTTGAATAAGAAAAAATGTCATCGATGTTTTGATCGTCTTTAGTTTCTTGGTTAACATTTTGTTCTTCTTTAACTTCTATTTTTGGTTTTGGTCCAAAACTTGTAATTTCTTGTTTTGATTTGGTAAAATCTACCTTTTCTGGTTTTGTTGGTGTGGTTGTTTCTGTTTTTAAATCTCCAAAGTTGTCTACTCCTTCAAACGCTGGAGTTTGAATTTGACTTTGAACTTCATTTTGTTCTTCTTGATTCTGTTCAAGTTCAATACTCTTAAATTCTTCTAAATCTT
Organism: Candidatus Campbelliibacteriota bacterium; assembly: GCA_002747955.1. GTDB lineage: Bacteria > Patescibacteriota > Minisyncoccia > Phycocordibacterales. The sequence continues at coordinate 36,005 of PDQZ01000008.1, read as the reverse complement.
TTTTAAAATCTTCATCTGAACCTTGAACTTGAACTTTTGTAGCTTCGTTTTTGTGTAAAAAAGATGAAATATTAAAACCATCTAAATCATTTAAGTTTTCTTCTGTTTCTTTTTTTTGACTTTCTTCAACTTCTTTTTGGGCAGATTTTGGCGAAGCCAAAATCTGCTCTTGCTCTACTTTATTTTCAACTTCAACTTCAATCTTTTGACCTTGAACTTCTTGTTCTTTTTCTTGCCCTTTTTCTTGACTATCTAATTTTTCAATTTCATCACCAAAGAAAGCTGGATTTTTAGTTTCTGCTGTTTTTAAATTTTCAGAAAAATCATTTTTTAATTCTTGATTTTCTTTTTCTATATCACCGCCTAAAGCTTCATCTACTCCAACAAGTCCCTTTCCACGAACCAAAGAAACAATTTTGTTTAAATCTTCTTGTGAGAAAAACTCAATGGTTAATTTTCCACCTTCTCCTTGATCTTTTTGAGCAATTGAAACTTTCGTTCCAAGTTTTTCTGAAAGTTTTTTTTCAATAATTTTATACTGATTGTTGCTGTTTCCAGTTTCAACAATTTCTTTTTCACCTGATAGAAGTTTTTTGGCAAGATTGTTGGCTGCACGAACAGTTAATTTTTTATCTTTGATTTTTTGAAATAAAATATTTTGTTCGAAAGGTCTTTCTTTTAAAATCAAAAGGGGTTTTGAGTGACCTTCTGTAATTTCTTCTTTAACAATTCCTTCTAAAATTTTATCAGGTAGATCCAAAAGTCTGATTGAGTTTGAAATATACTCTCTTGATTTACCCATTTTTTCTGCAATTTGACTGTGAGTTAAACCAAACTCCTCGTGAAGTTTTTTAAAAGCCTTGGCTTTGTCAACGGGATTTAAGTCTTCTCTTTGAATATTTTCAATAATAGCAAGTTCAAATTTATCTACATTTTGAATTTTTTCATCAGCTAAAACAGCTGGAATAGTTTGAAGCCCTGCTATTTTCGCTGCTCTATACCTTCTTTCCCCTGCGATGATTTCAAAAAACTCAGAACCATCTTGGTTTTGTTTTCTTGAAACAACAATAGGTTGCAAAACTCCGTATTGAGAAATTGAAGAAGCAAGAGTTGAAAGCTTGTCATCAGAAAAAGCAAGTCTTGGTTGATAAGGATTTGGTTTGATAATAGATAGAGGAATTTGGATAATTCTTTGATCTTTGTAGTTTGTTACAGTCTGCTCAGAAGAATTATTTTGAGTTAAATTATTATTTTCATTATTCATACTATATATTTTACCATAAAAAATGATAAAATATAATATTTATTATTTCTAAAAAAATGGTAAAATATAAATATGGAAAAAGTATGGTTATATGCAGCAATTGGTGGTTTCACGCCAGCGATAGTTTGGTTGATTTTTTGGATAAATGAAGATAAATGTGAACCAGAACCAAAAAGAATGATTTTAAAAACTTTTCTTTTTGGGGCTTTTTCTGCTTTTTTTGCTGTTTTTATAGAACTTTTAATCTCACAGGCTCAAATTGTTCAAAACCATAAAGTATTTCTATTTGCCCTTACAGAAGAGATTGTGAAGTTTATGGCATTCTTTTTTGCTGTGTTTGGTTCGAAATGGGATAACGAAAAAAGTGATCCGATTTTGTATATGATTACAGCAGCACTTGGATTTGCTGCTGTTGAAAATATGTATTATATTATTGACTATATTTCAAACAACCAATATATTCAAACTTTACTTGATGGAAGTTATAGATTTATTGGGGCTACTTTACTTCATGTGGTTTCATCTGCCACTGTTGGATTTTTGATTACATTTATGTATCACAAAAAACTTTTAGTAAGACTCTTGTTTGCTGTTTTGGGAATTGTTTTGGCAACTTTTATTCACTACGGATTTAATGTTTTGGTGATGAATGAAAATGTTATTTTTCAAGAAATTGCTTTTGTTTCATCTTGGGTTTTCACAATCTTCTTTTTAGCCATTTTTGAAATTTTTGATACTAAGTGTGAAGTCTAAAAATAATTTGAAATTTAGACAAAGTTTAAGTTTTTTTTATTAATTTTTTTTGTGATATAATACAAAAAACCTCTAATAGTTCAATGGATAGAACAAGCCCCTCCTAAGGGCTAGATTCAGGTTCGATTCCTGGTTGGAGGACAAGAAAACCCGAAATTTAAGAAGGTTTTTTGGAAAAAGGTAGAAGCTTCGCTTCTACCTTTTTCCAAAAAACCTTCTTAAATTTCGGGCTTTCAAAATAAAAAACAAAAACCATTTGGTTTTTGTTTTTAGTTTCTTTTATTAGCTATTTACATATTTGTCTTTTAGTCCAAGTTTTTGAATTAAAAGATAATAAAATACTAATCTGTTTTTTCTGTTTTGATCTTTCATTTCTTCACAAACATAAGAGATTGCATCATCGGCTTCTTGTCCTTCAACATCTAATTTATTTTTCAATAAATTTGTTTTAACAGTTTGTAGTTCTGAGTCGTCAGAACAAGCAACGCTTGATGCATCAGAATCAGCAAGTGTAGAAGCTAATTTGTGTGACAAAACCTCAACTAATTCAACGTCAGGGTTTGAATCATATTCTTTGACCATTTCTAAGTATTTTTCCATAATTTTGTTTATACCTTATTGGTATATATTCATCTTACCAGATAAAAAATTATTATTCAACACACTTTGCATATTTGTATTCAGGACCTTGATTAAACTTTCCGTTAATACATTGAGCTTGTTTCATAAAGTAAGCACAACCTTTTTCTCCCCCGTACGGGCTTGAATACATTTTTATAATTTGGTTATGTTCAACCTCTTTACCATCTTCTGTTTTACATTTTTTAGGAATTTTAACTCTACAATCCCAGTATTTGTATTTTTCATCACCAAAAAGTTTTCCATCAGAACAAAGTCTTAATTGTGAATAATTTTGACATTTATCTGTATACTCAACTTCCTGGACACTGTAAAATAAGTGCGTTTTTTTATTTGGAATTATATTTTCTCCAAATTTACAAATACCTTCTTCTGTAACTTTACACTCTGTAAATTTATATCTGGAGTCGCCTTTTAAGTGAGTGTTGTTACAGGTTCTTTTAATCATGTAATCTTCACATTTTTCTCCATACTGAACTGTTTCAAAAAAGTAAAAATCTCTTGACTCTCCATTTTTTAGAATTTCCCCATTTTCTAACATACAATCAACAGATTGCTCACATAATGGTTCATTGTAAAAACTATCACCCAGCCATTGACCGTTGTCGCATCTTTTTTTTGATTGGTAGTTACCACAATCATCTTGCAAGCTCACAAATCTTTTTGAATAGAAGAATCCCCAATCTCCGTGTTTGTATTTTTTACCATTTTTAATACAGTCTAAATTTTCAATAACCTCTTTTTCTCTATTTTCCCACTGTCTTTCATATTCCTCTCTTTCTTTTTGCTTTTTTTTATAAATTTCTTCAATCTCTTTGTCTTGCATTAACAAATCTACATTAAACTGATTCTCTCTTGGCACGTATTTTGTGAATAAATAAACCACAATGATTACAAAAAGTGCGAAGGCAAAGAAAGCTAAAATCCATTTTATGGCTTTTTTTGTTATACTATTCATAGAAATATTTTAACATAAATTTTTAAGAAATAAAAAAACAGATTAAAAATTTAAATGTATTTGGTTTTGTTTGAGTTTAAAATCCAGCACAATTTTTGGCTTCTCTGTAACCTTTTTCCTCCGCCTCCTTTTTTGATTTAAAAATAATTTTATTTTTCTGAGAAATTCTTTTGGCTCCAGAACACCAAGGAAAAGAGTAAGTTTTTCCTTTTTTAGATGCTACAACGTAAGTTTCTTGCTGGTATTTTTCTTTTTTTTCTAAAAAAGTGATGTTTTGACTCTCTTTGTTTTGTTTATACTCAACCGAAAGTCTGCCTAAATAAAAAGAAAGGGTTGATGAGATTAAAAATAACAAAACAAAAAAGATAAAATCATCTTTAAAAATGGACTTGATTTTTTTCATATTATGTTTTATAATACAGTTTATATTTAACATTATAACATAAAAATATGGCACATCGTAAAGCAGGAGGATCAGCAAAAAACCTAAGAGATTCAAATCCAAAATATTTAGGTGTAAAACTAGCTGACGGACAAAAAGCAACACCAGGTTGCGTTATTGTAAGACAAAGAGGAACAAAATTTATGGCGGGAGTTGGAGTTGATACAGGAAAAGACCACACTTTGTTTGCAACAAAAGAAGGAAAAGTACAATTTAAAGAAAAAAGAAAAAAATCTTTTAATGGAAAAATAGTTAAAAGAAAATTAGTAAGTATTGTTTAAATAAAAAACACCAAATTGGTGTTTTTTATTTTTTAATTAAGTTGTTATACATTTTAAGAAGTTTTGTTCTGAAACTGTGGTCAACTGTGTGTTTTTTGTTTTGTAAAATAAACCCACCCACAATGTTTTTGTTTTCTTCTATTTTTAAATCGTCTAAGTTAAAATAGTCTTTTAGTTTTTCAAGCCTGTCCTGATATTTTTCAAAATCACTTTTATCTTTTAAAGTTAAAACTGTTTTCATGTCTGCTTTTTTAAGTTCAAGGTGTTTTTGAACTTCTTTGTAAATTTGTGGTAGAAAAGATTGTTTTTTTTGAAATTTTATTAGATCCATAAAATTTTGAAAAAAAACTTCAAATTCTTTTTTATCTTTTGTCTCAAAAGCATCGAATAAAACTTTTGCGTATTTTTGTGTATTCATGTTTTTCATTATAACATTTTTTGTTTTGTTTTTGAATATTAAGTAATTGTGCTAGAATTTAAGTATATGAAAAAAATAAATATAAAAATTGAAGGTGGCAGAAAACTTAAAGGAAAAATTAACACCAACACTTCCAAAAATGGAGCAATGGGGCTTTTACACGCAGCACTTTTAAATAAAGGAAAAACGACTTTACACAAAATTCCTAAAACCGAAGAAGTTTTTCGAGTTTTGGAAATTTTTGAATCTATTGGGGTTTTGTGTAAATGGATTGGAGAAGAAAATGATGTTTTAGAACTTACTCCACCTAAAAAATATAACTTTAAAAATATATATGCAGAGTCTGCTGTAAAAATTCGTTCTTTTTTAATGGCCATTGGACCTTTGGTTCATCACTTGGACAATTTTAAGATCCCTCAGGCGGGAGGTTGTAAAATGGGAGAAAGGACAATTTCAGCTCATAAGTCGGGGCTTGAGAAATTGGGAGTGAAAATTAAAGTTAAAGATGACGGATATTATATTTCAAAAGACAAATTAAAGCCTGCTGAAATTGTAATGTATGAGGCGTCTGATACTGCTACTGAAAATATTTTAATTTGTGCTGCTGGAATTGCTGGAAAAACTACAATTCACTTTGGACAGCAAAATTATATGGTTATGGATGTAATTTACTTTTTGAAATCTTTGGGTATTAAAATTGAATTTTTGTCTGATAAAATTGTCGTTCATGGAAAGAAAAATATAAATAAAAATATTAAAGTCTACAACAGCGAAGACCCTGTTGAGTCAATGTTTTTTATCTCGGCTGCTGTTTCTACAAAGTCAAAAGATTTTGTGATTAGAAGATGTCCTATTAACTTTTTAAGACTTGAAATTTTGAAAATGGAAAGTATGGGGATTGAATTTAAAATTTCAAAAACGTATTTGTCTTATAACAAAAAAACTGTTTTGGCTGATATTTCAATTTCTAAATTTAAAAAACTTAAAGCACTTCCTGATAAAATTCATGCTTTACCCTACCCTGGGATCAATATTGATAACTTACCATTTTTTGTACCAATTTGTTTACAAGCTGAGGGAAAAAGTTTAATTCATGACTGGATGTGGGAAAAAAGAATTGAGTATTTTACTTTGTTGAAAAAAACGGGGGCTAAAATTAAGCTTCTCGATAAACATAGAATTGAAATTGAAGGAAACAAGAGTCTGAAACCTGCAACCATAAACTGCCCACCTGCTTTAAGGCCTTCTGCTGCGATTTTGATTACTCTTTTGGGAATTAACGGAGAGTCAAGGTTGAATGATATTTATAATATTAAAAGGGGGTATGCGGATATTGTGGAAAGATTAAATAGTGTCGGAGCAAAAATTGAAGAAATTTAAAACTTGAAAAATGAGTGCCTAACTTTGTCGACTGCACAAAAAAACTTCTCACCGTATATTAAATACCTCTGGAGGTTTTTTTGTTTGTCTCTGCGCGCTTTATCCAATTTTTCAAGTTTTTAAAATGGTGGGGATTGGAAAAAAGCCCGAAATTTTGGCAGAATTTCGGGCTTTTTTATGCTTCTATTTTTCTTTTCAAATCACTATTTTTTTCAATAAAATATTGAAAATTTGTCATTTCGTTTGTGTCTAAATAAAAATATATATAATTTTTCTGGCTTCTTTGTTTGCTTGGTTGGACCAAGATAACACCTTGAAATCCAAAAAAGTTTTTATTTCTTTTTAAAATAATTTTTTCTAATTTAGAATAATATATTTTCTTTTCAGAAATATTTTTTTGATTATAAAAACTTTTTAATACAACAAAATCTTTTTCAAAAATAACTTTGGTTTTTATTTTTTGAATAAAAAATAATGGGACCAAAAAGGAAACAAAAAAAGTTAAAATAAAAAAACCAAAAAATAAACTTTTTAATCCAAAAAGGTGAAAATTAATTTTAATATCAAAAAGATAGTATACCAAAAAACCTAAAATTAAAATAACAAAAAGTGCACTTTTTAACAAATTTTGAAAGTCAAAATCTTTCCCAAAAATTTTTTCAAAAAGGTTTTTTGTCTCTGATACGAAAATGTTTGAATTATTTCTCATATAAATATTATACACTTTATTTTTGAAAATTAAAAACACGATTTTGACGAAGTCAAAATCGTGTTTTTGTTTTTTATTCTTCTGTTTTTGTTTTCTCCTCTTTGTCTTGTTCTTGATTTTCTTTTGGTTCTTCTTTATCTTTCTTTTCTTCTGTTGTTTCAACAACTTCTTTTTCTTCTTTTACCTCATCTTCTGTTTTTGTTTCTTCAACTTCATTTTCAAGTTCTTTTTTTGGCTCTTCTTCTTTGTCTTGGCTTTCTTGATCTTGATCGATTTTTAGAACATCAATTCTTTTTGATAAAAGCCTTGAAGCAAGCTTTACATTTTGTCCATTTCGTCCAATTGTGCTTGTGAAGTTTTCAGATAAAACATTTACAATCACTTTGTCGTCACCTTCAAGTTCCACGCTTTCAATTTCAGCTGGCATCATTGCGTTTTTAGCGTACTCAACTTCGTCTTCTGAATATTCAACAAGGTCAATTCTTTCTCCTGAAAGCTCGTTTGAAACTGCCATAACTCTTGAACCACCTTGTCCGATAAAAGTTCCAACTGCATCAAGATCTTCGTCGTGTGAGACAACTGCAACTTTTGCTCTAAATCCTGGATCACGAACGATTTTTTTGATTTCAACAATTCCTTCTTTTAATTCTGGAATTTCGATTTCAAAAAGTTTTCTTAAAAATTCAGGGTGAGTTCTTGAAACCATTAAACTTAGTTTTCCTTCATCTCTGTTTTTTTGTTTCAAAAGCAGAGCTTTGATTTTGTCTCCTGTTTTGTATTTTTCTTTTGGTAACTGCTCTGAGGCTGGCATTACAGCTTCGGCTTTTCCTAAATCAACATAAACAAAACCTCCTTCTTGTTTCAAAACTTCTCCTTGAACAATTTCAAATTCTTTATCTCCAAATTCTTCTTGAATATGTCCCATTTCAGCTTGTCTGATTTTTTGTCGGATTGTTTGTTTTGCAGCCATTGCTGCTACACGTCCAAAATCTGTTTTGTTTTCCAAATCAAAAACGATTTCATCTCCAACTTTGGCATCGGCTTTGATCATTTTTGCAGAATCAAGCATAATGTGTTTTTGGTCAATGAACTTTGTTCTTCCTTTTTCTTTTTCTGCTAAATATTGTTCTTTGTCCATTTTTTCAAGCTCATCTTCTGGAATAACTTCGTTGTCTGAAACTACTTCTTTGATTCTGAAAAAATCAACATTTCCTGTATCCATGTTTAGTTTTGCTTTTACAACCTGCCCTCTTTCTCCGTATTGTTTTTTGTATGCGGCTGCTAGCGTTTCCTCAATAGCGTCAATTACTTCATCTTTTGAAATATTTTTTGTTTCTTGCAGTTCTTCTAGAACTGAGTTTATAACTTTTAAATCAAACATTGTATTTTTTATTTTTAAAGAAAAAGAATTTTTGCTTTCGCAAAAATTCTTTTCAGAATTTCTAATATATATATTATATACCTTTTTTGAAAAAATACAAATAGAAAATAATATTAAAAAACCCTCACATAAGTAGGGGCGTTTGGGGAGGGGTTAGACACAGTCTCGTTTTGCGGTAAGGTTCTGCACTTTGCGTCGTTGTTTGGTTGAGACTGTGTCTGGTCCCCTATAAAGTGATATATATTATTGAAAAAAAAAAGCAAACTTGTTATTTTAAAGATGTGGAAAAATGAAAAACACGATTTTGGCGTGGGTGGTTGTGTGGGCCAAAATCGTGTTTTAAATTTGTGTTTTGTGTTTTGTATTTTGTTTTTGCAACTTTTATTTTTTAGTCACTGTTTGTCCGTCAGGACCGTCTTTAACAATGTATCCAAGTTCTGCAAGTTTGTCTCTGAGTTCATCTGACTTTTGCCAGTTTTTTTCTTCACGGGCTTGTTTTCTTTGTTCTAAAATCTGAGCAACTTCTTGAGGCATTTCTTCTTCTTTTTCTTTTTGGACTTCTGAAAGTTTTAAACCAAAAATTTTATCAAAATCTAAAATTGTGGCTTTTTTGTCTTGGTCTGGAATATCTGATTTTAAAACTTCGTGTAAAACAGCAAGTGCTTCGGGTGTGTTAAAGTCATCTTCGATTTTTTCTAAAAACTTTTTCTGGAATTCAGAATTTATTTTTCCAACACTTTCAATTTGTCCAAGTTTGTTTTTGATTTTATCAAATGCTTTTTTTGAAGCTTCAAGTGAGTCCCAAGTGAAGTTTTGTTTTGATCTGTAATGCGCTTGTAAAAACAAAAACCTTAAATCAAGTGGTGAATAACCCTTGTCAATAATATCTGAAAGCAAATATGATGTTCCTTCTGATTTTGACATTTTCTTTCCGTCAACCAAAAGGTGCTCGTTGTGTAAATAAAAATTTGCATAATTTTTACCAGTTGTATTTTCAGATTGTGCAATTTCATTTGTATGGTGAATTGGAATGTGTTCAATTCCTCCCATTTTAATATCAATAGTATCTCCCAAAAGTTTCCAAGCCATTGCAGAACACTCTAAATGCCAGCCTGGGAAGCCTTGCCCGTTTTCAAAATAATTATTAAATTCTTTAAACTGCCAAGTTTGCAAAGCGTTTTTGTGCGCTCCTGTTTTGAAAAACCATAAAGCAAAATCTTCTTTGTTTTTCTTTTCAGAATCTGTGACATCTCCGGCTCCTGCCCCGCAAATGTTAAAATCTGTTTTTTGTCCAGAAAGTCTGTGATAGTTTTCGGCTTTTGAAACATCAAAATAAATTCCAAGTTTTGTAACATAAGCAAAACCTTTTTGAAACAAAATATTTATCATTTCTTTTTGTTCTTCTATGTATTCTGTTGCTTTTGGTTTAAAAGTTGGCTCTATTGTGTTTAATAAACTTACATCTTTGTTGTAAGTTTGGATATATTTTTGAGCAATTTCTTCTGGATTCAAGTTTTCTCTTTTTGAAGCTTTTTCCATTCTGTCTTCACCCGTATCGGCATTACCTTCATTGTCCCCACTTAGGTGTCCCACATCTGTGTAATTTCGTGCAAACAAAACTTCGTATCCTAAATACTTAAAAGTTCTGTTTATAAAGTCAGCCAAAACAACTGAACGCAAGTTTCCAATGTGCTGGTTCCAGTAAACAGTTGGACCACACTGGTAAAACAAAACTTTGTTTTTTTCAACTGGCTCAAACTCTTGTTTGGTTTTGGTTAAAGTGTTATAAATTTTCATAAATATATTTTATCATAAAAAGAAAAAAATGCCCGCAGCCGAAGGCTGCGGGCATTTTTAACAAAATATTTAAAAAACCAAAATAACGCTTTCACGAAATTTTGGTTTTTTAAGTTAAAACTAATTATTTAACAGCCTCTTTTAGTTTTTTACCTGCTTTGAATTTAGGTGCTTTTGTTGCTGGAACTTTTACTTCTGCTCCTGTTTTTGGGTTTCTTGCAGTTCTTGCTTTTCTATGTGAAATAGAGAATGCTCCAAAACCTGTTAATGCTACCGAATCTTCTTTTTTAAGTGTTTCTGTAACTGCTTCCATGAATGCTTCAAGCATTCTTTCTGCATCTGCTTTTGTTGATCCAACTTTATCAGCGATAAATTCTACTAATTGTCCTTTATTCATAATTTTTATTTTTAAATTTTTAAAAAATTATCAATACTCAATAAAATCAAGTTCTATTAAGGCTTGATGTATTTATTATATATAAATAAATTGAATAATGCAATAGCTAAAAAGGATAAATCAAAATTTGTGTTTTTTAAATTTTAAATATATAATTATATACATAATAATATAATATGTTAAAAATACACTTTCATAGAAATATAGCTTGGTATGAATTTTCAACTTTGGATAAAGATAAACTAGAAGAGGTGGTCGACAAATACCAAATTAGTCCTTATGTTGCCAATAAGTTTATAGAAGACAGTAACCGAAACAAAGTTATTTCATCTTACAGTAATCTTTTTGTTTCAGTTGATGTTCCTTTTTTGGAAAAAGATGAATTTATTAAAAATAAAATTAAATTGATTTTAGGGAAAGATTATTTAATTTCGCTTGTTTGCAAAAAAGACAAGGGACTTGAAAAATTCAAAGCAAATTTTGACAACGGTTCTGACTTTTATAGAGGGCAAACTCAAAATAGTAAAATTTCAAATACCTTCATTTACTTTTTTGAAAAAATATATGAAAACTTAATTGCTGAATTGAAAAAAATCGAAGTTAAAATTGAAGAAATTGAAAAAAAAGTTTTTGACGGAAATGAAAGAAAAATGGTTTATGAAATTTCTCACATAAACAGAAAATTAATTGATTTTAAAAAACATATCAGAAGTCACGACGATTTTTGGGAAAGCTTCTTTTCAACAGCTGAGGATTTCTTTGACCAAAAAGAAATTAAAAGGATTGAAATCATAAACCTTTCATATCAAAAAACAATCGATCAGCTTGAAAATATCAAAGATCAACTTCGCGAACTCCGAGACACAAACAATTCGTTGTTAAACGTTAAAATGCACAGACTTTCAAGGATTTTCACAATCACAACTTTTTCAATTTTACCAGCAACTTTGTTTATTACAATCATTACAATTCCAACAAAGCAAAAACATTTGTTTTTAGGTCATCCACATGATTTTACAATGATTATTGTTATTTCCTTAATAATGGTTATTTTAATGCTTTTAATTTCAAAGTGGAGTAAATGGTAAAGATAAAAATGAAATTTTATAATAAAAAACAGAAACACAGTTTCTGTTTTTTATTATAAAATTTCATTTTTTCTATAACCACCAATGTTCTTTTTTAACTCTACCGAATTTTTTAAATGTTTCCCAAGCTCCATTTTCTTTCAATTCTGGTTTTACAACAAATTTCCAGAATAGATAATAAGGCATTGATTTTATAAAGATGAATTTTAAAGCTTTAAAACCAAAATACCCCGCTGCACCAATACCCGCTGTTTTCAATGGGTGTTTTAAAGGCAATGTTACTGTTTTTCCTAAAGTAGTTAAACTTTTTAAACCAAAACCTGCCATACCCCCAGACGCTGCCCCTGCAAGATAAAGGCTCTTTTGTGGCATTCTTTTCATTTTATCTAAAATTGTACCGTTTTCATCGTTTACAAAACCTTCAATTTTTTGAACAGTTTCTTGCAAAATTTTGTCATGGGTATCAAAAACCTCCTTGAAAACTTCTAGATCTTTTTCTGCACTTTTAGCCATTCCTGAAAAAGTGTTTTTGAAAGATTTTTTAAAACCTTCTTCTGGAAAAGGTTGATTTTGGTTGTTTGTGCTGTCTGTGTTATCTTCTTGATTTTCTATGTTGTTTTTTAAATTTAAAGATTTACAATTTTCTGGAATATCTTGACTTTTTTTAGCAAAATCAAAATTTTTTTCTATTTCTTGAATAAGATTTTGCGCGTCTTGTTCTTGCTTTTTGTCTTCAAAAGTTCCATTTTTAAGTTTTTGATAAATCTTTGAAATTTCTTTTTTTCCGTCTTCTCCTATTTTTGAAATATCAGCTTTTAAATAAACATCCATTTCGTTTTGAAATTTTTCTAAAGCTTTCTGTGAAACATAATTTAGGTCAATTGGTTTTGGAGTGGGCGGAAAATCTTTTGCGTCTAAAACTCCTTCACCAAGTGAGTCTGCTTGATCTTTTTTGTCTGGAATAAGTAAACTATCAAGATTTTGAATAATTGTTTCTTGTTGTTTTGTTTGGGATTCAATATATGCTTGTTTTTTTGCTTCAAAAGAGTTTTGGTAAAAATTTTGATCTTCTAAAGCGTCTTCATTTGTTGGTTCGTAGTTTTGAGCAATCAAGTCTAAAGCTTCGTTTGATTTTCGACTGTACAGATTAATTTTTTGATCAAACATTTCTGAAATTTCTTGCTTTAAACTTTCAATGTGTTCCTGTTTTTGGTCATCTGGTAAACTTTGAAGTTCGTTTTCTAGGTCTTGAATTTTCAAGTTTATTTCGGAATTTATCAAATTATCATTTTCTTCAATTTGATTTTCAAATATATCTAAACTTTTTTTTGTTTGTTCTTCAAAACTTATTTCAGCAAATCTTTCAGGAGTAACTCTGTTGTCATTTTCTTCTAAATCTTTTTCTAAAAATTCTTCAAGGCTTTGAGTATCTTTTTCTTGTTGAGATAAATCTTCAGAAATTTGTTTTTGTGTCTCTTTTGATGTTTCATCAGAAGTTGCATTTTCTTGTTTGCTTTGAACCTCCTTTAAAACCTCTTTTTCTTTTTGAACATATTTTTTAAATCCTTCATTCATAAAATTATTATATATTTAATTATTATTTCTGTCAATATTTGACATTTTATTGTTTTAATTTTATCACAGTGTGGGAAATAAAAAAGCCCATTTTCGCACTTTTTTAAATTAAAGTTGAGCGAAAATGGGCTTTTTTATTTAAGTTTTATAAAATTTTAAACTACTTTTTCAAATATTTTAAAACATCTTTTATATCGACAACTTTTTTAGCAGATAAAATCAAAGCGTTTTCTAAAACAGATTTTTTAACCTCCTTTTTGATTTCATTTTTAATTTTTAGTTTATCATATTTGTTCAAAAAACATTTTTCTAAAAATAAACCTAAATTAAAAATTCCTTTAGTAACTTGAACTTTTTTGTAAACACTTTTTTCTTTTTTGTTTGTTTTTTTAGTATAAAAGTCAATTTTTTCTAAACTAAAGACTCTTTTTTTGTAAAAACCGTTTTGAACAAAAAGTTCTTGCAATTGATCGTTTGTAAAAAATGATTTTATAAGTTTAATATCATCTTTTTTCAAAACATATTTTTTAGTATTTTGATCTTGAAGCAAACCAAATTCAGTGTGATTTAAACAAATAGATAAGTTTTTAACCACTTGCCCTTTGTTAAAGTCAAAATCTAGAAAGTTTTGAACAAAATTTTCGATTTTTTTATTTGAAGATAAAATAACTTTTTTTGAAAAGTTTGTATAGTTAAACAAAGCTGGGAAAGAAGTTTTTCTAACATCTTCAACAGCCAGTGTTTCAGGTTCTGTTTTTAAAATGCTTTCAAAAACAGGAAGTAGATTTTCATTTTCGTTCACTGAAATTTGTTTGACATAAGAAAGATTTAAAGACGGGTTAACTTCAAAAGAATAAACTTCTTTGTTTTTTTTAATATCGGTTTCTAAAAATGAATACAGAGTTTCTTTTTTAGCAAATTCATCTTCTCCAAAAATAGTGAAAAAACCAGCATCTTTTTTCAAAGCAGATAAGAACAAATGTCTTTGTTTTAAACTTAAGTCAAAAATATTTGCTTTAAAGTTTTTGTCTTGAGTGATTTCTAAAGTAACTGCTTCTCCAAAATCTGTATGAACGATTGTTAAAAAAACCGTGTAAACTTTGCCTAAAATTTCAGCTTTGAAGCTTCCCTCTTTAATGAGTGATTTTTCAAAAATATTTATATCACAGAAAACTTTAAGTTTTGAAACGATTGAAAACAGAGTTTTTAAATCAATTTGCATAATCTGATAAGATCGGTCAAAAATTCTGAAAGAAACTAAAATATCTTGGTCAGATGGAGTTAAGAAAACAAAGTCAGCTTTTTGAGAAACGGCGTGTTCTAAAAGTCCTTGGACAAATTTTTCTGTGTTCAAGTCTGAAACAATGTCGTTGATGTATTCTTGTGGAACATCTTTTTGATTTTTAAAACCAAACTCGTCAAGTTTTAAAATTTTAGAAACAGATTTTTGATTTTTTAAAATAACATTTTCCTCAATTAGTTTTTTGTATTGAGCGATTTTTTCTAAAATTTCATTTTTGTCTGCATAGAAAAACTCCACTTTTTGATTTTGAGCAAAAACTTCTTCTAAAACTTGAATGTTTAGAATATCACTGAAAGCCACTTTTAAAAAATTGTCGTTCTGTTCAAAACAAATTAAATTGTGTTCTTCTGAAATTGGCAATGGTATTTTCGAATAAGTTTCAAAGTCGATTATTTTTTCTTTTAGGTTTACAAATTTTGTACCTAAAATTGAAGCGGTGATTTTGTTTAAAGTTTGATTGTCTAAAATATCAAGCTCGAACATTGAATCTAAAAAGTTTTTGTCATTTTGAAACATAAACTCTTCTATTTTCTCTTCTTCTTCTTTTGTTAAAAGATCCATTTCTAAAATGTAATCTCGAATATTTTGTGTATCCATAATTATTATAATATTAGTATAATAATATCATAATTTAGCTTTGAAAACAAAAATAAATATTGTTTAGGTTGGTAAACAAAGTTTATGATATTTTTATGGCTTTTTCTATATATAAAAGTCGGTTGTATTTTACAACCCTTTCTCCTCTTGCTGTTGCACCTGATTTAATCTGGTCTGCCCCCACTCCCACTGCAAAATCTGCGATAAAGTCGTCTGTTGTTTCACCAGATCTGTGAGAAACCATCACCTTCCACTCGTTCTGTTTTGCAAGTTTGAAAGCTTCAATTGATTCTGTGATTGTTCCGATTTGATTTACTTTCAAAAGCAGTGCATTTGCTGATTTGTGGTCAATGGCTTTTTGAATCCGAGTTGTGTTTGTAACTGTTAAATCGTCTGCAACGATTTGAACTTGATTTTGAAACTCTCTTTTAAGTTTTGCAAAAGCTAAAAAATCAGTTTGATCAAACGGGTCTTCGATTGAAATTAAGTTTGGAAAATCTTGTTTGAGTTTTTTATAAAAAGTTATCATTTCTTCTGAAGTTTTGATTTCATCTTTTGGTTTTTTAAAACCTAAATTGTATTTTAAGTTTTGGTAAAATTCAGATGCAGCCACGTCTAAAGCAAAGTCTGTTTTTCCTTCGTAACCTGCTTTTTTTACAGCCTCTTTTATGGTTTCTAAAACTTCTTTTTCGTTTTTAAAATCAACCGGAGCAAAACCTCCTTCATCTCCCAAAAGTTCTGAGTTTTGTCCAAACTTTTCTTTTAAAATCTTTTTTAAAACTTGGTAGATTTCAGCTGCTGCTTTGTAGTTTTCTTCAAAAGTTTCAAAAGCTGGAGAAACCATAAACTCTTGTGTAGCGATTTGTGAACCTGCATGCACTCCCCCGTTTACAATATTGAAAAATGGTCTTGGGCAAAATAAAGAATTTTTGTTTTCTGAAATTTCAGCGATGTATTTGTAAAGTGGCTTTTTTGAAACAATAGCTCCTGCTCTACACACGGCTTCTGAAACAGCTAAAATTGCATTTGCTCCTAGGCTTGATTTGTTTTTTGTGCCATCAAGTTTTAGCATTGCAATGTCGATTTGTTTTTGGTTTGTGATGTTTATATCTTTGATGGCTGGGAAAATTTTTTGTTCAATATTTTTGATAGCTTGAGTAACACCTTTACCTCCAAAGTCTTTTGAGTCTTGATCTCTTAGCTCCACTGCTTCATATTTTCCAGTTGAAGCTCCTGACGGAACAGAGGACCAAACTTTAATTCTGTTTTCTAAAACAAGTTCGACTTCGATTGTGGGATTTCCACGAGAGTCTAAGATTTGATAACCTTTTAAAGTTTTAATTTTATTTGTATTTTTTTTGAATAATTTAAACATGTAATAATTATAGCAAATTTTTGAAAAAAGCCCATTTTCGCTCAACTTTAATTTTAAAAGAGCGAAAATGGGCTTTTTTCAAAAATAAACTATTAGTAAATTTAAGGCTTTTAAATTTTTTTATTTTATGTATAATAAATATATTAACAATATAAAATAAAAATATGAAAGGTAAAATAATAATTTTAGTTCTTTTCTTGATTTTTGTTGGGGTTTTAGGATTTTATTTTAAAGACATTGCAAATGTTTTTGGATTTAATTTTGGAAATACAAACAAACAAGAAAATATTGAAAACATAAACCAAGAGGATATATCAGAAGAGGATGTTACACAGTACCAAGAAGAGCTTGAGGAGGAAAACAGAAGGGCTTGTGGTGAATTTGAAAATTATAGATGGGACGAAGTGACAAAAGAGTGTTTAAAAATTGAAAAAGAAAATGTTTCTGATGAAGGCGGAAATAAAAAAGAAAATGGAAATGAAGAAGGTGGAAATGAAGTTAGCCAGAACGATGAAACAAATACAGAAGTAACGGAGGGAGAAAGAGATGAAGAAAGTGGAAATGAAAATAAAGAAGAAGATGCACAAGAAAAGCAAGTTTATGACCAAAACAGCTGGAAAGACATGCTTCCGAAAGAATGTAAGTCATTTTTTGATGGATGCAACAGCTGTATGGTTCAAGAAAATGAAATGGTTACTTGTACCATGAAGGCTTGTAAAGAATACGCTAAACCAAAATGTCTAGATGGTACAACAGATGAAGACTTTAGCCATACAACTGTCAATGTTCCTTTAATTTATGGAAAAGGGAAAATTGGTTGTGGGGTAGGAGTAAAATTCGCTCCTTATAAAGTTCCAAAAACTAAAGGTGTTTTAGATGCTACTTATAAAAAACTTTTTGAACTTTCTGAAACTGATTTAGAAAAAGACCATAGGAATACACTAAAAGGATATGAGGATTTAAAATATAAAACTGTAACGGTTAAAGACAGGACAGCAAGAGTTTATTTAACAGGAAATATGAATGGACCAGACCACTGTGCTTTACCTGAAATAAGGGCACAAATTGATAAAGCAGCTTTGCAGTTCAAAACAGTAGATACTGTTGTGGTTTACTTAAATGATAAAATTTACAATTGGTGTGAAAAAGATTTGTCTGATGGAGAGAGTGGGTGTCCGGAGAAGCCTCAATACTGGATTGACAACTAGTAAAAATTTAAAAATGGCGAATCGCTTCGTTGTCTTCATAAAAAAATTTCTCAACGTAATAAAACATACGTATCCAAATTTTTTTACTCGACGCCTCGCGCTTCATCCAATTTTTAAAATTTTACTAAATACAATTAAAACCTGTTTGTTACAAAATCCCCTCATCTTATATCAAATAAGGCTCGGGGTTTTTTGCTTGCTTCCGCGTTAGGTATCTCATTTTTAAAGTTTTGTTTGTGAAAAATATTTTTAGCAAAACGCAATTTTGACTTCGTCAAAATTGCGTTTTGTTTCTACATTAAAAAACAGCCCCTCCTGACAGAAGGGCTGGACAAATGAAAAAGTTGTTTACTCAAGGTTTTTAAAAGCCTCTATGGCCTCTTTATTTTCTTGAGTGTTTCTTTGGGAATACCCTTTATTCTGTTTGTCCCTCTTGTCTCCCTCTGCTGGTTTTAATTCTCCAACAGTAGAATTATCAATTCTCTTCAACTTCTGCTGTAAAACAGCATTGGTTTGAGAAATTGAATTTTTAGGACGAAAAGCTGTTTGAATGGAAAGGTAAGACACAAAGCTTGCTGTCAAAATAATAAAAACTACAATATGTACTTTTTGTTTATAAAAAGCAGAAGCTAAGTCATAATTGTTTTCTGTAGCAATTTTAACTTTTTTAAAAATGTAAACTGCGTAAGCCACAATAATCAAAAAAATTAAAAACAAAAACAGATTAAACAACGCCCCCAGCGCTAACACATTATCCATTTATTTTACCCCCTTCAAAGCCTTGTTGGAAACACCAGTTAAAATTGCTGGATTCTTGATGGCCTCAAAAGGTAAAATGATCACCTTACCCTCTGTATTTTGAGACATCTGATCCATTACTTTTAACCAGCGCTGAGTTACAAAAGCTTGATTCACGCCTTCCGCCAACTTCTTATTGACAAGAACTTGTGTTTCGGCTTCTTTCAAGTCCACTTGCTGCTGCTTTTTAGCAACTTCAAGTGCAGCTTCAGCTTCCTTCAATTTAACCTGCTTATCGGCTTCAGCTCTTTGAATTGCAATTTCACGCTCTTTGGCAGCCTCACGGGCTTTAATAATGACCTCGGGTGGTTGCACATCAGCAAGCCCCAGCTGTTTCACAGTTATGGGTGTTGATGAAAGTTTTCTTCTGATTTCTTTCATCAACTCATCAGAAACCTTAGCACGATCCCCCATAACCTGGGAAATTGTATACCTGGTCAAAGAAGAGCGAACAACTTCTCTAATTACAGGCTCTGCGTAAATTTTATACACACTAGAAAGCGGTATTATATTTACTCTTTCTGATTGAGTTGGCTGAGCTGTAACGCGATCAAAAACCTGGTCAATGTTACTTTTTTCTGCTGAAATTGTAACGGTTCCCCTTACATCGACATCTAGGTTTAGTTCATCTTTTGGCATATATATTTTTAAACTATCGGA
This sequence comes from Candidatus Campbelliibacteriota bacterium, assembly GCA_002747955.1. Lineage (GTDB taxonomy): Bacteria > Patescibacteriota > Minisyncoccia > Phycocordibacterales. Next base: position 16,982 of record PDQZ01000008.1, on the reverse strand, counting down.
AATAGGATAGTCGGATGCTTCAGCTAAAATAATGCTGTCGCAAGTTATGCAAAGATTACTCAACCTAATTTTACTAGGAGGAATAACTCCCTCTTGTAATCCGTTTGGTGTTGATAATTTACCAACATGAGCTGGTGGTATTTCGACCACCTTTCCACATCCGGTTAAACCAAAAGCGGTGACCGCCAAAAAAGATAAAGTTAAAAAATTTTTTAAACTTCTCATTTAAATTCTCCTAATAAAGAACTAAAAAATGAAATCTTTTAATATACTTTGCTGGAAAGCGAAGCTTTCCAGCAATTTTTTGTATACAAAAAATTTCTCCATTCACTATTTTAATGTAAATGTAATATTTGTCAAGTGCTTAAATTTTTAAAAAACCCGATTTTAATTGTGTGGTTGTGTTTGTCAAAATCGGGGTTTTTAAAAATTATTTTCTCATAAAACTTTTGTAGTAAAAACTTAATAAATTAAGTGGAGTGCGAGGCGTCGAGTAAAAAAATTGGATACGTATGTTTTATTACGTTGAGAAATTTTTTTTATGAAGACAACGAAGCAATCCGCCAATTTTTCAAATTTTTATTTTGTTTTTTCAATCTCGATGTTGCCAAATGCCTCATTCTGAAAAAGATTTACTTCCCCATTTCTAAAAAGCTCTAAAATTGCTAAAAATGAAACTGAGACTTCTTTTTTATTTCCGCCCTGAACTATTTCTTTGAAGTTGATTTTTAAAAATCTATTGATTCTTTCTTGAACTTCGTTCATTACTTCTTTTAAGGACTTTACTTTTTGAACTTCCACCTTTGGAATTTCTGTTTTCAAAGGAGAATTTGCAACCAAGTTATCCAAAGAAAGCAACATGTTTTTTAAAGTAATATTGTCATCTGGCCTGAAAGAAATTTCAACTTTTCTTTTAAATTTCCTTTTGTACAAAATATTTTTTTGAAATTTACTTTTGATTTTTTCTGAAACTTTTTTGATTTCTGATAAAAATAAAAGTCTTTTTTTAAGCTCATCTACATTTTCTTTTTCTTCACTTTCAAAAACTAAATGTGGCAAAAGTGATTTTGACTTTAAAAACATTAAAGTTGACGCAACCAAAACAAACGAAGCTGCGTCCTTTAGGACAAACTCATTGTTTTTCACATACAAAATATACTCATCTGTAATTTGAGCCAAAGAAAGATCGTTTACAGAAAGTTTTTTCTTTAAAATCAAGTCCAACAAAATATCGAAAGGTCCTTCGAAGTCTTGTGTTTTGATTGAAAAATTATTATTATTCATACTTTGTGTTATTTAAAAATTAAGAAGTTGTCAAAATTGCATCAGCTGTATCTGAAATCATAGTTAGAATTACATTTGATCCTAAAATTAACATTGCCGCCACAACAGTTGTAATTAAAATCTTTTTTGCTCGACCCAATTCATTTGTATCCCCCTGGGCTTTAATAAACATGAAACCTGAATAGATAAATGCCAAAACCAAAATTGGAATTGAAACATAAGTCACTCCTTTTATAATTATTTTTAATAAATCAACCAGGCTACCAACTTCTTGTGTAAAGGGTGATTTGATCCCAACACCACCCCCTTGTGCATAAACAAGGTACGGCAGCAAAAAAGAAATTAAAATTAAGTAATATTTTTTCATACATATATTTTAACAAAAAATAAAAATAAATAAATACTTGAAATTTTGCCCGCAGCCTTCGGCTGCGGGCAAAATTCAAACCCCCAAAAAAAAGAAAAAAGAAAAAAGAAAATCAGCTCCGCTGATTTTCTTTTTTTCTTGTTTCTAAACCACAACCGAAACTAACTTTCCTTTAACATAAATAATTTTTTTAATCTCTTTGCCTTCAGTCCATTTTAAAACATCTTGATTTTCCAAAACAAGTTTTTCAATTTCATCCTGATTTATTTCAGGTGAAACTTCAAGCTCTGCTCTTTTTTTACCGTTTATCTGAACCACAACTGTAATACTGTCTTCTTTTACAAGTTCAGAATCAAACTTTGGCCAATTTTCCAAAATCAAGTTTTTCTCTGCAAGCTGGTCTGAAACAAAAGGCGCAAAAATAGAAAGCATTTTTAGAAAATCTTCAAAATCATTTTTATTAATTTTTTCCTGCTTGTCCAAAAAGTTTATAAATGTCATCAAAAATGAAATAGCGGTGTTAAACTTCAAATCTTCTATATGTTGTGTGAATTTCTTTTCAGTCTTGGCAAGCTCTTTTTTAACCTCCAAAACCTCTTCATCTACAACTTTATTTTTCTGTCTGAAAACTTTTTCCAAAAATCTATATGCTCCCACCACTCCATCTTCATTCCAGATCACATCATCTTGTAGCGGTGATGAAAACAACAAATAAGTTCTTGTAGCATCTGCTCCAAACCTTTCAACTGCATCATCTGGATTTACTACATTTCCTTTTGATTTTGACATTTTCTTTCCATGTTCGTCGCAAACCATTCCCTGATGACGAAGTTTTAAAAACGGTTCATCAAAATTCAAAAGTCCAAGTTTTTTCATTGCTTTTGTGAAGAATCGAGCGTAAAGCAAGTGCATGTAAGTGTGTTCTGCTCCCCCAATATACAAATCAACTGGCAAAAACTTTTCCAATATTTCTTTTGAACAAAATTCATCTTGATTTTCAGAATCAGGATATCGCAAGAAATACCAAGACGAATCAACAAAAGTATCCATTGTATCAACTTCTGGTGTAAAACCATCTCCAAAAAGTTTTTGGGTTCGTTCTTTCAATTCTTTTGATTTTGCAAGTGGTGCTGTTCCGTCTGGAACAAAATCTACATCTTCAGGAAGAGTCCATGGCAAATTTTCTTCACCCACAAATTTTGCCTGACCGTTTTTGTCATAAACAATCGGAATTGGACAACCCCAATATCTCTGTCGAGAAATAGACCAATCTCTCAATCTATAATTTGAAACTTTTTTTCCACCAACAAATTGAACAATTTCATCTATAGCTTCATCTGAAGTTTTTCCATCAAACCGTTCTGAATTTACCAAAACTCCTTTGTCTGTGAAAACTTTATCTTCTTTTTTGTTTTCAGAAGTTACAACTTCTTTAATTTCAAGTCCAAACTTTTGAGCAAACTCGTTATCTCGTTCGTCGTGTGCAGGCACAGCCATAATTGCTCCTGTTCCATAAGATGACAAAACATAGTCTGAAATAAAAATTGGAATTTGTTTTTTTGTTGCAGGGTTTATAGCTTCAATACCTTCAAGTTTTACCCCTGTTTTTTCTTTAGCTTCAAGTCTTTGAAGTTCTGATTTTTTTTCTGTTTCTTTGACATAATCTTGAACCTCATTTTTATTTCGAATTTTTCCGTTTTCTAAAAATTCTTTTACAGGTTTGTGCTCAGGAGCCACAACCATATAAGTTGCACCAAAAATGGTATCGGCTCTTGTTGTAAAAACTTTTAGTTTTTGACCAAAATCATTTTCCCCATTTACCACTCTCCACGGATATTTCATATCTTCCCTTTTTAGAAAATCATTTACCTCATTTTTTGGAACCCAAAAAATATCTGCAATATCTTGCTCTTCTTGAGATCTTTCCTTTTGCTCTAAGTCTTTAAGTTTCACATGCACAACTCTATAATGCGCAAACCGATTTACCTTTTTTCCAACATGATAAAACTTTCCGTGTGAAGACTGGTTATAAACTTTTACAATTTCTGGATTTTGATAACCTGTTTCTTCAACAACTTCTTTTAAAGCAGTTTCTTTCACACTTTCACCGTTTTCAATTCCACCTGTAACAAATCCCTGCCAGTCAACTTTTTTCCATTTAACACATAAAAATTCTTCTTTTTCTGGGTGTTCAATAATTACAACCACATTGTGTCTTTCAATTTCCTCAACACCGTTCTGGTATGTGTCTTTTCCCCCGTCTCTGTTTATGTCTACATATTCACTTTCAACTACATCAAAATCAATTTCTGCTCCTTCGGATTTTCCAATCCAGTTTATTTGATTTTTCTTTGTTGATTCTGGCCAGTCAACTTTGTCTAAATCGTTTATAAGCTCATCTGCAAAATCTGTAATTTTAAACATCCAAGATGGAATATCTTTTTGAACAATTTGTGTTTTACATCTTTCACACACTCCACCTTCTACTTGCTCGTTTGCAATAACTGTTTTACAAGAATCACACCAGTTTGCTTTTGTATTTTTTTTATAAACAAGTCCGTTTTCAAAAAACTTTCCAAAAAGATATTGGGTCCATCTGTAATATTCTGGACTTGAAGTTATAACACCATCGTGAAATTCATAATCAATCCCAACATTTGAAAACTGCTTTTTAAAATTTTCCATTATTTCTTCAGTCGAAGTTTTAGGGTGAATACCTGTTTGAACAGCAAAGTTTTCAGCAGGCAAACCGAAAGAATCAAACCCACCAGGGTGCAGAGTATTAAACCCTCTCATTGATTTATATCTGTAAAGTGCATCTGTTACAGACCCAACAAAAGCGTGACCCATGTGAACACCTGTTGCCGAAGGGTATGTAAACATATCTAAAAGATAAAATTTTTCTCCATTTTTGTTCTTTTCTTTTAGTTTTTGAGAAACTTGATTTTCTTGCCAATTTTTTTTGATTTTATCTTCAGTTTCTTTATGATTGTAATTATTTGTCATAGACATATTTTATCATATTTTCTAAAAAAACCCGAAAATTTGGCAGCACAACCACGCACCCAAATTTTCGGGCCCGCTTCCAATTTCCGTGAGGTCTTCCGTGAGGCCTTGCCTCACGAATATTTGCAAATTCTTTGAAAAAAATATATTATTAAATTATGTTTAACTTCCCTGAAAGTCAAAAAATTTTAAAAGATGATTTTAAAAATTCTTTTTTATATAAACTGAACCATATTCCTGATTTTCCAAAAGAACTTTTCGTAAAAGGACCAATTTTTGAAAAAAATAAATACAAATTTTTAACTGTGGTTGGATCACGCGCCTGCTCCGCTTATGCCAAAGATGCTTTAGAAAAAATTATTTCTGAAATTTCACACAACAAAAAAATTGTAATTATTTCAGGACTTGCTTTGGGCATTGATGCGCACGCTCACAAACTTGCTTTAAAATACGGTCTAAAAACTATTGCTGTTCCAGGAAGTGGACTTTCAGAAGAAGTTTTATACCCCAAAACAAATTTAAAACTAGCAAGAGAAATTTTAGAAAGTGGCGGTTCTTTGATTTCAGAATTTGAAGACAATTTTAAAGCCACAAACTGGACTTTTCCCAAAAGAAACAGAATTATGACAGCACTATCTGATGCAGTTTTGGTAGTGGAAGCCGGTGAAAAATCTGGCACAATGATTACAGCCCGACTTGCTTTGGATTACAACAAAAACTTAGGCGCAATTCCAAACTCCATTTTTTCTGAATACTCAAAAGGTTCAAACAAGCTTTTGAAACAAGGTGCAAACCCTGTTTTTTGTGGTAACGATATTTTAGAACTTTTGGGAGAAAAAGTCGACAATGAAAAAGTTGAGCAATTAAAGATTGATTTTGAAAATTTTTCAGAAGATGAAAAAATAATTTTGGATTTGTTAAAAGAACCAAAAGAAAAGTCCGAATTGCAAAAAGAATCTGGTTTTGATATTACAAAATTAAATATTGTTTTATCGACTCTGGAAATTCAAAATGTGGTCAAGGAATATTTGGGAAAGTATAGAATTAAGTAAAGCAAAAACCAGCGCCGACTTCGTCGGCGCTGGATTTTTCTAAAACAACTCTTTCTGCCCAAACTCAAATCCCATTGTATCCAAAAACTCTTCATACTCTTTGTGCCTGTCTGAAAGTTTGTTTTGCACAAGTGCTTTTTGCAAAAATTCTCCTGACAAAATATCTTCTGCAAACTCTTTAATTTCATTTTTCAAGACTTCAACATCAAGCTCGTCTGTGTTAAAAACTATTCTTTCAAACTCGCCGTTGTCGTTTGGCTCAACAAAGTCCAAAACAGCTTCCTTAAACTTATATTTTCCAAACTCATACTCTGCAAGTAAAAGTTTGTAAAAAGTTAACTGTCTTTTCAAATCTTCTTTTTCTTCTTTTTTCTTCTTACTCCAAGGTTTTCCGGTTTTATAATCAACAACTGTCACACTTCCATCAGAATTTTTAATAATTTTGTCAACAAAACCAATCAACTCCAAATGTTTTTCATCGTCAATATTGAACACCACCTTGTTGATAAATTTCTCCGTTTCAATATCTAAACTAAAATCATTTTTATAAAAATTGTAATAATTTTTCAAACATTCCTTTCCCCTTTTTTCAGTTTCTTCAAAATCAACTGAATCAATATCTGACTTTTCCAAAACATCAACAAAAATTTCTAAAAGCTTTTTTTGTGACAAAATTTTCCCTTCTTCTTTTGACTGAGTAAAAAATGTTTCCAAACTTTTGTGAATTACATCTCCGTAAATCAAAGTTTTGTTTTGAACAGAAGGAATTCGAATCAAGTTTCTAAAAAAATACAAAATAGGAGATTGAAAATAATTATTTAAAGCTGAAACTGAAAGTTTTCTTTCCAAAAATTCTTCTTGAATAAAATCTTTATCCAAAATAGATTTTTTATTTTGCTTCAACGGTTCAAAGCTTGAAAGCACCTGCTCTTTTTTATCATTTTGTGTTTTTTCAAAATCAATCAACTCATCTTCCAGATTTTCCAAAAACAAAGATGGTAATCTTTCTTTTCCTTTGTTGTCATATATTGAATACGAAATACAAAGACCTTTTTTAGCCCGAGTTTGAGCCACAAAAAACAGTCTTCTTTCATCGTCATTATCCCCTTCTGCAATCTTGATAGGAAGTTTTATTCTACCTGGGTTTTTTTTATTCCCCCAAACTTTGTTTGCAAAATTTGTAATATAAACATAATCAAATTCAAGACCCTTTGAAGCATGAGCTGTCATCAAGTTTACACCGTCTGTTGTTGAGTTTTCTTTAATCTCAACTTTTAAATTATAATATTTTAAAACTTCGATTTTTTCTAAAAACTTTTCTAAGTTTAAGTTTTTGTCATTGGCATAAAAATCTTTGACCAAATTATAAAACCTATCAAGCTTTTGCAAATCGTTTGCGCTGTTTTCTGACTTTAAAATATATTCTAAAAATCCAGATTTTTTAATAAAGTTTTCAAAAAACTCTAAAAAAGAATGATTTTTTTCAAACTCTTTTTGTTCTTTCAAAAAGTTTCCAAAGTCCAAAACTTCTTGTTGGTTTTCCAGATTTTTCTTTTCAAGTCTTTTTTGGTCTGTGATCAAAGAGTAAATTGATTTGTCGTTTCTTCCTTTTGTAACTGTTTTGTTTATTTTTAAAATATCTAAATAATTTATATTCAAAAAATCAACAAACATGGCTTCTGAAACAAATTTATTTTGGTAAAAATTATCAACTGCTTTTAAAATTTTAAACAATTTCAAAATTCCAATATCTTCCAAAATATTTTCTTTTGAAAAAACAGAAACTGGAATATCGTTTTTATTTAAAGTGTTTTTAATTTCTTTCAAATGCTTGTTGTCACGGTAAAAAACCGCAATATCTTTATACTCAACTCCGCTTTCTTTTTGTTTTTTAATACTTTGAGTTAAAGCATAAAGTTCACCTTGATATGTCAAAAATTCTTTCACTTTTATTTTTGATTTTTCGTTTTCCAAAGCTTTGTTACTTGAAATAAGTTTGTTTTCAGAAATTGTACTGTAAGATGCGTCTAAAATATTTTGACTTGATCTGTAGTTTTTATCCAAAGTAATTTCCAAAACGTCAGTGTAAATATTTTTAAAATTTTCAAAAGACTCTTTTGAAGCACCAGCGAAACGATAAATGGCTTGTTTCGGATCCCCTACTGTAAAAACATTTGGTTTGTTTTCCAAAACTTCGGCTGATGCGATGAGTTCGACAATTTTATTTTGAGCTTCGTTTGTATCTTGATGTTCATCAACTAAAATATATAAAAACTTTTCTTGCAAATCAAAAAGAAAGTCCGATTTTTTCTCAGCTTCTTTTACAACAGACAAGATCATATCTGAAAAATCGTATAAGTTTTTTTCTTCAAGACTTTTTTCGTAAAGCTCGTAAATTTCTGCAAGTTCTAAGTTTTTTTCATAAGGTTTCAAAATGTCTTTTTTCAAATCCCCTTTTTTTCCGTACTTTCCATCTCTTTTATAATAAGAATTTTCGTCAAGTTCGATTTGTTTTTTGAAGTTTTCGTTTTTTTCTAAAAGTTTTTCTTTGCTTAAACCTTCGCTTTTGATTTTTGAAATAGCAAAAACAATATCTGCAACATAGTGTTTTGTAGAACCAAAAGTTTTAAAATACTGCCAGTCTTTTTGTTTTAAAATATCTTCAACAATTTGATATTGTAAAATATTGTCAACAACAGTCGAGTTTTGATATTTTGGAAAATATTCTGGAAAGTTTTTAATTTGCTCTTCACAAAAAGAGTGAAAAGTAAAAATATTTACAGAATATGCAAGTTTTGTGCCTAAAAATTCAATCAACCTTTTTCTCATCGAAACAACACCTGAATTTGTAAAAGTCAAAGCCAAAATCGAAGATGCGGTTTCAGCTGTATTTTTTTTGATAATATTTGCAATTCTTAATGCCAAAATTTGAGTTTTTCCAGTTCCTGGACCTGCATTTACCACCACTGGACCTTCTGTTTGTTCCACTGCCTTTTTTTGGTTTTGATTTAAACTTTCAAAAGCCTCTTTAAACTTTTGTTCTAAATTATTATTCATAAAAACATTATATCATATTTGAAAAAATAAAATTTATAAAATTCAAGGTAATATTTGTTATTTTAGAAAAGTCCAAAATTTGCGAAGCGAATTTTGGACTTTTTTAAACTTCCAATTTTATTTTTTAATGTTATAATATAAGACATTATGGCAAAAAGAGCAACAGGAATAGACAAAAAAAGAACTGTGAGAAATCACAAGACAGCTAAAAGACTAGCTATTAAAAAGGCTATGCTTGAAGAAAAAGCAAAGAAGAAAAAACTTAAAAAATAAGCGACTAACTTTGTCGACCGTATAAAAAATACCCTCACTGTAATAATACACCTTGGGTATTTTTTATTTGTCTCCGCGTTATTCATCTTATTTTTCCAAAAACCTTATTCAAAAATATCTTTAATATCATCAATATTTAACTTCTTTGAAAAGTCTCCACTTTCTTTCATCACCGAATCAAACAAAAAAGATTTTTTCTTTTGCAATTTCAAAATCTTTTCTTCAACTGTATTTTTGGAAATCAGCTTATAAACATTAACTTTGTTTTTCTGCCCTATTCTATACACTCGATCTTCAGCTTGCTTTTCAACCGCAATATTCCACCATGGATCAAAAATAATCACCGTATCAGCCTGGGTTAAATTTAACCCCAAACCTCCCACTTTCAAACTAATTAAAAATACATTTGTATTTTTGCTTTTTGAAAAATTCTCAATTACTTCTTTTCTGTTTTTTGTTTTTCCAGTCAAAACTTCATATTTAATTTTTTTCTGATCTAAACTTTCAGAAAGTATATCAAGCATTGATGTGAACTGTGAAAAAACCAAAACCTTTCTTTTCTCAGAAACAATCTCTTGAGTTAAGTTCAAAAACAAATCAAGTTTAGCAGAAGAAAACTTTCTAAAATCTTTTTCTTTCAAAACTAAATTTGGATGGTTACAAACCTGTCTTAACTTTGTTAAAGCCGACAGAATATGTAAATACGATTTCCCAAAACCATCCTTGTTAATTTTTTCAAAAATCTCTTTTTTAGTTGACTTTAAAATCTCTTGATACAAAACATTTTGATCATCTGTATTTTGAACATACATATTTTGAACCGTTTTTGAAGGCAACTGTTTCAAAACCTGTGTTTTTTCTCGCCTTAAAATAAAAGGTGAAATTTTCTTTCGTAAAAAATTAAGCTTTTCACTTTCTTTTGAATTTACAAAAGCATTTTCAAAATCTTTTATACTTCCTAAAAACCCCGGCATTAAAAAATCAAACAAAGACCAAAGTTCTGTTAAATTATTTTCAACAGGAGTTCCTGACAGCGCTAGCTTGTAATCGGCATCAATATTTTTAACCACTTTTGCATTTTTAGTTCTAAAGTTTTTAATATACTGTGCTTCATCTAAAATCAAATAATTAAAATCAAAATCTTCTTGATTATAAAGCTCAATATCTTTTTGTAAAAGTGAATACGAAGTTAAAACCACATCATATTTTTTTAAACTTTTAATTTGTTTTTTTCTTTCTTGTTGGTCACCCGTTACATCTATATATTTTAAGTTTGGAGCATATTTTTGGATTTCATCTTTCCAGTTTTGAATTAAAGTTTTTGGACAAACCACCAAAGAAGGTTTGTTTTTTACTTTATACATATCCAAAACCGCCAAAACTTGCAAAGTTTTACCAAGCCCCATATCATCTGCTAAAATTCCAGAAAAACCATAGTGTTTTAAAAACAAAATCCACTCAACCCCCTTTTTTTGATATTCTCTTAAAATATCTTCGTATCTTTTATCAATTTTAATATTTTCAAAATTCTTTTTATTTTTCAAATCATTTATAAAATTTTTGAAAATTTTATTTTTTGAAACACTGTAAGTCTGATCTTGTTTGAAAAATTCATTCAACACAAAAGCATTGTTTTTTGAAATTTGAGTTTTTCCTGTATTTTTAATTCTAAAAGTTTTTAAAATATATATAAATTTTTGAAGTTCTTCTTTATTTTTAACTTCCACCCTTTCTCCATTTTCTTTGTAAAAAAAGTCATCTTTACTTTCTAAAAACTTTTCTAAAAAATCAATATTATATTTTTCTTTTCCAATAAAGATTTCTGTTTCAACTTCAAGCCAGTTGTTCTTATCAGACATTGAAATATCTAAATTACTTTTAAACAAAGAACTTTGAGTGTTAATTTTATCTTTTTTAAACACAAGTTCTCCATCAAAGTTTTTGTAAAAATCCCAGTTATTTCTGATAAAATTTTCAATACCCTTTTGTCCTCTTTTTTCTAATTTTAAAGTTTTGTTAAATCCACTTTCTTTTAAAAAAGAATAAATATATTTATAAAAATTTGTTTCAAACTGTTCGTCAACTTCTGTGTATTTGATTTTATAGTTTTCTTCTTTTAAATATAGACTTTCTAAATCTTCATTTTTATAAACAAAAAAATATTGATTATCTTTATATACTCTTTTGATATTTTTTGAAATATCAACTTTCAAAAAACCATAATCAACAACTGGTTTGATTTTCAACTCTTTTTGTTCATTGTCAAAATAAATTTCAAAAACTTTTTTTGCTTGATTGTTTTTTTGATAATTAAATTTTGGTTCCAAAGCAGTTTCAAAATCAAAGTCTGCAAAAGCATCTTGAATAATTTGGTTTAGATTTAAAATTTCAGATGAAGTAAGCTTGGTTACATATTTTTCAGAATATATATTTTTTAATTCAAAATATTGCTTTTTAAAAATTCTTTTTAAAATTCCAACTAGACTTTCAGAAACTTTTTGACGATACAAAATATCATCTTGAATATAAAAAATATTTTCATTTTTAAATACCACAAATTTAGGCAAAACTTTTTCTTTCAAAACAAAAACAAAATGCCCTTTTTTCAAAGGAAAAAAGTTTTCTTTCTGAACTTTAAATAAAGAAAGTTTTAATTTTTTTTCTTGATTACCAAAATCAAGTTTAGTTAAATTTTTATTATCTTTAAAATACAAATTAAATTCTGATTTTTGAACTTCATTTAAAAAATGATTGAAATTTATATTTTGTTTCCAGCCTGCACTTTCTTGAACCATTTTCAAAACTTTTTTTTGTGAAGGAGAAAAAAAAGCAATATCATTTTTAATAAAAAAACGAGATTTATCTTTTGAATTTGAAATCAAATCAACTGAAATTTTTTCTTGATTTAAAAAAGAAATCAAAACAGAATATTTTTTTGAAATATCTTTTGGTGTTAAACTTTCTTTTTGTTCTTCAAAGTTTTCATCTAAATAACCCATAAAGCTTCATTATAACATTTATTTGAAATATTTTCTTGTTTTAGTGAATAAAAAAAGCCCATTTTCGCACTTCTAAAATTTAAAGTTGAGCGAAAATGGGCTTTTTTTATTTTATTTGTTATAATTTAAAAATGAGAAAAATTAAAACTGTTTTTTTAGGAACACCTGATATTTCTGTTTATTTTCTAGAAAGATTAAAAGAACTTGGTTTTGTTTTTGATTTAATTATCACAAACCCTGATGTAAAAGTGGGGCGAAAACAAGTTTTAACCCCAAGTGCCGTTGCTGTTTGGGCAGAAAAAAACAAAATTGATGTTTTAAAACCTGAAAAAATCAATCAAGACTTGAAAGAGAAACTAAAAAAAGAAAACTATGATTTATTTTTTGTTTTGGCATACGGGAAAATTTTGCCAAAAGATTTTTTAGAAATTCCACCTCTTGGGGTTTTAAATCTGCACCCATCACTTTTACCAAAATACAGAGGACCATCACCTATTATTTCTGCTATTTTAGATGACCAAAAATTTACTGGATTAAGCATTATGCAACTTTCTGAAAAAATGGATGCGGGAGATATTTTAATTCAAGAAAATGTTCTTGTAGATGAGTGGATTAAAAATGACAAACTTGAAAAACATTTTGCAGAAATTGGAGCTGAAAGATTTTTTGAAAATTTGGAAAATATTGTTGACCAAAAAATCAAACCTCAAAAACAAAATGAAAAAGAAGTTACTTATTGTCAAAAATATCAAAAAAAAGATATGGAACTTTCTTTTCCTTTAACTGATTATAAAAATTATTTAAAGTACTGTGCCTTTTCAAAACCTTTCTTTTTTGATAAAAAGAAAAAAAGAGTTATTGTAACAAAAGCCAAACTGGAAAACAATCAGTTTGTGATTGAAAAAATTGTTAAAGAAGGAAAAAAAGAGTCCGACTTTAATCCAAAAGATTTTGAATAAAAATATAAATAAAATCCATGTCAAACTACACAAAAAAAGATATTGAAAAAAATATAGTTTTTAGAATAAACAGATTGGTAGCCACACTTGACTATCTTATTAAAAATGGAAAGAAGAATAGTCTTTTTGAAGAAGTTTTTACTGTATTTGTGGTAATAGAACTATACTCTTTTTTTGACAACAGCAACGACACAATAAGTATAAAATCAAAAAACACAATAAAAGAACTAATTAAGAACGACAAAAAAAGAGATCTTTTTGAAAAAAAGATAAAGGAAATTTGCGAGATTACAGATAATTTTAAATTACTAAAAAAATTAAGAAACAACATAGCAGCCCACAAAAACATAGATATAACAACAGGGCGAGAAGAAATTCAAAAAATGACTCCTCATCAGTTAGAACATTTTTTTATTTCATTTATTTATGCTTTAGATGAATTCATCGACATATCAAAAATTAATAATTACAAAAAACTTAAGCTTAAGAATACAAAAAATGCAGATGGAGTATCCGTATCAGAACTTAATGAAAAATAAAAAAATATTTTTCTTTTTTAGTTTTAAAAAACTGGACTGGGTCACCAGTTCTAAGCTCAAACTTCGTGTATTTTTTCACTTCGTTCAAAAACACACTCGTTTTCGCTAAGAACTCGCGACCCCGCCGCTTGTCGTTTTTTCTCGGACACAACCACGCAGAGAAAAAACAGGACTGCGCTTTTTTCGAGCCCCTTAGTGCCCGACAAAAATTACAAAAACCAGAACGTATGTTCTGGTTTTTGATTTTTGTGGGCGCTAAGGGACTCGAACCCCTGGCCTCCTCGGTGTAAACGAGATGCTCTAGCCAACTGAGCTAAGCGCCCAAATCATTTTATTCTTATTGCCTCTTGTTATTTTACACCGAGGAGGCCTCGGTGGCAGTATTTAAAATGGGAGATGCTCTAGCCAACTGAGCTAAGCGCCCAAATCATTTTATTCTTATTGCCTCTTGTTATTTTACACCGAGGAGGCCTCGGTGGCAGTATTTAAATCGGGAGATGCTCTAGCCAACGAAAGCTAAGCGCCCAAAATATTTAGAAATTTAAATATTCTAAGTAACAAGTATTTTATCATTTTTTAGAAAAGTTGCAAGTTTTAAAATGTGAAAAAATCAGCCTAATGTGACATATAATTAAGACAACGAAGATTTTCGTCAATTTATGACTTTTTTGTAAAATCTCAAAAAATGAGATGAATAACGAGGAAGCAAGCAAAAAATCCCCGAGCCTTATTTAATATACGGTGAGGGGATTTTTTGTGTAGCTGACAAAGTTAGTCGCTCATTTTTTTAGATTTTTGTAATTCTTGTTCGAAATGAGAGATAAGTTTTTTATAAATCGGTTTCCTAAAATCAACAGTCTTATTCACAATATCAATTGGCTCTACCCAAAAGTAATCTGAAAACTCTTCATCATCCACTGACTGCAAATCAATATTTAAAATATCTCCCTTAAACTCAAAAAAGAAAAATTTCTGAGTTTGTCCGCGCCCGTGTTTTTTTGATCTTAATCTTTCTGGAAGTTCGTAAGTAATCCATTCTGGATATTCCCCGATTAAAAGCAAATCTTTTGACTCCAAACCAGTTTCTTCTTTAAGCTCTCTGTAAATTGCATCAACGGGTTTTTCGTAAATTTTTATTCCACCTTGTGGAAGTTGTCTTGAACCTTTTCGCGAGATTCTTTCAAAAGCTAAAACAGCAGTTCTTTCCTTGTTTGTGATAAAGGCCCCTGCTGAAGCTCTGAATTTGTCATCTGGTCCTTCAAATAATAACATAAGCTTTAAAGTTAAAATAAACTTAAATATCTTTCTTCAAGTTTAAATGTGAATAAGCTTTCTCGGTTGCCTCTCTTCCCTTTGGGGTTTTGGAAATAAAACCTAGCTGTAAAAAATACGGTTCATTTACCTCTTCAACGGTTGATGGTTCTTCACCAATTGAAGCGGCAATTGTTGAAAGTCCCACAGGACCTCCGTTATATTTTTCAATAATTGTTAACAAAATTTTTCGATCTAAATCTGTTAATCCGGCTTTATCTATACCAATCATATCCAAAGTTTCATCTACAATTTCTTTTGAAAGTGTTTTGTTTTGAATTTCTGCTAAATCTCTTGATCTTTTTAAAAGATAGTTTGCTGTTCTTGGAGTAAATCTTGATCTTTTAGAAATTTCAAGGGCTGCGTCGTCGTTTATTTCCACCCCCAAAGTTTTTGCAGAATTTTTGACAATCAAAGAAAGTTCTTCATCTGAATAATATTCAAGTCTAAACACTCCACCAGAAAACCTTGACCTTAAAGGAGCTGACATATCAGAAATTTTTGTTGTAGCTGCAATCAAAGTAAAAGAAGGTAGTTCCAACTGTACTGTTCGTGCAGATGGTCCTTTTCCTACAATAATATCAAGTGTTCCGTTTTCCATTGCTGGATACAAAACCTCTTCGATATTTTTATTTAATCTGTGAATTTCGTCGATAAACAAAATATCTCCTTCTGATAAATTTGATAAAATTGAAGCTAAATCTCCTACTTTTTCAACAGCAGGTCCTGATGTGATTTTTATCCCGGCACCAATTTGACTTGCAATCAAATAAGACAGTGTTGTTTTTCCAAGCCCAGGGGGTCCGTAAAACAAAATGTGCTCTGGTGCATGCCCACGATTTTTAGCAGCCGTAAGTAAAATATCGAGATTTTTTTTAATCACTTCTTGTCCGATATAATCTTCCCACTTTTTTGGTCTTAATAAATTATCTAGTTGAATCTTAGACATCATAGTAATTTTAACATATAATGAGCAAAAAATCATTTTTTGAAATAAGAAAAATAAAAAGCCGTTTTGACTAAAAGTCAAAACGGCTAAAAAATATTTAAATTTAGTTATAAAAATATCCATAATAGATATTTCTCAACTCCATGTAGTCATCCCCATAGACATCAGGGCTGATTGTGTTCACAAGAGCAATCGTAATAGCCTCATTTGACAACGGGTAGTCAAAAAATGGCTGTTGCTGCTCATGATCATACCACTTTGCAGTGGCATTGATCCCATCCGAAACGATCATATTTCCAGCCTCATCATAAAGCTTATACACAATCCATGTTGCGGACATATAAACTTTTAGGTGATGCCATGTGTCCGCCAAAACAAATTCCCCACACTTATCAGGGTTATGATGTAAATCAACCCTGTTAAATGTTTCAAACTGAATGGCTGGATACTGCTGGCAACCTGTTCCGTCTGGGTGCTGAGAAACATTCCCAATGATCAACCCTCTAAAAATCATTCTTCCTTGATTTTTATAACCAGATGGGATAAGGACCCCAACGTGATTATTATACAAAGTATTGTAGTCTGACTTAAATTCAAACTCTAATACTCTGGTGGCCAAGTCATAACCAGGAAATACAAAGTTTCCGTGGATCATGGCAACCTTTTTATGATCTCTCCCGTCTGCTAGATAAAAACCATGGTTTTTATCTATCCTCATTTGGCTTTGAACTGCTTCAGGCAAAATAGTTTGCCCAAAAACAGTTCCGAAGAAAAAAAAGCCAAAAATAAATCCTAAAATTTTCATCTTACACTCCTATGTAAATATTAAATGAACTTACAATATTTTAAAACATTTCAAAAATATGTCAATAAATTTTTTGGATAACATGTGGTAAAAGGCCCGAAATTTTAAAGTAGATTTTTGAATGAATAAAACAAAAACAGAATTTGGCTGTGTTTTTGTGTGGGCCAAATTCTGCTTTTCTTAAATTTTATTTTTTTTTAAAATTATTTTTCTAATTTTTTTAGTCTTTCTAAAATTTCTTTGTTTTGTTTTTTAAGTTCTTTGATTTCTGTTTGCTGTTCCTGAATAGCTTTTGTCAAATAAGGAACAAGTTCGTTGTAGTTTACAGATTTGTAACCTTTTTTGTCTGTTTTTACAACAGAAGGAATTTGTTTTTCAAGT